>CACZSN010000029.1 GCA_902783835.1 uncultured bacterium
CTCTTTAAAAATTGCCTTTTTGTATATATTCTTGTTTACATTTCTTAACATGCTGAAATC
The DNA here is from genome assembly GCA_902783835.1 of uncultured bacterium. GTDB lineage: Bacteria > Cyanobacteriota > Vampirovibrionia > Gastranaerophilales > Gastranaerophilaceae > RUG841. Next base: position 61 of record CACZSN010000029.1, read on the forward strand.
CATGTCATTTCATGCTTTTCATGCTTCTTGCTCTCTCTTTTTACATTAAATAAACAATTTACTAAAAATAATTAAACATCAATAACATTAGGCTTTTCTGTTGTTTTTGCTCCATTCATGCCATACTTTTATTTTTAAAACGGAATAAATTTTTTGTTCACTATGAGTAAGTAAAAATTAATAATTTTTTTGAAATATTTATTATCTTTAGAAAAAAATAGAAAATTCAGTAATCAGATTATATTTTTATTAATCAAAAAATTATTTGCTCTATTGCCTTGCTTTTTGTATGATACTGCTATGGCAGAAGAAAATTTTAGAATTAATAAATATATTGCACAAACAGGTTTCTGTTCGAGACGAAAAGCTGACGAGTTAATTGAGGCGGGCAAAGTTCGTCTTAACGGAAAAGTTGTCACTGATTTTTCCACAACAGTTGGCAAAAAAGACAAAATCACGATAAACGGCAAGCCTATCTCGAACGTGAGAGAATATACATATATTCGTTATTACAAGCCTGCAGGTTATATCACAACAAAGAGTGATGAAAAGGGACGCAAGACAATTTACGACATTCTTCCGCCGGAAGTTCAAAACCTCAAACCCGTTGGCAGACTTGACAAAGCGTCAACAGGATTGTTAATAATGACTGATGATGGTGAATTAATCAATAAAATGACTCACCCGAGTGTCAAAATTCCGAAAATTTACAGGGTTTGTGTTAAAGGAAAAATTGAGCAAAACGATTTAATTCGTTGGGCGAAGGGTATAGAAATCGAGAAGGGCAAAATCGCTTATGCGGAAGCGGAAGTAATTGACATTGAGGACGGAAACACTGTTTTAACAGTAGTTTTGCGACAAGGTATGAACAGGCAAATCAGAAAAATGGCTGATGCAATAGGACACCCCGTTATTTCGCTCAAACGCACTCATCACGGTTCAATCGACCTTTTAGGTTTACAAAAAGGTGCTTTTAAGTACCTTAAGCCTTCGCAAGTCAAAGAATTAAAAAATTACATCAAAAAAATTGAAAAAGAAGCACAAAAGCGTCAATCTTTATAGGCTTCTTCAGTAAATTCGCCAAGTTCCGTTGCTGAAAAACTGTGTTTTTGGAACTTAAAATCTTTGCGTGCGTTAATAATATAAAGTCTATCAAGAGCGTTAATAAAATATATATCATATTTATTAAGTTGTTCGGCATTGAGCAAATCCGCAAGAACCAAAATATGTTTGGATTTTAGAGGATATTCGGCAAAAACATAAAGACAATTCCATTCAAACTGTTTATACAAATTTTGAAGTTTATCTGTTTTTATTTTAATTTTTTCAATGATTTGTCGAACGTGAAGTTCGCCGCAATCGTGACCGTTTTCAGGATCAGCAATCACAAAACCTAAGTTTTCGTGAACCATACCCAAAAAATTTTTACGGAACATTTTATTTGCTCGTGTAACTCGTTTATCGAGAGGAAGATTTTGTTCCATACATTCATTTGCAAGCCTTGAAAGTCGACCTTCATACTCCGAAATACCGCGTGTAACTTCTACTCCAATATTATCTTTTTCATTTTGTAAATCCGGAGATTCAGACAAGACAAAATTTTCATGGTTTTCACCATAAAAAAACTTCAGACTTGCGTTAGCATATTTTTCATAGAACCTTTTATTCGGCATATTTTATATATCGGATTTTTTCTTTTAAACTTTAAAAGGTCGGCATAAAACCGACCTTTAAGACTATTTGCCCAAAAATTCCTGACGAGGTGTGTTCATTGATTCCACTTTTATTTTTAAAGAACCGTTCACATCACCAATAATAAAGTATGCAGGGAAACTTCCGCCGGGGGAAGGATTTCTCGTTGCAGTAACTTTAAAATCTTTTCCGTATGGAGTAATTTTCACATTGGAATAATTATTTTTATATCTCAATGCTTTTCCTAAAGCTCTGCCTTTTGCAGCTTCCGCCAAGTATCTGTCTTTCGGGACTACAACAGACTGAGTTGTGCCGTCTTTTTTCTGAACAACTCTAATGATTTTCGGATTTTGAACGTAATATTTTGTAAAAACATCACTTTGAAAATTATTTGAAGCTGCCACATACGCATTGAAAAAAGTTCTGACTTGTTCCGTCGTTGCTGCATTTACAGCCCCGATACCCAAAATCATTACGGCAAACAATGCTAAAATTTTTTTCATTGGAACTCCTTTCGTTATTCCATAAAATAGGGTGGTAAAAAATATTTTACCACCCCCAAATTATCTATTCTTCGATTGAAAAATCAGGTGCTCCAAACATACCTTCGATTTCTTCAAGAATTGCTGAAGGCTTACGAACATTGTTCTTTTGAGCTGCACGTTTTTGAGCTTCCATATCTTTTTCTTCTGATGCGTGAGTAAGATGATAGAAACCGGTACCTGCAGGAATCAAACGACCAATGATTACGTTTTCTTTCAAGCCTCTGAGCATATCCTTTTTGCCATCGACTGCAACTTCCGTCAAGATTCTTGTCGTTTCTTGGAAAGATGCTGCAGAAATGAAACTTTCGGTATTTAAAGAAGCCTTTGTGATACCTAACAAGACTGATTCATATGCAGCCGGTGTTCCGCCTGCTTCTTCAACTGCCTTGTTTTCAGCTTCAATTTCTTTAAGTTCGAGGAATTCACCGGGAAGAAGTTTCGTATCGCCTGATTCAAGAACTTTAACCTTCTTGGTCATTTGTCTTACGATAACTTCAACGTGCTTATCAGCAATTTCAACACCTTGTGAACGGTAAACTCGTTGAACTTCGTCTACCAAGTATTGTTGAGCAGCTTCGATACCGTTCAATCTGATGATATCATGCGGGTTCATCGGGCCACCTGTCAATGCTTGACCAATGTGAATGTCTTGACCGTTGTTTACAACAATAGTTGAATCAATTGGATATTTGATTTCGTGTCTGCCTGTGTCGTTAACGATATACAATGAAGGAACTTCATCTTCGATAACGATTTCGGCTTTACCTTCGATTTCGGCAACAATAGCTGAATCTTTCGGTTTTCTTGCTTCCAAAAGTTCTTCAACTCTCGGCAAACCTTGAACGATATCGCCTGTCTTTTGTCTTTCAAATACCAATGTTGCAAGCATATCACCACGGAGTACCAATGCACCGTTTCCGATTTGAAGCATTGTACCAGGGCTAATTAAGTAAGGACGTCCTTTTCTGATTTTTACGCCGTCTTTTTCAACAGCAACAACCAAACCTGAAACATCCGTTACTTCGCCATCTTCGCCAATGACTGAATCCATCTTGACGAATTGTCCCTTCTTAACGGTTGCTTTCTTAACAGGAATTGTCTTTTCAAAGCTATCTGATACCAAAAGCAAACGTCTGACATCTTCGCCTTCTGCGTTAAGGCTTACAACACCGTCTTTAATTGCCAAAACTCTTGTCTTAGCAACTGGTGTTTTCGAATCGATGATTTGTCCGTTTTCAACAAGCAATTCTGTTTGCATTGATTGCATCATTTTTGCTTGTCCTTCCATTTCACGTCTGATAATCAAAGTTTCAAGAACTACAACCTTGAGGTTGTTATTCTTATCAAGTTCGACCATACCTTTCAAGTGACCAAGGTAGCCTTGCATTTGCAATACCAAACTTGTCTTGGTAAGTGCCGCACCGTCATAGTTACGAACTCTTTGACCATCTTTATATTGAAGTTGTGTAACAGGAACAATATCGATTGATTCGTCTGTTGAGTCAAATTTAATTGATACTTCCTTCGGATTGATTTGGAATTTTTGAACAGGACGTACCAAAATTTGGATAGGCTTATTAGACATTGTTTCTTCATCAAGTGTAAGTTCAACATCTTCTGCTGTATCGTCTAAATCAATGTTGTCACTTTCAGAATCCATAATCGTTACGATAGACAATTCTTTAGCCTTGATTTTCGGTGCAATCAATGTACCTGCTTCAACGAGTTCGCCTTCATCAACCTTCAAGTCATTGATGCTTGAAAGTGTGTGAATTTCACCCGGAGTGATGACTACTTCGTGAATACAATCATTGAATTCTCTGATTTCAACAATACCGTCGATGTTAGTATACAAGTCTTTAACAACTTCGGTACCTGCCGTAACATATGTACCTGTTTCAACCATTTTCAATGATGAATCTTTACCTGCTAATTGGTGAATTTCATCAGGAATGAAGATAACTTCACCGGGTTTTGTAATGATTTGGTTTTCGTCAACTTCAATACCGTTGTATCTGATTTCACCGCTTGATGAAACAGTGTGTTCATCATCGATAAGTTCTGCAATAATCATACCGTTTTCAACTACCGTATCGATAGGTGATTTAACGATGTATTTTTCGCCGGTTTCTTCAACTGTCCAGATTTGTTCCTTCTTAGTTGATTCAAATGTAGCGTTTGCAGGAAGGATTGATGCAATTACGATTGTCAATTCTTTACCAGAAACAATCTTCTTGATTTTCTTTCCTTCAAATTTAACTTCTTCAACTTTAAGTGAATCATTAACTCTAACTTCACCACCGTGTTCTGATGCGATGTTAATTTCTGCTAATTTTTCACCGGTTGAAATTTTTTGTTTGTCTTCAACAAGGATTTTTGAACCACCTGGGAGGTTGTATACATCGCCACCCAACACCCAAATAATACCATTTTTGTTTGCTGTTCTTGAAACGTTTCCTTGTCTGTCTTTCTTTTCATCAGCAACGAAGTCCTCAAATCTGATTTCACCAGAAAGGTCTGATGTAATATCCTTCGTAGCCTTTTCTGTCAAACGGTTACTGTCAACAGCACTTTGAGGTGCGTATTCTGCAAGGATTTGACCTTTTTTAACCTTATCACCTTTTTTAACCATCAATTTTGAATGGCCGGGGATATGATATTTATAAGTTCTCTTTTCCGTTTTGAGTTCGATATCGCCTTCCGTAATAGTAACGACAACTTCATCACCGTGTCTGGTTCTTTCGTTTTTCGTTCTGATATCTGAAATAATTTCACCGTCGTCGCTCGCTTCAACGTGCTTCATAGCACCTTTGACCGCAACAGCACCACCGGTGTGGAAGGTTCTCATTGTAAGTTGTGTACCGGGTTCACCAATTGATTGAGCAGCGATAATACCGATTGCTTCACCGACATCTACTGTCTTTTGAGTCGTCATCGCCCAACCGTAACACTTTTGGCAAATGCCGTATTCGAGTTCACAAGTCAAAGGCGATCTCATCTTCAATTCTTTCAAATTGAGGTGAGCAATTTTCTTAACGTCATCTCTGTTGAGAGTTGTGTTCTTTTCAACAATAACTTCACCGTTTTCATCAACGATGTCTTGAGCAACCGTTCTGCCCAAAAGTCTGTCAATCAAAGGAACGATAACCTTGTCACCGTCCATAATCGGTTTCATGTTGATATAACGTTCCGTGCCGCAATCTACGTCACGAACGATTACGTCTTGAGCAACATCAACCAAACGTCTTGTCAAATAACCTGAGTCAGCGGTTTTCAACGCGGTATCTACAAGACCTTTTCTTGCACCGTAAGATGAAATGATGTATTCGGTAACGCTCAAGCCTTCTTTGAAGTTTGCTCTAATCGGCAAGTCGATGATTTGACCTTGTGCGTCAGCCATCAAGCCTCTCATACCAACCAACTGTGAAACCTGTGAGAGGTTACCTCTTGCACCTGAGAACGCCATCATATAAACTGAGTTTAATCTATCAAAGTTTGATACAACGTTTTCAGTAAGTTTCGCCGTCGTTTCTGACCAAGTGTCGATGACCTTTGTATATCTTTCAACTTCGGTAATTTCACCCTTTAAGTAGCGGTGTGTTGATTTTTTAATTTCTTCATCTGCCGCTTCCAAAAGGTCTTTCTTGATAGGCGGAACGGAAAGGTCTGCGATTGTGATTGTAACACCTGCTTTTGTTGCATACTTATAGCCCAAATTCTTGATGTTATTCGCAAGGTCTGCCGTCTTTGCACCGCCCCATTCGAGATACATTTGAGCCAATAAATTCGCAAGTGACTTTTTGTTCATCTGCTCATTTATGAACTCAACGTTCTTCTTCATATTTTTATTTGTTAAAGTATCCATTATTATATCACCTTAAATTTTAACTACGTTGACAAAAGAGATTTTCTGATTGTTTCATTGAAGATAATTCTTCCGACCGTAGTTTCAAATCTCTTGTTGTTTTCATCACGAACTACAATCTTTTCGTGTAATTTGATTACACCGCAATCATATGCAGAAATTGCGTCATCGTAGTTGTAGAAGTAATGTAATGTATCCGAAATATCTTCTCTCATCAAGGTCAAGTAGTATACACCCATGACCATATCTTGAGAAGGTGTAATAATCGGTTTACCTGTTGCAGGTGCCAAAATGTTGTTTGTTGCTAACATCAACATTCTTGCTTCCGCTTGTGCTTCGATTGACAACGGTACGTGAACAGCCATTTGGTCACCGTCGAAGTCGGCGTTGAATGCCGTACATACCAACGGGTGCAACTGAATTGCTCTACCTTCAACCAATTTCGGTTCAAATGCTTGAATACCTAATCTGTGAAGTGTCGGAGCACGGTTCAACATTACCGGGTGTCCGTCGATTACTTCTTCCAAAATATCCCAGATGACCGGATCTGAACGTTCAATCTTCTTCTTAGCCGATTTGATATTTTGAACATGTCCTCTTTCGATAAGTTTGTTAACTACGAAAGGTTTGAAAAGTTCGATTGCCATTTCTTTCGGCAAACCGCATTGGTTGAGGCTCAATTGAAGACCTACAACGATTACGGAACGACCTGAGTAGTCAACACGTTTACCCAAAAGGTTTTGTCTGAAACGACCTTGCTTACCTTCAATGATGTTGCTTAATGATTTCAAAGGTCTGTTGTTCGGACCGACTACCGTTCTTCCGCGTCTGCCGTTATCGATAAGTGCGTCAACCGCTTCTTGTAACATACGTTTTTCGTTTCTTACAATGATTTCGGGAGCACCCATTTCAAGCAATCTTTGCAAACGGTTATTTCTGTTGATAACACGTCTGTATAAGTCGTTCAAGTCAGATGTCGCAAATCTTCCGCCGTCTAATTGAACCATAGGTCTCAAATCCGGAGGAGTTACGGGAAGTACATCCATAATTAACCAAGTCGGATCAGTGTTGCTTGCGAGCATTGATTCCATTAATCTCAATCTCTTGATTAATTTTGCTTTTCTTTGTACTGAACCGCCTGCTGATTGAAGTTCTTCACGAATTTGTGCAACCGCATCCGACAATACGATTTCGCCAAGCAATTCTTTGATTGCTTCCGCACCGATGCCGACTCTGAGTTCACTTTCTTCGTGTTCCATCATATAGTCTTCGTATTCTTCTTCCGACAATAATTGGAATTTCTTGAATTCTGTGTCTGCAGGGTCAATTACAACATAGCTGTTGAAATAAATGACTTGTTCCAAGTCTTTAAGAGTCATATCAAGGAGTAAACCGAGGTAACTCGGAATACCCTTTAAGAACCAAATGTGGCTGACAGGAGCAGCAAGTTTAATGTGTCCCATTCTGTGACGTCTTACCTTTGAATCGGTAACTTCAACGCCGCATCGTTCACAAATGATACCTTTATGTCTTACTCTTTTATATTTACCGCAATAGCATTCCCAGTCCTTTGTAGGTCCGAAAATTCTTTCGCAGAACAAACCGTCACGTTCAGGTTTTAACGTTCTGTAGTTGATAGTTTCCGGCTTTGAAACTTCGCCGTATGACCATTTAAGAATTCTCTCGGGAGATGCGATGCTGATTCTTATATAATCAAAATAATCTATACTTGTGGACATTACTAATTGTCTCCTTTATTTACTATTCTTTGAACGATGATGACGTATCAAAGAAATTGATATTCAACAAATCGGAATCCATATCCGAAAGAACTCTCTTAGGTGCTGCTTTTCTGATGTCATCAGAATCAGACATAAGATTTACTTCTTCGCCGCCCTTCTTAGCAACCGTGATATCCAAACCGATTGATTGAAGTTCTCTTACGAGCACCTTGAATGATTCAGGGATACCCGGTCTCGGGATATTGTCGCCCTTAACGATTGCTTCGTATGCTCTTGAACGTCCGTTAACATCATCAGACTTAATCGTGAGCATTTCTTGAAGAACGTATGCTGCACCGTAAGCTTCGAGTGCCCAAACTTCCATTTCACCGAATCTTTGTCCGCCGAATTGAGCTTTACCACCCAAAGGTTGTTGTGTAACGAGTGAGTATGGTCCTGTTGAACGTGCGTGGATTTTATCATCTACCAAGTGAACAAGTTTCAAGAAGTAGATAAGTCCGACTGCAACCGGTCTGTCAAAAGGTTCACCGGTTCTGCCGTCCATAAGGATTACTTTACCGTCTTCTCTAACCCAATCGCAACCGGATTCTTTAATACCTCTTAAAAGTTCTTCCTTAGTTGCTTTTTCGGATTGATTTGCACCGTACATTTCATCAAATGAAGGTGATTCATAATATTCGCCCGTCAAGTATGCAGCCAAGCCCAACAAACATTCGTAAGTTTGACCGATGTTCATACGAGAAGGTACGCCGAGCGGGTTAAGTACGATATCTACAGGTGTTCCGTCCGGTAAGAAAGGCATATCTTCTCTCGGAAGAATTCTTGATACGATACCTTTGTTTCCGTGACGACCTGAAAGTTTATCACCGACTGAAACTTTACGTTTTTGAGCGATGTAAACTCTGATTACGGTATTTGCTCCGGGCGGAAGTTCATCGCCTTTTTCTCTGTCAAATACCTTAACATCGACAACACGTCCGCCTTCACCGTGAGGTACACGAAGTGAATTGTCTTTTACATCTCTTGCTTTTTCAGCAAAGATTGCTCTCAACAATTTTTCTTCCGGCGGGTGTTCTGATTCGCCTTTCGGAGTAACTTTACCGACCAAAATATCATCGGCATATACTCTCGCACCGATTCTGACGATACCTCTTTCGTCTAAGTGACGAAGTGAATCTTCAGAAACGTTAGGAACTTCTCTTGTAATTTCTTCCGGTCCTAATTTTGTTTGACGTGCGTCAATTTCCAATTTTTCAATGTGGACTGAAGTAAAGACGTCATCTTGAACCAATCTTTCCGAAATCAAGATAGCATCTTCGAAGTTATAGCCTTCCCACGGCATATATGCCGCAAGAATATTTTTACCAAGTGAAAGTTCACCGAAGTGAGTTGAAGCACCGTCAGCAAGCACATCGCCGGCCTTGATTGCTTGTCCAACCTTAACAATCGGTTTTTGGTTGATACAAGTATCTTGGTTACTTCTTACATATTTCATAAGTTGATATCTGTGAAGTTTTCCTGCGTTATCTTTAACGGTAACTTCTTCACCGACAACTCTGTCAACAACACCGTCAACTTCTGATACAACGACCATACCTGAGTCTTTTGCGGCTCTCTTTTCAAGACCCGTTCCAACTACCGGTCTGTCAGTAATCAAAAGCGGAACTGCTTGACGTTGCATGTTCGAACCCATCAAGGCACGGTTAGCATCGTCGTGTTCGATGAACGGAATAACTGATGTTGCAACTGAAATAATCTGAATAGGTGACACACCGACAAAGTCAACTTTGCTTGAATCATCTTCTGTAAATTCAGATTTGTAACGTACAGGAACTTTTTCGAACTTGAATGTTCTGTCTTTGTTCAATGCAACGTCACCTGGAGCAACACGGAAGTTTTCTTCTTCGTCTGCTGACATATAGTGAACTTCTTCCGTTACCTTGCCGTCTTTTACCGCAAAGTAAGGAGTTTCAATAAAGCCGTAATCATTAACTCTTGCGTGTGTAGCAAGTGAACCGATAAGACCTGCGTTCGGACCTTCAGGAGTTTCAATCGGGCAAAGACGTCCGTAATGTGAAGGGTGAATATCACGAACCGCAAATCCGGCTCTTTCTCTGACCAAACCTCCGGGTCCTAATGCTGAAATACGTCTCTTGTGAGTCAATTCAGCAAGCGGGTTTGTTTGGTCCATAAATTGTGACAACTGTGATGAACCGAAGAATTCTTTCAACGCTGCAACAAGCGGTTTTGTGTTCAACAAGTTCAACGGTGTCAATGACTCTGAATTTTGCAAAGTCATTCTTTCTTTAACGATTCTTTCGATACGGCTCAAACCTACTCTGAATTGGTTTTGGAGCAATTCACCGACTGAACGGACACGTCTGTTTCCGAGGTGGTCGATGTCATCGCAACTTCCTTCATCGTAAGTCAAGTTAATCAAATATTCGATTGATGATACCAAATCTTCCGTTGTCAAAGTTCTTTGAGTTGCAGGAATGTTCAAGTTCAACTTTTTGTTGAGTTTGTAACGACCTACACGACCTACGTCGTATTTCTTTTCATCAAAGAATCTTGCATCAAGAATTTGCTTACCGCCAAGTGGTGACGCAGGGTCGCCCGGACGCAATTTCTTGTAAACTTCAATCAATGCATCATCTTGTGTTTCTGTTGTATCTTTATCCAATGTCTTCTTCAAGAATTCAAAGTGGGTAAAGCGTGATTCCATTTCAGCAACGGATAAACCTAATGCTTTCAACAATGTTGTTGCCAAAATCTTTCTGTTTTTATCAATTTTGACATGAACTATATCATTCGCATCAGTTTCAATCTTCAACCATGCCCCTCTGTTAGGAATCAAAGTTGCGTTGTATAAACGTTTACCGGTCGGTGAGATTTCTCTCTTGAAATATACGCCCGGAGAACGTACGATTTGCGAAACGATAACACGTTCCGCACCATTGACGATAAATGTACCTTTGTCAGTCATCGTCGGGATATCACCGATATACACTTCTTGTTCTTTGATTTCGCCGCTGTCACGGTTAACCAAACGAACCATAACTCTCAACTGTTTTGCATAAGTTGCGTCATGTATTCTTGCTTCTTCGATAGTGTATTTCGGATTGTCGAATGTATAATTCGGCAAGAAGTGCAACTCCAAACGACCCGTGTAGTCTTTAATCGGAGAGTATGAAAGAAATTCTTCCTTCAAACCTTCAGTCAAAAACCACTCAAAGGATTTCTTTTGGACTTCAATCAAGTCCGGCAAATAATCCAAACGAGTCTTGGGTATCCCCATCGGCGTTACTCTTTCAGAATAAGTTTTCTTTAACATTTATTCACCTCGCTGCATGTGGCATACTTTTTATTCAATTTTTTATAAATATGCATTGTACTGTACAAAATTTTAATCTTTTCTTTGATATCAAGGGTTTTAGTCTATTTATCCCGTTCATTAAGGGTAATTTTGACACTATTTACCCGTTTTTAAATGATAACTTGCTGAAAGTTCCTCGTCAAGAAAAATGCTTAACAAAACTAAACTCATGTAAATATTTGTTTACAAAAATTTTTACGATTGGCAAAATAACCGTCGTTATTGATTTTGAATGTCAAGTGTTGCAAAAATATGATTTTGTATCAAAAATCTATACAATTCTTAACGAGAGAGCAAAAAAAACTCAAAATGGTATAATCAACATATTATGGAAGAACAAAAATCAAAAAATTTTTCAGTCGCAATCTCGACTGTCGTAATAACCGTATCGGCAATAATCATAGGATTTTCGGCAGTTAATGTTTTTTCAGAATATTCAGAAAAACATTTCGCGGAATACGCAAAAAATTCAGCCGAAACGCTTGCCATTCAATCATCCGCAATAATTGAAGATTCAAAAGGAGAATATTCTCCCGTATTAAACTCACTTGCAAAAGCAACTTTGCAAAGCGACAAAAACATTGATTTAATTGAGTTTTCAGGAACTAACGGAGAAATATTTTTCAGCGAAAAATCCAAAAACTACAATCAGAAAAATTTTGACGGAATAAGAATAAACACTCCCATAAACATTGAAAAAGAAGGGAAATACACAACTTTTGCTTATTTAAAAATGTTTGTTTCCGATAAATTCACAAAAGAGCAAATCCAAAAACAAAAAACTGGAATTATAGGACTGATTTCATTTTTGTGGCTCATTGTGATGATTTCTTGGGGAATTTCGAGATATTTGACAAGACGAGAAATAAATTTATTGTGTTACGGCTTAAAACACATTTCTGACGGCCATTTCGGCACGAAAATAAAACTTGAAGGACGAAAAGAAACGAAAGAATTAATTGATATTTTCAACAATCTTTCAACCAAATTAAAAAATTACGAAGAACAAAATGTCGGAAGCATTTTACTTGAAAGAAACAAACTTGAAGCGGTATTGATGAGCATTGTAAACGGCGTTGTTGTTTGCAATAACGAGGACGAAATTGTACTTATTAACCTTGCTGCGGAAAAGATGCTTTCTGTTTCTGGAGAAAATGTCAAAGGGGTGCAAATCCAGTGCTATTCTGACACACAAGGCGAACATTGTTTCAGGGATAAAATTGAAGAATTTAAGGACATTCCGCTTGATACAATTTTGAAAAACCCTCCCGAATTCACGGTTGAGATTGACAAAAAAATCATCAAATGCACGATTTCGCCTATGTTTATGCAAAATGATGATTATGTCGGTTATATCATTGTAATGCTTGATGTCACAAAGGAAACAGAGGTCAATAATCTCAAAAACCAATTCATTTCAAATGTTTCACACGAACTTCGAACCCCTGTAACGGTCTTGAGAACATACATTGACACGTTATACACGATGGGCGATGAGTTGGACGAAGAAACGAGAAAAGAGTTCACAGAAACCGCAAACAAAGAAGTTACAAGGCTTCACAGAATGGTTAACGACATTTTGGACGTTTCGAGACTGGAATCGCCCGATGTGGAACTTGAGAAGGAAATGACTGATATTACACCTGTTTTGACTGATACGATTACATCAATGCACGTTCTTGCCGATGAAAAAAATGTTAAGATAAACCTTGAAAAACCTGACGGAGAAACTGTTTTACCGATAAATGTCGCAAATATGGAACGAGTTTTCAACAATTTGCTTTCAAATGCTATAAAATATTCACCCGAGGGAAGTTCGATAGAAGTTGTATTGAAAAAAGACGGTGATTTTGCGGATATTTCAGTAACTGACCACGGATGCGGTATTGCGGAAGAAAATTTACCAAAACTTTTCGAAAGATTTTACAGAGTCGAAAATTCCGTCCATACCGTCAAAGGCACGGGATTAGGGCTTTATCTCGTCAAAACGACGATTGAAAAACATCATCACGGAAAAGTTTATGTTAACTCAAAAGTCGGCGAAGGCTCAACCTTCGGAATAAAATTACCGCTTTCTTTATAAAATCTTAATTTTATAAGGACAATTAAAAATATGTTTAACATATAATATAAATATAAAAATCAAAATGAATAGCAAATGGAGAAAAAAAGATGTCTAAACGTAACGTAGCAGTTATCGGTTGCGGACTTTGGGGTAAAAATATTGTAAGAAATTTTTACAACCTTGGTGCCTTAAATACGGTTTGCGACTTGGATACAGAAAACCTTAAAAAATTGGCGATGGAATATGAAAATGTACATTTCACAACCGATTTTAACGAAGTATTAAGCAATCCGGAAATTGAAGCGGTTGCGGTTGTAACCCCGAGCCACACTCACTTTAAGGTTGTAAGTGCCGTATTGAACGCAGGCAAGCACGTTTACGTTGAAAAACCGATTTCGACAGTTGCAGACGAAGCGAAAAAGTTAATGGAACTTGCCGATGAAAAAGGTTTGACCTTGATGGTCGGACACCTTTTGCTCTATCACCCGGCAGTAAACAGATTGAAACAAATTATCAATGAAGGTATGCTCGGTGAAATCACATATATTCAAAGCGACAGACTTAATATCAACTATTTCAAAAATGACAGAAGCGTTATGTGGGATTTAGCACCGCACGATGTTTCAATGACAGCGTACGTTTTAGGCAAAGAACCCGTTAGAGTTATAAGTGCTGTCGGTGTTTCTTCAGATAAAAACGACATTATGGACATAACCCACGTCACTATTGAGTATGAAGGCGGTGTCGTAGGACAAATTTCAGACAGCTGGATTCACCCCGTAAAACGTGTAAACATGCTCGTTAGAGGAACAAAAGCAACTGCTATTTTCGATGATACGTTACCGACAAATAAATTGGTTATTATTGACCACACAACTCCGGGTGCAGCAAAACCGGAACCGCTCGATTTCATTGAAATTGAACCGTTAAAGCTTGAATGTCAACACTTCCTCAACTGCTTCAAAACCGGCACAAAACCGAGAAGTGACGGTTTAAACGGTTATCAAGTCGTAAGCATTTTGGAAGAAGCCGAAAAAATTATGCTCGGTGAAAGACGTGCAAGACTTGATAAAGTTGATTTTAAACTCTCAAGAAGCAAAAAGAAATAACGGAGATAAAAATGGCAAATTTAATTTCACTATTCAGAGTAATTCTTGCATTTTATTTGTTGTTAATGCTTGATTATCAAAGTCAAAATTCAACATTCTATTGGACAGCAGTCGGCTTAACACTTGCCGTTATTTTGCTCGATGCACTTGACGGTTGGGTTGCACGAAAATTCAACGAAGCATCAAAAATCGGTTCAATCATAGACATCTTGGGAGACAGAATTGTCGAAAACGCATATTGGATTGTATTTGCGTTCTACGGATGGATTGGAGTATGGGTTCCTCTTATCGTAATGACAAGAAGCTTTGTTTGCGACACTTTAAGAGGCCTTGCTTTTGCGGAAGGATGCACTGCATTCGGTTCGGACAGTATGGTTCAAAGTAAATTGGGCAGATTTTTAACAGCTTCAAGATTTTCAAGAGCAGTTTACGGCGGAGCAAAAGTTTTCGCTTTTATGGCTGTAATTGCTTGTCACGTCCCCGGTTGGCAACCTGCAAACTGGTTCGTCATTTTGACGGATGTTTGTGTATGGCTCGCCGTAATTTTCTGCGTACTCAGAGGATTACCGGTAATTGTTGCAGGGAAAAAATATTTTACGCTTAAACACGACTAATTATGGAAAACGCTAATTTTAATATCGTCTTAGTAGAACCCGAAATTCCGCAAAATACGGGAAACATCATCAGAACCTGTGCTTGCACCGGCTCTGAGTTGTTTTTGGTCGGAAGATTGGGTTTTATCTTAGACGACAAACATTTAAAACGGTGCGGACTTGATTATCACGATGCCGTAAACATCAGACGTTACAATGAAATCGATGATTTGCTCAAAGAATATCCAAACTCGAATTTCTACTACTTTACAACAAAAAGCGACAAAGTTTATACAAAAGTAAACTTCAAAAAGGGAGATTTTCTCGTTTTCGGAAGAGAAACAAAAGGATTGCCGGAAGATTTTCTTCATGCTCACTGGGATAACGCAGTTACTATCCCTATGAAAGAAGGTCAAAGAAGTTTAAACCTGTCTAATTCCGTGGCAATAGCCGTTTATGAGGGGATAAGACAATGCGAAGTATTACTGTAAAAAATGTATTAAAATATTTTCCGAAACGTCCGCAAGACTCACATAAGGGGACTTTCGGACATATTTTGAATATATCGGGTTCAAAATCCTACACCGGTGCATCGATTTTGTCTTCACTCTCTGCCCTAAAAGTTGGAGCAGGGTATGTAACCCTTGCAACAGTAGAAGATGCGGCAAATATTGTTCATTCTTACACTCCAGATATTCCGACAATTTCATTAAAACAAACTGAAAACGGAACAATATCGAAGGATAACACTATTAGTGTTATTAATATTTCTAAGAATTATGATGTCATTTCAATTGGTTCAGGAATCGGACAAAATGAAGAAACAACGCAGTTTGTAACGGATTTTATCAAACAAAACAGAAAGCCGGTTGTAATTGACGCGGACGGTTTGAACGCACTGTCAAAAAGCAATATTGAAAAAGTTGGAGGAGAGTCAATAATAACACCGCACCCCAAAGAACTTTCAAGATTAATTGCCGTTCCTGTTGAAATTATTCAAAGTAACAGAGAATATTATGCGACGGAAACGGCAAAAAACCTTGAAACAATTGTTGTTTTAAAAGGACATAATACAATTGTTACGGACGGAAAATCAATTTATATAAACAAAACAGGGTGCTCCGCCCTTGCAAAAGCAGGAAGCGGAGATGTTTTGACAGGTATGATAACAGGAATACTTGCCCAGAATAAAAATCCTTTGCATTCCGCAATTATCGGAGTCTATTTGCACGGATTAAGCGGGGATTTGGCAGCCGAAAAACTTACGGAATATAGTGTTTTAGCCTCTGATTTGCTGAATTTCATACCGGATGCAATCAAAAAAGTTCTTTGAAAAAAATCTTTGAAAAAGGTACAATAAAAATATGGACGACAGAATTGAAGAATTAAGACAAATAATACATGATGATCCGACTAATTTTCAGGCTATGAGAGAATTAGCATGCGAACTTATGGACATCGGCGAAAACGAAAATGCGATGAAAGCATTGGAATATCTTGTCAAAATTTTTCCTGATGAAGCAAATTTGTACTACAATATGGGAATTGTCTACGAAAAATTGCGTGAAGACGATAAAGCCATTGAATGCTACCAAACAGCTATGAGACTTGAACCTGACGATCCAAACTATATGTATAATTTGGCTTGTGCTTACGTTACAAAAAAAGAATACGAAAACGCAAAAGTCCTTTTTCAAAAGGTGTTGAATATTGATACCGAAGATTCAAATACAATGTTCCACCTCGGAATGATTAATTCAAGGCAAAATAACTCACAAGAAGCTATCAAATATCTCGAAAACACCCTTCAACTTAACCCCGACGATACAATCGCAAGATTTTATCTCGCTTATGAATATAAACGTACCGGCAGACGGGACGAAGCCCTTGCTGAATATCAAAAAGTCGTTGAACAAGCCCCCGATTATAGCTGGGCTTACTTTAATATGGCATCTATATATTGGGAAGAAGAAGATGTCGTTAACGCTATTGAAAATTTAGACAAAACCGTTGAACTGAACCCACACGATACAAAAGCTTTTGAACTGTTTATTAAAATTCTGTTGAAAACTAACACCGACCAAGGTGCCCTTGCCGTCGCAAAAAAAGCTCTTAAAGAAAATCCCGATTCGGGCGATTTGTTCTATACAACCGCTCAGGTCTATAAAAAATTAAAAGATGCAAAAAACTATGTAGAATGCCTGAAATCAGCAATCTCTAACCAATCTACTCTGTCCGTTCCGATAAAAGAATTACGACAAGAATTAAATTCAATTAAATAACACAAATAGTGTTATCACCACAGAGAAGTTCGTTTCGACATTTAACACTAATAGTGTTATTTAGAAAAATTATTAAAACAACATTATTAACACTAATAGTGTTAAAATTAAAATTTACGAGTAAAAGCATAAAGGGTTTAACAAGAACACTATTTGTTGCAATAAAAAATCAGAGCAATTAATTTGCCCTGATTAATGCCGTGCCACTATCTATCGACACAGAAAAAGCCGGTTTCCGCTATATGTACCTCTTTTACCGAACAATCACACCCGTAAAATTCTCCTTAGTGCTGCTGTGTTCCCACCCTGACACGGTTCGGAGGTTTACGCCATGACCGACGATAACGTCAACGATGCATATACCTTCCGCCGAAATCTCCTGAGCCTCACAATAGGCTCTACGCCTCGCATTAACTTCGAGTCGAGGGATTGCAATTCCCCACGGAGCACGGCTTTATTATAATAACTCAAAAAAAATGTTTTCGCAACCGAAAAATTTTCGCAAAAAAAGAGACACTGCAACAACAGTGCCTCTTTTTAAATTATCTCAAATTATTTTCTGTAAAATACTTGGGTTTCTTGATTTTGTTCGGGTTTCGGTTGTTTTGCTCTAATGTCCTTAACCATTTCCGCAATCATTTCGTGGAATTGCATACCGCGGTTTTCATCGATTACAACCTTAACTTCATGCATTTGTTCACGTTTTTGTTCAGGAGTCAAGTTGACATCGTGGAGAACGTCCAAGTTGTGACGAGCCATGCTCATAACTTTCTTGATATCATATTCTGTTTTACCGTCGATTGTAACAGCAAGTTTTGAATCAATTGTTACACCCGGGAGGTCAATTCTTCCGCCTGAAGCACCACCGTGACCGCCTCCATCAAAGATTGAAGAAAGCAATTCAGCGTGATCTGAGCAATCTGCAGAACGGAATGAAAGTCTGATACCGTTCATTTCCGCAACTTCTGAGTTTTCAGTTACGAAGCCTGCTTTTCTATCTTGAATTGCCATAATTGCAATTTTGTCTGCATCGTATGGTGATGAGTACATTTCTTTCGCTTTTCTTTGAAGTTCAGAATCTTTCGGATTACCTTGAGCGTTTACCTTTGACGGGTCAGCCTTTAAAGCACCCATAACTTCACTATACTTGAATCCGTTTTGAACGTCCAACAGGGTGAATTCAGGATCATGTTTCAATGAATCTTCCCAAATTTCACACATATCGTCGTATGAAACAGAAACAACACCAACACCTAAATCCGGATATACGTGTTTTCCATCAACAGCCATCTTGAGCATTTTGTCACGAGGTGAAAGTTCACCTTTGCCTGCTTCTGTTACAGGTGCCTTATCAGGAACATCAAATACAATATTGTCACGAAGCCATTTTTTATCAACTTTTTCAGTTTGGTTTGCGTTAACTTCATCGATAAGCCATTTTGACATACCTTCAGGAGCGAAGTTTGGTCTATCTTTTACAGACATTTCCATGTGCTCAGGAAGAAGGTTAGCCGTTCTTGTAAACGAACCTGTATCAGTTGAAGTACCGGTAATGATTGAAGATACGAACTTTCTTGCTTCTTCAAAACTGTTCTTCATTGTATTACCCAAAATACCTGCCTTATCTGCAACGATAGTAACAAGTTGAGTTGCCGCAGGAACCATATCCGAAACGAATGCGAGGTTGTTTTTATGGATTTTTTCCATATCTACACCCGTAACGTCTTTCGCATCAATCCATTCGTTGATTTTGTGAGGGTGGTGGTCGATGTAGATTTGTTTGTTAGAATTTTCGATGTAATCTTTAAATCCGCCCGAAAATCTCTTCGGAGTAGGAATATCAAGAAGGATTACCAAATCGTATTTCTTTCTATCTTCACCCTTCAACGGACCGTCATCAAACAATCTCGATGAGTCTTGCAAATCAGCGAGTTCATTTTTCAAAATTTGAACTTGAGCCTTTGTTGCTGCTGATTGTTCGCCTTGTTCCATTTTTTGAATACTATCTTGAACGAGTGCAATTCTATCGGGGTTGTAAGGACGCTTAACGTCTTCGATACCCGGCATTTTGTTTCTGAAAAGCCCAGGAATTTTATCATCAACAGCACAATCGATTTCTCTGTCAGGATAAGCACCTTGGATTGCCGTTTTCATACCGATTACAGCACCTAAAGTATCACCGTCGGGCTTACAGTGACCGACAATCAAAATCTTTTTGTTTTCAGGATTATTAATTTCGTCGGAAATTGCAGTGATTGCACCCTTAATTTCTTCAACTGCTTTCGGACCGTTAACTTGTGATTCGATATCAAAAATTTTGCCCAAAACTTGTTCAGGAGAAGTCGGTTCTTGGTACAACATAACTTGTTTGCTTACCGAAGTATCCTTAGAATCCATAAATCCTGTGAATACTTTCTTTGTCTTTTCTCTCAAGCCTTCGTTATGGCCTGTATACAAAAGGTTAACTCTCAAACCGATTGTTGGTGCACCTTTTGACTTACCTGAAATTACGTTGGAAAGTTCGAAACGAAATTCTTTTTCGTGACCTTTCATAAGTTTTTTCAAATCGGGAACGAGTTCGTCTGGAACTCTGCCAATTCCGCCTTTTTTGCAGCCACCAAGTTCAGGAACTCCGAGTTCAAGTCTTTCATTACCACGTTTATCTGTGATAAATCTGAAATCGAGTTTTTGACCGTCTTTCCATTGGCTATCCGCAAGTTTTACAACATTGTTGTCACGAGCCCTTGGACCAGCACCTTCAGTGCCTTTTTGGTGAGCCGCAACCCCTCTGACCTTCATTTGAATAGCATCAGTTCTTGTTTCGAGCGGCATGGGGTTTTTCATTTGTCCGCCGAATGAAACTTGTAATGCACTTCCTATCTTTTGAGTCGTTATTACAGGTTTTTGCTGTGTTTTGCTGAACGAAACTGAGTCTTGTGCAGCCTTAAAATTCAAATATGAAGTTTTTACTTCGTTAGGCTTTTTCAACTGCGATAAATATATACCATTCAAGCCGTTACCGTTGATTTGTGTCATAAATTATCCTTTCAAACACACTCCGTCGCACACACTACGACATACTTATTAAACCGCAAAAATGATTTTTTTGTTAGCAAAATAAAGCATGTTTTTAAATTGTTACAAATGTTTGTATTATAATGAATACAGAATAATTTAAGACACTGGAGAAAAAATGGAAAATCAAATGGAAATAGGCATTCCAAGGGCATTATCATTTTATACTTATTACCCTTTTTGGCATGGATTTTTTGAAGGTTTGGGAATAAAGGTTATCCTTTCTGATCCTACGACAAAAAAAACCCTATCGGAAGGTGCGGCTCTTGTTGTTTCCGAAACCTGTCTTCCCGTAAAAGTATACGCGGGACACGTTTTAAATTTGATTGAAAAAGGGGTAAAAAAAATATTTGTGCCGTCTATTCAATCAATTGCTCCGAAAATCTACAATTGTTCTAAAATCAGAGGGTTGCCCGATATTATAAGAAATGTCATCAAGGCAGATTTCGAAATGATTGAAGCTACTTATGACAAATCAGCTCCTCATCAAGGTTTATACGATTTTCTTAAAGAAGCGGCAGCAAAGTTCGGCATTACGGATATCGAACAAATTAAAAAAGCAGCAAGAAACGGTCAAAAAATTTCTAACAATTTCAGACTTATGTCCAATATGGGTGTTCCTTATGAAAAAGCACTCTCAAATGCTTTAAACAACAAAGTTTTGCTTCCTTCGGAAAAGAAATCTTATCCGATTACGGTAGCAGTCATCGCTCACGGTTACAATTTGTACGATAATCAAGTCAGTATGCGTATTTTGGACAAATTAGAAACAATGAATGTCGGAAGCAGAACTGCTGAACAACTAACCGAACAGCAAATGAAAGACGGCATTATTTCAATGGGTTCAAAACTCTATTGGGCAAATGAACTCGAAATTACCGGTGCAGCTTCACATTACATTCAAAGTAATGATATTGACGGAATTATCATCATCAATGCTTTCGGTTGCGGTCCTGATTCACTTATGGTTGAAAGAATTTCAAGATTTGCAAAACAAAACGGCAAAGCTTTCTTGAACCTTTCTATTGATGAACAAACCGGCGAAGCGGGATTTATCACTCGTATAGAAGCATTCACGGATATGCTTTTGAGAAAGAAAAAATTCCAAATGAAAAATGTTTCTAAAACAGACCATTCAGACGGCACAATTTCAGCCGAAATCATGGCAGGAATAAAAAATTCATTATAAAAAAAAGCGGAATTAAAACTCCGCTTTTTTAATACAATTATAAATCCATACTTCCGCTTCGGAAACCTTCTAAATCTAATGTTATATAAGGAATTCCGAGTTTTTTTAATTCAAGAATAATATTTTATAAAATCATCAAATTTTTCAGGAAGAACTTCAATTCTTGCAATATCACCATGAAGACGTAGTCTGAAACATTCGAAACCGATTTTTTTTAAATATTTTTCACCTTTTTCAACTACTTTTAGTTTTTCTTTCGTAAACTTCGTTCCATAAGGAAATCTCGTTGCAAGACAAGGACTCGACGGTTTATTGTAAACCTCTGTACCGCATTCCTTTGCAAATTCCCGAATTTCTTTTTTAGTAACTTCAAACTTTACAAACGGTGAAATAATTCCAAGTTCCTTCAATGCCTTTCTTCCGGGACGATAGACATTCAAATCATCAAAATTAGTTCCGTCTATAATATTAGCAAAGCCGTTGTCTTTAGCGATTTTTACGGCATTTTCAAAAAGAAATTTTTTACAATGATAACATCTGTCCTTCGGATTATCCCAAATAATAGGATTTTCAAATACATTTTTTTCAATGATAATCTGACGAACACCGTATTTTTGGCACAAATGTTTTGTTAACTCAATTTCTTCTTCTGTCTGAAAATCAGAATTAAAAGTTACTGCCAAAATATTCATTTTTCGACACATATAAAGCAAAACCGAACTATCGACTCCACCTGAAAAAGCAAGGCATAAACCCTGCTTCTTCAAGTCGTTCAAATAATTTCCAAGTTCAACAAATTTACTGTTCATTTACTTTAACTGTTTCTTTTTTCAAGTTTTTGCAAATAACAAACATCAATACACTGACAGTCAATAGTCCCGCTACAGAACCTAACAACATATCCGAAAATATTGCGGAATGACTTTGAACGGTTTCCGACAAGCTGAAAAGAATGCCCTGTGTTTGATTTACAACATAATCCGAAACATTTAACAATGACCATTCAATATAGTTTTTCCGTCAACTTTCATTATTGCTCCCTTCGGACATGCATCTATACACAATCCGCATTTGGAACATTTGTCTTCGTTTATCATCGCCATCGCAATTCTTGTGTTTTGCTTTTCTTCAATTGATAAACGCTTAATTGCACCTGACGGGCATACTTCGCCGCATTTTGCACAATCAAATTTACAAAAACCTTTTGAATAATCTATGTGAACGACAGGAATTTCATTATCAGCTTTAACAAGAATTTTATTCGGACAATTTTGTACGCAAAGATTACAATTATAACATTTGTTTGCAAATCGTTCTTTTGACACTGCACCTGCCGGCAAGATAAAGTCCTTCAAACCTTCTATGATTTTATCTTTCAAAATAAGACCTGTTTTTATCATTCCGCCAAATACCGAAACCACTGCCGTTCCGATTATCAACTGACGACGTTTTAAGCTGAATTTAACTTCGGGCTTGGGTTCCTTACCGAACTTCAAACCTTCTTTCGGGCAAACATGAATACATTTTAAACATTTTACGCAGGTTTCATTGTCGATTGATTTTTCCTTGGAATTTATACATCCTGATTGGCAATTTTTTTCGCACATTCCGCAAGAAACGCATAATGGGCTATCAATATAAATTTTATTTATTGAAAATTTTGAGATTAAACCGAGTAATGCACCCACAGGACAAATATTTGTGCAGAAAAATCTGTTTTTGAAAAACACGATTGCAAGAACCGCCAAAACCGCAATTATTCCAATCATTGAAACAGTTACGGCAGAACCGAATAACGTATAAGGTTCAATATATCTCAACAAAACCGCACTTCCGCCGACCAATGCCCCAAAAGTTATCGCTAAAATAAAATATTTAACCGGATAACTCGGAACAGGTTTATTCTTTTTCTTGATAGCCAATGCCACAAGCTCTTGAAAAATTCCGAACGGGCAAACTTCCATACAGTATTTGCAAGCCGTACAACTGATTACCCCTTGTGATTGAATAATTTGTGCAATATCGTGTGCCACCTTTGTTTCTTTGTCGGAAAATTCTCTATACTTAACGAACGTATCAACATTTTCTTTTAATTGTTGGAAATTGCTCATGCCGCTAAGGAAAATACACGTTTTTTGCTTGCAACCCATCTCAAACCGAATGATGCTTGTGTATCATCAGGACATTCCTGTTTCAGTTTTTCAACAGCCTTATCGGGAAGATTGCACAATACTCCACCGCGTAAAGGTTCCATTACAATAATCGGAACACCCGCTTCATCAGCAATTTGATAAAGTTCATCAGCATTTACAACTTCCCAATCAAGATAATTGATTTGAAGTTGACAAAAATCCCACTTATGTTCTTTGATAACTTCTCTGAGCATAGTCGGATCACCATGGAATGAAAATCCTAAATGTTTGATAATGCCTTCTTTTTTAAGTTTTTCGAGTTCACCGAACATATCGTTATCCCGATAGTTGCTCTATATGTTTTTATTTATGTTGTGAACCATATAATTGTCAAAATATTTAACTTGGCATTTTTTGAGTTGCTCTTCACAAAGTTTTCTTACGTCTGATTTTGAATTTACGAGGTATGCAGGACATTTATCTGCAAGAATAAAGCTTTCGCGAGGATATTTTATATAAATAAATTTAAGTTTTTAACATAAACAAAAAAATACCGCCAAATGACGGTATTTTCTGTTCTTTTTCATTCAGAATAATTAAACTTCTTTAACCAATTCGTATAACAATTTTTTGAAGTCTTCTTTAATTCTGTTTGCAGTTTCTGTAACTTCCGCGTGAGAAAGCGGTTGATCAAGAATACCGCAAGCGTAGTTTGTGAGGCAGCTGATACCCAAAACATTGATACCGCACCAGTTTGCGATGATTGCTTCAGGAACTGTTGACATACCGACAGCGTCAGCACCCAAACTTCTTTGCATTTTTACTTCGGCAGGTGTTTCGTAAGTCGGACCTGTCATCGCACAATAAACACCTTCTTTAAGGTCAATACCTAATTTTTTGCCGACTTCTTTAGCTTTAGCTCTCAATGTTTTTGTATAAACATCGCTTTGGTCAGGGAAACGAGGTCCTAAATCGTCGTCATTTGCACCGATGAGCGGGTTTGTTCCCATCATATTGATGTGATCCGCAATCAACATTAAATCTCCGGGAGCAAAATCTGTATGAACCAAGCCTGCTGCGTTGGTTACGATAAGGTTTTGAACACCCAATTTTTTCATAACTTTAATCGGGTATGTAACGGTTTGCATTGAGTGACCTTCATAGAAGTGGAAACGTCCTTGCATCATAACGACAGGTTTTCCTGCAACTTCCGCAAAGCACAAAAGACCTTTGTGTCCTACAACTTTTGAAGGTGCAAAACCGGGAATGTCGCCGTAAGGAATTTTAATTCCTTCGTATTCATCAGCGAACTCACCGAGTCCCGAACCCAAAATAATTCCCGTTACGGGTTTGAAATTGTTTGTTTTTTCGTTGATGTAATCAACAGCAGCATTGTTCATAATTTCTCCTTTACTTAACGAAGTTAAAAAACACTATGGCACAAACTCCGACTATCCAACAATAATAAGCAAAACACTTCATTGAATATCTATTCAAGAACTGCATGAAATATTTTACACAAAAATAACCGACAAGCATAGATACAAAAAAGCCAACGCCGATTGCAGTCCAATTAAAGCCCGCAATTTCGGTACTTTCCAACTTTAAAATCGGGTAAAAAATTGACGAACCCAAAATAATTAAAATAGAAAGTAAAAACGAGTATCTTGCTGCCGTTACACGGTTTAAGCCTGCAAACAAGCCGGCTGCAATCGTCATGCCTGAACGTGATAATCCGGGGCATGCCGCAATACCTTGTGCAACACCTATCAAAAGTGCCTGCTTCAAGGTGATTTTATTACATTCTCCATCATTTTGCGTTTTCTTTGAAAAATGTTCCGATGCAAAAAGCACAAACCCTGTGATGATAAGGAAAATTCCTACAATCGCAGGTGATGAGACCATTTTTTCACAAAATTCGTTTAACGGATATGCAATAATTACCGTGAAAAATGTTGCCAAAACAAGGTAAATCGGCATTTTTGAATCAAGTGACGAAAAATCCTTCGTCTTACAAGCCGTCAAAAACGCCTTAATCATTTTCATAATGTCTTTTCTAAAATAAAAAACAACTGCAAACAGCGTGCCGACGTGAAGAATAATGTCTGTGAAAATTTCCTCTCCGCTTGCATGCATAAATTCGCTACCTGAGATTAATTTATACAAACTCGAGGTGATAACCAAGTGTCCCGAACTTGAAACGGGTAAAAACTCCGTCAAACCTTGAATAAATCCTAATATAATTGTATGTAAAATATCCATTATTTTTCTGTCCTATAATATTTTGCACAAGATGTCGGGGTTTCCCAAACTGCTGAAAAACACATACAGTCAAAGGTTTTCGCCATTTCGTCAAAAATGAATTTTGCAATCATTTCGCTACTCGGACTTTCCCCTCCAAAATATTCTAATTCGTTCAAATCTTTATGGTCAATTAAGTCCAAAACCCTGTTCAATTCACGTTTTAGAGCCTTAAAATCGACCAAAATATTTGATTTATCAAGTTTCTCGCCTCGAACAGCCACAACAACCTTCCAGTTATGTCCGTGTTGATGTTCGCACTTGCCTTCATAATTCAGCAAATGGTGTGCCGCCGAAAACATACTTTCTGCTTGGATTTCAAACATCTTATGCTATCTTTTCTAACTGTTCTATCAAAACCGCATTCGTATCAGCAAATTCTTTGCCTCTTGCTAAAATAGCCTGTTTTAAGATTTTCGGCAAATTCATCGCCAAACCGTTCTTAAGATTTTCTTCGTAAATTGCTTGATAATTCGTCGGAATTCTGAGCGACCAGTTTTTGTCTCCCGAAGTTCCCGGAACATTATACGTTTCTTGCAATCCTAAGAAATCAGTAAAGAAGACCTGAACATTTTCCGCCTTACAAGCGAAAATTTCAACCAACTTGTTAAAGAGCATAAATTCAGCATCTTTAGAAAGTCTTACAGCAATAGCTTCTTTTTCTTCCGCAGTTGCATCGGGATACAAATCTTCCGCAAGATTTTTGCCGTGTAACCAACCTTCATGAGTGTTGACGATATTTTTTGCCCAAATCGAAATCGGTTGATTGTCGTGCGTTCCTACCATTACCCAAGATTTCGGCTTAATGTTTTTGCAGCGATAAGCGTGCTCGGGATTATCGGGAACAACGAACTGTGTCAGGCACATTCCTTGCAAACCGAACTGTTTCATAACCGATTCAACCGGGAAAGTAACGGTACCCAAATCTTCGCAAACGATTGAATTTTTATCCAATCCGACTTCTTCAGCCGCACCGATTACAATTTTTTCAAGCAATCTGCCGTATTGTGAAATTTGTTCCGGAGTCAAAGTTTTAACTCTGTGTTCAGAATCAACCGTTTCTTCTTTGTCCAAATCTTCTTCCGTTGCAATCGCAAATTTTCCCAAAAATTCATGTTCGGGAGAAGAATAAAGTCTGCCTGCACCGTCTTCCGGTTTCGGTGTTTTATCGGCTTTGTAAACCCAAGGGTCAATAAGACCGACAAGGTGGTCAATTCTCACACCGCCGGGATTTTCAACGAACATCTTCTTAAACAAAGCCTTCATCAATTTGCCGGCTTCACCAAGTGTTCCGTCTTCTTTATACATTTTTTCGGGATTAATTACGGGGAACCCCCATGCCTGACCGTTTGCAGAGAACAAATCGGGAGGACACCCCAAACACCATCCTTCAAGGAATAATGATTGGTATGCCCAAACATCTCTGTCGGAAAACGCAACTTGTCTGTCCGCTATCATTTTCACATCTTTTGAAAATGCATAATCTCTGATTTTTGCATTTTGCAAAGATATCAAAAGTTGTTTAAATGCATAAAATTCAATTTCATCGGCATATTTTTCTTTAATTTCGGCAATTCTTTTATCAAATTTCGCCTTTTCATCTTCATCTTTAGGATTGCAAAGATGTTTGTCATCTTCATTTTCCCAAATCGGCCAATAATCATTACCGTTTTCAATGCTCAATGCTTCATAAAGAGAATCTTTGTCGAGCCATACGGCATTATCTTTTTTATATTTTTCAAAAGCTTCAACCAACTTGAACGGGTTAACTTTTTTGAAATTTTCAAATGCTTCACGCAAAGCTTCATCTTGAACTTTATAAATATATGAATAAGCCGTGCGATTTACATCCTTTTTCGGATTATTATCGCAAATTTTCTGATATGTTTCTCTCGACAAAATATTAAAAAATTCATCTGTCGTTAATTGTTCCAAGTCAATGAACAAAGGATTATTCGAAAAAATCGTTCCCGTATAAGGAGAAGCATCGCAACCTTTTGTCTTGCCTGCAGGTCCTAACTGAATAGCATTAAAAATTCCGCTTACATAATCAATAAGTGCTTTTCCCGCATTAGAAGAAACACTTCCAAATCCTGTATTTTTGCCTTCTTCAGCAGGAAAACTTCCCGCATGTGCAATAAAAGCAAAGTTCTTTTTTCCTAATACATTTAATGCTTCTTTTATTGTTCTTTTATGCTGTTGTTCCATGACTTTCCTTCTTTTCAAATTTTATAATTGGATTTTAGCATAATTTCAAAAAAAAGGCATTTTTATATAAAAAAATAATATTAACAAAAAGCGACGAACGACCAAAAAGCTTTCAATAAGAGAGATTGGAAATTTTGGCATTAAAAAACGAGGGACTTAACCCTCGTCTTTTTATAATTTTTTGAAACTAATCTTCTTGTGAAGCTGAGTACATAGCCATGAAACCTAAACTTGTATCTTTCAAGTTTTTGATTTCCGCTTCGCTTGCATATTTTTTCAAATAGTATTGTTTTGTTGAATCATCCCATTTGCATTCATCGCTCAAAAGGTATTCAATTTTTTCTTTTGTAGATTTGCCTTCCAAAGTTTGTTCGTAAGAAACTTTGTCGTTTTCCAAAACACCTTCCAATTCATCGGGATATTCAGAAACTGCTGCATCTAAGAGTTTTTTGTTCAAAGCAGCATCTTCATCTTTCGAAAGGTTTTGTCTGACAGTAGCCATTGTTCTGCCGTATTTATCACTAAATTCACCGTAATTTTCAATAGCTTTGTCTGCCAATGTTTGAGCAAAGTTGTTAGTATCAATGTAATTGTATGCTGAATCGTTGTACTTAGATTCCATCAAATTGCCCAATTCAAGAGCCTTATCAATGTTACCTTCAGCAATAAGGTTTTCCATTGTCGGAGCAATTCTTCCTGTAATCCAAGAATCTGATTTGCTGTTGTTATTGTTCAACAATACTTTTATTGCATCTGCACTTTGTTCATTTGTCAATTTAACTTGATTTTTGTCTGAAGAACCGTAAGGATTGTTGAACTCAGCCATCAAATCTTCAACAGCTTCATTACCATTTACTGTTTTTGCAGCTGCCGCTTGATCCAAAAGTTCCAAGAACATTTGTGATTTTTGAGCATCACTGAGAGCTTCACCATCAAGGAGACGATTGAATGAATCTTCGATTTGTTTCATATCGCCGTTTTCGATAGCTGTCTTCAATTCGCTTGAAAGTTTTTCGCTCCAACCTGCATATTCTTCATCTGTTGCTTCTGTTTTTGCAGGTGTAGTTTCTGTTTTTGCAGCAGTTTTGTCAGCATTTTGAATCAAATTGCCTTGAGCGTCATATTCTTTGACTTCTTTGCTTGCAACAGCACCGTTTTCATATGTTCTTGTTTCTACTGAATATGAACCGTCTGCATTTGTTGTTTTAATTGAAACAGGTTTGCCGTCTAATTTTTCACCGCTGTATAAATATTCTTTTGTAACACCGTCATTTTCGACCGTTCTTTGCAATTGACCGTTGTCATTAACTTTTTCGGTTGCTACTGAACTTGCATTTTCAGGTTTCGGATCTTGACCTGCTTTAACCGTAAATTTAGTTACCGAACCATCATCATTTTTGATTTCATATTCAGCTTCATAACCACGGTTTGCAACCATTTTTGCTGCATTTTCAGTTGTTTCTTCAGCAGATTCTTTTTCATTAGTTTCTGCTTTTTCTTCTGTTTCTTCAGCTTTTTTATAACCGGTTACTCTGCCGTTTTCATCATATTCCAAGATAGGAAGTTTAAGATTGTCACCGGGCATTAATGTGTGTGATTGCCAATCGAAACCGTTCATTTCGCCAATCATGTCGTAAACTTTTTCTTTATCAGCTTCATTAATTTCAGGATATGCGTTTGTTACCATACCCCAATATGAACCGTTAGGATATCTTGTTCCGCCTTCTCCGTCATCTTGAACTTTTCCGCTACGGAATTTTTCAACGTTTACTGAATATTCGCCGGTTTCATCGTTATATTGAACACCGGTTGCTTTTGTTGAAATACCTTTTTTATCAGATACTTTTTCTTCCGTTCCTGAAACATCTCCCAAAATTTCATTGATTTCTGTCATCAAATTATTATAAGAAGATTCTGAGAATATTTTTTCATTCATCAATTTTTCGATATCCGTAGAATCGATTTGTTGAGTGTTATTTACACCTG
Source organism: uncultured bacterium (assembly GCA_902783835.1). Classification (GTDB taxonomy): domain Bacteria; phylum Cyanobacteriota; class Vampirovibrionia; order Gastranaerophilales; family Gastranaerophilaceae; genus RUG841. The sequence goes on from CACZSN010000029.1 coordinate 30,221, forward strand.
ATTTACCTACGAGGCTTTTGTATTCGTTTTCATCAATAACACCGTCATTATTACCATCCATCAATGCAGCAGTTGCAACATATTGCTTGATTTCAGATTCACTTAATTCTTTAAATGCATCCGCACCGCCGGCTAAAGTTGTTGCAACATTTTTAACGGAATTGCTTTCGCCATCGTATTTCTTTTGGTTAAAAATGCTGTTAAGTGAGCCATAGTCGCCATTTATGGTTTTTGCTGATTTTGTATCATTGGCTTTATGCAAAAGAGTTTTAAGATCTTCTGATTGTTTAATAGTTAATTTACCAAAGCGCATAACTGACTCCTTCTTACTTACACTTACACATGTATTTACGGCACTTTTAAGTGATTTCTTTAATTTTTAAACACATGTTTGTTACATATCTTAACACTTTGATTTTTATAATACAAGTGTTTATTCATGTTCATGAAAAAATTACAGACCAAATTATTTACAAAAAAATCAAATCGACTTAACAAAACGTCATAATAAATAATAAATTATGATAAAATAGAGAAATGGAAAATTGTAAAAGTTTTTTACCTAATGCAGACGAAAATTCGGAAATATTAATACTGGGTTCAATGCCCGGAGTAAAATCGCTTGATGAAGCTGAGTATTATGCACATCCGCAAAACAGATTTTGGAAATTGATGGGAATTTTTTGTCATAATGATAATTTATACAAAACAGATTATGAAAATAAATTAAAAATATTATTAGAAAATAAAATCGCACTTTGGGATGTTATACAATCCTGCAAAAGAAACGGCAGTTTAGATTCAAACATAAAAGAGGAAAAACCTAATAATATCGCTGAGTTACTAAAAAAGTTCCCGAAAATAAATGTAATTTGTTTAAACGGAAACAAATCGTATACATCATTCAAAAAGTATTTTCCTGAAATTTTAGAGAAATATGAGTGTTACAAATTACCATCTACAAGTCCAGCAAATGCAAAATATAAATTAGAAGATTTATATAAAGAATGGTGTAAAGCTTTTAAAACTGAAATTTTTAATTAGAAGATTTTTAATTAGAAGATTTTTTATTAAAGTATTATTTCAACAAAAAAAGACCTCGTTTGAGGTCTTTTTTAAATGGTGGGCTTGGAGAGACTCCCCTGTATCGTTAGCGAACCTTTCGTGAGCCTTACGAGACAGGATACCCGTAGGGCAGAACTCCGTAATTTGCGACTTCGAGAGCAAATTACAAGTTCGAGTCAA
>CACZSN010000030.1 GCA_902783835.1 uncultured bacterium
AAAATGTATTTAAAAATATTTAAAAACAGCGAACAACACCGTACAACAACCAATCCTCTCTCTTGGGGAAAATCTGCTACGATGTTTTGTTTTTCCTGAAAATATATCCGAAAAAGCATATTTCTTTTTGTTTACTGCAGTCGACATATGTTCTGTTTTTTACGGAAAAAATCCATTCATACCATTTTCTTTTAATGGGATTAGAGTATTTCAGAAGGATTTCCGTTCTTTGTTTTTCATTTGTCGCAAGTTTATCAATTAAATTTTTACGTGCAATTATTGCATTTTTGTTTTGAGTTTCATTTTTTGTTATAGACAAATTATTTCCGTGCCATCTGTAATAAAGCAATATTTCTGAAATGTTATACATTTCCGTGAAGAAAATTGCTCTTGTAAACATTTCGTAGTCTTCAGCCGGAAAATATTTTTCGTCATATCTTAAATTATTATTATCAAAAACCGATTTTCTAAGCATCGCACAAGGTTGTGCAACGGCACAAGTTGTAAGAAAGTCAATCGGTTTTACGAACCCGTTTCTGTATATAACATTTTCATCCGGAAAAAATTTGAAAGAAGAACTTACTAATCCGATATTTGGATTTTTATCTAAAATATTTACTTCCTTTTCAAATCTTGTAGGGACTGATATATCGTCGTGATCACAAAGAGCAATATATTCTCCTGTTGCCATATCCATTAATTTATTTCTTGTAAGGGGCAGACCGATATTTTTTTGGTAAAAATATTTTATTCTTTTATCATCATAAGAAAGAACGACTTTTTCTACGTTGTCATCAGTTGAACCGTCATTGATTATTATAAATTCAAAATTCGAAAATGTTTGATTTAAAACACTTTCTATTGCTTTTCTCAAATATTCTTCTTTTGTATTATAAACTGGCATTAATACCGATACTTTTACCATAACAATCCTTTTGTGCAAATTAGTGCCGAAAATACAACAAATTCAATTATAGAAACCGCAAGCATTGTATTAAATAATTTTCTGTATTTTTTTCGTTTCTTTTGTAAAAGAGCAATATATTCAGGACTTGAAAATAATATTTCTATATTTTTTTCGTTTAAAAACAAGTCCGGATACAGTTCAACTATTTTTTTCTTTATTTTAAAACTGTTTGATAATTGTATACTTGTTCGGTTTTTGTTTGTATTTCGTCGATAGTTAAATAATCTTTCGTTTATTTTATAAAATTTATAACCCTTACTTATAAAATTCACATATAATTCAAAATCTTCGCAACCGATTTTGTTAAAAATTTCTTTGTATCCTCCGACTTCTTCAAAATCGGTTTTTCTGAACATAGATGTGCAAACAAAAATTTCATCACCTAAAACAATTTTTTGAGTATCAATTAATCCCTTATTATCGTTAGCATCTTTATCAAATACATTTTTACAACTGATAACCATTTTGGAATTACGTTCCAAAATTCTGACAGCCTTCTCAATAAAAGTCGGTTGAATTGTATCATCCGCATCTAATGGCAAAATAAATTCCCCGGTTGCCTTTGCAATTCCAAAATTTCTCGCCCAAACTACTCCTCTGTTTTCTTTTTCATCAAAAAAAATAATATTTTCATTTCTGTCTGAAATCGATTTTATTACTTCTGAACTGTTATCAGTCGAACCGTCATTGACTACTATAATTTCAATATTATTATAGGTCTGCTTTAAAACCGATTCTATCGCTTCTTCTACATATTCTGCCTTGTTGTAACATGGCATAATTACCGAAACTTTTTTCATTAATTGTCCTGAAAATTTACTATATTTACATCTAAAAAATAATTAAAATATGATATATTAATAGTATAATACTGTTTGTGGATAGTAATGTCAATATATTTACTATCTAATAGCTCGTTTTATACCGAGAAAATCTGTAATATCCTAAATTTGAGGATATTATGGAAAATAACATCAGAAAGCTTTTAGGGCGAAGAATTAAAGAAATCAGGCAATCTAAAAATATTACTCAACAACAACTTGCTGAGTTGATTGATATCGATCAAAGAAGTTTGAGTGCGATAGAATGCGGAACAAATTTCCCGACAAAAAACCTCATAAAAATCGCTAATGCTTTGAATATCGAACTAAAAGAGCTTTTTGACTATCAGCATTTTGAATTTGATGATAATGAAAAAATTCAGCAAATTTATTCTATTATTAAAAAAATGAACTCCCACGACTTAAACATCATTTATCGTTTGGTTAAAATGATGGTCTGATTAAAAATTCCATATTAAATATTACAAAATCGTAATGAAAAATTATATTTGTAACGAAATGTAAATGCGAGTTTTGGATTTTTTCAAAAAAAAAGACCTTATTTATTAAGGTCTTTTTTTATTTTAATTATTAATTAACCGATTTTCTTATAGCCTTCTTTTGCTTCAATTTCATCAGCTTGTTCTCTTGTATAAATACCGCCTTTTTCTGCCAAGTATTCACCAAAAGCTTTAACTTTATTGAACAATTCCGGCATTGTTTTATCAAGTCCTCTGCGTTCCATGATGAATCTGTAAGTGTCCATCAAGTTTAAGCCGTAACCGTCTTGAACTGCTCTGTGATAGTTTTCTTCGTAATTTCTTTCGAGTCTTGCACGGTATTCGTCTTGAACAGGAGCCTTCCAGTGAGTATCGATTTTGTCACGTCTGCCGAGAACATCGTTGTAGAAGGTGAATTGGTTCTTAACGTTGAAACATTCTGCAAATTTGCCTAACGTGAATTTTCTGTTATTTTCATTGAAATTGTTATTGTCTTTAAAAAGAGTCCAATCTGATGTGTTGAATACTCTCATCAATGCACCGACGTTTTCTTCTCTGATTTGAGGATTTTCTGCACACTCAATAACACTTTCTCTGTCGTGGTTGTTTGTGCCGATTAACATTTTATCGTCGTTTAAGCCAACTTGTTCTTTCAAGAAGCTTGTGTTTTTCCATCCGATATTTTGTGCATCGTTTCTTTCTTCAACCATCGTAAGAACAACCATACCCTTCATTTCTTGAAGAACTTTGTTGTCTCTTAACAAGTCAAAGTCTGTTCCGTTTGCATCAAATTCATATACCAATTTTCTTTGGTCAAAATCTTTACCTTTGATTTCTGTTGCGGTATCTTCAAACATTTTGATGATTTTTGTAGTTGAATCAAGGTGTTGCATACCGTTTCCTTTATCAAATAACGGTTTTGCATAAGACCAACCTACATCAAATCTGATACCGTCTGCTCTCATTAAGTTGAGAGTTGTTTTGTCTTTCAAAAGTTTGTGTGCCGGTGAATCATCTTTTTGTGTCAATGATTCAACATCAAGAACCGGAAGTCCCCAGCCTAATGATGCTTTGTTTCCGTTGTTTCCGTCAAGGAATGCATCAGGATACATACATTCTTCCGCCCAAGAGAAACCGATTGCCATATCAACAAATAAATCCATTCCCTTGTCGTTTAATTCTTTCTTTGCTCCTGCAATTTCTTTTTCCGCAATAAATTGCTTAAACTTGAAGAATTCAATTTCATCAGCATGGTCTTTCTTCATTTGTTCAAATTCAGGCATCTTTTGCGCTCTGACTGCAGCATCTTTGTCAAAACCTTTGAAGAAATCAAGTTTGTTTTCTTTTCTCAATGTCGGGAAAAGTGCCGCTCTCGTTTGAATATCATCAATATCAACAGGTTCTTTTTGAACTTTGTATGCTTCAAATTCATTTCTTAATTTTGAAAGTTCAGGTGTTGCTTCCATTTCTTTGAAGTTCTTAAATGCAACCTTCAAAGGTTCATTGATAGGATAATTTTCGGGGTCTTGTCTGTTAAGTTCGTTTGCGTAATCGATTTTGTTTTGACCGACACCGCTTGCTTCGTGACGGTCAGCCATTTTCTTCGCTTCTGATTCGGGAAGAATTGAACCGTATTCCGGTTTTGTAAGATTGAATAAGTTAATGTTGTCTTCGCCTAATGTCAAAGCTGAACGTTGATATGAGCCGTAATATCCTTGGTCTGTATATGCAGGTCTTGAACCTAATTGACCTGCGGGGAAACTCTTAATTGCGTTTGCACCTGCGTAAACTTGTAATAATTCACACATTCTTACCGTTTCTTGTGAATTAATTTTGCCGACACCCGTGTCTTGACCTTCTGTTGAAGGATTGCCGGCTGCATATATTTTCCCTACCGAAATAGCATCATCATGTCCTAATGCATGTCTGACTTCCTTAATTAAAGCCTTTTGCTCTTGTTCCTGACGAGTTGATAACGCGTTACCGAAACTAACTTGAGAAACAGCATTTATTTTCATTTATTTCAAACTCCGAATTATTTTTTTACACCACTACTATTTTTTAAAATCTCGAAAAAATTTTTTATTGTCTCAATTTTTCATGTTTGTGAAGTTTTGTAAACGCAAATTTTCTTAAGAATGCTAATCTGTAAATCCAATAACAGTAAGTGTTTTGAGAATTTATTGAAAAATACGACAGGTGGGGTATTTGGGTATTTTAACAAAAATTAATATATCGGGTCGGGCATGGAAATTTTGATAAATCGTTAAGAAAAATATCATTTTTTTATAAAATTTTTTCAAAAAAGGCAATTATGATTTTTGAGAAGTTTTACGAACTCAGAGGTAAGTGAAATGACAGAAGTTTTAAATTTAAGAGCACACCATTTATTATGTTTGCCCGGATATGAAGGCAAAGGTTACGACGGAGCACACAAAACAAGTTGGGATACAATTTCCGAACAATTAAAAGAACATCCGGACACGTTCGTAAGAATAGTGGACGGTCAGGATGATTTATGCAAAAATTGCCCGAATGCTCGCGGTGAAAACGGTATCAGATGCAATAAAGGTTTCCTTGCTCAACTTGACGATAAAGTTAAAGATATGATGTTTTTAAAAACCGGACTCGTTTTGTCATGGCAACAATTAATGGAACGAGTAAATTTCATCATGAACCCTGAAAATCATAAAGAATTATGCGGAAATTGTGAATGGCGTAAAGCCGGCATGTGCGAACATACCTTCGACAAAGCTGCATAATTAACACATTTTTTCTCTTCTCAAAATCCTCGAAACCCATGTTCCGTCCATGTTTGAGCATGTTTACAAAACTTAATAATTGCTAAATAAAAAGGCAATTATTTTTGAAGTATATACTTTATATATATGTACAGAGAGAAAAGAGAGAGATAAAAGATGTCAAATTTTTCAACAGGAAATTTGTTAGCAACTGTTCAAAAGAAAGTATTTCCAAAAGGAATAGCATTTGATGTAATGCAACGTTTGGATAATATGGACGTCTTTCATCCCATCCAACTTGATAATCTTGATGCATTTGCCGGTGCGGGATTGAACGTTCAACAAAAAGCTATGAACCTGTTCCACACAACGGATTTACAAAATTCTGACGCAGTTAAAAATGCTTGTCAGGGTCTTGGATTAAGAGTTAAGGTTGACTCTGTTGAAACAAAATATGTTGCGGATGCCGAACAAACAGGCAGTGTTTCGGTTTATACGTTGACAGACAGAAAAGGAAATAAGGTAGAACTGAATAATATCAATGCTCAACAGTATATTAATCAAGAAAAGCAATCCTTCGATGATATGCTCCAAGGTGTTATAGATGAAATAAATACGGGTTCGATTTCTCTTCCCTCAATGGATGAGGAAGAAGCAGTCGCCGCATAGTGTAGTGAATGTATGGTTAAAGAAAAGCGGGCTTTGTAAGTTCGCTTTTTTATTTTGAAATATTGGTTGAGCCGATAGCATTTTTATAAAGTGTTTGCAGGACGAAAATATCGTTTTTGCTTGGGGTATTTAGCGTTTTTTTGTGCGGAACGAACATAAGGTCGTTTTCGTCTGTGCCGTGTCCCAAACCCATTGAGTGTCCGAGTTCGTGCAGGACGGTGTGTAATATTGTTTCGTTTGTGATAATTTTGGGTGAATTAGGGTTAGGCAGACCTATTTCGATTGTAACTTTTTTAATTTCAGAGGCAACAATGCTCGGAAATTTGCACATTCCTTCAAATTTTATTCCGACTTTTGTCCAAACAATAATGATATCGGCATTTTGCGGAGAGTTGATTATATTAAATCTGACAGGTGCAAAGTTATTCCAAATATTGACGGCTTTAGTGACTATTGAATAATAGTCCTGTTTTTGGACATCCGTAATTTGTGCCGAAATGGGACTGACGAAGATATTTACTGTGCTTTTTCCGAAACGGCAGACTTTTCCGTTGATTAGGGAATCTTTTATGTATAAATCGATGTTATTAAAAAATGACATGAATATATATTAATAAACATGCCATTTTTTTAAATCGATTTTTTTAATGAAATTTTGATTAGTACCAATATTTTGAATTAATTCCCGTAGGAACGGAGTAACCGTTGATTAAACCGTCTTTATCCTGAACGGAAATTCTGACATCGTTATGATCGATGTGCATAGTATCATCATTGTACTTTTTAACTTCGCCAAGTTCTTCTTCAAAAACTTTGGTAAGTTCTTTTCCTGTTGATTGCAAATTGTAATCGGGGTTAGCATCCACACCCATTTCATGAGCCAAGAAATCATTCAGAACACATTTGATGGTCATTCCGTCGAAATCTCCTCTTGCGATTGCTTTTGGATTGATTTTAATTTCAGAAAGGTCATCATTTAAAATCATAATTTTTTCAACGCATTTCGGAAAAGAATCGTAATCCGATTTAGCTTTTTCAAGATTTGCTTCAGCTTTTGCGACATCACCGCCGTTTTCTTTTGCTTTTTTCAAATCGTCTTCGGCTTGCATAATGCCGATATTGGCATCATATCTTGCTTTTGCTTTTGGAGCATCAACAGAATAAACCATGCCGCCGACTTGGCAAAGTTCAGAATCACCCGTTACAATACCTTGAGCTTTTAGCTCAATAATTTCGTACATTTTATCTACCGGTAAATCCGCAACGGTAAGTTCACCGCCAAATGGTAACATTCTGCCCATAATGTCGTAGTTTGTAAGATTTTGTTTATCTTCGATGGAAGTATCTTTTAATGACGGAGCATTAAAGAATGATACTTGAGTTTTCATATCTTTCGTTGCGGAAAGCATAGCATCTGCCATAATATTTGAAACGGGGTTTGAATAATTTCTTTCGCGGCCGTCGTTTATATAACCTTCCCCTTCAGGAACATATGCGATATCAATTTTCGGTCCGACATTATCGCTGAGAGCTTTTTCCGCAATATTTTCGCCGCCTTTTGCCGCGGAAAGTGCTTCTTCGGTTTTACCTTCAATTCCGTAGAATTGTTCCATTTCTTGGCAAATTCCTTTTATATCTTTCTTTAAATCAAGAATTTTTGCATTTGCCGTTACAGTGCCGTCTTCGCTGATGTTCATTTGAACAATTTGAGCATGAGCATTATTTGCTCCGCCTTGCAAAACTAAAACTTCTTTGCCGTTTTCTGATATAATTTTGCTGTTTTCAACCAAGTGTGTGTGTCCGCCTAAAATTACATTTACTGTTGAACTTTTTTCCGCAACGGTTTTGTCTGCGGAAAGTCCCATATGGCTTAAAAATACAACGGGAAGATTTTCGTTTTTACCTTCTGCTTTTCGAACTTCTTTTATTTTGGAAACTTCCGTATCGATAGCAGTTGCAATATCTTCAGCGTGTTGAATCGGGGTAAGCGGTTGTGCACCGACAACGATAAATTCTTGGTCTCCTTGTTTTAAAATTTTAGAATTTGCGAGTTGACAGTTTGCCTTATCTGCTTTGGAAGCGTTGATAGCAAGCATATCGGGTGCCAAATCATCATTAAGTGAATTAAGTTTAGCATCGGAACGTCCGCGTTCGTGATTACCCATCGCGGTAGCTTCCATGCCTAAACTGTTTACAACATCAACTGTTGCGTGAATAACAGGTTGCTGACTGCCTGCGATTAAGTCTCCCGAACCTAATACCGTCAGATTTTCCTTGCCGCCGCAATATTCTTCACATGCTTCTTTTGCCGAAGCAAGTTTCGGTAATCCGGAAAGCTCTCCGTGCGTATCACTGAAATAGAATAAATTTACTGTTTTTGCACCGCTTTGTTCTGTTTGCGGTTTGTCTTCAATTTTTTGTACTCCGCCAAATGATATTTGAGAAAGTCCGTAGGACATAAAAGCGGAACTTGTTGATTTGTTAAATTGCTGAACACCTTGTTCTGTTGGTGTTTCTTGCTTTACTTGTTTTAAATTTTTGTTAGAAATCTGAATTTTTTGATTCGTGTTTATTTGCGAAATGTTCATTGATTAACCCCACACACACAATGACTCTCTTTTTACTTCAATTATATCGTAAAAAATAATAAAATCTTTAACATTTGTTACAAAAGTTTATGTTTTTGTTTTTTACTTTGAGGCTTAGGTTTTTATATGATTTTTTCAAAATAACGGACAATTTTTATTGAAAAAATGTTTTTTATGAAGAAAGAAAAAGGTTTGAAACTTTTAAAATATTAGCGAACACACAACAGTTAACCGCGATGAGGAAATGATTGAAAAATTAATATAACTGAAGTAGGAATATTTTTTATTTCGTGTTGTATAATAACAGTGGGTATATGTTGAAAAAATTTCAAAAATAATTAATTAAATATACGGGTAGAAAAATGAAACGTTTTAAAAAAATATTAACCATAGGTGCAATTTTGACGGGCTTGTTTGTTCAGGTTACGGCTTCTGAGTTTTGTCCTTATGCGGTAAGAGTAGCAATTAATAAATATAAAAATCACGATTATGTCGGATGTATTCAGGATTTGGAAGATTATTCACAAACCGATCCGTCGAATGCAATCGCTTTTTATTACAGCGGAATTGCTTATATGAAAGTCGGTATGAAAGATAAGGCGGTTGAAGCTTTTGAAAAAGTTGCATCAATTAACAGTGTGCCGATATTATCGTCATATGCAATTCAGGCTACGAACTGCATGAACAGTAATATTTCACCTTGCACATATAAAAAATATTCTAAAGACGAAATACAAGAAATGCTTGTTGATCCGGGTGCATTCTTCGCCAAGAAAGAAAAAGAACCTGAGGATAAGGCAAAAGAAACTGTTTCTATTGACTCGGATATTGATAAGTTGATTCACGGAGCTTATCCTGAAAATATTCATCCTGATGCAAATAAGGTTATTCAGGAAACAAGACTTATCCAAGAACAAGAACGTGTAAATGCTGAACTTAACAGAAAAACACGACCCAATACAACGAATAAAAAAGGTGATGCATCTTCCGAAATGAAAGATTTGGTAAAGGTTTCAAAAGCACAACCTTCGGATAAGGAAATTGCGGATGCTGTCAGAACTTTGAGCAAGTTGGGCTATTCTTTTAATCCGCCGCAAAACGAAGTCGGCGGTTCTGTCGGAATGGTTGCTTCAAACGAAAAAACAACGACAAATAATGCAAATGCTTCAAATAACAAAAATAACGTAAATAACAACAATAATAATTTCAACCCGTATAAGCAAATGGCTGAATACTATGCTATGAACGGTGATGCGGCACAAATGGCGATGATGTTCGGAGGCGGAAACAATTATAACAGAGGAAATTCTTTTGATATGATGATGCCGTTTTTGTTGATGCAGCAACAGCAACAACAAAAAAATGCAGACGGTACTCCGTCCCAAAATAAAATTGATCCGGAAATTATTAAAACAATGATGATGGGTCAAATGATGGATAGTTTCAACTTAGGGTTTGACAACGACGACCGCAGAAGATAATATTTAATCAGACTATTAATATGAACAGATTTGAATTATTCAAAATAATTTTTGATAAAAAAGATTACTCGTTAGCGGAAGAAGTTTGTAAATTCCAATATAACGACGATTCTTTGAAAACGCTTGCAAGAGTTTTGTTTTTCGACAAAAAATACGAGCGTGCGGAAGTTTTGTTCAAAAAATTGCACATGTTTACGGAATATGGCTATTGCAGACTTTATCAAAACGATAAAGCAACTGCGGATAAAGTTTGGTTTTCTTTGAAAGATACGTCGCCGTTGATTATTTGGGCAAAGGCATTGTCCGGATATATTGAAAGAAGAAGAACAAAAGAACCTTCTTTTTTTCAAATAAGAAATTTTTACGAAACGGATTTGGATACGTTATTAAGTCTTAAAATGAATACATATGCGGAAAATTTGATAAACAGTATTCAATATTTTGCCGACACAAACCCCGAAGTCTATAAATATACCGGCAGAGTTCTTTATAATCACGGATATTATGATTATGCCGAAAAATTTTTGGCAACGGGAAAAGAAATTGTGTGGGAAGATGCGGAATTGCATTTTCTCGATGCGGAAGTAAGATTGGCTCAACACGAGAAATTGACAGCGATTAAGTCACTTGAAAATGCACTTGAAGTTTCACCTTCATATTATCCCGCCGTTAAACTTTTGGAAAATATAAAATAATTATTAATTTTATTTGCAATATCGATGTCTTGTTGTAAAATAATAACTATAATAGAATACTATCGGTGGAAATATAATGTTTGAACGATTTACAGAAAAAGCAATCAAGGTCATTATGCTTGCACAAGAAGAGGCACGCCGTTTGGGACATAATTTTGTCGGAACGGAGCAGGTCTTACTCGGACTTATTGGAGAAGGAACGGGTGTAGCGGCAAAAACCTTGAAATCAATGGGCGTAACACTTAAAGACGCTCGTGCGGCTGTCGAAGAAATAATCGGCAGAGGTGCAGGCTTTGTTGCTGTGGAAATTCCGTTCACACCTCGTGCAAAACGGGTTTTGGAACTTTCATGGGATGAAGCAAGACAATTAGGTCACAATTATATCGGTACGGAACACTTACTTTTAGGATTAATCCGAGAAGGAGACGGTGTAGCGGCAAGAGTATTGGAAAACTTGGGTGTTGACTTGAACAAGGTCAGAACAAATGTTGTAAAAATGCTCGGCGAAATCAAAGGTGGCGGTACGGTTGAAGCGGAAGCCGGTTCAGGAAGCAGAGGACGTTCATCTTCTGCGGCAACTCCTGGCGGAAAAACCAAAACTCCCATGCTTGATGAATTTGGTACCGACTTAACTTTGGCTGCGGCGGAACAAAGACTTGATCCTGTCGTAGGCAGAGAAAAAGAAATTGAACGTGTTATTCAAATTCTTGCAAGAAGAACAAAGAATAATCCTGTTCTCCTTGGTGAACCTGGGGTTGGTAAAACAGCGATTGCTGAAGGTTTGGCAAGCAGAATTGTTAACTCGGAAGTCCCTGATTTACTTGACGGCAAAAAAGTTATCCAGCTTGATATGGGTCTTTTGATTGCAGGAACGAAGTACAGAGGCGAATTTGAAGAACGTCTTAAGAAAATCATGGACGAAATCAGATTGTCAGGAAACATCATTCTTGTAATCGATGAAATGCACACCTTGATTGGTGCAGGGGCAGCAGAAGGTGCAATCGATGCTGCAAACATTTTGAAGCCTGCACTTTCAAGAGGCGAAATTCAGGTTATCGGTGCAACAACGAACGATGAATATCGTAAGTATGTTGAAAAAGACCCTGCACTTGAAAGACGTTTCCAACCTATCGTGATTGAAGAACCGTCAGTTGACGATACGATTGCGATTATCAAAGGTTTACGTCACAAGTACGAAGAACACCACAAATTGAACATTTCAGACGAGGCAATCGTTGCAGCGACTGAACTTTCATACAAGTACATCACTGACAGATATTTGCCTGATAAAGCAATCGATATCATTGATGAGGCTTGCTCAAAGGTCAGAATTAAATCGAGTTCACTTCCTCCGGAAGGAAAAGAACTCGACAGACAACTCAAAGAAGTTGTTAAGAAAAAAGAAGAAGCAATTAGACACCAAGAGTTCGAAGTTGCATCTGATTTGCGTGACGAAGCAGCAGCGTTGAAGGAAAAAGTTCACGAAGTAACCGAAAAATGGAAGGCTGAATCAGAAGCGAATAAACCGACGGTTACGGCGGAACAAGTTGCGGAAGTTGTCAGCACAATGACAGGTATCCCGACAACGAAGATTACCGAAGGCGAAAGCGAACGCTTGCTCAAATTGGAAGAAACTTTGCACAACAGAGTTATTGGTCAAGACCAAGCAGTTGTTGCAATTTCTAAGGCAATCAGACGTGCAAGAGTCGGCTTGAAAGCACCTAACAGACCGATTGGAAGTTTTATTTTCGCAGGTCCTACCGGTGTTGGTAAAACAGAACTTGCAAAAGCGTTGGCAGAAGCGGTATTTGGCTCGGAAGACAACATGATAAGAGTCGATATGTCAGAATTTATGGAAAAACATTCGACGGCAAAACTTATCGGTTCACCTCCGGGATATGTCGGATACGATGACGGCGGACACTTGACCGAAACTATCAGAAAGAAACCTTACTCGGTAATTCTTTTTGATGAAATCGAAAAGGCTCACCCTGACGTATTTAATATCATGTTGCAAATCCTTGATGACGGACGTTTGACAGATGCAAAAGGCAGACACGTCAACTTCAAGAATACGATTATCATCATGACTTCAAACGTCGGTGCAAGCATGATTTCAACAGGTTCGAAGTTAGGCTTCTCAGTCGGTGACGATGAATCGAAAGACAAATACGAACGTCTTAAAGAAACTGTTACAGAGGAAATGAAGAAGGCATTCAAGCCAGAATTCCTCAACAGAATCGATGAAACAATCGTATTCTCACATCTTTCTAAACCTGAAATCAGACAAATCGTTGACTTGTTGTTCAAAGATTTGTTCAAGAGATTGGAAGCACAAGATTTGAAAATCGAAGTTTCTGATGAGGTTAAAGATTACCTTGCAGAGGACGGATATTCTGAAGCATACGGTGCAAGACCTCTTAAACGACTTATCCAAAAGAAAGTCGAAGATGGTTTGGCAGAAGAAATCTTGGGCGGTCAATTTAAGGCAGGCAAGAAGATTGTTCTTACTTTGGAAGATAAGAAAATCAAATTCCATACGGTGGACGTTGAAAACAATGACGAAAAGAAAGAAACCGTACCTGCTGAAAAGGTTGAAGAAAAGAACATAGGAGATAAAAAAGACGAATAATCTTTTTGACAAAGTTAAAATAATTAAGCGGCATGAAAATGTCGCTTTTTTATTGCAAAAATATTTGTTTGTTTTCAAAAAATTTCGGACGTATCTTTTTATTAAATAGAGTTAAGAAATATGAAAAAAAACTATGAATTTTTTGTGAATGTGTTATCCTGAAATGGTAGAAATTAGGAGTTGCAGATGAATAAGCGAATTCTTTTAAATTTGGCTATAATAGCTATTGCCGGCTCTTTTGGCGGACTTTTAGCCGGTTATGAAATGGGAATTATCTCCGGTGTTCAACTTTTTGTCGTAAAAGAATGGAATCTTTCGGCGGAATTGACCGGTATTCTTGTTTCGATTGTTATGGTCGGTTGTTTCGCGGGTGCATTAATTAACGGTGCATTAGCCGACAAAATCGGTCGTAAAAAAATCATAGGTTTAATAGGTTTATTTTATTTAATCGGTTGCATATGCTGTTCTCATGCTACTGACATTAATGTTCTTATTGCTTCAAGAGTCATTAACGGTGTTGCTTGCGGACTTGCAAATGCTATTGTACCTCTGTATCTTTCGGAAATTTCTCCGAAAAAAGAAAGAGGTTTGTTTGCTTCGTTGTACCAATTATCCTTTACGATAGGTATTTTGGCATCGTATTTGATTGGATATTTGTTTACTTCGACGGAAAATTGGCGAGCGATGTTTATGGCAGGAGCAGTACCTGCGGTGATTTTGCTCGTTTTGTATTTCTTCCTCTCGGAATCTCCGAGATGGTTGCTCTTGAAAGGCAGAGAAAAAGAAGCAAGAGCCGTGTTTGAAAAAATTGACGAACAAGAAGAAATTGAGGCTTCTATTGCCGATATTAAGGCGGGCATGAAAGAAGAAAAAGACTCAAAAGTTTCACTGAAAAAATGGATGTTTATGCCGTTGGTAATTGCCGTCGGTATTATGATTGCACAAATTTGTACAGGTATTAATGTCATTATTTGTTATGCTCCGAAAATTTTCCAAAGTGCCGGTTTTGATGATCCGTCGGCTGCGATGAAAATTACAATCGTAATCGGGGTAATTAATTTCTTGATGACGTTTGTTGCTATGTATTTGACCGATAAAGTGGGCAGAAAACCCTTGTTGCTCTCAGGAACGGTAATTATGGGCTTGAGTATGTTCTTATTTGCATTTACAAGTTTCTTCGGTGCTCAACTCGGAGATTACTCAAAATGGCTCGCTGTTTTGGCAATAATCGGCTTTATTTGTTCATTTGCATATTCAATGGGACCGGTTGCTTGGGTATTGGTATCGGAAATTTTCCCGCTCGAAGCAAAAGGCTTCTTGATGACATTCCCCGTTGCAACGAATTTTATATGTAATATTATCGTGAACGCATTATTCCCGGTTATGACGGAAAGAATGGGAACAGGTGTTACATTCTCCTTCTTTGGATTAATATGCGTAATTTCGGTGGTATTTATTATGCTTCTCGTTCCTGAAACAAAGGGCATTTCACTTGAAAAAATTGAGGAAAATTGGAGAAACGGAGTCGCTCCGAATAAGTTCTAATCCAGTGACCATAAATTTAAATCGGTGAATTCAATGTTCTTTATTAAAAAATTTGCCATGCATTTACAAGATATGTTTTTGATAATGCATGGCAAATATTTTTCATTACAATCATGAAAATTTTCATTGGATTGGGCACAAAATATATCGGAAAATTTGGCTTATTTTTAGGTAAGATTTTAAATTTTTCGCATTTGTGACAAGCTTCAATAGCCTTATTTATATCGATAAAAATCGATTGTATGTCATTCTCGTCCATTTTTGAATGATATCACAAGTGGGACTTGTGGACAAGTCCCACTTGCGAAGTTGATAATTATTGAAGATGGATAAAACGGATTTTAAACAAATAGGTGAAAGAATAAAATCTTTGAGGGAAGCAAAAGGTCTTTCCAGGGAAGAAGTAGCTTTTGAGGCCGGTATTTCGGGCTCTTATCTCGGTATGATTGAGCGGGGCGAATACGATTTTAAAATATCAAAATTATTTTCAGTCGCCAAAGCACTTGATGTTTCCGCCGAAACTTTGATTAGAAATATTTAAAATATTCAAAAAAAAACCTAAGTTTTTCAACTCAGGCTCAATAATTGATATAGGGGGGGATAAATTTTGTTTAAATTTTTATCTCTCGAAAAAAAAAGACGAAAATTCTGTCCGAAAATGCCGTGAACTAAACGTTTTTCGGTTGATATTTGCAATTCATAAGAGCTTGCTTATTTGTTGCAACCATTCTCATCGAGTTCCAAAAATCATCAGGCGACAAAGTTTTTCTTTCAGCCGCTTCATTGCTCGATTTTGCAGCCATGTCTTTATACATGTTTGCAAGACGTGTTTCAATATCCATGTTCAAATTCACTACCATATTTAATATCTCCCTCTACCCTACATGTATATAAAGTATTTTAGGGGGTGGTGAATTTCAGTTTTTGAAAAAATCGTTACAAACTTAACAATTAATTAAATGTTAACAGTTTGCCCTCCGGTTTGATTATGCTAAAATATAGTAAAGACAATATATATAGGACGAAAAAGTCGTCTTACAGGGGAGGCTCATTTGGCTCAGAATAATAATTTATTCCAAGACGGGAAAATTGTTCCCGTAAATATACGTGAGGAGATGAAACGCTCATACATTGATTATGCGATGTCTGTTATTGTCGGACGTGCATTACCGGATGTTAGAGACGGTTTGAAACCTGTTCACAGAAGAATTTTATTTGCCATGAACGAACTCGGCATGACACCTGACAAACCTTTTAAAAAGTGTGCCAGAATCGTCGGGGAAGTTTTAGGTAAATATCACCCGCACGGTGATACAGCGGTATATGAAGCACTTGTTCGTATGGCACAAGACTTCTCAACGAGATACCTTATGGTTGACGGTCACGGAAACTTTGGTTCGGTTGACGGCGACGGTGCGGCTGCTATGCGTTATACGGAAGCACGTATGCATAAAATCACCCAATCAATGTTGGCTGATATTGATTGCGAAACGGTCGATTTTGAACCGAACTTTGACGGTTCGTTGCAAGAACCTTCCGTATTGCCTGTCAGATTGCCGATGTTGTTATTGAACGGTGTAAGCGGTATTGCGGTAGGTATGGCGACGAACATTCCGCCTCACAACCTTTGCGAAATCGTTGACGGTACAATCGCTTTAATCGACAAGCCCGATATGACGGTTACGGAAATTATGCAATACATCAAAGGTCCTGATTTCCCGACTGCTGCAAGCATTATTGGTGTTAAGGATATCAAACAGGCTTACGAAACAGGTCGTGGTTCAATCAAAATGTCAGCTGTTTCAACTATCGAAGAAATCCCCGGCGGAAACGGTCGTCAAGCAAGAACCGCAATCGTTGTTACCGAAATTCCTTATCAAGTTAACAAGGCCGCTCTTATTGAAAAAATTGCAGAACTCGTTCGTGACAAGCGTATTGAAGGTATTTCAGATCTTCGTGATGAATCTGACCGTGACGGTATGAGAATCGTTATTGAACTTAAACGTGATGCAAAACCGGAAGTTGTCAGAAACAACCTCTACAAGCACACTCAATTAACGTTGTCATTTGGTTTCAACCTTTTGGCTTTGGCAGGCAAACAACCTCGTTTGATGAACATTATCGACGTTTTGAACGAATTCATCGAACACAGAGTTTCTGTCATCACAAGAAGAACAATCTTCTTCTTGAAAAAAGCAAAAATGAGAGCACACATCTTAAAAGGCTTATTAATTGCTTTAGGAAGCCTTGATGAAGTTATTGAGCTTATCAAAAAGTCAAAAACGACCGAAGATGCTCGTATCGGCTTAATGACAAGATTTGGACTCGATGTTGACCAAGCTAATGCAATCCTCGAAATGCAATTGAGAAGATTGACAGGTTTGGAACAAGACAAAATTAAGGCTGAATATGAAGATTTGCAAGAAAAAATTCAAGAATACGAAGCAATTCTTGCGGACAGACAAAAAGTTTTGAACATCATCAAAGCCGAACTTCTTGAAGATAAAGAAAAATACGGTGACGAAAGAAAAACACAAATTCTTCCCGAAGCAAACGAAATGACTATCGAAGATTTGACTCCGAACGTACCGATGGCAGTATTTATGACTCGTCAAGGTTACATCAAGAGAATTTCTTTGGATACATTTGAACGTCAAAACCGTGCAACAAGAGGAAAAGGCGGAATTAAGACAAAAGAAGACGATGACGTCGGAATTTTCTTCACGGCTATGATGCACGATAAAGTCTTGTTCTTCTCAGACAAGGGAACTGTTTACAGCCTCAACGTTTACGACTTCCCTGAAGGTTCAAGACAATCAAAAGGATTGCCCGTAATCAACATTTTGCCGATTGAACAAGGCGAAAAAATTACGGCGGTTGTCCCCGTTAAAGAATTTTCTCACGATACAAACCTCATTATGCTTACGCAAAAAGGTTACATCAAGAGAATTGAATTAGACAATTTCGCAAACATCAGACGTAACGGCATTATCGCAATCGGTCTCGAAGAAGGTGACACATTGAATTGGGTCAACGTTGCTAAAAACAACGACGAAATCTTAATCGGTACAAGTTGCGGTATGGCAATCAGATTTGCAGTCGACGAATTGAGACCGTTAGGCAGAAGTGCAAGAGGTGTTAACTCAATGAAATTACGTCAGGGCGATATGATTATCGGCTCAGACATCGTCCCTGCTGACTATGATGCTGACTTGCTTGTTGTAACTTCTGACGGTTTCGGCAAACGTTCGAAATTGAGTGAATTCCGTTCGCAAAACAGAGGCGGTATCGGTCTTATCGCTACTAAATTCAAGACTTCCAAGTCAAGATTGGTTGCTCTTACAATCGTTAACGAAAATGATGATATCATGGTCGTTACGGCAAACGGTGTCGTTACAAGAATTAATGCAGGCGACATTTCTCGTCAGGGCAGACCTGCTACGGGCGTTAAAATCCAAAATCTTCAAGAAAACGACAGCGTTATCACAGTCAATAAAATCGTCGGTCAATCTACTGACGACCCGATTGACAAGGCTATCGAAAACGCCATCGACAATGCTGTTGAACAAACAAAACTCCTCGATGTCGAAGATAAACCCGAAGCGTAAACTTCCGTATAATACGAAAAAAGGACGGTTTTTTGACCGCCCTTTTTTTTGAGATAATTATTTTACAATGAAGTTTTATTATCCGAGCCTATATCTTGAAGTAACGTTTTAACGTTTCCTTCAGCCTTAAAATCTTTCGGATTTAAAGTCATTTCGATTTTATTTGCTTCAATTGAATAACCTTTGTTTGTGATTTTTGAACGACCCATAAAGACGACTCTGTTAAGCTTATTTTGATTGTTCGGATAAACGGTTGCTTTAGGACCTACCGCCACGTAATCTTCGTATTCAACCCTTGCGTGACCGCTTGCACTGATTGTATTTGCAATTTGGTTAACTTGTTGAAAGTCCGACCATACCTTGATTTTCGTTTCGTTTGTATTTATGTCGGAAAAAACACTTCCTGTTGCGGTTGTGATTTTTTTGTCTGCAAGGTGAACAAATTTGTTTGCTTTTACCTGTGAATTACCTTGTTTTATGTATGCATGACCTGATAATGTCATTTTTTGGACATCGTTTTGTTTGTTCAGGTTAACTTCCGCATAATCAGCAAAGGCTTGAACATCTTTATAATTGATAATTACGGCTCCTCTTGCTTTCATTGTATTTGTTTTGTTGTCATATTCTTGAGAATTTGCGGTAACAATAACCGTTGGTTCTCCTTTTTCCAAAACCGTTGATTGAGTTCTTTCTTCAGCTTTGAAAACTTTGTTAAGCAAGGAAACTTCGAGGATTTTTGCTTTAACTTCATGTTTTTTGTCGGCTTTGACCTGATATGAATAAGCGTTTTCTAAAAATTTAACTGTTTCCGGTTTTCCTGTTTTTTCGTTCAAAAGAACTTCCGCATTAGGACTTACGACGTTTACATCATCATATTTAACCTTTACATCGCCCTTGAATTCAATTTTTTTATTTTTTTCGTTATAGTGTTGAACTTCCGAATCAACGGACAGATTGCTTGCATAAGCAAATCCTGCAACCGAAAACGCTAATATTGAAGCTATTATATATTTCTTCATTTTGTAATTCCCATATTTCCGCTGTCGTAAATTTCTGTTTTTGTTCGACCAAAGACTTTCAGGTTCTTAAAATCAGGACTTAACGCTGCTTTTTCCGCAACGACAACGACTTTTGACGGCAATTCAAGTCTTACGTGACCTTCTGCCGTAACTCCGCTGTCTTTTCCGTGCCATTCCATTTGATTTGCTGATACATTTGAGCCGTCTTTGTAAACAATTAGGGTCTTTTCGTACAAAATAATCTGTTTTGTGTTCTGATTGTACGTTCCTTTTGAAGACTCAAAACTTGCAACAACCTCATTGTCTTTGTAAAAATTTCCGACAATATTATTTAAAAGTGCAACCTGTGTTGCATTATCGTAATAGCCGTCATCCGCAAATAATTCCCAAGATTTTTGGTCATCTTTTGTTTCTGTAACCAAAAGATTTTGAATTGAGACTTCTTGTTTTCCGAGAGTATCCTCAATTAATCTCTTTTTGAAATTTTTTGTAATAAAACTTGCCGAAATAAATGCCCAAAGACAAGCAATTACAACAATAACTATCAAAATAATGTAAAAAAGATTTTTTTTCTTCATACCCGTTGCCTGAAAATATTTTACCATAAAAAATATTTATCGAAAAATGTTTGAAAAATCATCTTTCTTTGAAGAAAATACCTTTTTCTTTTGGTTTATTAACTTTTTGTTCTTCTGTTTTTTTCTTTGGTTGCGGTTGATTTATGACGAGCAAAATTTCGTCCGGTGCCGCCATTTTAAGGTTATTTCTGGCTATTGATTCAAGGTTTTTTGCCGAGTTAAAACTTTGCATTTCATATCTAAGATTATAATTTACAATTTTTGAGTGTTTGTTTGCATTTCCGACAATTTTTAATTTTGTAAATGTATCAATGTTCCTCAAAATATTGACTACCATTCCAAATCCCGCTTGAAGGATAAAAATCAGCAGTACAAGTGTCAGTGCGGAATATGCAACTGTTTTTTCTTTTGTTTTTGGTTGTGTTTTATAATCTTTTTCTTGCATTTTAGTTATCTGTTTTTGTCATGCTTTCTTCGTAAACCGTGACTCGGTTTCTACCGTTGATTTTCGACTGATAAAGGGCTTTGTCGGCACCTTGATAAAATTCTTCAGGAGAAACTTTTTTGTCAAAATAATTTATTCCCAAACTTGCTGTTACTTGCAAGTACGGTACACCTTTAACTTTTGCTTCTGTAATATCAATTTTTGTATTTTGGATATTTTGGCGGATACGTTGTGCTACGGCAAGTGTGTCTTCAATTTTTGTCATTGGAAGAAGTACGAAAAATTCTTCCCCGCCGTATCTGCAAGCAATATCGTATTCACGGATAGTTTTGGAAATAATTTCCGCAATTCCTCTGATTACGCAATCTCCCGCTGCGTGACCGTAGGTGTCGTTTACCCGTTTGAAGTAGT
The DNA here is from genome assembly GCA_902783835.1 of uncultured bacterium. Lineage (GTDB taxonomy): Bacteria > Cyanobacteriota > Vampirovibrionia > Gastranaerophilales > Gastranaerophilaceae > RUG841. The sequence goes on from CACZSN010000030.1 coordinate 20,701, forward strand.
CAATATCGAGCATCAAACCGCACAAATCCGTATTTTTTCTGATACTTTGAGCTGTTTCTTGTTTTAATCGAATTTCAAATTGTCGTCTGTTGTTCAAACCTGTCAAAGCGTCTAAAGTTGCGTGTTTTAAGACTTCCGAATATACATTTGCTCTTTGAATTGTAATTCCTGATTGTTTTGTCAATTCAATTAAGTAGTCGATTTCATTTTCTGTAAGTTTTCCGATTGTGCTGTATGCAACTAAAGCTCCAAGCTTTGTTTCATCTCCGTTTATCGGGAAAATACCTATTCTTCTGTCATCTGAGATAACAACTTTGTCATTAACTGTTTGAAGCATTTTGAAAATTTCTTCATTATGGCAATTTGACGGCCAAATGAGCTTGAATTGGTTATTTTCGTCTTTGAGGAAAATATAAATCAAGTGTGATGATATAAATCTGTCAACCATTTCTCCGATTTGCGGAATAATGTATTCAAGTTCGTATTGATTTTCGATAATTTTTGCAATATTTTTCATCGCATCATAGAAATTCAATCCTGTTGCCATATGTTCTTGGACAACGTGGTTGTATATTGAGGATGAAATTTGCATAAATACGATTTGCAAAATATCGAAAAATTCTCTGTTAATTTCAATGCCTTGTCTCAAATCTTTGAATTCAATTTCTATTACCCCAAAGGTTCTTGCTGCCGAGAAAATCGGGAAATAAGCAAGGTTTGAATCAGGTTTTTTTAACGATATGCTTTCTTCAATTTCTTCATCTGTAAGGTCATAATCGAAAATTCTGTTATTGAAAACGAAAATATCCGTTCGTTTTTGGAATTGTTCAAAAATTTTCCCAATCTTTTTTTGTTGTTCCGGTTCGTTTATATAAACCCAATCTTTAACGAAATCTCTGAATATACCTGTATTGTAGTCGAGTGTTAAAAATTCAATTCTGTTTATTCCGTAATACAATTTGAAAAGATTGGCAAATCTTTCCACAAACTCTTGTGAGCTTTGTGCTTCCATGTGTATTTTTGCATTTTCAAGTAAGAATTGTGTTATATCTGATTTCATTTATATACCCTCAAAATATTCTTTTTTTGGACATTGTTTTAATCTTTTTGTCAAAAGTTTATCCGAATCTTCTTTTAGTATAACTTTTCCGTCGCGATATGCAAGTTCTGAGCTGTCCATTCCTGATTCATCTACGCGTGTATTTAAAAATTCAACTTCTCCCGCATTGACAAGTCTTTGTCTTACATCGCCCAAAACTTCATATATATACTTCAATTGTGCGGCATCGGCTTCGTTATCCGCAAGCATTCCCGCTTTTTCAAGTTCAGACATTGATTCTTTATAAAATTTTAAAGAACGTAACAAAAGTGCATAATTGTAATGTGCTTCAAAATTATACGGTTTCAATTGTATTGCTTTACAATATTCAAGTCCCGCTTCTTTTACGTTTCCCAAAAGTTGGTTCGTCAATGCGGAATTGTAGTGAGTATCGTAATCTTTGGGCAAAAGTTTTTTTGCATCTTTATAAGATTCTTTTGCTTTTTTCAAATATTGGTGAGATGCAAGTGTATGTTCACCTAAAAATATTGATTTGCTTCTGTATGCAACTCCCATATTGTAATATGCCAAGCCGCGATTGACTTTCACGCTCTTTAAGTTGTTATAAATAAACGGAATATAAAGCATAAAAGGTTTTGAATCAACCACTTGATTATATTGTTGAACTGCTTTGTCATAGTCTGCAAGTTGTTCTGACAGAATAATCCCGTAATCCATTCTGCAAGACATATAATTCGGATCGTATTGCAACGCTTCATCATAGGCATCCGCTGCCGCATAATAGTTTTCAAAAACTACATACAAGTGACCGAGGTTACATCTTGCTTTTGAATGTTCCGGATAATATTTTAAGCCTTTAATATAATAATCGACTGCCTTTTGATATTTTGCCGCACGATAAGCTTTATCACCTTTATAGACATAATAATATCCCCAAATTTTCTTGTACTGTTTTTCGTACCAATTCGGGAACAAAAAAATCGAAACTGCCGTAATCACGATGATTACGAGCAGTACGATTTTTGTTGCAGTCTTTTTGAATATGTTAAAAGCACTCAACTATTTTGTCCTCAATTTTGCATTAAGTATCAATATTTGTTGCGTAAACGGCATGTGCTTCAATGAAGTCACGTCTCGGTTCGACCTTGTCGCCCATAAGAATGTCGAACAATTCATCACAAAGTTGTGCATCTTCAAGGTTTACTTTGAGTAATGTTCTTGTCGTCGGATCCATTGTTGTTTCCCAAAGTTGTTGAGGCATCATTTCACCGAGACCTTTAAATCTTTGAAGAGTCATGCCTTTTTGACCTCTTTCATTGATGATTTTTTGCAAATCGCCAAATGATTTGATAACGATTTCTTCATTTTCTGTTTCCAAATAAAGTTCTTTTTCTTCTTCGATGAGGAAACTTCTGATTTCCGGGTATGACTTTTTGATTTTTTGGTATTCATTGGACTTAATCAATGTCGGAGTAATGCTTACGGCATCACCTTCGCCCTTATCCAACTTGATAATCATCTTGCCGTCGGCAGTTTCTTTAAGCAAAGATTTGTAATCCTTCGCTTCCGTAATACCGTAATTTTCTGCGTGGTCGATGAGGTAGTGTTGCAAGTATGCGTTAATTTCTTGCATTTTTTCAGGGTTATCAAAGTCTTCAACCTCGATACCGGAACGGATTAAACCTCTGACCATAACGGCAGGAATTTCAGCCATTACGGGGCTGTGGAATGAATTGTAATATCCTGACATATCGCCCAATAATGTTACTAATTCATTTTCCGAGAAACTTCTTGTTTTCGAACGGTTAGAGAGTGTCAAACCTTTGACACCGCGTTCTCTCATCATTTTATCCAACGCTCTGTCGTCATAAAGGTATTCTGACGTTTTACCGATTGTGATTTTATACAACGGCGGTTGAGCGATATAGACGTAACCGTTTTCGATAAGCGGTTTTGCATATCTGAAGAAAAACGTCAAAAGCAACGTTCTGATGTGAGCTCCGTCGACATCTGCATCGGTCATGAAAATAATTTTGTGATATCTTAATTTTTCGATATCAACATCATTTTCGTTTCTGCTGATGTTTACACCGATTGCTTGAATTAACGATTGAATTTCGTTGTTGCCGTAAATTTTGTCCAATCTTGCACGTTCAACGTTCAAAATTTTACCTCTAAGAGGCAAAATTGCTTGGAACATTCTGTTTCTGCCTTGTTTAGCGGAACCGCCTGCTGAATCACCTTCGACGATGAACAATTCACATTTTTCAGCCTCTCTGCTTGAGCAGTCAGCAAGTTTTCCGGGAAGTGTCGAATTTTCAAGAACTGATTTTCTTCTTGTAAGTTCTCTCGCCTTTCTTGCGGCTTCTCTTGCTCTTTGAGCCTGCAAAGTTTTTTCGATAATCATTTTACCGAATTTCGGGTTAAATTCAAGCCATTCCATAAATTTTTCACGGACAACATCGTTTACAATCGGTGTAACTTCTGCGTTACCCAATTTTTCCTTTGTTTGACCTTCAAATTCAGGGTTTCCCAACTTAACGCTGACAATCGCCGTCAAACCTTCACGAACGTCGTCGCCCGAAAGGTTTTGTTCGTTGTCTTTCAAGATGTTATTTTTTCTCGCATAATCGTTCAATACACGAGTTAAAGCATTTCTGAATCCTGTTAAGTGAGTTCCTCCGAAGTGGGTGTTGATGTTGTTTGCAAAACTCAATACGGATTCTGCGTATGCATCGGTGTATTGCAAAGCAACTTCGACGTTGATTCCGTCAACGGTTTTGTCGATGTATACGGGTTTTTCAAACATGACTTCTTTATTTTTGTTCAAAAATTCAACGTAACTTCCGATACCGCCTTCGTAGTGGAAAACTTGTTCTTGTGCATTTTCGGCTTTTTCATCTTTGAAAATTATTTTCAAACCTTTGTTCAAAAATGCCATTTCACGAAGTCTGTTTGCGATTACATCGCGGTCAAATTCTGTTGTTTCCGTAAAAATTTCAGGATCAGGCCAGAATGTTGATTTTGTACCTGTTTTATCCGTTTCTCTGATTTTTTCAACGGGAGAAACAGGTTCACCTCTTAAATATTCTTGTCTGTGAACGAAGCCGTTTCTTGAAACTTCAACGACCATTTTTTCCGAAAGTGCGTTAACAACTGAAGCACCAACACCGTGAAGACCGCCTGAAACCTTGTATCCGCCGTCTCCGAATTTTCCGCCTGCGTGAAGTACCGTATGAACGATTTCCAATGCTGACTTGCCTGTTTCCGGTTTAATGTCAACAGGAATACCACGTCCGTCATCTTCTACCGTTACGCTTTCGTCCTTATTAATCGTAACTTTGATAACTTTACAATAACCTGCAAGCGATTCATCGATTGAGTTATCTACGATTTCATATATACAATGATGCAAACCTCTTTGGCTTGTTGAACCGATATACATACCGGGACGCATTCTTACTGCTTCTAAGCCTTCCAAGACCCTAATATTACTTGCATCATATGAGTTTTGTTCTGTCATCTTTATATCCCCAATGGTGTATTTCCCTATATTAAATATTTTAATATAAAATCAAAAAAAAGGCTAAAAAATGACAGAACTTAACACTTCGTATCTATTGATATGACTACGCTTTATTTTGTTTCTGTGTAAATATTGCTCAAACATTCCGCGGCTTTTTCGTCGGCGGTACAAGATACACGTATTTTAAGCGGTACATCAATATATTTTTTGGGCGGTTTTTCAACAATTGTCGACTTCTTCAGTGCATACATAACTTTGGAATTTAATTCCGCAACAGATGAACGATGCTCAAATGAGCGTTTGCTTATCCAACCGCTTTCGTTGATTTCAAACTTGATAATACAATAGTCGGACTTTGTAATTCCTGAAGGTGTAAAATCAGCTAAAATCGTTTGCATCATTCTGTCAAGATATGTTGCTTCACTTTCTTTTGCCGCTCTTTCGGATGCATCTTTCGCTTTATTCTGAACAAAAGTCGGAAGGAAAAATGCAATTGCTCCGATAAGGACTAATGCGAACAAAATAGTAAAAGGACTCGTTTTTTCTTCGGAATCCTCTTCCCGCTTTTGTCTTCTTTTTTGAACCTTTGCTTTAGCTTTTGCATAACGTTTTGCACGTTCTTCGGCACGTTGCTCTTTTGAAGGTTCGACATCGTCTATTCCTTCAAAAAACGTGTCATTTCCGCATTCGCAAAAATTAGGTTTTTTGTTATAAGAAAGTCCGCATTCGCGGCAAATATATTTCACTATCTGTCACCTGAAGGTTTGTATATTTCTTTTCCGCTTGTTACGTATTTTTCAAGAACTTTGCGTCCGGCTTCCGCTTCGATTTCACCGTAAACTTCGATGTTTCTGTTTGCAAATTCTTCAATCCAATTAGGTTTGAAGCCTTCGTCAAAACCTGTAATTCTTTCAACATCTGCTGAATTTACACTGTAAAATACTCTTTGAATACCTGACCACATAATCGCACCGCAGCACATAATGCAAGGTTCAGCCGTTACATAAAGTGATAAATTGTAAGGTGCTAAATCGTATGTCTTTAAGTTTTCGCAAGCCTTTTTAATTGTGTTGACTTCAGCGTGCCAAAGACAGCAATTTTCTTTCGCAACGGTATTTGCCATCTTTGCAACCAAATTGCCCTTGTCATCATATGCAGCTGCCAAAAAAGGTCCGTATCCTTGTTCAATTAATTCTGCATTTTCAGCTTGCAAGTCAAGTATAATCTTGCGTGCTTTATTTAATTCTTCTTCTGATAATTTTGTTTTACCATATACATAATCTTGAGTTGCTTGTACCATAATAGACTCCATCAAATTACACAACATATCCATATTACCTTATAAATGTTTTTTTGGCAAATATAAACTAATATTTCATCTTGTAGCCGTCAAGGATAATTTTCGCTCCGCAAAGCGTCCCTCCGCCGTTTTGGGTATTGCAATCGGATTCTATTTCTGAGCGTTCGTATTCTTTCCACCCTTGATTTTCATCGTATGCAAGCGGAAATTCATACATTCCTTCCGGTTTGACTTCGTTTGTGTAGGGCAGCATAAAAAACGTAAATAAATCCCGTCCGTATACATTTGGCGGAGCATCGCCGTTAACGTCAACCCTTATAATCGCACAGTATTCGCCTTTTGCAACACAGTTCGCGTTTACACCGATTAACCATTTCGCTCCGTCTGCCGTTATAAACCTCGTCAGATTTTTTGGAAAAACATTAGACGGGGCAGGTGTTCCTTTTAAATATTTGTATTCAATATCATCTTCACAGCCGTCTTCGTTAGGTTTACATACCTTTGTTACCGCCAAATGCGGTGTGAAATATTCAAAAAATATTTTATCGCTTGTAATCCAAGCCCAATTCGTGAAGTTTCCTTCCTCGGCTTCTGCCCTCGCGACGGTCTGCTTTAAAATTGAATTGGCTTTTGTGAAACGACTCTCTAAATCCTTGTTTTTGATGTTTTCCGAAATTATCGGAATGCTAATCGCCGCAATAATTCCAATGATAACCGTAACAATGAGAACTTCTGCAAGTGTGAACCCGTTCAATTTTTTCATTCTTTGATTATATCAAATTGCTTTATTGATTGCTGTTAAGAATTGTTAATTGATTGCTTGGGTTACCTCGAATAAATAGTGTAAAAAATACACCAATAAAACAAAACATCTCGAAATGCTTGTAAAAGCGTCGTTTCAGCTGTTTTTTGATGTTGAAAATATGGGCAAAAAAATGCCACTTACAAGTGGCTTGCATCCTAATGGTTTCATTTTGTGTTTATGTATTTAGGAGTTTGTGTGTGTTCGGGATTGTAATGTTGGTTATGACTGTTATTT
>CACZSN010000031.1 GCA_902783835.1 uncultured bacterium
ACAAATGAGTAACGGCAAGAGACAAAGAATAAGAGTTTGCTTGAAAGCATATGACCATAAGCTTATAGACGTTTCCGCCGCAAAAATCGTTGAAACGGCAAAAAGAACTGACGCAAAAGTGGCAGGTCCTATTCCGTTGCCGACCAAAAGACGTGTATATTGCGTTTTGAGAAGTCCTCACGTTGATAAGAAATCAAGAGAACACTTCGAAATGAGAACTCACAAGAGAATCATCGATATATACGAACCTACGGCACAAACGACAGACGAACTCAGCAGAATGGATTTGCCCGCAGGTGTGGACATCGAAGTTAAGTTATAGTAGATAACTTAATCACATACAATTAAAAGGGAACTCCCCCGATATTGAATGTGATCTGCGAGTCAAAAGGTAACGCAGCGCTCACAAAAGAAAGGTATAATATGACACTCGGAGTAATTGGAAAAAAATTGGGAATGACCCAAGTTTTTGACGAAAACGGTCTTGCAATTCCCGTAACTGTTATCAAGGTAGAACCCTTGACAGTAACACAAGTAAAAACAGTAGATACAGATGGCTATAATGCAATTCAAACAGGTGTAGTTCCTGCAAAGGAAAAACACTTGACGAAGGCAGAAATTGGTCACTTTGCAAAAAACAAACTTGAAAACTTCAGACATCTTCAAGAATTCAGAGTAGACAATCCTGAAGCATACGAAGTTGGACAAAAAATTGATTTATCCGTATTAGAAAACGTAGCGAAAGTTGACGTAACAGGAAAGTCTGTAGGTAAAGGTTTCCAAGGTACGGTAAAAAGATGGAACTTTTCAAGAGGACCGATGGGACATGGTTCAAAGAATCACAGAGAACCCGGTTCAATCGGTGCAGGCACTACCCCCGGTAGAGTCATTAAAGGTAAGAGAATGGCTGGAAACATGGGTAATGAAAGAGTTACGATTACCAAATTGACAGTTGTAAAAGTTGATAATGAAAACAACTTGTTGTTGGTAAAAGGTTCGGTACCGGGTCCGGAAGGTAAATTAGTTACCGTAGTACCCTCGAGAGTTAAATGGAACTAACTCTTAACTATAAGGAATGAAAATCATGGCAAAAGAAGTTTCAATATTAAGTACAGACGGAAAACAGGTCGGACAAATATCTTTAGATGAAAAGGTATTCGGTGTTGAACCTAATATTCACGTAATGCACATGGCAGTAAGAAGACAACTTAACAATGGTCGTCAAGGTACAGCATGTGCAAAAACAAGAGCTGAAGTATCAGGCGGCGGAAAGAAACCTTGGAAACAAAAGGGAACAGGTAGAGCCAGAGCAGGTTCAACAAGAAGCCCGTTGTTCGAAGGCGGTGGTGTAATCTTTGGACCTAAACCGAGAGATTACGGTTTCCAAATGCCACAAAAAGCAAGAAGACTTGCATTGAGATCGGCACTTTCAGCAAGAGTAGAAAACACGGTTTTGGTAAAAGATTTCTCACAAATCACAGAACCGAAAACAAAATTGATGACTCAAGCATTGAAGGCATTGAACGTTGCAGGCAAAGTGCTTGTAGTAGCAGATACAAAAGCAGCAGAAAATGCACATTTGGAATTGGCAGCAAGAAACCTTCCTTCAGTGAAAGTTATTCTTCCTGCAAATTTAAACGTAAAAGACTTATTGGAAGCAGACTCGGTTATCTTGACTGAAGCTGCAGTCAATGAAATAACTGAGAGGTTATCGAAATAATGAGCAACTTAAAACAAAACAAGGAAAAATTATACGACGTAATTAAGCGTCCTATAATTACAGAAAAATCAATGGCAGCGACAACACTCAACAAATATACGTTTGAAGTATTGCCGACAGCGACAAAAGTAGAAATCGCACAAGCCGTTGAAGCTGCATATCCGGGCAGAAAGGTAACAAAGGTAACTACGGTATACCAACCCTCACACGCAAAGAGAGTAGGATACTCAGTAGGAAGAACGCAATCCGGAAAGAAAGCAATCGTAACGATTGAAGGCGAACCTTTGGAAGAATTAACGGGGGCATAGTAAAAAATGGCAATTAGAAAAATAAATCCTACATCTCCGGGTCAAAGAGGTATGACCAAAAGTGATTTTGCTGAAATAACAACAAACAAACCTGAAAAATCATTATTGAAAGACCTCAGAAAGACTGCAGGCAGAAACAATACAGGTAGAATTACATGCCGTCATAAAGGTGGCGGACATAAAAGAGCATACCGTGTAATAGATTTTAAACGTGAAAAGTTCGGTATTCCGGCAGTTGTTAAGACTATCGAATACGATCCGAACAGAAACGTAAGAATTTCACTCGTTGTATACGCAGACGGTGAAAAGAGATACATTTTGACACCGCACGGATTGAACGTAGGTGACACAATCGTATCAGGAAAAGACGCAGACATCTTGACAGGAAACGCACTTCCTTTGGAAATGATTCCGTTAGGTACAATGGTTCACTGTGTAGAACTTGAACCCGGAAAAGGCGGAAAGATGGTCAGAACAGCAGGTGGTGCTGCTCAATTAATGGCAAAAGAAGGCAATTACGTAACTTTGAAGATGGCAAGTTCAGAAATGAGAATGGTCAGAAAAGAATGCTTGGCAACAGTCGGTGTTCTTGGAAATGCTGAATTCAAGAATATGAAAATCGGTAAAGCAGGCCGTACTCGTTATATGGGTATCAGACCCACAGTCAGAGGTGTTACAATGAACCCCTGTGATCACCCTCACGGTGGTGGTGAAGGTAAAACAGGTCCCGGCGGAAATCCTAAGACACCTTGGGGTAAACCGGCACTCGGCATCAAGACGAGAAACAAGAAGAAGGCTTCTGGCAAGTTGATTGTCAGAGAAAGAAAACGCGGATAAGGAGAATATAAATGGCTCGTTCACTTAAAAAAGGACCTTTTGTTCAACCTGCGCTTCAATCAAAGATCGAAAAAATGAATGCTGCCTGTGAAAAGAAAGTTGTAAAGACATGGTCCAGAGCATCAATGATAATTCCGGAAATGTTGGGACACACAATTGCCGTACACAACGGTAAGACACACGTTCCCGTATATGTGACAGAACAAATGGTAGGACACAGACTCGGTGAATTTGCTCCGACCAGATTATTCAGAGGTCACGCCGGTTCAGATAAGACGGCAAAGAGGGGTTAATCATGGAAGCTAAATCAATACAAAGAAATATCGGAATGCCCGCACGTAAATTACGCAGAGTAATCAACGTAGTAAGAGGCAAATCTGTAACAGAAGCAGTTAAAATCTTGAAATTCATGCCTTACTTTGCGGCAAGAATGGTCGAAAAGAATTTGACAGCAGCAGTTGCAAACGCAGCTGAGAAGTCAGGTGTTACAGCAGATCAATTAAAAATATCTGAAATTTACGCTGACGAAAGCACGACACTCAAGAGAGGAAAGCCGAGAGCGCAAGGAAGAATTTACAAACGCTTAAGACGTTCTTCACACTTGACAGTAAAAGTATCGGATAATAAGTAGGAGATAACACGATGGGACAAAAGACACACCCAACCGGATTTAGAGTAGGCGTTATCCAACCTTGGTCAAGCACTTGGTACGCTAAAAAAGGTGATTATCCGGAATTTTTAGTCGAAGATGCAAAAATCAGAAAATTTATTAAGAAGAAATTATATACAGCAGGCGTTGCAAAAATTCTTATCGCAAGAAAAGCAACAAATGTAGTAGTTACAGTAGCGACAGCAAAACCCGGTGTAGTAGTCGGCAGAGGCGGTCAAGGTATCGATGAACTCAGAACATCAGTTTCAGCACTTATCGGTAAACCTGTAACAATTGATGTCGTTGAAGTAGCAAGAATTGATGCAGATGCACAATTAGCTGCAGAAAACGTAGCACTCCAACTCGAAAAACGTATTGCATTCAGACGTGCGATGAAGCAAGTTATGCAAAGAACGATGAGAGCAGGCGTACAAGGTATCAAAGTTATGGTATCCGGACGTTTGGGCGGTGCGGAAATTGCAAGAAGTGAATGGGCAAAAGAAGGAAGAATTCCGCTTCAAACACTCAGAGCAGATGTCGATTACGGATTTGCGGAAGCAGATACGATGATGGGCAAAATCGGTGTTAAAGTTTGGGTTTTCAAAGGTGACTTAATGCCCGGCGAAAAAGCAGACGCAAACATCAAAACAAAGAAGTCAACAGGCTCACGTAATGGTGAAGACAGACCTATTGGCAGAAGAAGAAAGAAAGCAGCACCGCAAACTGAAGAAGTTAGCGAATAGTAAAAGAAAATCAGGAGCGAAAAACAACTATGTTAATGCCCAAGAAAACGAAATATCGTAAAAGAATGAAAGGCAGAATGACAGGTTCTGAAACAAGAGGAACGGAACTTGAATTCGGTCAATACGGTCTGCAAGCATGCGAACCTGCATGGATTACAAGCAGACAAATAGAAGCGGCAAGACGTGCTATGACAAGAGAAATCAAAAGAGGCGGAAACGTCTGGATTAAGATTTTCCCTGACAAACCGATTACGGCGAAACCGGCTGAAACTCGTATGGGTAAAGGTAAAGGTAACCCGGAATATTGGGTAGCAGTAGTTAAGCCCGGAAGAATTCTCTTTGAAATTGATTATTCTTCAAGAGAAGTTGCAGTTCACGCACTTGAGTTGGCTGCTCAAAAACTTCCTATTAAAGTTAAGGTAGTGGAAAAATAAGGTAGCGAACAATGAAATTAGAAGAAATGCGCGAAAAAACGGTTGACGAACTTAAAGCAGCAGTAGTAGATTGCAAAAAGCAATTGCTCGACTTGAGAGTTCAAAAATCGTTAAATAAACTCGAAAATCCCGCTCAAATCGGCAAGATTAAGAACGAAATCGCTCAAATCAAAACCGTAATCAGAGAAAAAGCGGAATAGTTCAGAAGAAACAGAAGAGGTCTATAAAATGCCTAAAAAGGAAAAACAAGGTACAGTTGTCAGCAACAAATGCGACAAAACAGTTGTTGTAAAAGTTGCAGAATACAACCAACACCCGAAATATAAGAAAATCATCGAAACGACAAAACATTACAAAGCACACGATGCAGAAAATACATGCAAAGAAGGCGATGTAGTTAGAATCGTTGAGACAAAACCGATTTCAGCAGACAAACGTTGGACAGTTGCTGAAGTTGTAGAAAAAGCGAAATAGGCAATTTTTGCTAAATTAAAGGATAAGTAAAATGATACAACAGGAAACAAGATTACAAGTTGCGGACAATACAGGTGCAAAGGAACTTCTTTGCATCAGAGTATTGGGCAGTTCAAATAAGAAATTCGCTTATGTTGGCGATGTAATCATTGCTGCAGTTAAAGATGCAACTCCTAACATGACAGTTAAAAAGTCAGATGTAGTTAGAGCAGTTGTTGTAAGAACTAAGCATGATATCAAGCGTGCAGACGGATCAGTCATCAGATTTGATGAAAACGCTGCCGTAATCATCAACAAGGACGGTAACCCCAGAGGAACTCGTGTTTTCGGACCGGTTGCTCGTGAGCTCAGAGAAAAGAATTTCATGAAAATCATTTCTCTTGCGCCGGAAGTTATTTAGGAAGGCAACAAAATGAGAAGAAAAAAACAAGTTGAAGAACACAATATTCACGTCAGAACCGGCGACAAAGTAGTAGTTGTTTCCGGCAAAGACAAAGGCAAGACAGGAAACGTAAAGAAAGTCGTTACATCAGAAAACAGAGTAGTTGTTGAAGGTGTAAATATGGTTACGAAAGCACAAAAGCCGAACCCGATGGCAGGAATTCAAGGCGGATTGGTCAAGAAGGAAGCATCATTGGAATCGTCAAAAGTAATGCTTTTCTGCCCTGCTTGCAACAAGGCTACAAGAATCAAATACGAAGTAAAAGACGACAAAAAAGTTCGTGTTTGTAAACATTGTGGTGAAGTTTTAGACGTATAACTTAACAAAAGTATGGACATCTTGTCATGTTTGGGCGAAGATGTATTCTACGAAAAGGAAAATGAAAAATGACAACAGTAACTAAAAGTTTAAGAAAAAAATACAACGAAGAAGTCGTTGAAGCAATGAAGAACGAATTCAAGTATGAAAACGTTCACCAAATTCCGAAACTCAACAAAGTTGTAATCAACATGGGTGTCGGAGAAGCATGCCACAACTCAAAACTTGCAGAATTAATTGTTGCACAATTAACTAAGATTGCAGGACAAAAGGCAGTGGCAACAAAAGCGAAGAAATCAATTGCAACTTTCAAATTGAGAGAAGGCATGCCGGTAGGTTGTATGGTTACTCTCAGAGGCGAAAGAATGTATGATTTCATTCAAAAGTTAATCTGCGTAGTTCTTCCGAGAATTAGAGACTTTAGAGGTATCAGTTCAAAGTCTTTTGACGGCAGAGGAAACTACACATTAGGTTTGAAAGAGCAATCATTATTCCCCGAAATCAGTTACGATGAAATCGATACTGTTTTGGGTATGAACATATCAATAATCACGACGGCAAAAACAGATGAAGAAGGCAGAGCGCTTTTGAGATATCTTGGCATGCCGTTCAAGAAATAAAGGAGCGTATTGTGGCTAAGAAATCAATGATAGATAAAGAAGCAAAAAGAGAAGCACTCGTTGCTGCAGGAAAATATCCTAAAGTAAGATTGCATAATCGTTGCTCTGTATGCGGCAGACCTCACGGATTTCACAGAGACTTCGGTCTTTGCAGAATTCACTTGAGAGAATTGGCTCACAAAGGATTACTTCCCGGCGTAACAAAAGCAAGCTGGTAGTGGTCTTATCGTTCACGAAGACAACAGGAAAAGGAAATTATCAATGAATACAGATCCGATAGCAGATATGCTTACGAGAATCAGAAACGCAAACCAAGTTTCTCATAAAGAAGTTGAAATGCCTGCTTCAAACCTTAAAGTTGAACTTGCAAAACTTTTGAAAAACGAAGGTTACATTTCTGACTACTCAGTAAAAGAAGTCGGTAAGTTCAAAGTTTTGAATGTTGCACTTAAGTACGACACAGAAAACAACCCGGTAATCACGAACCTTCAAAGAGTTTCGAAACCTGGTTTGAGAACTTACTCAAAGGCTAAAAACCTTCCGCAAGTATTAGGCGGAATGGGAATTGCAGTTGTCAGCACAAGCAAAGGCTTGCTCACTGACAGAAAAGCAAGAAAAGAAAACATCGGCGGAGAAGTAGTTTGCTACATTTGGTAGCAGACCCGCTGAAAGATACTAAATTGACAAGACGGAGAACAAAATAATGTCACGTATAGGAAAATTACCGATTGAGATACCTGCCGGTGTTGAAGTTACCATCAACGGTAACACAGTAACGGCGAAAGGTCCGTTGGGAACAGAAACAGTTACAGTAAGACCTGAACTTTCCGTTGAACAAGCAGACAATCACGTATATGTAAAGAGAAACGCTGATGACAGAAAATCTCGTTCATTACACGGTTTGTCAAGAACACTTGTAGCAAACGCAATCAACGGTGTAAAGAATGGTTTTGAAAAGAAACTCGAAATCGTAGGTGTAGGTTACAGAGCTGCAATGCAAGGTACAACATTGAACTTGGCATTGGGTTATTCTCACCCGATTAACATCGAAGCTCCTGAAGGAATCAAGATTGAAGTTGAAGCAAACACTAAGATTAAGATTTCGGGACACAACAAACAAATGGTTGGCGATATCGCAGCACTCGTACGTTCAAAGAGACCTCCTGAAGTTTACAAAGGAAAAGGTGTTAAGTACGAAGGCGAACATATCAGAAGAAAAGCCGGCAAAACAGGTAAAAAATAGAGCCGCATAGGTTCACAAGAACAGCCCGATTGAACCCTTGAAAAATTTTCAAGAAGGTTTGGGTGAAAGGAAAGAAAAATGATTAAAACAGCAAATAGAAAAGCACAAGTTCAAAAACGTCACAGAAGACTCAGAGTTAAATTGAAAGGTACTTCAGAAGCTCCGAGACTCGCAGTTTACAGAAGCACAAAACACATTTACGCTCAAATCATTGATGATGTTAAAGGTGTAACTTTGGTTTCAGCTTCATCTGATGACAAAGAACTCAAACAAAAATTAGCTCACGGTGGAAACATCGAAGCGGCTAAAGTTGTAGGCGAAGCAATTGCAAAGAGAGCAGCAGCAAAGAAAATCGTTGATGTTGTTTTCGATAGAGGCGGCTTTGTTTACCACGGAAGAGTTGCTGCACTTGCAGATGCTGCAAGAGAAGCAGGTTTGAACTTCTAATTTTCTAAAAGTTCTAAAAAGAGAGGGTTCACAAAAACCCTCTTTTTTTTTAATTTATCAAAATTGATAAATGTTGCAAAATTGACTAAATTTATAAATTTTGATAATTTATATGTAATTTAGGTAAGTATTTATGGAAAATAATTTGGATTTAATAACAATAGGCGAAGGCTTGGTGGAACTTTCGAGTCCGCAGAGTTTGGCTTATGCGGATAAGTTGGATAAATATTATGGCGGAGACACTTTGACGACGGCGATTGCGGCATGCAGAATGGGTGCAAAAGTCGGTTATATTTCAAAGGTTGGTAACGATGCGTTTATGGAATTTCTTGTTGGCGGTTGGGCAACAGAAGGGCTTGATATAACGAGAGTTACCTCGACTGATGGTCGCAATGGTGTTTATTTTGTCGCCGGTCACGAGACGGGACATAAAGAATTTGCTTATTACCGCAAAAAGACCGCAGCGGCTAAACTTACAGCACGTGATATCGATGAAGATTATATTAAATCTGCCAAAGCAGTTTATGCCACTGGAATTACGCAATCACTTTCATTGTCTGCGAAAGAGGCAGTTTTGAAAATGTGTCAGATTGCAAAAGAGAATAACATTTTGGTCGCTTACGATCCGAATTTCGAGGAACTTTTGTGGTCGTTGGAAGAGGCGAGAGACGCTTTTTCAGAGATAGAAGATTATATTGACATTATCTTTTTGAACTTGAGAACTGATGCGGTTCTTTGGGATATCGAATCTTGCGATAAATTGATTGAAATGCTTTTGGATAAAGGCATTAAGACGATTGTGGTTAAGTCGAAAACGAATGGCGGTTACTACGTTGCGACGGCGAATGAGACTGTCTTTACGCCATTTTTCTCTGATACGAAAAAGGACTCGACGGGTGCAGGCGATTCGTTTAACGGTGCATTTTTGTACGAGTTAACTCAAGGCAAAACACCTTTTGAGGCGGTCAAGATTGCAAGAGTCGTGTCGGGCTTACAGGTTAGAAAAATCGGGGCGATAAAATCTATTCCCTCGGCAAAAGAAGTTATGGACGCTTTGAATGAACAAGAATAAAAAGTCTCCGAAGGTAGTAATTTCGGGCTATTATGGGTTTAATAATTTTGGCGACGATGCAGTTTTGAGCGTGTTGGTTGATTCGTTAAAAAAGTCGGGCATTGAGGACATTACCGTTTTTTCAAAAAATCCGAAATCTACGAAGGAGATGTTTAAGGTCAAGTCGTCAAAGACTTTTGGCGTTTTTGGCTTAATTTCTAATTTGATAAGATGTGACTTTTTGATTTCTGGTGGTGGAAGTCTTTTGCAAGATTCCACGAGCGTAAAGAGCCTTATTTATTACCTTTGCGTGATTATGACCGCTTTATTTTTTAGAAAAAAAGTCATTATTTTTGCTCAAGGTCTTGGGCCGATAAATAATAAACTTTTCGAAAAAATTACGGCTATGGTTTTGAAAAAATGCACTTATATTACTGTTCGTGATGAGAAGAGTTTCTTTTTGGCAAGAAGTTGGGGACTCAATCCAGACTTAGTTTCTGACCCTGTTTGGAATATCAAACTCAAGACGAAATATTCGCATCGTGGGGTGGGAATTCAACTTCGAGAATGGCCGTCTTTGACTCCGCAAATGCTCAAGGATTTTGCAAAATACATTGCTGATGTTTATTCTGATAAAATTATTTTTATTTATGCACTTCAAGCGGCTTTGGACTTGGAGATTTGCGAGCAGTTGGAAGTTGAACTTTTGAAGATTAATCCCGATTTGCATACGCACGTTGTGACGAATAGAGCAACATTTGAGATTGTAGAGGCGTTTTCTCATCTTGATGAACTCATTGCGATGCGTTACCACGCTTGCCTTTTGGGCTTGAAATATGGTATTCGTGTGTTGCCGATTATTTATGACCCGAAAGTTGAAAAACTTGCTGACGAGTTTGGCTTGACCTCGAGATTGATGTTACACGGCGAATTTGAGGCAGAAAAGAAAATCAGAAACTTGAGATACGGCGAATATCACGTTGATGAGGAAAAAGTTTCTCGCAAAAAATTCGATTTTCATAAGTTTGAGGACATTTTGTTTCCCGATGAGAAAAATTAACGGTAAATATGTAGGGTCGACTGAAGTCGACCAATACAGTTTCTGTCATTCTGAGGTTTTGCAAAAACCGAAGAATCTGTGAGTGGTTGAAGAAAACAGATATTTCGGGGACAAGCCCCTCAATATGACAGTAAACCCGACATGTCATTTCGAATTGAGTAAATCAATTTACATAATATAAAAAAGAGGCTCTTAAAAGCCTCTTTCATTATTTATTCTTCCAAGTCGTATCTGATTTCATCCGCCGTAACGTGGACGAGCGGTGAATTTTCGTCTTTTTTCAGGAAAACATCTTTTATTCCCGCTTGGACAATAAATCGTTTACAGAGAATACAAATGATGTTGTGACCGTAAATATACATTGTCGCATTTTGGCAACGGTCTTGTCCCGCTTGGATTATAGCGTTTTGTTCTGCGTGAATGCTTCTGCACGTTTCATATCTTGTTCCTGATTGAATATTATTTTCAATTCTGAAGCAAGTCCCTCTTTCATAGCACGATTGAACCTTTGAGGGTGTGCCGTTATAACCTGTTGCTTTAATTTTTTTATCTTGTCCTACAATTACCGCTCCGACTTGCGAACGCAAGCAATTTGAACGGGTTGCACAAGTTTTCGCCAAATCCATGAAATAATCGTTCCACGGTTTGAGTTCTCGTTTTTTTGCATCTTCAAGTGTTGTCATAATAACCTCACTAATTGTTTAAACTGTGTATTGGGGCCGGAATTCTTCCTCCACGTTGAACAAATCCTGTTGAGGAAAGGTTGTTTACGGGGATAATCGGTGCTTCGCCCAAGAGTCCGCCATAGACTGCATTTTCGCCAACTTTTTTATTCGGTACGGGGATAACTCTGACGGCTGTCGTTTTTTTGTTAATCATACCGATTGCCATCTCGTCCGCAATAATTCCTGCGATTGTATCAACAGGTGTTGCCCCCGGAATTGCAATCATATCAAGTCCTACCGAGCATACGCAAGTCATTGCTTCCAATTTATCAAACGTCAAGAAACCGTTTCTTGCGGCTTCAATCATTTCCGCATCTTCAGAAACAGGGATGAATGCACCTGAAAGTCCGCCGACGTGAGAGCTTGCCATAATACCGCCTTTTTTAACGGCATCGTTAAGCATAGCAAGTGCTGCGGTTGTGCCGTGTGCACCTGCATGTTCCAAACCCATCGCTCTGAAAATGCCCGCAACGCTGTCTCCGATTGCGGGTGTAGGAGCAAGCGAAAGGTCAATTATGCCGAAAGGAATTCCTAATTTTTGTGCCATTTCGTGACCGATTAATTCTCCTGTTGAGGTGATTTTGTAAGCAATTTGTTTGATTTTGTTTGCAACTTCATCTAACGGTGTATCTTTTGGCAAAGAATCAACTGCAGCTCTGACTACACCGGGGCCGGAAACACCGATATTTAAAGCACATTCCGGTTCGCCATAGCCGTGGAAAGCACCTGCCATAAACGGGTTATCTCCGGGGGCATTACAGAAACAAACCAACTTTGCGGCACCGATTCCGTCTGCATTTGCGGTTTTTTCCGATGTTGTTTTTATGATTTTAGCCATTTTATTTATTGCATCCATATTGATGCCTGCTTTTGAAGAAGCAAGATTTATGGATGAACAAATTTTATTTGTATTTGCTAAAGCTTCGGGAATGCTTTCCATAAGAAGGCTGTCACCTTTTGTCATTCCTTTTTCAACAAGTGCACCAAATCCGCCGATAAAATCGACTCCGACTTCATCTGCCGCTTTGTCTAAAACTTTTGCAAGATATACGTAATCAGGATTTTTGCAGGATTCTCCGACCAAGGATATAGGAGTAACTGCAATCCGTTTATTTACAATAGGAATGGAATATTCCGCTTCTATTTCGTGAGCATATTTTCTTAAGTTTTTTGCGTAACGAATGATTTTTTCGTGGATTTTTTCGCCCACGCAACGAACATCCGTATCGCAGCAGTCACGTAAACTCAAAGCAAGCGTAACCGTTCTGATATCAAGGTTATGCACCTTAATCATATTAATTGTTTCAAGGATTGAATCCTCACTGAAAAAGTTCATTGTTTACCTCGCTAAATTGTGTGCATTTTGTCAAAAATGGCTTTCTTTTGAACCCAAACTTCAAGTTTCATTTCTTCGCCGATTTTTGTTAATTTGTCTTTTATTTCGCTGAAAGACATAGGACTTTTGTCCGCATTAGCAAGCATAAACATTACAAAACAATCTTGCATAATGGATTGTTTAATATCTTCAATGTTGACTTGGCATTCAGCAAGTGCAGCGGTCGTTTTTGCAACAATACCGACTTTGTCCGCACCGATGATGGTTATAATTATTTTATCGTTTTCTTTTGACATTATAATTCTCCGTTTAGTATGAAAATATTTTAGCACACTTATCCTAAAATGGCAGTGATGTTTTAATTATTAAAAATTGATTACGAAAAATTACGAAATTTTATTTTGAGAAAATAGTGTTTATAATTAGTTTTAGGGGTATCCTTATGATTATTTTTGGGAAAAAAATTACAGCGGAAAATATAAAAACACTTATAAGACGAATGATATTTTTATCGATAGGAGCGTTTATTGCGGCATTTGCACTTGAGTGTTTGTTAATTCCCAACAAAATCGTTGATGGTGGGGTTATCGGTATTTCAATGATGACTTCTTTTAAGACCGGACTTCCGCTTGGTTATGTTATTATTGCGTTAAATTTCCCGTTTATTTTAATGGCTTTGAAACGTCTTGGTAAAATGTTTGTTTTCCTGACGTTTTTTGCAACAATAATGCTTGCGGTTGCGACGGAAATTGTTCCCGTAAGTTTGCACCACAAGGAATTGCACAATCCGTTTTTGGCTTGTATTTTCGGTGGTATTGCTCTCGGAATAGGTGTCGGAACGATTTTGAGAAATCACGGTTCAACCGACGGTACGGAAATGGTTGCGGTATCTTTTGCAAGAAAAACTCCGTTTTCTGTCGGAGAAATAATTATGTTCTTCAATTTATTCATTTTCGGTGCGGCGGGATTTGTTTACAGAAATCCTGAAAGTGCTTTGTATTCTATCGTTACGTACTATATTACATTTAAAGTAATTGATATGGTTCTTGAAGGTTTGAATGAATCTAAATCAATTTTTATAATTTCCGATGAATGGGAAAAAGTCGGTACGGAAATTATGACAATGATGGATACGAGTGTTACTTATATAGACGCTGAAGGTGGGTATTCCGGCCGAAAAAAAAGAATTGTTTATTGCGTTATTTCAAGACTTGAAATTGCAAAAATTAAATCTTTGACAAAAGAAATTGACCCCAAAGCGTTTATTGCAATAGAAAATGTTCACGAAGTCGAAGGTGTACGGGTTAAGAAAAAACATTTCTAAAATTGCGGATTTTGTTCCTCGTTTAATTTTATCAAAATTTACGAGGTATTGTTGATTTAAAGATACATTTGTTGTTAAATTAAGAAAAAACGAAGTTAAGGTGAAAAAAATTATGGCAATAACATCAATGAAAACAGACTTTTGCGGTGAATTAAGAGCAAGCGATATCGGAAGAAAAGTAACACTTGCCGGATGGGTTGCAACCGTAAGAGATTTGGGCGGTATTATTTTCGTTGAATTACGTGACAGAAGCGGTTTTTTCCAATTTGTTGCCGATCCCGAAAAAAATCCTGCCGTATATCAAACAATTAAAAGTTTAAAAGACGAGTATGTAGTTAAAGTTACGGGCGAAATTTCAAAACGTCCTGACGAAACATACAATCCGAGCCTTGCAACAGGTGAAGTCGAAATGTATCCTGAAGAAATCGAAATTCTTTCGAAATCGGAAACTTTACCGTTCCCGTTGGATGACGAAAATGTAGGTGAAGATGTTCGTTTGAAGTACAGATACTTGGATTTGCGTCGTGAATCAATGAGAGATAAATTGATTTTGCGTCATAAAGTTGTTACAGCAATCAGAAATTATCTTAACGGAAAGAACTTTACCGAAGTTGAAACTCCGATTTTGATTAACACAACACCTGAAGGTGCAAGAGATTACCTTGTTCCTTCAAGAGTGCACGAAGGTAAATGTTATGCGCTTCCGCAATCACCTCAAATTTTTAAACAATTATTGATGGTTGGCGGTTTGGAAAGATATTATCAAATCGCAAAATGTTTCCGTGATGAAGACTTGAGAGCAGACAGACAACCTGAATTTACTCAAGTCGACTTGGAAATGTCATTTGTAGAACAAGAAGATGTTATTAACCTTGTTGAAGGTTTGGTTAAGGATGCTTTTGATGTTATCGACGTAAAACTTCCGGAAAAATTCCCGAGAATGACTTGGCAAGAAGCTATGGACAAATATGGCAGTGACAAACCGGATACACGTTTTGGTTTGGAATTGTTTGATTTGGGTGATATTCTTGCTGAATCGGATTTCGATGCTATGAAAGAAGTTTTGAATAACGGCGGCATTATTAAAGGTATTACAATTCCGAATGCTTCAACTTATTCAAGAAAAGAAATTGATGATTTAAGACCGCTTGTACTTTCATATGGTGCAAAAGGACTTGCAAACATCATCTTTAACACTGACGGTACGGCAAAATCACCGGTCTTGAAGTTCTTAAAAGAAGGTCAACTCGAACAAATTAAAGAACGTGCGAAAGCAAAAGACGGCGATGTAGTATTCTTTGTTGCAGACAAACCGAAAGTAACTTACGATGCGATGGGCAGATTCAGACTTTATTTCGGTAAGAAATTGAATTTGATTAATCCTGAAGACCACGCTGTTCTTTGGGTTGTAGACTTCCCGATGTTTGAATACAGTGAAGAAGAAGGACGTTACATGTCAATGCATCACCCGTTCACAATGCCGAATCCTGAAGATTTGGACAAAATGGAATCGGATAAAGCTCACTGTCGTTCAATTGCATACGATATTGTATATAACGGAACGGAACTTGGCGGCGGCAGCGTTAGAATTCACCGCGGCGATATCCAAGAAAGAGTATTTAAAGCATTGGGCTTGAGCGAAGAAGATATCCAAAAGAAATTTGGCTTCCTTGTAACAGCTTTCAAATACGGTACTCCTCCGCACGCAGGTTTGGCAATCGGGTTGGACAGATTAATTGCTCTTATGGCAAAAACTGATTCAATCCGTGACGTAATTGCATTCCCGAAAAACTCGGGTGCAAAATGCTTGATGACGGATGCTCCTGCGGAAGTTACCGAAGAACAACTCAGAGAATTGCATTTGAAATCAACTGCAAGACTTCATAAATAATAAAACAAAGGAAATGGCTAATTTAGGCGAACAATGGACTAAAGTCCTTAAAATATTGGAAGAAAAAATCCCAAGCGAATCTTACAACGCTTGGGTTCTTCCGCTTGTGCCGTCGGAGTTAAGTGATGGGAAAATTACATTACTTTCTCCCCACGGTTTTACTGCATTGACACTCAAAAAATCATATGGAGACGTTATTTCAAGAGCTTTGTCCGATGTTTTTTGTGAACAGCTGAATTTTGAAATTTTGCAGGATGAAAAGCTTGCCGAATTATATGAAAAAGAGCAAAAAAAGAATAAAAAAACAGAACGTTTGCAGGCTGAAAACCAGTTTAAGGAAAGCAAATACGACGGTTTAAAACAAATGCTTTCGGATTGCCATTTGAACACGAAATATAAATTTGAAAATTTTGTTGTCGGTGGGGCAAATAAGTTTGCCTATGGTGCTTCCAAGGGAATTGCCGAAGGAAAATCACTCGGAAATCCTTTGTTTATTTATGGCGGTTCGGGATTGGGAAAAACTCACCTTTTGCACGCGATTGGTTATTTTGCGATGACAAAGCGTAATAAAAAGGTCAAATATGTTACGGCAGAGGAGTTTTTGAACGATTTATTGGAACATTTGTATCTTGGCGGAGAAAAGGAAACCTTTAAAAAAGGTGCTGAAAAAAACAAAAAAATGATAAAATTTCGCCAAAAATACCGCGACATTGATTTTTTACTGATTGACGACATTCAATTTATTGCCGGTAAAGAACGTACGGAAGAGGAAATGTTCAATACTTTCAATACCTTGTATAGTGCGGGAAAACAGATTGTTATCACGAGCGATAAACCGCCAGCTGAGATTGACCATTTGTCAGACAGGTTAAAAACGAGATTTGAAGGCGGATTACTTGTGGATATCGGTATTCCGGATTTGGAAACAAGAATGGCGATAATTAAGCAGCTCGTTGATTCTGACGGGGCAATACAATTAAGTTTGGAAGTTATTGAGTTTCTTGCAAGAGTTTACAAAAATAATATCAGAGAACTTGAAAAAGGCTTTAATAATGTCAGTGCTTACTGCTCGATTTTTGGCGAAGAACCGACAATTGACGTGGTTAAAAAGGCAATTAATTATCAGGAAGTTCAAAAACAAATTACGTCCGATGTTATTATTTCGGAAGTTGCAAAATTTTACGGCTTGAAATCGGAAGACTTAAAAGGTTTGTCTCGTGTCGGAAAAATTGCAAATGCAAGAAAAGTTGCAGTTTACATAATCCGTGAATTGACGGGAAACAGCTGGCAATCTATCGGAGATTCTTTAGGCGGCAGAAAGTACACCACAATGATGGTTTTGCACAAAGGTGTAGAAGAAGATAAACGCATTGACAAAAAACTTTGTGACGAAATCAACACATTATTTAACATAATTAACCAATTATAAAGAATGTGGTAAAATGCCCATAGTGTCGTATTGTCGACAGGGGGAATTATGCGATTTACCATAGAAGAATTGATAGAAGCAACAGGTGCAAATTTAATCGTGGCAAGCGATGGCGAGGACGATTTTGAAATTTCGACCGATACGAGAACAATCGGTTCGGGCATGTTGTATTTGCCTTTGAAGGGCGAAAATTTTAACGGATTTGATTTTATTCAAAATGCACTTGATGCTGGAGCTTCAGGCTGTTTTATAGAAGATTTGAAAGATGTTAATCCGGATGCTGATTTTATTTTGCAGGTGAAAAATACGAAAGAAGCGTATTTGAAAATTGCGGAATTTTATCGTGACAAGGTTAACCCGAAAGTCATTATGATTACCGGAAGCAGCGGCAAAACGACCGTCAAGGAAATGATGTCGGCTGTTATGTCGGTGAAATTTAAAACTCATAAGACGAAACTCAATCATAACAATGAAATCGGACTTTGCCAAACATTTTTGTCAATGTCTGACGATACTGAAGTTTTGATTGCCGAAGGCGGAATGAGAGGACTTGGCGAAATCGAATTGCTCTCAAAACATACAAAGCCTGACAGGGCGGTCATTACGAACGTTGGAACGGCTCATATCGGACGACTTGGCTCGGTGGAAAATATTGCGAAGGCAAAGTGCGAAATTGTGAAATATTTGAAGAAGGACGGCTTGTTTGTTGCACCCGAAAATCCTTTGATTAGACAGTTTAACACCTTTGCGGGCAAATCTTGCTACGTTGATTTTTCAACGATTGAGATTAAAAAAGCCGATACGACAGGCTCTGAGTTTGTTTATGGCGGAAATGAATATTTCTTGCCTCAAGAGGGTGAACATAACGTTCAAAACGCTTGTCTTGTAATCGAAACGGCACTTTCTTTGGGAATGACACCTGATGAAATTGCGGAAGGTTTGAAAAATTTTAAATCGATTGATAAACGTTGGGAATTGCAAAAAATCGGAAATATTAATATCATTAATGACTGTTATAATGCAAATCCTGATTCTGTAAAAGCAGCAATCAAAACGTTTTTGGGTCTTTATGAAGGCAAAAAGATTTTGGTTTTGGGCGATATGGGCGAACTCGGTGAAGACGAGGTCAAGTATCACGTTGAAATTGGGGAATTTTTGAATAATTTCGATTTTGACGGATTGTTGACTTGCGGAAATTTGGCATTTAATATTAACCCCAATAAGCGTGGTTGCGTGCATTTTCAGGATAAAAAATCTATTGCACAATACATATATCGCAAATTTAAAGACGGTGCTTATGTTTTGTTGAAAGCATCGAGAAGCATGAAATTTGAAGAAATCATTGAGGAGATTAAAAAATGTCGTTAATTATCGTAGCGGCTCTTGTAGCGGTTGTTTTGGCACTTCTTTCGGGAGTTGTTTATATAGATTTTTTAAAGAAAAAGATGTTCGGGCAATCGATTAGAGAATGTGCTCCGGAATCACACGCAAAGAAAAGCGGAACACCTACAACGGGCGGTGTTTTCATAGTTGGCTCGGCACTTGTGGGTGCGGTAATCGCACTTGTTATGGCACAAAAACTTACGCCACAAGCGTGTTTGTTATTGATGACGTTTGTGTTTTATATGTTTGCGGGATTGATGGATGATATTATCAAAATCCGCGGACATCACAACGAAGGTTTGACTCCCCGCAGAAAGTTGTTTTTGCAGATTGCGATTGCGTTGTTGCCTGCGTTGTATATGACCGTAACGGGCGGAACAACGGTGTCTTTTGGGGCATTGGAAGTTAATTTGGGCTGGTTATATCCGTTGTTTGCAATTTTCCTGATGGTCGGTGTTTCAAATGCTGTTAATTTGACAGACGGTTTGGACGGCTTGGCTGCTTCAAATATGGTTGTTTCATTGATTGCTTGTGTCATTATTTCAATGATTGCGGGCAATACGGAGATTGCGATTATTTCGGCGGCAATAGCGGGTGCAACTCTTGGATTTTTATTTTTCAATAAATATCCCGCGAAAGTATTCATGGGCGATACAGGTTCTCTTGCATTAGGCGGAGTGCTTGGAGCGATTGCTGTTATGGGCAAGTTCGAACTTTGGTTGATTCCGATTGGAATTATTTATATGGGTGAAACTTTGTCGGTAATTATTCAGGTTGCAAGTTTCAAATTGACAGGTAACAGAATTTTCAGAATGACACCTATTCACCATCATTTTGAACTTGGCGGCTGGAAGGAAACAAAAGTTGTTGCGGTCTTTACGGCGGTAACGTTAATTTTTTCGGCTTGTGCGGTTGTTCTTTATCGTTTTTTGTATTGAGGTAAATTATGAAAAGAAAATGGTTTGATAAAAAAGTTTTGATATGCGGACTTTCAAAAAGCGGCACGGCAGCGGCGGAATACCTTGCATCAAGAGGTGCCGACTGTTATTTGACGGAATTTAAACCCGCAGAAGAAAAAGATAAGGATCTCATTGAAAACCTTGAAAAGCAAGGCATTAAGGTAGAAACGGGCGGTCATAGCGAAGAATTCATCGACGGTGCTTATCTTGCGATTATGAGTCCAGGAATTTCACCGAAAAAGGACATTTATAAACGTTTAAAAGAACACAATGTTCCTTATATGAGTGAAGTTGAGCTTGCTTTTGATGAAACGGAATCTACTTTTATTGCAATTACCGGTACGAACGGCAAAACAACGACAACATCATTAATTTCGCACCTTTTGTCAGGCGATTTTGATGCTCCGTTTTGCGGAAATATCGGTGTTCCTCCGACAAGATTGCTCGATAAAAAACACGATTATCTTGTTTGCGAAATGAGTTCTTATCAGTGCGAACTTTCTCCGACAATTCAGCCGTTTATTGCGTGTTTTTTGAATTGGACGGAAAATCACATTGATTGGCACGACGGTTTGGACAATTATTTCAAAGCAAAAGCGAAATTGTTTGCACCCGAAAAAGCTCCGACTTTTGCGGTTTTCAACGGCGTTGACCCGAAAGTTTCAGAATTTGCCGCAAAATATCCCTACGAAAAATTTATTTTTGCGAAAGAATGTGACAAAAATTGTTGCTATGTCAAAGACGGCAAGGTTATGTTTAAACGCAGAAAAGATGCTGAGGAAATTATCCCAGTTGATGAAATTCCGCTTGTCGGCGAACACAATGTCCAAAACGTAATGGTTGCGGTAATTGTAGCTAAATTATGCGGTGTTTCGACAGAAACAATACGTGAAAGAATTAAAACTTTCAAAGCGGTTGAACACAGAATTGAGTATGTCGGAACGGACGGAAAACACAAATTTTATAACGACTCAAAATCGACGACGACAGAGGCGACAATCGTTGCTTTGAGAGCGTTTCCGAATAAAGACGTAACGCTTATTATGGGCGGTCGGGACAAAATGACTGATTTGAACGGACTTTGTGAAAAAACTAAAGAGTGCGTGAAAAGCGTTGTCTTGATTGGTGAAGCAACGCAAAGATTTAAAGAAGCCCTTGAGGCTCACGGATATACAAATATTTATGAGGCGAAATCCCTTGAGGACTCGGTCGATAAAGCGATTGAGTACGAGAATGAAATAATTTTATTCTCGCCTGCTTGTGCAAGTTTCGACATGTTTAATAATTTTGAACACAGAGGAGAAGAATTTAAAAAATATGTCGGCACAAAGATATAAAGTTCAAGGAAATGTAGCACCGACGGGATACGTTCTGTCTCCGCCCGATAAAGGTTTAATGATTATAACGGGTTTTCTTGCCCTGTTTGGTATCATGATGATTTTGTCGGCGGGAGCATCAAAATGTGTTGCACTCGGCACAAACCCCGGAAGTTTTGCCATAAAGCAGCTTATTTGTTTCTTTATTGGCTTTTGGGCGATGTGTAAGTTATCGAGATATAATTACAAAAAACTTGAAAATATTGCCGTAAAATTCGCGTGGATAGTCGTTGTATTGCTTTTGTTGATTGACTTTACGCCGTTAGGTGTAACAGTAAACGGAGCTAAAAGATGGCTTGCCTTAGGACCTTTGCAATTTCAACCGTCCGAAATCGCAAAACTTTCCGTTTCAATGCTTTTAGCTTGTGCGTTCAAAAACGATGCGAACATTTTTGATACGGATAAATGGCAAAAATATTTTGCACCGATTGGTGTAATTGCCTTTCTGACAATCATTCAGCCGAACTTGAGTATGGTAATTATTTTCGGGATAATTTGCCTGACTTGTTATCTTGTTTCTGGCGGGCCTGCTCAATTGATTGGAATGATGGCATTAGGCGGCGGTTTTGTACTTTCGTTGATTATCAAACCGTACCAATTAAGTCGTATCAAAGTTTGGCTTAATCCTGAAGCAGACCCGTATGGTGCCGGTTACAATATTATCCAGTCCCTGCTTGCTTTCGTTTCGGGAGGATTTTTCGGAGTCGGATTTGGCGGTTCAAGACAAAAATTAGAATGGCTCCCAGAAGCTCACACCGACTTTATTTATGCCGTAATTGGCGAAGAATGGGGTTGGCTCGGTTGTATTGCGATAATTTGGCTGTTTTTATGGTTTATTTATCGAGGCATAAGAATTGCGGCAAATTGCAAGGATATGTTTGGCAAAATTTTGGCAACAGGAATTACGGTTTCCATCGGAAGCCAAGCGTTTATTAATATGTCGGTTGCAAGCTCATTTGTCCCCGCAACAGGTGTTCCGATGCCGTTTATCAGCTACGGTGGTACGTCTTTAATCATTACAATGTGCATGATTGGGGTACTTTTAAATATTTCAAAAATAAGAATTTCGAGGTAAACGATGTCTAAGGATAGAAAAATATATTTTATTTCCGGCGGAGGTACAGGCGGTCATATTTATCCCGCATTGTCAGTTATTCAGGAGCTTTTGAAACGAAAAGACACTGCAAAAATTTATTATATCGGTAATCCAAAAAACATGGAATATGATATAGTTAAAAAGCTGTCGGGAGTTGAATTTTTGCCTGTTTCGGTAATGGGTATGCCAAGAAAAATCAGCTTCGGTCTTATAAAATTTTTCTTGATGCTTTTTGTTGCTGTCATTAAATCAATTATTTATGTTTCAAAATACAAGCCTGATGCGGTATTTACTACGGGTGGTTATGTTTCGGCCCCGATTGCACTTGTTGCACCTTATATGGGTGTCCCTTTAATGATTCACGATTGCGATGCCGTTCCTGGACTTGTTTCGAGACTGGTTGCACCTCGTGCAAAGGTTGTTTCGGTTGCGTTTGAAAGTTCAAAATCTTTATTGAAAAATAAAAATGTGATTTGTACGGGAAATCCTGTCAGAGGTGAGTTTTTGACAGTTACAAAAGAACAGGCAAGAGCGAAATTAGGTTTGCGAAATAAAATGACAGTTTTGCTTACAGGCGGTTCTCAAGGGGCAAAAACTCTTAATGAAACGGCTATTAAGGCTGCACAAGCCATGGTTGAAGAATACGACGTTCAGTTTGTAATTCAAACCGGAAGAAAAAAATATGATGATTTTATTAAAGAAATTTCGGAATATTTTCCGAATTATACACAAAATACAAATCTCGTAATAAGACCTTATTTTGATGAAATGTATTATGCTCTGAAATCGGCAGATATTGTAATAGCTCGGGCAGGTTCATTGAGCTTGTCGGAATTGACTCTTTGCGGTTCAGCGTGCATTTTGGTTCCGTATCCGTATGCGGCTGCTGATCACCAACGCAAAAATGCCCGTCAAGCCGAAAAAATGGGTTTTGCTTTGTATTGTGAAGACAAAGATTTTAAACGTGACAGAATGCTTGAGCTTGTGAAATCACTTGTAAATAATCCTGATTATGTCAAAAAAATGTCAAAATCAGCATACGCGAACTCAAAACCGCAAGCAAAAGAAGAAATTATTGAAAACCTTATTTCTATTATCAAATGACAACTTTAGATTACGAAAATACTGAAAAATATTTACATTCAAGCGGAAAATTTCGCATAAAATTAGGTTTGGAGCGAATTTCCGCTATTCTTAACCTTTTAAACAATCCTCAAGATAAATTGAAAATAATTCACATCGCGGGAACAAACGGCAAAGGCTCTGTTTGTACGCTTACGGCGGAAATTTTGAAACAATCGGGTTATAGGACCGGGTTGTATACGAGTCCGCATATTTTCAAGTATAACGAGCGTTTTAAGATTAATGGCGAAGATATTTCCGACGAAGATTTTGTTCAATATGTTTCTAATGTTGAAAATTTGGGTAAGGAATACAATCTTGACCTTTCAGAGTTCGAAATCCTTACGGCTGCGGCATTGAAGTATTTTTACGATAAAAAAACGGATTTTGTTGTTTTGGAAACGGGATTGGGCGGAAGATTTGATGCTACAAATGTTGTCCAAATACCTTTATTGACGGCAATTACCTCGATTTCAATCGACCACAAAGACAGACTTGGTGATACAATTGAAAAAATTGCTTTTGAAAAAGCGGGAATCATCAAAAAAAATGTTGAATGTGTCGTAAATGATAATAATAACGGGCTTTCAACAATTTCGGAAGTTGCAAAAAAATCAAAACTTGTTATTGCGGATAAAAATGTTGAAATTTTATTTGAAAACGGTGTGAATTATGCTGTTTTTGACGGGGAAAAATACGAATTTTCGTTGTGGGGATTGCATCAAAAGCAAAATTTATCGCTTGTTTTAAAAATAGCCGAAGAATTGATAAAAAAAGATGTAAAAATCACCGATAATGCAATAAAAACGGCATTAAAGACGGCATTTATTCCTGCAAGATTTCAGTATGATAAAAAGCATAATATGATAATTGACGGTTCTCACAATGCCGATGCGGCAATTATGTTGAGAAAAAATTTGGATTTTTATTTTCCGAATGAACACAGAATTTGGATTTACGGTTGTTTGTCAACAAAAGAGTACGATAAGGTTGTAAATACGTTGTTCCGTCTTGGTGACGAGGTTTTTCTGAACCAATTTGATAATCCTATTTCTGTTTCGGCTGAAAAAATATTTGAAAAAATAAATAAGAATTTTAAAATTAAATTTAAAAAATTTGATAAAACCGAAAATATGTTAAATTATTTTTCTCCAAAAAATCTTATGATAGTTACAGGTTCTTTTTATATGATAAACGAGTTGGTAACTCAATTATAGTCCGAGTGGATTGTCGTACAGGTCAATATAATAACGGTATAAAAAGATTATGATTCTGTTATTAATTTGAAACGGAGATAAATATGGATACAACTGTAACAGAAGAAGTTCGTGTAGTGATTATCGAAGATTACAAACTCACGCGTATTGGTTTGAGATCAACTTTAAACGAATTTGAACACATTAGCGTGATAGGAGAAGCTGAAGATGCAAAAACAGGTCTTGAGATAATTGCCAGAGAAAAACCTGATGTCGTATTGATGGATTTAGGTCTTCCGGGAATGAACGGTCTCGAGGCAACTCAGCGAACAAAAGATATTTCGCCGAATACAAATGTTGTAATTTTGACTTCTCATGAGAGAGGAGAGGAAGTTGTTGCCGCACTTGGTTCAGGTGCTTGTGCATACTGCCTTAAAGATATTGACCCGACTGTTTTGTCACAGGTTATTTTAAATGTGGCAAAAGGTGCTTGTTGGATTGATGCTACTGTTGCAAGGGCCGCTTTGGATTTGTTCCCGAAACCGGAAAATATTTCGGAATTACCGAGGGCGGATGTTTCGGATGCAAGAGCTCAATTGACTGACAGAGAACTTGAGGTTTTGAAACATTTGGTTCAAGGCAAAAGCAACACGGAAATCGCCAAAGAGCTTATTGTCAGTGTTCATACGGCAAAAGCTCACGTTTGCAGTATCTTGCAAAAATTATGTGTTGATGACAGAGTTCAGGCTGCTGTTAAGGCAATTAAAGAGCACATTATTTAAGGCTTTTGTGCGATTATTGATGAAATACTGCCAAAGAGGAAATCGGTATTTTTGATATCTGAAAATCCCTCTGTTTGTAAGAGTTTCGAAATTTCTTGCGGGGAGGGATAGTCCTTTTGGCTTTCAATCAAATATTTATAAGGAATTTTATCCCCGTTAATTATCTCACCGATAAACGGGACGGCTTTGTCCAGAATAAGCGGATAAAGCCATTTGTTTTTTGGTTTTCCGAGGTCAATAATCAACAATTCTCCGCCTGTTTTTAAAACTCTGAAAATCTCTTTGAGAGCGGCATTTTTATCCGGTAAATTTCTAAGTCCGAAAGAAATTGTGCAAACATCGAATGAATTGTCTGAAAATGGTAAATTTAGGGCATTTCCTTCTATAAATCGGATTTTATGTTCGTTTGCTTTTTCTTTTGCAATTTTTAGCATTTCGGGAGAAAAATCGATTGCCGTAATATTTGCCGATGGGTATTTTTTCGCAAGCATTATTGCAATATCGCCTGTTCCGGTGCATATGTCGAGAATATTTTCGAGATTTGAACTTAAACCGCTCAATGCCCTTGATTTTATTGGCTTTTGCAAGAAAAATGTCATCAAATTATTGATTAAATCATAATTCTTGGAAATCTTGTTAAACATCAATTTCATTGAGTTTTGGTCTTTTTTATCGGGAATTTCGTTCATTTCTTTATTATTACATGTTTTCCGTAAAATAAAAACCCCGAGTGGATTGTCTTTCGGGGTTTTATAATGTTTTATCAGTCTTGGTCGGGAAATACGGGCATGGGGCGAGGACCGTGATGATGCTTCATTGGCGGCTTATGGGTTTTCTTGAACTGTTCCAATTTTTGTTTTTGCTCTTTTGTCAAAAGTGATTCAAATTTTTGCATATCTGCTTTTCTGATTTCATTTTTTTGATTTTGAAGCTTTTGAATTTTTTCAAAAATCGTTTGAATTTTTTCACGTTTTTGTTCGCAGGAAAGAGCATCATTTTCGTTTATTTTCCAGATTTGGTTTTGATAATCGTGAATTTGTTTACGGATTGGCTTCATTTTTTTTTTCGATTCAGCACGATACTTATCCATTTGAGCTTTTTGTTCTTCAGTCAGGTTAAGTTCGGGTTTTGGGGGCATTTTTTTATCCATATGCGGCGGTGCGGGAAGCTCTTTTCCTTTTGCATCGTAGACTTTTTGACCCGGTTTTGGCGGAGTCGTTAATTCCTTTCCGTTTTTGTCATAAAGTTTTGGCATTTCCCTGTGCATAGGGGGCATTTTGAAGTTACAACCGGCATCTGCAAGCATTTCTTCGTTTGCAAAAGACGGTGCATTAAAAAACATTGTTAATAATAAAGTTGATGCTAATAATAATGGTTTTTTCATTTTTTGCCTTTCTTTTTCGGAAAAACTTTGTCTTTTTGTGTTTTCGACTTTCGTTTCTCTCTCTTGTGTTACATTTGTGCTTTTTATAAGACGTCTTGTAATTTTTCGTAAAGAGCCTGTCTTGCTTTGAAAATCCTTGATTTTACGGTGCCTAACGGGCAGTTTAATCGGTTTGCTATTTCTTGATAATCCAAACCGTCGATTTCATAGAGTACAATTGATTCTTGAAGCTTTTTGGGAAGTTCAAGAATGGCTTTTGCAACTTTTTTCCTTCTCAATTTTTGTTCAAATATATCTGAGATGTCATTTTTGCTGTCGGGAATATTTGCTGTTTCTTCGTCGGTTGAAAACAAGCTTGAATAACGGTTATACGCTGATTTTAAGTAGTCTTTGCATATATTTGAAGTAATTGTGCTTATCCATTGGCGAAATTTGCCCGTCTCATCGTATTTTCCAAGGTTTTTCCACACACGCACAAAAACTTCTTGTTCCAAATCTTCGTTTGGTGTGCCTGTAATGTTCTTGATTATTGCTTTTACGCTGTTTTTATAATTGTCAATAATTTGTTTCAAGTCGGAAATCCTTAATTGTAGTCGAAAAAGCCGTAATCATCCACAGGAAGCCCGTCTTGAGATATAACGGAAGTTTCCGTATTTGCTTTGACAAAGTTGTCAAAACGCTCGTGCTGCTTGACTTCAAACCCTGTAAAAACACCGAATGATGTAAATAATACAAGCACACAGGCAATTTTGCACATCAGTTTTTTTGTATTAACCATAGCTTTGTAAGTTGGTGCGGAATCCTGTATTAATGCGGATAAACGGAGTTCTTTCTCAAATTCTTTTTTGCAATCTTCACATTCTTGCAAGTGGTCGAAAAAATCCTTTTCGCTTGCAAACATTGAATATGCTTCGTATTTTGAACATTTTTCGGTCATATTTTTTTCCCTCTGACTCTTTGTAAAACGAAAAACAAATTAAAAAGTTCACTTTTTACAAAATCCTGACATTATAACCATTCTCGTTTCTTTATGCCCTCAAAAGCCTTTGTTTATAGGGAAAAATGCCGATTAAATAAATTTGTCTCGGGTTCTGATTGTAACAAAATATTTACAATTCTTTGTTTTTGTTTCACTTGTTATTTTTGTTATACATCCGATTTGCAGATTGAAAAAATAACTGCTATATTAAAATCAGCCTTTGGGTTCAAAAGGTTCACATAAGTCCTAAACAGGCGTGAAATCTGGCGAACTGACTTTTTGAAGGAGGGGTTAGTAATGTTATCTTGTTGTGGCAGGCAGTTTTATGCTGCCGAAAAAATTGTGTTGCCTGTTCGAGGAAAATTATATCGTTGTTTGGAATACGGACATTGTCCGAATTGTGCAACGGCGGTTTCAAGGTTAATTGAGCAGGACAAAAATTATGATATTCAAGCGAAAGACAGACACGGAAGAAAAGCCGACAGAGCCTATGAAAAGGCTGTTTCTCAACGCAAAAGACATCTTGAAACGGTTCCTCAAGGTTCAAAATCCGGTGAAAACTTTTTCTATGGCGATTTCAGAAAAACGAGTCGGTTTGATGAAAATAATCAACCGGTTTACGTTCAACTCAGACGAAATTTCAATAATAAATCAGAAGTTTTAGGTGAAGTTATAACACATTATTCAAAAATTTGAGGATTATATGGCTGAAAAAAAGAAAAAATTGCCGATAAAAAAAACTGAATACAAAAAACTTGTAAATGATTGTCTTGCTTTGATTTCGGACTATAAACTTTTGTTCGTAAATGACTTAATTGCTCTTTTACCGTTTTCAAAATCAACATTCTATGTTTACGGACTTGATAAGTCTGATGCAATTAAAGAGGCGATTGAAAATAATCGTACAATGATTAAACAAAAACTTCGTGCGAAATGGTACGAAAGCACTACTCCCACTTTGCAAATCGCACTTTACAAAATTCTTGCTACCCCTGAGGAAAGAAAGGCGATGAGCAGCA
Source organism: uncultured bacterium (assembly GCA_902783835.1). Taxonomy (GTDB): domain Bacteria; phylum Cyanobacteriota; class Vampirovibrionia; order Gastranaerophilales; family Gastranaerophilaceae; genus RUG841. The sequence goes on from CACZSN010000031.1 coordinate 28,348, forward strand.
GTTCAAAAGAGGCGAAAACTGACGGTATGTTTCCTCTTGAAGTGCAAAAAGCTTATCTTGCAAGTCTTGAGAAAATGGCGGACGGTGACGAAGATGCCGATTGATTGGACAAAATCTAAATACGGAAAAAAACATCGTCAATTTTTAAGTAAAAAGCCTGAAAATATGAAGTTTTTTACCCTTTGTGACGGTGCCGCACGTTCGGGCAAAACCCTTTCCGTCATCTATAAAATACCTCAAATTTTTTCGTATATCGGAAATGACTACCTGAAAGTTTTTTCGGGTTATTCAAAAGGTACAGTCCGAAATAATGTATTGACGGAGCTTTTACCCTATCTTAGAAATTATCACGGTGCAACTTGCAAATATAATTCTCAGTCCGGTGAACTCGATATCAAACTTTGGGGCAAAAATTATACCTGCTTTGTAACAGGTGGCGGAAAATCCGATAGTGATGCCGCAATTCAAGGCGGGACTTGGGATTTCTGGTACGCAAACGAGCTTCCTAAACACCACTACTCCTTTTATAATATGGCACTCAGCCGTTTGACTTCCGAACGGGCAAGGCTAATTGCCGACAGCAATCCCGAAAGCCCCAATCATTGGCTTTATGTTGAAAAAATTAAACCTTTTCTCGACGGAAATCCTGAAGTTAGAAGCGTTTTTGACTATTTTCACTTTACAATGAATGATAATTTGAACCTCTCAAAAACTTTTATCGAAAACCAAAAAAAATTATACCGCGGAGTGTTTGAAGCACGTAAAATCAAAGGGTTATGGGTTGTTGCGGATGGTCTTGTCTATGACACTTTTTCACCCCTTAAACACACCTGCCTTCACGAAGAAATACTCAGAAAAATTGCAAATAACGATTTTATTGAATATTTTTTAGGTTTGGATTGGGGATGGAATCACCCGCTGTCATGCGGTTTGTACGGTATAACTCAAAATAAAGTTTATTATAAAATTGATGAACTCTACGGCTCAAGACTCAATGAAACCGATGTTATCCGCTGGATTAACGATAAACAAAAAGAATACGGACGTTATTTCCGCTTTTTGAATGCCGATAATGCCCGCCCCGAACAAAATCATAAACTTCGTCAGGCTCTGCCCAATATGATTATTTATGAAGAAAAACCTCGTTTGCAAGACAGTATCTCGGTTTTGAGGGGGTTGATAAACTACGACAATCTTATCGTAAATTCCGAAAGATGCAAAAATACTTTGCGGGAATTTAAAATTTATCGTTACCCGTCAGAAGATGAAAAGTCACGCTATGAGGATGATGTGCCGGTTAAAGAAAATGATGACACAATGGATGAAACAAGATATGCCGTCACTTTCTATGAATCACACTTCGCAAAACGAATTATAACATATTAAAACACTAATGGTATTTGTTGTGATTTTAAATAACACTATTTGTGTTGACTGAATTTGACCTGCTGACAGGTAGTTTTTTATGAAAGAAAGGTTCTTATGAAACAAGATAAAAAGTCCGAATGGAGAAATTTTTTTTCGGAAATGAAAAAAAGTAAATCCGATTTAGAAAAAGTTTCAAACGTAATGATAAAGCTGAATAACACCGCAACAACAGCAAAATCGGCTTATCAGGAAGAAATCAGTCAAATAAAAACCACAATGCAAAATGTCCAAAATTTGACAAATGCAACGAGTAAATTGGCTGAGGTTAACTCAAAACATCTTGAGGATGCTCAAAACCTTGTAAATACTTATCAAGAAGCTTCATTATGTGCAAATTCTTTGTCCGGTGATTCTGATAAACTTGTCGGAATATTTAATTCCGCAATTGGCGAAATGATAGATGGAACAAAGGATTTCGGCGATATTATGAAGGGGGTTTTGAATAATCTTAAAAATTATTTTATCAAGGCTGCTCAAGATGCAATTATGAACGGAATTATCTCCACAACAACAGGAAATGCCCTGTCTAACGGTATTAGCGGGGCAAGCTTCCTCGGCGGAGGTTTCCTTTCGGGACTTTTCGGTTCTTTTTTACCTTCGCACCACTCAGGAGGTGTGATTCCTTCCGGAACCGGATATTCATTACCCGGAACATCTGAGTATTTATCAGTTTTGAAAGGTGGAGAAAGAGTTCTGAGTCCTGCCGAAAATGTTGCTTATAACAATTCTCAAACTGACCGAAAGAACGTCGTAGTCAATAATTTCAACGTTAAAGCTTGGGATTCAAAAGATGTTCAAAAATATTTGCTTGAAAATAAATCCCTTTTAGCAAGCATTACGGCGGAAAACATTAAATATAACAATGCAAATTTAAAATATGCGGTGAACGGAATTTAATATGAAAAACAATATTTGCAATTTTCCCTGCATAATCACTATTGACGGGGATTTGTACCAATGCAATTTTGACCATAAGTCCTTAGATATCTTGGAAACAGTTATGGGAATTGGGTTCTATGATATTTATGAAAAATTTATCTTGAAAAACAGTCTGACAGGCGGTGAAATGATTGATTTGATATCGCTTTCAACGTTCAAAACTCACGGTATTACAGGGGTTAAGAAGGTTAAAAAATTCTTGTCCGAAAACAGAGAAATTTCGCTTGATGAATTGGCTGTTTTCAAAGTGCATTTTAAGAACCTTTTACCTGAAATTACGCAGTTTTTGGATGATTTAAAGATGATTAATCCAAAACATCCTCAAAATGTTAAAAAGGTTGCAAATTATGACTTTGAGGGTAATTATGCACTTGCCCGTAAATATCTCGGTTGGAGCGATGATGAATTTTGGAGTTCAACGCCGAAAAAGCTTTGTTTTGCTCTGATTTCCTTTGCAAAGTACGAAAAAGAAAAAGAAAAATTTTTGCAAAACAGGCAGACTGAAGATTGTATAAATTTTTTAAACGGCATAAAAAGAATGCTTTAATCCGCTAAGAATGCGGGTTTTGACTAATTAACATATCTGAAAGGAGTCCTAATGTCAGATGAATTAAACGTTTCCGACATTTCGGAAAATCAACCTGCGGTTGAAAATGAAGAGCCTGTGGCTCAAAAAAATGTTTCACAAAATATTGAGGTTGCGAAACTTCATAGAGAATGTGCGAAATATCGTACGGCATTAAATGCCTCAAATGAAGAAAAAACAGCACTTCAGAAGGATTTTGAAGAAGCAAAAAGCAAAATTGAAAATTTAACAAAACAAAAGAATGAGAGTGAAATTTTACACAAACTCGATAAAATCGGTTGTTTGAAACCTAATTTGGTCTTGTCCGAAATTCCTGCGGATTGTGAGGATTTGGACCATTTTTTAAAGGTTTACAAAAATGAAAATCCGTTTTTGTTCAAAAGTGAAAAAATCCGTCACGGATTTGCTTTTAGGGGCGGAAAAGCTTCTAATTACACGACTTCTCAACAAATGAACAATTACATACGTTCAGCTCTCGGAAGATAATTTTAGAAAGGATTAAAAAATGACACAAGATGCTCTTTATATCTCAAGAACCAATGCTGATGCCCTTATTCCGGTTGATGTATCAAATGAAATTATTCAAAATATGCCGGTTGCTTCGGCCGCACTTAGCTTATTTAAGCAATTGCCTAATATGAGTGCAAAACAACAAACATTACCGATTGCGGCTTCTTTGCCTAATGCTTATTTCTTGAACGGCGATACGGCGATGAAAAAAACAACAAATGCGGAATGGGATAAATTAACACTTACCGCTGAAGAAATTGCGGTTATTATTCCAATTCCCGAGGCTGTTTTGGACGATGCAAATTATGATATTTGGGCGGCTTTGAAACCGCAAATCGTTGAAGCCTTCGGTATCGCAATCGATTCAGCTATTTTCTTCGGAACAAATAAACCTTCTTCATACCCGACTGCAATCGTTCCCGCTGCTATCGCTGCAGGAAATTGTGTAACATTGGGTACGGGAAGTGATATCGCTGAAGATATTATCGGCGAAAACGGCTTGATGGCTAAAGTTGAGGCTGACGGCTTCAGAGTTTCGGGTTTCTTCGTTGACGGTACTATGGAAGCTAAATTCCGCAGTTTGCGTGACAAAAACGGTCAATTGCTCTATATGCCGGCTTTGACAAGCGAAGTGCCGAATACTCTCGTCGGCAGACAACTCGTTTACGATGAAAAAGGCGGTGTGTTCGATTTGACTAAAGCCTTGATGATTGCAGGCGATTTCAGCAAAGCCGTTTACTCAATCAGACAAGATTTGACTTACAAAGTACTCGATCAGGCAATTATCCAAAATACCGACGGTTCAATCGCTTATAACCTCGCTCAACAAGATATGGTCGCTCTCAGATGCGTAATGAGATTGGGTATCCAAGTCGCAAACCCCGTAAACAGACGCGGTTCAACTTCAAGATATCCGTTTGCGGTTTTACAACCTGCTGCTTCTAACACTAATGATACTAATTCTTAATTTATTTGCCGCCTGTATCCCGCAATCCCTTGCGGGTGCGGGCTTAAAAAAATTTTTATCCCGTGCTTAATTGGCACTATTGTTTCCCCGCCCGACAAAATGTCGGGCTTTTCTTAAAGGATTTTAAAATGACAATTATTTTATATGAAAACTCTTTCGTTTCTGCGGAAACAGCGGATTTGTATTTCCAAAACCGCCCGAATTCAGATGATTGGAATGATTTGACTGACTTGAAAAAAGAACAGGCCCTGATTTTTGCAACGATGAAAATTAATAATTTTAATTTTGTCGGTAACAAAAAATCTCCGTCTCAAAAATTGGAATTTCCTCGCGATTTTTCCCCCGAAATGCCCGCCGAAATTCAAAATGCGGTCTGCGAAGAAGCTTTTGCCATACTTTTTCCGTCATCTCATGAACAAAATAGGCAAAAAGGTATATCATCAGTGACTTTGGGAAATTCTTCGGTAAGCTATTTTGACAGAGAAAACTTGGGTGTTCTGCTCTCTGAAACAGCATTCAATTTTGTGTCGAAATGGACGGTAAAAAACTACGATATTCATTGATTGTGAGGAAAAATGTTAAAACATTTACTAAATGACAGAGCCGTTTTGAAATCGGTGCAAGATGTTGATGAATACGATGTTCCGACTATCTCAAACATAAGGTCCGTGAATTGTAAATTTGAGTTTGCAATCAAAAGTGACTCAGCCGCTCTATCTTCCCAAAAAACTAAGCCTGCAAGAATGTTTTGCATCGAAGAAGTTAAAGTCGGTGACATAGTTTCATACAACGAAAATAATTTTAAAGTTATACAAGTCAACAACTACGAGGATTTTGAGGGCAAATTGATGCTCAGAGAGGTGTTTCTGTTATGACAATTCTGAACGATTTAAAAGAATTTTTGGTGGCAAAAAATGCTGTTTCAAATGAAGATATAGCCTTCAATTTTGACGATTTTTTGACTGACATGAATAAATTAATTCTCCAATGCAAAGGTGGCGAATTTAGTGATATTGCAAGAAAAACTACGGTCTCGGTTATAGTTAAAAATAAATCTATGAAAGAGGCTGAAATTATTGCAAATACTGTGTTTGACTGTTTCGCTCCGCCAAAACAATACGAAAAACCTCTCTCCGTAAATGGCAAAATGATGTTGATAAAACCTCTGCAACCCCCGTATTACAAGGAAAAAGAGAAAAACGGCAGGCATGTTTTTGCCTTTGATTTGAAAATTATACATAAAAGATAAGAAAGAAGGATTATATGACAATATCAAAAAAAACAGCCCTTTTAGGCATAAATGATTTGAAAATTTTTCCGATAACAGAAGACAGTGATGCAAAATTTACCGTCGGTGACGGCATCGATGTTCCCGGAATCAGACAACTTTCGGTGACTTTTGATATCGAAGAAAAAGAACTTACCGGTGACGAAAAAACTTTAGCCGTTGCTTCAAAAATTAAAGCGGTTTCTTTCTCTTCTGAATACGCAGAATTAAGTTTGGACGTACTTTCCGCTCTCAGCGGCGGTTCGGTTACAACCGCAACGGACGGAAAAACAGCCTCGTTTAGTTTGGCTGACGGTGACAAACCTGACTACTTCCAACTTCAGGCAAAAATTGACGGCACAGACAGTATTTCAGGGGGTGATTGCCATATTTGCATTTACAAGGCAAAAGTTACGGCTATGCCGATAAACGGTGTTGAAGGCGATTTTGCAACATACACGTTCGAAGGTAAAGGCGTTTTTACCGCTCACAATTTCGACGGAAAAAAAGCAAAATTGATTGATGTCGATTTTCACTCAACCGCTGCGGAACTTACGGCTAAAACTTCCGAATAAAAACAGCCTGATTTTATACTTGTAAATCATTAACAAAAAAAAGGAAAATTTATGATTACCGATTTTAATATCGTTCAACAAAACAAAAAACTGAACTTGGATAACGCTACTGTCGCAAGACTTTTGAACTATGACGTTTTTCGCGATATGTATGACGGGAATTTTAAAACGGCATTTGCAAAAACTTATGCGAAAATTTGTGCAAAATATCCCCTCGATACTACAACAGCACAGACTTTCGTCGAATTAAATTTGTTTTTTGCGATGACTGATTTTTATAAAAACCTTCTAACAAATCAAGGTCTTTATCTCAATGTTAACGGTTCTTTTCAGACTATTTGGGATAAAATTGAAAAACAAAATAACTTCCTCTCTGTTTTGAAAGAAGTTTATGTCGATGTTTCAAGGTTCGGAAACGGTTTATTCAAAGTTTGTTTTGGCGAATATGGGGTAGAAATTACCTCCGTTTCGCCCGCATCGTGGTTTCCTGTTTTCAAAAAGGGCAACATCAACCATGTTTTGGGTCATATTTTAATTAATACGCTCTGTGATTTTGTAAACGGAAAACAGTATAATTTTAAACTTATCGAAAAACACCGCAAAGGCTCTGTTGAAAACGAATTGTGGTTATTCAGAAACGGAAATTATACAGAAAAACTTGATGTGGAAAAAGAACTCGAAATTCCTGCGTTTGATGACTTTTCGGATGTTTGGGATAATTTTTTGATTTTCCCCGTGAAAAATACTTCCGAAAGTGATGAATATTTCGGACAAAGTGATTATGTTCGTTGCAAATCGCTTGTGGAAGAATTGATGTTGACTGTCAGCCAAAATTCAAAAATTTTAAATCGTCATGCAAACCCAAAAATGACGGGAAGTAACGAAAATCTTGAATTTAACCCTGTTACTGGAAAAACGGAATTTCCGAACAGAGACTTCGTTCCGGTCGGTCGTGACGGCATTAAGGCGGAATATATTACGGCTGATTTGCAGGAAAATGCCGTTCATCAACATATTGAAACCTTGATGAAATTTTTCCACATAATGACTAAAACCCCTCCCCAAGCTTATGGCATGGATATTACAAACAACATGTCCGGCGAAAGTTTGAGGAAAATTTTTATGTCATCTTTGACAAAAATAGATGATATTAAACAGGTTTCGTTTAATTCTGCCCTCGAAAACCTCGTAAAATGTGCGATGGCTCTCAATCATACTCCTGTTGAAGAAGTTAAGGTTGATTGGGGTAATCCGATTCCTGAGGATAAGTCGGAAATTATCGAAAATTCAGTTAAACGCATTAATTCAGGAACAATGAGTAAACAAACCGCTATCAGTGAACTCGATAATGTTTCTCCTTTTGATGCGAAAATTGAACTTCAAAAAATTGAAAACGAAAAAAATAATCTCGATTCGGTTGCCGAAAATTAATTTCATCTATTTGCCACAAAAAAAATATGGTTGTATAATAACTTTATGAAAAAGTTTTTATTAACGGCTTTATTTTTAATGTTATCGGTAACTGCAGTCAGTGCAGTTGATTTCGATGCTCCGATTCCGCAAGAAGAAGAAATGGCGGGACCTGATCCGAAATTTACTACGGCAACTCAAATGCGTTTCGACGCTTTTCAAGATGTTGTCGAAGAAGTTGATGTTGCTCTTTTTAACGATAAAAAGCATTTCGACTTATACAAACTTGCTGACGGCAAAGATTATTTGGTTAAGGTTAAAACAAAAAATATCAAGGTTAAAGAGTACACTAACGGTTGCTTTGACTTGCGATACAAAGAAATTCCCGATACGATTTTTTGTTATGATAAATTCGGTGATTTGCAATATTATGCAACTTATACAAATAAAGGCAAAACACCTTTTGTGACTTATTATTACGATGTAAACGGGGTTATTTCTTTAATCGAAGTTAAGCCTGACAGATATTATTCTTGTGTTTATGACCTGCAAGGACTTTTGGTCAGATATTGCAAGGACAATAACTGGTATTCCCCCGAAGGAAAACTTATTCGTAAAAAAATCGGTTTATAATTATTTCGGACGTGCATTTTGTACGTCCGATTTTTTAAGGTTTTGTGTTTTTTATTTTGCAATTTGATTTTTTTCTGCGGTTTTTGCCGTTATTTTGTCTTGCAAAATTTTTGAAAAAGAGGTGATTTATGAGCAATATCGTCTTTGATGCGGATTATAAATCCGTATATACAACTACGATTGAATTTAAAACTCAAATTAACGAAAAACATTTCGGCAAAGAACAACGTTATCCGGTTTGGACATATCCGAAACGTACATTTTCATTGAGCTTTGATAAAAATTTTGATGGTCGGAAAAAACTTGAAGAATTTTATGAACAAACAAACGGCGGAACTGAAAAATTTTTGTTTACTTGGGACAAATCTAAAGGTGGCAACGGCAAAGAGTATCTTTGCACACTTGATGACGACAATTTTAAGCAAAATTTGTACGATTTTGGATTTTCGGAATGTGAATTGAATTTTGTTTCAATTGATGATAATGCGGTTGAAAGTGTTAAGGCATTTGACTTTTGGCATAGTGCCGAAGGCAATTTTTCCCTTCAATACAAAATATATTCTGATTTTGAATTTTCCTCAAAAAATGAGAAAAAAACATATCAAGATTCTCCAAAACATAAATGGACACTGCGTTTTCAAAAAACAAAGGAAAATCGCGAAAAAATTGAAAACTTTTTTATTGCCAAGAGAGGGTGTTTCCGTTCGTTTAAGTGGACTTGGGCGAAAGACAGAGGCGGTGACGGCAAAACTTATAACGTAAGATTTGCAAATGATACATTAAATTTGACGGTATCCGATTTCGGATTTGGGGAATTTGAAGTTGATTTGATTGAAGTTTTTTCAACCGAAAATCCCTTGTCCGAGGTTGAAAAAGATGAAATTATTCCAAGAAAACTTTTGAAAATTGAACTTGAACAAGGTTCTGTTTTCGTTCTCGATAACGAAACACTGGAAAGCTTTGATTTTAATGGCGAAACGTATATCGGGGCTCCTCTTAAACATGGTGAAATTAAAAATGATGACAATTCCGCGGTCAACAAACTCGAAATTGAACTATCCAATGTGAACCTTGCTATTAGCGGGATTATAGGCAATCGTGGTGATGTTATCACAAATGCTTTTGCTGTTTTAACGCTTGTTTTTTTGAATGTTAATACAAACGAGTTGATTCCAAATTACCAAAAAATCTTGTATAGCGGGCGTTGTAATAATTTGAGCATTGATTTTGAAAAAGCGACGATTGATATTGAAACCGAGCTTGGCGGATATGAAAAATTAGCACCGGTGATAAAATACCGTCCGAACTGTCAGGTAAGACGTTTTAAAGACTGTCGCTGCGGTTATTCGGGAGAAGAAACGACTTGCGACAGAACGTATAAAAGATGCTCTGAGTTAGGTAATACGCTTAATTTTCGTGGCTTTCCAAGCTGCGTAATGGAAGCGGTAGTTAAGGTTTAGAGGTGAAATTATGGAAGATAAAATCGAAGAATTGCTTAAACAAATCGGACGTCCGTATGAAATGTTCAATGAAGACGGTACTTATCAGGGATGTTTTTATCCCGTGCAGTTTTTATATCCGGAAAAACCACGTTATAAATTGCGTTCGGACGATGATGATCAAAACTATTGGTGGGGTTGCGAAAAAATCAAAGAACATTGTCACGAGGTTACAAAAGATGAGTTTTATAAGCCCGGAGATATTGTCGTAACAAGGTTTAAGAATGAATTGCACGTTGCGATTTTTTGGCAATTCGGAAAAATAATTCATGTTTTTCGCGGTCATACTTTGCAGATAGGCAGATTGAAAATGTTCGGTGATTTTAAGGTTTTTCGTGTAGATAGGTAGATTTTATGGCAATTCGTGCAATAATTAGCCTGGCAACAAAGATTGTCAAAGGCGTTTTTAAAATTGTAAAAAATATTTTTTCAAGCGGTTCTTCTATTTCAAGGTTTGTTTATGGCGGAATTGCAGTAGCGGCGGGAGCGTTTTCGAAAAAACTTCTTTCCTCGTCAAGGCAAGGGATGTCCGCATCGCCAAGTTATCAGGGAACGCAATACACGCAGACAAATCCTGATATGCCTTTGCCGTTGTTATACGGGACAGTTCAGGTTGCGGGGAATTTGATTTGGCAGAATTCCGGAGATACTTACACTCAAAAAATTATCGCATTTGCGGAAGGTGAAATTGAAGATTTCACTGATATTAAAATCAATGATATTTCGATTTCATCCATTTCGGGATGTTCCGTACAAAAGTTTTACGGCACATCTTCTCAAGCGGTTTCTTCGTTTATTGCCGGAGCAACGGAAGATGAAAAAATTAAAAAGGTAGGTTCGCTTAAAAATGTTGCATACCTTGCTCTTTCCGTCACTCATTCTCAAAAAATCGGTTCGGATTTCAACGTAACAACTGTTGTTAAAGGTAAAAAAGTTCGGATTTATTTTACGGATACGGAATATGTTGTTCGATACAGCGAAAATCCGGTGTGGATTTTGTTTGACTTTTTAACTGCATACAACGGTTTAGGTTTGGGATTGAATGATAATTCCGAGTTAGATGATGAGGCGGTTCCGGAAATTTTTGATATGCAAAGTTTCATAGAAGCTGCCGCATATTGTGATGAACTTATTTCTTATACAACTACCGATGGGAGCGGAAAATCAATAACAACAACCCAACCGAGATTTACGTTCAATATGGTTTTTGATGTTCAAACGAGTGTAAGAACTTTGCTTGATGAAATTTATCGTTCTTGTCGGGGCGGTTTGTTTTTCAAAAATGGTTTATTGCAGTGCAAAATCGATAAAGCGGAAGTTGTTTCAAAAGTTTTCAAGGCTGAAGATATTTCAAATGAAATTTTTAAAACCGTTCCAAACGAAGAACATTATGACATTCTGAAGGCGGTTTATATTTCTCAAAAGCATGAATGGCAAAAGGTTGAAGCTTTTGCGGAATTGGAAGAACGAAGAAACGGTATTCCCGTTGAATATTCGGTGGATATTTATTCTTGCACAAACTTTAATCAAGCAAGTCGTTTGGCTTGGTATTATTTAAACAGTAAGAGTTTGCAGCCTTATTACGGTTCATTTGATACGGATTTTCGGGCATTCGATATTGAAGTCGGTGACGTTATTCAGTTTGACAGTACTTTAATGGGCATAAATGCTTACAAAGTCAAGGTTACACAAATTACCGATGATGGGGCGGGAACATTTACCGTCGATTGGCAAACTTATGATGAACGTCTGTATTCTGATGCTGTGAGCGGTTTTGAACCACATGTTCTTGTTTCTAAAACAAACGATTTTTACAGATATCCTGATGATGTTCAGAATTTTAATGTCGTTCAGGCGGCAAATTCTTTCAATTTTTCTTGGACAAGTCAAGAAAATATGAGTTATGAAATTCGGGAAGGTAAGACTTGGGAAACGGCAAACATTGTCGGTACAGGAATTTTGAACGGTTCTTATTCATCGAAAATTACCCGATACGGCTTACATCATTTTATGATAAAAGCTTTTAACGGCTACAATTACTCCGTAAATTTTAACTCCGCACTTTTATATGTGGATAGTATCCCTGATACAAATGTCGTGCTTGTTCAGCCTATATTGAGTGCTGATGGGACATTTGACTCAACAAAGTATTATCGAAATGCTTTGAAATTGAAATGTGAAAATAAACTTTGGCCAAACGTTGATTCAAAATGGGGCGGTAATGAAAAAGATTACCTCTCGAAAAGCGGTCGTTGGGGAACGTTTTGTGAAAAAGGTTCTTTTGTGAGCGAAGTTTTTGATTTAGGCAAAAAATTCCCGAGTATCGTCTCTCTTGAACATGAAATTTTCGGGCAAGTTGATATTTTTATGCGAAGTGCCGAAACGGAGGAATTGCTTCAACAAGAAGAGTTTGTGAAGTTTACCGAAGGTGAATATGCCTTCAGATATTTTCAGTTCAAAATTGTTTTGCAAAATAAGTTTGCTCAACCTGCTTATATTAAAAACTGTATTGCGTACATTGATGTACCCGATAAATCGGCAAACTGTTCCGTTGAAATCGAAGATGCGGAAAACGGTGTCACGATTGATTATTCGGATATGGGCTTTTATACCGTTCCGAAAATCGTCGCAACCGTTACGGAAGGAGTTTCCGCATTTGCGGTAGTTGCGGACAAAACCGTAACTTCTGCCAAAATTTATGCAGTTTCAAGTGATGGTGACAAAACCGTTGCAAAAGTTGATTTACAAATTTTAGGTTATTAAGGAATTTATTATGACAACAAATTATGAATGGGTCGACGACCCTACAATGGCAGGTGTTTCTGCCTACAATCCGGATGTTCTTAATGAGTGTTTAATGCACTTAAAATACGATATTCCGAGCAGTTATGACAGTAAAATTGAAAATTGTTCGACAAAAAATTTATCAAATGTTACAACGGATGGCAAAGATACGGCTGTTTCTTGGGGAATGCCTGATTTTTCCACTACCGTGGACATTCCGACAACATTGGATTTGGTTCAATGTTGCGACAAAGATTGCTATCTCTCACTGTTTTCTTATCGTGCGGGATATGGCTTTATTCAAATTTGTGACGTTGAGGGAAATGCAATTTATACAAATCTTTCGGAGGCAAATTACCATTTTGGCGGTGGTACGGTTACAGGAACAGGTTTCGCTATCATGACTCCTTTGCTCCCCAAAGGAACCTATTTTAAATTTGTCCAAAATTCAGGTCTTTCAAGTGCAAAGAAAATTTATAAAAGAGGTTAATATGCTTAAATATGCGAAAATAATAAATGAACAAACAGGACTTTGCGAAGTCGGAGTCGGCACTAACACTCAGTTTTACAACTCTATCGGTATGTCGGAATTGGATGTATCTCAATCAGATATTGATAATTGTTGGTATCTTTCCGAAAAATGTCCGCAAAAATCCGAAGAACAAAAACTTTCGGAAGCAAAAATAATTAAACAACAAGAAAACCAACAAGCATTAGATGTTGCAAGAACTTCGCATACATTTACTGTAAGCTTGCAAAATCAGGAATGCGAATTTGATACAAAGGATAAAACGCAATCAGACTTAAATTCGGCAGCAATCGCTTCAAGCATGGGGCAACCGTGGCTTTGGACAACCAATAATAGAGTTACTTTGTCTTTAACAGCGGAGGATATTCAAGTTATATCTTTAGCATATATGCAAGCCGTAAATGCTGATATTGCGAAATGGACGGCATTTGAAGAACAAATCGAACAAGCTGAAACGGTTGAAGCGGTCGAAAATATTGTGATTGAGTATTAAAAACGGTCATTTGATAAAACCAAATTATCAGATTGCCACGTCCTCACTGCGTTCGTCCTCACAATGACAATGATTGTTTTTAAGACGTAGGGTCGACTTCAGTCGACCGAAATCACTGCCTCGTATGACGAGGATTTTTGGACGCAATAAGACAAACAAGAAAGGAAAAACTATGAAATTTATTGAAATTTTAGCATTTATCAAAGAAATTATCGCTGACGACAACAAAATGGCGAAATTCAGAGAAATTGTTGCCGACATCAAAGAACTCGTTTCGGACATTAAAGACGTCGTCGGTTTCTTCAAAAAAGAGCAAGCGTAATGATTGCGTTCGTTTCCTCGGCAATAAAGGCTTTTGCGGATTGTTGCAAGAGCCTTTTTGATTTATTTAAACAGAACAAAATTCAGCAATCAGAATCGGCTATGCTCAAAGACCGTGGAAAATTACAGGTCGCAACGGATTTGGCGGAGCAAATAAATTGGAATATGCGTGAATATTTCGCAGCTGACAGTCAATTCACAATGTGGATTGCCCGCTTAATTTATGACGGCTTAAACAAGGACGAAAAACGCTTGTTCCGTCGATTTTACAAACAAAAAATGAAAATCAAAAAACGCATTGAAAAATTGCAAAAAGAATTTGATAAGGTGAATTAAATGAATTTCGAACATTACATAACATTTGCCGTGGTGTGCATAAGTGTTACGTCACTCGGACTTTTCGCGGTTGTCAAAGCGTGCGATTGGCTTATCGGTTTGAAATACAAGTCGATTGCGGATTGTTCAAGAACACGTCATGAATGGGCGGATTGTCTGAAAAAAGAATTTGCAAGCAAAGAAACCGTCGTAAATCTCAAAGAAGATATGGACGAAATGAAAACCAAAATCGACGATATCCACGACGTGATTATGACTTTCGCCGTTGAAAGCTGCAAAAGGAAAGAAAAATAAATCCGTTTTGAATGGATACTTCGGCTAAAGCCTCAGTATGACGGTATTTGTCACTGCGAGCGATAGGGTGGCAGTCCAGTCAATCATTAATATTTTTTTAGGTACTTTTGGCGGCAAAAGTACCTAAAAACCGCCCACTGCAACTTCGTAACTTGTTTTGTAAATTCAACTTGAGCGGCTAAACTCGCTACGCTCAAACAGGTAGCCGCATTG
>CACZSN010000032.1 GCA_902783835.1 uncultured bacterium
ACAATCTGAAACAGTTTGGAGACAAGCTAACAGATACGAAGTTCCTCGTATGGTATTCGTTAACAAAATGGACAGAACAGGTGCTGACTTCTACAGAGTTGTTGACCAAATCAAAACTCGTTTAGGTGCAAACGCTGTTCCTATCTTGCTTCCTATCGGTGCAGAAGATAAATTCACAGGTCTTATCGACTTGATGAACATGAGAGCAGAAATCTACACGAACGACCTCGGTACTGATATTAAAGACGAAGAAATTCCTGCAGATATGCTCGAAATGGCTCAAAAATACAGAGCAGAAATGGTTGAAAAAATTTCTGAAACAGATGACGATTTGATGATGAAGTTCTTGGACGGCGAAGAACCGACAGTTCCCGAACTCAAAAAAGCTTTGAGAAAAGCAGTTTGCACAAACCAAATCGTTCCCGTAACTTGCGGTACAGCATTCAAAAACAAAGGTGTTCAGTTGATGTTGGATGCCGTAATCGATTACTTACCTTCACCGCTCGACGTAAAAGCTATCGAAGGTGAACTCGAAGACGGTACAATCGTTGAAAGACACTCATCAGATGATGAACCTTTCGCAGCTTTGGCATTCAAAGTTATGACAGACCCGTTCGTAGGTCGTTTGACATTCTTGAGAGTTTACTCAGGTAAATTGACTTCTGGTTCATACGTTTTGAACGCTACAAACGGCAAAAAAGAACGTATCTCAAGACTTGTTCAAATGTACGCTGATCAAAGAAATGAAATTCAAGAAGTATTTGCAGGCGACATTTGTGCAGCAGTAGGTTTGAAAGATACAACAACAGGTGATACATTGTGCGACGAAAAAGCACCGATTATCCTTGAAAAAATGGAATTCCCCGAACCGGTTATTTCAGTTGCTATCGAACCGAAAACAAAAGCAGACCAAGATAAGATGGGCATCGCTCTTCAAAAATTGGCTGAAGAAGATCCGTCATTCAGAGTTAAATCTGATACAGAAACAGGTCAAACAATCATCTCAGGTATGGGTGAACTTCACCTCGACATCATCGTAGACCGTTTGCTCAGAGAATTCAAAGTTGACGCTAACGTTGGTAAACCGCAAGTTGCTTACAGAGAAACAATTTTAGGCAGTGCAGACCAAGACTCCAAATTTGCTCGTCAATCAGGTGGTAAAGGTCAATACGGTCACGTTAAAATCAGAATTTCAAAAGCAGAAGAAAATGCCGGCTTTGTATTTGAAAACAAAATCGTCGGTGGTGCTATTCCGAAAGAATACATCGAACCTGCAAGAAAAGGTATGGAAGAAGCCCTCGAAGGCGGTATCTTAGCAGGCTATCCGATGATTGACGTTAAAGTTGAACTTTACGATGGTTCATACCACGAAGTCGATTCATCAGAAATGGCATTTAAGATTGCCGGTTCAATGGCTATCAAAGAAGGTTGCCGCAAAGCAAAACCGTGTATCCTTGAACCTATGATGAAAGTTGAAATCGAAATCCCTGATGAATTTACGGGTACGATTATCGGCGACATCTCAAGAAGACGCGGACGTGTTGAAGGTCAAGAACCTCAAGGCAATACAGGAAACGTTATCATCAGAGCAACAGTTCCTCTTGCAAACATGTTCGGTTACGCAACAGACTTGAGATCAAATACTCAAGGTCGTGGTACATTCTCAATGGAATTTAAGTGCTACGAACAAGTTCCTGCAAACGTAGAAAAAGAAATCATCGAAAAAGCAGGTGCTTCAAAATAATTAGCAAGATAACATCAAGCGAATTAAAAGGGCGACAGAAATGTCGCTCTTTTTTTATATTAAATCAATGATTTCTTACCGCTTTGCAATTCAAAAAACTTCGCAATTCCGTTAGTTTCAATGTTTTACAAAAATCTCGAAACAAATTCATAATGAGAATTTTTCAAAAATTTTTAAACACTTTATGACTAAAAATGACCGAACTTGCAAAATTTGAAAAATATAAGCCAATAAAAAAGAATGCCCAAAGCATTCTTCTTTTTCGTGTTTATTTAATGTTTACTAATGTCTTTATCGTTTAATCAGATTATTGTTTTTTATAATTCCGGCAACATTCATTAATGCTAATGAATTCAAAGTTGCGTGAAGTTGTGCACTTCTGTCCATATAATTATCAAATCCGAAACGATTTGCATTATCATCTTCATCTTTATTTTGTCGGTAGTATTCGGTTCCTCTGCTTGCTCTATCGTCGGCAGTCTTTGCAGCCGTTCCCGATATGTCGCCGCTTCGGAAATTTAACGCTCCTGCTATACCGAATGCTCCCGCAGATCTGGTATCTACCATAACTGTATCCTCTGCTTGAGTATCCCGATTGATTAACTTCGACTAAAGTCAATCCGTATAACACTCGCCTCATTTTCACAAGTCGAACGTCTTGCCTAATACAGCCCTGAAGCCGTATCGGCTCGGGTCATTTCTTCACTTACCCTCGTGAAATGCTCTGTTTTCCGTTGTTTCGGTCTATTTCAACACCCACAACGTCCTTCTTTTACTCTTTTGCATCAACGTCGTTGACACCTTCAGAACTTTCACTTCTCGAAAACTTTATCACATCTTTGCTTCTGAAAGCATGCTTCTAAAGTTCTCACCTGCATGAAATCATGATTACGTTTTTTTTTGCTACCTTGTGTGCAATTTTTTTATTAAAACGTTACAAAACTTCATACTTACATAATAATATATTTTTATTAATATTTCAACATGTTTTTTTTAAATATTAAGTTTAAAACCTTTATTTTATAAAAACATTTTCTCCGATTTTACGTTTGCCCAAAACCCAATAACAGCAATCGTTTTAATTTTTACATATGGTTTTAAATACTAAATATTAAGGTAAAAAGAACAATGTAATCTTGCAAATGTAACAATCTGACTTAATAATATTGCCTAAATCACTGGGTTTCTTATAAAATTTTATTGGTAAGTGAGAAAAAAGGAAATAGATAAGATGAAAAAGATTATAACGCTGCTTTTATGCGGATTATTTCTTTTCAATACGGGCATGCCTGCTATGGCTGCAGCCGCTTCAAATGCGAAGAAGGCTACCGTTGCGAAATCCGCTAAAACTACTGCAAGAATTGCGTTTGTAATTGACGGTCCGTCACCTGCAAACGATTATTTTCTTGAAAATTTCAAAAAATCTATCACTGCATCAGTAGCGAAAGATTACAATGCTGTTTATCCGAAAGAACTCGTTTATACTGCTGACTGGACAGAAGCAGGTGCGAAGAAAATTTGTGATAAAGCACTCAATTCAAATGCGACAATTGTTGTTGCTTTGGGTTATTTAACATCAAAATACATCGGAAAAGTTAATAACAAGGGTAAATTTGTTGTAACTGTTGACCAATACGGTTTGAGAGATTTCGGCGAAGGATTCTTCTCACCTGTTGCACAAACTGCTCAAAAACTTGAACAATTCAAGAGAATTGCACCTTACAACAAGGTTGCTATTTTAATGAACGAAGGTTATTACAAGACACAAAAAGACTGGCATGGATTTATCCAAGGAAAATTGAAGGATAAGTCAATCAATTTTGTTGTTGTTCCTGTTAACGGCAGTGTTGACAAGGCGATTGACAGAATTCCGTCAGATTGTGATGCGGCATTCATTTTACCCCAATTCACATTGACGCTTGAACAATTGGAAGATATGTTCACAAAACTTTCAGACAGAAAGATTATGACATTTTCAGCGTTGGGTGAAAGTGATGTAAAACTTGGTTGTATGTTAGGTTCAGGTGCTTTGGATATGGACAGAAAGGTTGCAGAAGCAACATCTTTCAACGTCAGAGCGGTTCTTGACGGTAAGACAACAAAGAATGATTATCACCAATTACACTTCTATGAAGATGATATTTTGTATATCAACACAGACACAGCGGAAAAGGTTGGCTACAAGGCACACCTCAGACTTTTGAACAACGCAAAAATCATTACGTCAAAGAAAGCTCCGCAATACACATTGTCAGATGTTTTCAACAAATTGAACATTCAAAACAAAGATATCGAAAAGACAAATTACGGTATCAAAGCAGCGAGAGCAGCAGTTGCATCAGCTTATTTGCACTGGTTGCCGACATTCTCAACAACTGTCGGTTGGCAAAAATACAGCCACGATTGGGCAAAATCATCATCTTTGATTTACCCTGAAGAAACCGGTATTTTCCAAATGGGTCTTGACCAACCTATTTATTCACCGGCATTGGTAACAAACATTTTGATTAAACACAGACAAAAAGATTTTGCTTATGCTGAAAGATTGCTTGCTGAGCAAAATATGGGTATCAACGTTGCACTTTTGTATATTGAATTGTTGATGCTTGAAAATTCAATCAAAATTCAAGAAGAATATGTTGCAGAATCAAGAGAAAATCTTGCAATGGCTAAGGTTCGTGAAAAATTGGGTTACTGCGGAAGAGAAGAAGCAATGCGTTGGGCAAGCCAATTAAGAATCAACGAAGAACACTTAATCAGAATGAATTCTGAACACAGAAACATCAAAGTTATGATTAATAAAATTCTTGCAGAACCTCAAAACCAAGACTTTACGCTTGCACCTTTGAAGGCTGACGACCCTGCATTCTACACGAAAGATTTATATATTCTTGATTATGTAAGAACTCCTGAAGCACTCGAAAAATTCACTCAATTACTTATCCAAGAAGCATACGATGTTTCACCTGAACTTGCAAAATTGAAGGCTGCAATGAGAATGAAAAATGTTGAAAGAGGAATGTATATCCAAAAATTCTTCTTGCCTGATGCAAAATTGACACTTCAATATCAATCATTGTTTGGCAGACATTATGCAGGCGACGTGAAAATCCCATTGTACACTCCTATGACAGGTTTAATGTATAATACATTGCCTCACGCTGAAAAAACAAACGGCTACATCGGTATTTTTGCTCAATGGAAACCGATTGAAGGTGGTACGAAGTTTGCTGAAATCGCAAGAGTTTCGAATGAAAAGAAAGCCTTGATGGCGATGAACGAAGGTGCTAAGTTGACAATCGAAGAACACATTAGAACTGTCATTAACGATGCTCTTTCATGCTACTTCAGTATTGAAAAAGAATACAAAGCAATGTTTGCAGCAAAAGAAAACTATATGACTGTAAAAGCAAACTACCTCAAGGGCAAAGCACCTGTTGCCCAAATGGTTGATGCTCAAGATACTTACCTTGAAGCAAAATTGAAGGCTTCAAACGCTCAATACGAATTCTTCAAACAATTAGTTTGGGTACAAAGAAGTATCTGTGCCGTTAACTGGTCACAGGCTTCACCGAGAGCAAGAAACTGGATTGAAAAAGTTAAACACGATATCGAAAGATTAGACGACATCGTATTATAAGTTAAATCCGAAACACCCCCGCTTTAGGGGGTGTTTTTTTATGAAAAATTTTTTCAAAAAAAGAGCAATTTTTAATCACAAAAATACTTTATATAAATAAAAAAAAGGATGAAAATTCATTCTTAATATATTTGCATTTACGCAATTTCTTAAAACCCACATAAATAATGGGATTAGGATGTTTTATTAAGTTTTGTTGCGTAAAATATATCAAAAAAATAAATTTTTTTTCTGTTCAAAAACTTTATATAGGAGTAGAGAGATTTTGAAAGAGAGAAATATGGTAGCAATCAACAATTTATATGCATCAAGAATGAATTTAATGCAACAACAATATACGTATAATGCAGTAAATGCTGAAGACTACAATGTTTCACTTTTTTCAAATACAGAAAATCTCACACCGGGAATGTTTGACGGAACATGTGTTGACGGAAAAGACGACGGAAAAATCGGTTTAAAAGAAGGCATCAAAAGTTTGGCAAAAGGTGCAATCAAGTCAGTAACAAATATGTTCTCAAGCCCGAAAAACTTTGTTAAAACACTTGCAGCAGGAGCAGCAGGTGCTGCATTAATCGCTGTAACAGGCGGAGCAGCTACTCCGTTCCTTATCGCAGGCGGTGCAATTGCAGGCGGTTTACAAGCAGGTAAAGGTATTTATCAAGCAACTCAAGCTCAAACAGATGCTGAAAAAAGAGAAGCTCTTGAAAATGTTGGCGGCGGTGCTGCAACAATCGCTATGTCGGTTGCAGCAGGCAAATCATACGCAAAATCAACAACAGTTAACGGTGTAAACCAAAACTTGTTCGGCAAAGGCAGTTTGGAAACATACAAAAATGCTTATCAAATGTCAAAAGAAAATATGGCAACAAACTTCGGTAACTTAACTTCAACTGTTAAAACGTCAGCAAAAACTATCGTTAACGACTTAGGAACAGCAAAAGCATCATTTAAAACAACTGCTGAATCTTTATTCAATGATTTAGGAAATGCAAAAACTTCATTTAAAGCAACAGCTGAAGCTTTCAAAAATAACTTCAAAGCTAACTCAGATATCATCGATGGTACTTTTACTGAATTTGTTAACCCGAGCTCATCAAACTTCATAGTATCAGAAGTTATCGAAGCAACATCAAAAGGTTATAAAAACGGTTTGGAAGTTTTCTCATAATCGATAAAAAAATTCTCTTATCTCTTATCTATTCTAAAAAAACTCCGAAATTTCGGAGTTTTTTTATGATACAAATTAGCGGGATAAAATTTTTCTTTATAATAAATTTAGCAATTCAATTTTTTATTATCGTAATTGCTATACCATTTTGAAAAATTAGATAAAAGCATTGTCATATGGTTATCTACACCATATTCAATTCTGAAAATTCTATCCCAATAAAGATAAAACATATATTTCCAAAAACCGTTATCCAAAACCCTGTTTATAAGGTGGAAAGTTTTTGTCCATATACCTCTTTTGTCTTTAAGAGTGCCAAGTTCAGTATTATACATTTCAATATAATCTTTTTTTATCATTTGGAAAAATTCTTTTTTATAACGAAAATCGATTTTTTTCCACCACCAGAACAAAGAACGAACTTTATAATTAATAAAATTATATTTCATTTCTTCCCAAGTTCCTTGTTTAATAAGATTTTGTTTAATACTTTCGAAAATTTTCAAATAATCAAAAAATGTTTTGTCACAGCGTGCGGTGACAGCCTGTTTTCTGTTGACACGATAATAAATAAGACATTCATCAAGAACTGTAATTTTTTCAGCCTTCATAATTGCGTCAAAAGAAAATACGTTGTCCTCAAAAAACATTCCCCCGGGGAATTTAACGTCTTTATCAATCAAAAATGATTTTTTATAAATTTTATCCCAAGGAACATTACTTTGAGAATAAACTTCTTCCTTAATATCCCGCCAAGTAAAGCTTTCAGTCAAATATTTTTCAGGCAATCTGTGAAAATTTGCATAACCGTGTTTATAATTAATTCTTCCCGTAAAATTATCAAAAGGAGCCCAGCGACAAATCGTCATATCAGCACCGTCACTGATAATTTTATGATACATATGATTTATAAATAACGGCGAAACTTTATCATCTCCGTCAACAAACATTATATAATCACCGCGAGCGTGTTCAACACCGATGTTTCTGGCAATTCCCTGCTTTAAATTTTCATCAAGTCTTATAACTGAAATTCTGTTATCTTTTTCAACATAAAAATCAATTTTTTTTAACGTATCATCCGTTGAATGATTATCAACAATAATTATTTCAAAATCTAAAAAATCTTGTTGCTTCAAAAGACTGTCAAGACATTGTTCAATAAATTTTCCGCAATTATAAGTCGGTATGATAACAGAAACTTTCATTTTTTAAACTCTTTTTTATTTACTGAATTTATTATACAATCTAAAATATGATTTTAAAAGAATTTTCAGAATATTTACAAGCAAATCCCGACAAATCATCAGTAAAACTTCTGTATAAATGGTTAAAAGAAAAATTGGAAGTTTTACCGGTATCAAATGTCGACAAAATTATTAAAACAGAACTTTATTCCGCAGAAAATGAATACGGAGATTTTTTGATTATCGCAAAAAGAGAATCGGGCAGAAATTTAATGAAAAGTTTATACAATTTTGCTCTGAGTTTTGAACATCAAAAGGTCGCAAGAGATGTTCACAACGCAAAACCGAGTGATTTTAACAAATCGTAAAAATCAATAACAAAGCATGTTTCCATGCCTTTTATTTGTGATAACATGACAAATTTCCATGCCTCCGAAATGTATAAAACTATGTAGAAAACTTCTACAAAAACTATGTTATAAACGTGTTCAAAAATTGTTCAAAAATATATCCGTCTGTGGAATTTAAATTTTTTATGTTCAAAAATTATAAGTTTTGAATAATTTTGAATAAGTTTTATACATACATAAAACTACTGTAATCAGTGTATTTTTTTATAGTTTTCTACAAGTTTTGGTCAAGATATTATTGTTATTAAATATTTTATATATATAATAATAACAGATATATGAAAGTTGTTTGTGTATAAAACAAGTATATCGAAGAAGTTTATTTTTTAAAAAGGGAAACATAAATGCTTTTTACAATCGATAAAGAATCACTTTTAAACAGAATAAGAACTGTTGAAAAAATTACGGTTCAAAGAGGTATTCAACCTGTACTTTCAAATATTTTATTTGAAACTGAAGGTAATAATTTGAAATTGAGTGCAACGGATTTGGATATTTCAATCACAACAAAAACAACCGCAAGCGTTCAAGAAGAAGGTAAAATAACCCTTCCTGCAAAAAAGATTTTCGAAATTGTATCAAAATTACCCGATAAACCGATTGAATTTGCATTGAATACAGACAACAACATCGTCACAATTAAGTGCGGAAACTCAAAATTTGATGTAATCGGAATTTCAGCAGAAGAATTTCCTAACGTTATCCAAAATCAAAATGAAATTTCAGACGATGAAGCAATCGTTATTGATACAAATCCTCTCATTAAATCAATTAAATACACTGTTTATGCAGCTGCAACTTACCAAAACAGGAACGTTATCAGCGGTGTTTATTGCCAGATTAACGAAGATAACCTCGAAATGGCTGCAACAGACGGCAACAGACTCACAAGAATTTCTGAAAAAATTCAAAATGAAAAACATAAAGATGCAAAAATCGTTATTCCGTCAAAAACAGTTAACGAATTCTTGAGAGTTTCTTCAATTATCAGTGAGGATAAAGTATACTTAATCGTTTCAGGTTCAAAAATTATCATCAAAACGAACAGCTATACGATTATTTCAAAACTTTTGGAAGGTCAATATCCTCAATATCAACAACTTATTCCTAAAACAACGGCAAATACCGTTAAAGTTAATAAAAACGAACTTTCAAACGCTATCGACAGAGTTGCGTGTATGATTAACGAAAGAACAAACGTAATTAAGTTCATTTTGCAAAACGGAAAAATGTATTTGAAATCAGAAACTCCTGATTCAGGTACTTCGGAAGATGTTATCGAAACAGATTATACAGGCGATGAATTCAAAATTTCATTTAACTATAAATTTATTTCAGATTTTATCAAAATTATCGACTGCGAAAATGCAATTATCGGTTTGAACGGCAACCAATCGGCTGCAATTTTCAGACCTGATAACGATGATGATTATATCTGCCTCGTAATGCCTTTGAAAAATTAGGAAAAAGTTATGGAAATTAAAGTAAAATCACCTGCTTCAAGTGCAAATTTAGGCCCTTGTTTCGATTGTGCAGGAATTGCTTTGCCTTTGTATAATATAGTTAAAACTAAAAAAACAAATAACGGAAAAATAGTTGTTATTATTGACGAAAAAGGTGATGTAAGAAGATTTGAAGTTGATGAAAAAAATATAATTTTCCAATCTTTCAAAAAATTTCATGAAAAAACAAATACCGAAATGTCAGGATATGAAGTTAATGTTGAAACCGAAATCCCCATAGCAAGAGGATTAGGAAGCAGTGCATCGGTTATTGCGGGTTCATTAATCGGTGCAAATGAATTAAACGGAAAACCTTTGAGAGAACAGGATTTGATTGATATAGCGGCATCTGTGGAAGGTCATCCTGATAATACAACACCTGCTTTTACGGGTGGATTTGTGGTGGCTTCTATTGAAGATGACGGCAAAGTTTTGTATGAAAAAATAAAATGGTGCGATGATTGGAAAATCAGCGTTTGTATCCCTGATTATAAACTTTTGACGGAACTTGCACGTTCTGTTTTGCCGAAAGAAATTAATTTTAAGGATGCGGTTTATAATATTCAAAAAGCGGCACAACTCATAACTGCAATTACAAATTGTAATGAAAATATTATGAGAAGTGCATTAAAAGATAAAATTCATCAACCTTACAGAGAAAAATTAATTCCCGGAATGGTTGATATAATAGAAAAACTAAGAAAAGAACAAAACGTCTTAGGCTGCGTATTGAGCGGTGCCGGGCCGACACTTGCAGTAATAACCAAAGGTGATAATATAGATAATATAAAACAAATCGTTCATAAAATATGGTACGATTTGGACATAAAATATCAGATAATGACGTTTGACCCTGTAAACCAAGGGGCAACGGTAATATAAGGAGAAAAACCATGAAAAAATCAGTAAAAGATTTAGGTGACGTTAAAGGAAAAAGAGCGTTAGTCAGAGTTGATATAAACGTTCCTTTGGACAAAGACAAAAATGTTACCGATGATACAAGAATTCAAGCAATCTTGCCGACAGTAAAATATTTGCAAGACAAGGGTGCTAAAATCATTTTGATGGCTCACCTCGGCAGACCTCAAAAATTAAAAGAAGGTCAAACACTTGCAGATTTATCATTAGAACCTGTTGCAAAATATATGTCAAAAGTTTTGGGTCAAGATGTTAAATTTGTAAAATCACCTGTTGGTGAAGGTGCTGATAAAGAATTGGCAGATTTGCAAGACGGTCAAGTTGCTTTACTCGAAAACATTCGTTACTACAAGGCTGAAGAAGCAAAAGATGACGATATGACATTTGCGGAAGAACTTGCAAAATTGGGCGATTTCTATGTAAACGACGCATTCGGTGCCGCTCACAGAAACCACACTTCAACAGCAAAAGTTGCAAAACTTTTATCACCTGCAGTTTCAGGTTTGTTGATGGAAAAAGAAATCAGATGCTTGTCACAAGCATTGGATAACCCGACAAGACCTTTCACGGCAGTAGTCGGCGGTGCAAAAGTTTCATCAAAAATCGGCGTTTTGGAAAACTTAATCGACAAAGTTGATAACCTCATCATCGGTGGTGGTATGGCTTATACTTTCGTTAAGGCTAACGGCGGTAAAATCGGTAACTCAATTTGCGAAGACGACCAAATGGAAGTTGCAAAAGCTATCGAAAAGAAAGCAGCAGATAAAGGTGTTAAATTGGTAATGGCAACTGACGTTTTGGTTACTGATGATTTCTCAGGCAACGGAACAAACAAAGTTGTTGATATTAAGAACATTCCTGACGGATTTGAAGGTGTTGATGCAGGTCCGGAATCACAAAAGGCATTCGAAGAAGTTATTAAAAATTCAAAAACAATTCTTATGAACGGCCCTGTAGGTGCATTTGAAACTCCCGCATTCTCAGAAGGTACAAAAGCAATTTTGAAAGCAATCGTTGAAGCGACAAAGAACGGTGCAACTTCTGTAATCGGCGGCGGTGATTCAGTTTCGGCAGCTAAGAAATTCTGCAAAGCTGAAGACTTTACTCACGTTTCAACAGGCGGCGGTGCTTCACTTGAATTCATCGAAGGTAAAGTACTCCCCGGTGTTGCAGCACTTAACGATAAATAGAAATTGATTTTCTAAAAAGAAAAACGTTCGGATTTTTTATTCGAACGTTTTTTTTACTATAATTTTAATTTTTCAGCTATTTTGGGAGTTAGAATATCCCAAGCCAATTCATTAGGATGGTTTTTATCGAAAGTCAAACGGTATTTTTTAACAGATAAATGTAAATTGGTCAAATCATAAGAATTTAAAACGATAAATCCTTCTTTTTCCAGTTCTTTCCAGCGATTTGTTTTGGAACTCCAATCTTCCAAATTTTCTTCGTAAACAAGAATAACCAATTTTGTGTTTGGATATTTTTGTTTTGCAACTTCTTTTAATTTTAAGAAATGCAATTTTAAATAATCAAATGATTTATCGTTTGATAATTGGCTTGCACAGATAGCTCTTAAACTTGAAATTCTTCTGCAAATGGCAAATCTGTATATGAATTTACATTTTTTTTCTTCAACCAATTTACCGTTTTTTAAATTGTAATTTACACTTAAAATAGGCTCTGTTACTTCATGAACCCTTCTGTATAATCTGAAAATATGGTTGTCAATGAAAACATAAATTATAAATTCCGGATTTTTAATTTCTTTTTCAAAATTATAGTTTTGTAGCATATAGATGGAATTTTGCAGACCAAAACTCGGAATAGCTCTGTTATAAACACTTCTGTGAGTTAATTTGCCCAATTTATATTGAAAAGTTTGTTCATTTTCCAATTCAAAACCGTAACCGAATGAACCACCCATAATTAAAACAGGTCTTTTCTTGGAATTTAAATCAATATAATCTCTGTCTTGATACATTTCTCTGAAATATCTGTATGAATCATTAACACTATATAAGTTGAAACATTGAATGTATTCTTTTAAATATAATTTAGTATCATTTTTTTGTTGCGATGCATAAATATTAAAATACAAAAAATCTGTTAAAATGAAAACAATGATACAAGAAATAATAATAAATAAAACTTTGAAAATTTTCATAGACAAATTTTATCATAAATAATTTAAATAAAAATATTTATTCACAAAACGACATAAATATTTGACGATAAAATGTCGGTAATATACACTGATAATATAAATTTTGGGGAAAATATGAAAAAAACTTTAATTTTAATAGGGATATTATTTATGGGAATGCCGACAATGGCGGATATTATAAATCCGAATTTGTCGGAAAAACAAATACAAGAATTAAGAGCCGAAAAACAAAGAATGTATATTGAACGACAAAGAAATCATACAATCGGTAGGGTTTGCGGTTCGGTAAATTCAGATAAAGAATTGAATAATTGTAAGAAAAAACTATACGATGATTATATCGAAACAATAAATTTTTTAGAAAATAAATACAATAAAATATAAGTACGGAAAGAAATTATAATGAACACAAAAAGTTTGAGAACACCGTTAAGTGATAAAGAAGTTTTGATAGGCGAAAATGAAGGTGACGCAATAATTTTGGCACTTGAATCGAGTTGCGACGAAACAGCCTGTGCAATAGTCAAAAACGGTAGAGAAGTTTTGTCAAACGTTGTGGCTTCACAAATCAAAACTCATATGCAATTTGGCGGGGTAGTTCCGGAAGTTGCGGCAAGAGAACACCTTGAAGCAGTAAATGAAGTTATTGCAAAAGCACTCGAAGAAGCAAATATGAACCCCGAAAATTTGACGGCAATCGCTTCAACAGTGGGACCTGGACTTGTCGGTTCGTTATTGGTCGGTATGAATGCCGCAAAAACACTTTCTTTAGTATACGATAAACCTTTTATCGGGATAAACCACTTGAATGCTCACGTTTGTGCAAATTATATCGATACTGACTTGAAACCACCGTTTATGGCTTTGCTCGTAAGTGGCGGTCATACACAAATTATAAGAATCAATGATTATTCCGACAGTGAAATTTTGGGCGAAACAATTGATGACGTTGCGGGTGAAGCATTTGATAAAGTGGCAAGATTACTCGGTTTGCCGTATCCCGGCGGAGTTTACCTCGACAAGCTTGCTGAAGAAGGTAATCCAAACACTTATAAATTCACAAAAGCTCATGTGGGTGAATTTGATTTCAGTTTTTCAGGACTTAAAACAGCTGTGTTACAGTTGGTAAAGAAACTTTCAGCAGAAAATCCCGACTTTAATAAAGCAGATGTGGCTGCAAGTTTCAGAGAAAATATAACGGGAATTTTGGCAGATAAAACATTGAAAGCTTGCGAAAAATACGGAATTAAACAAGTCGTTCTTGCAGGCGGTGTAGCTGCAAATTCAGAACTCAGAAGAAAAATTAAATCTTTTGAACAAAAAGGTTATAAGGTTTATATCCCGGCGATGAAATATTGTACCGATAATGCAGCTATGATAGGTGCTTGTGCGTATTTCCACGAAAATGTCATAACAGATGTCGGTGTGGAAGTTTTTTCAAGGGCATAATATCAAAATATTGACAAAAGATTATTTTTAGAAGATACTTTAAACACGACAAGAGTAAAACTCATTCTTCGTTAACTCTTGTGTTCGAAAAAATAAGCGATATAATTGAATAAAAACAGTATGGCGGGTGTCGTCAAGCGGTTAAGACCTCGGATTGTGGTTCCGATATGCATGGGTTCGAATCCCATCACCCGCCCCATTAAAAAAGACTCGAAAGAGTCTTTTATTTTCTTTAAAAGCAGGATAAGAGTTATGAATAATACGAAAATGCGTGGAGAAAAAAGATATTTAGATTGTCATTTTTTAAAGAATTCCATACATTTTTTTTATGATAACATCAGGGCTTGTTGTTCCAATGCGTTAGGTCCGATATTTTACGACAAGTTTCAAGATGAAAATATAGATACTGATTATATGTATGAAGTCAGGAAGAAGTACATAGAGCGTATTAATAATGATGAATTTGCGGACGGAGTTCCTGATTGTTGCAAAAATTGTTGTGAAATTGATGAAAATTTAAAAACCGAAAAAATCAAAGAATTTGAAAATAAGGTACAAAGAATATATTTTCAAAACACTATGTCTTGTAATGCAAAATGCACGTATTGCACATTTCGTGATGTTGAAAAAGGTTATAAATACAAGGTTGTACCGATTATAAAAGCGATGATTGAGAAAAAAATTCTTGCAAAAGATGCATATATTTTTATGAGTGGCGGAGAAATAACTATATATCCCGAATTTGAAGAATTATTTTCGATTTTATTTAATTATTTGGAATCTTGTATAGAAATATTTTCTTCCGGAATAAAGTATTTGGAAATAATCAATGAAGCATTTAAGAAAAACAGATGTCGTATGGTAATTTCTTTGGATTCAGGTTGCAGAGAAACATATTTGAAAATAAAGCAGGTTGATTGTTTTGAACAAGTAGTGAATAATGTTGCAAAATATACGTCTTCATCCGAAAATGCTAAAGAAAAAATAGTTTTAAAATACATTTTGGTAGATGATGTAAACGATAATAAAGAAGAAATTGAGAAATTTATAAAAACAGTCGTTTCACTTGGAGTTAAGAACGTTAGAATGGATGTTGATTATGAAAAATATAAATATTCTTTCCATAACAAAGTTCCCGAACATTATTTTGAATTATTTGATTATTTTTATGAATTATCAGCAAAGAATGAATTAACAATAGAAAAATGCGTTCAATCCGAAAAAATTTTAGAATATAGCAGAACATAAAAATATTTTTTTCTGATAAAATGTTAAGGTAATGAAAGAAGCGGGAATTATTTTAGTTAATATTGTTTTACTAATTTTAGCAGGCATTTTGGCAGAATTTTTATTTTATCTTGATGCTAATAAGTATTACAGTGAAAAAATTCCGTATTTTCGCCATAAAACGGATACAACCGTTCAAAGTTTGAAAGACAATATGCGGAAACCTTGCGGTTTAAAATATAATAAAAAACCGATTTTAATTTACGGATGTTCTGTAGCATACGGATTTGCTTTGAGCGATGAAGAAAGTTTCGGAAATCAGTTATCCGAACTTACGAAAAGACCGGTTTATAATTTTGCGATGTCGGCAAAAGGCTTACAACACGCTTATTTTCTTCTTAAAAATGATGAAAAAATTTCGCCGGAACCGGAATACGTTTTTTACGTTTTTATCAACGACCATTTGAGAAGGATGTATGTTGATTGCAACAAAATTGATAATCAAAATTACCTTACATATCATATCAAAAACGGCGAATTGATTGAAAATAAACAAGGCACTTTATCGGATAAATTTTATCTTGCAAGCGGTTTGAAAAATATTTCTTATTACGGATTGAAAAATATTTTTAAAAAACAAATTTTTGAATTGGCAAAAACATATTTGATATCTATGAAAAAAGAAGTTAGTGCAAAATATCCGAATGCGAAATTTGTATTAATAAATTACGATAACGGATATTATACCGAACTTACACAGGAAAGAGTTGCGGAACTTGAAGAAGAAGGTATAGAAGTTATCCTTTTGAACGATGAATTTCAGGATAAATTTAAAATGGACAGTTATAAAAATCCTGCCTCAAAAGATATTTTCAGACATCCGAATGCGAAAGCTTGGAAATTAGTTGTAAAATATCTTGCTGAAAAATATGACTTATAGAATTTTTGTTCTATAATTTCATTAGAAAAAAGGATACACACAGATGAATAACATTAAAAAATTAAGAAATATAGCAATTATTGCACACGTTGACCACGGCAAGACAACACTTGTAGACTGTATGCTCAAGTATGCCGGAGTTTTCAGAGAAAACCAACAGGTTCAGGCGTGCGTTTTGGATAGTAATGACCTCGAAAGAGAAAGAGGCATTACGATTTTGTCAAAAAATATCTCGATTGATTATGACGGATATAAAATTAACGTAATCGACACCCCGGGCCACGCAGATTTCGGCGGTGAAGTAGAACGTGTACTCGGTATGGTAGACGGTGCATTGTTGATTGTTGATGCGGCTGAAGGTCCTATGCCTCAAACAAGATTTGTACTCTCAAAAGCTCTTGAATTGGGTATCAGAGTAATCGTTGTCATTAACAAAATCGATAAACCGGCAGCAGATCCGATGGGAACTTTGGATAAAGTGTTCGATTTGTTCACAGAATTGACTGATAATGATTATTTGATTGATTTTCCGTATATTTTCTCAAGCAGCTTGAACGGTTTTGCAATCAAGGATTTGGAAGATCCGAGAGAAAATATTCAACCGCTTTTGGATTGTATCATTGAAAATATTAATCCTCCTGTTGCAAACGTAGACGGAAAACTTCAGTTCCACGTAACAACATTGGATTACAACGATTATGTCGGAAGAATTGCTATCGGCAGAGTAGTAGGCGGTGTTTTGAAGGCAAAAGACCAAGTTTCATTGATTAATCGAGACGGCGAAGTTACTCACGGTCAAATTACGAAATTATATACCTTCAAAGACCTTGGCAGAGTTGAAACAGATGTTGCTTATGCAGGTGATATCGCAGGTGTCGTAGGCTTCCCCGATATTCAAATCGGTGAAACAATTTCAACATTTAATGACCCTGAAGCACTTCCGTTGATTAAAATTGATGAACCGACTTTGCAAATGAATTTCTCTGTTAATGACAGTCCGTTTGCAGGTACGGAAGGTAAATTTGTAACCAGCCGTCAACTCAGAAAAAGACTTTACGATGAACTTGAAAAGAACGTAAGTTTGAGAGTTGAAGATACTGATTCTACGGATGTTTTCAAAGTTTCGGGTCGTGGTGAACTTCACCTTGGAATTTTGATTGAAACAATGCGTCGTGAAGGTTACGAATTCCAAGTTTCAAAACCGGAAGTTATCATCAAAACAATCGACGGTATGCAATATGAACCGTATGAAAACCTTACGGTTGACGTACCGAGCGGAGATGCCGGTTATTGTATCGAAAGATTGGCTTCAAGAAAAGGCGAAATGCTTTCAATGAACACAACAGATACAAGAACTATTTTGGAATTTTCAATCCCGTCAAGAGGTTTGATTGGCTTCGGTACTGAATTTGTCAGAGCAACAGCCGGCGAAGGTATTATGAGTCACACGTTTGATGAATACAGACCTTGGGCAGGCGATATTCCAAGACAAAGAACTGGTTCGTTGATTGCCTTTGAAACAGGCGAAGCGGTTCCTTATGCACTCGCTCAATTTGAAGACAGAGGAACATTCTTCATTACCCCGAAAACGAAGGTTTACAGAGGAATGATTGTCGGCGAATGCAATAAACCGCAAGACGTTGAAATCAACGTTTGTAAGACTAAAAAACTTACAAACATGAGAAGTTCGACCGCTGATGTTATGGTTACTTTGCAAGCTCATAAGACGATGTCTATGGAAGATTGCATGGAATATATCGGTGAAGACGAACTTATGGAAATTACACCTGAAAATATCAGAATGAGAAAGGCAGACTTGACTCAAAGAAGATATAACAGATAATTTCGAAATTATTGTTTAAATTTATAAAAGGTTGGCAGATTTTATGCCGACCTTTTTGTTATCTTAATATTTATGCTAAAATTGTTATACACTTTAGAAAATCAGAAGAAAGTTTTTGAGATTGAAGAAAAAATTAAAAATTTTTGATGAATTTTTAAACGCATTTATTTTAAGGAAACAGCCGGTCTATTTAATTCATTTTGTGACGGAGCGGTGTAATGCACGTTGTCCGCATTGTTTTGTAGATTTTAAAGACGGAAAAGATGAACTTTCGCTTGAAGAAATTGAAAAATTATCTTTAACATCCGGAAACTGCTTGCGAAATGTAGCATTAACGGGCGGTGAACCTTTCATAAGACAAGATTTATTTGAAATTGCCGATATTTGGTTTTCAAATTCTACCGCACAGACGATATCCATTACGACAAATGGCAGCATGCCCGCACAGACAGAGCAATTTTGCCAAAAAGCATCAAAGAAAGACATACCTGTTTTTTTTCTGTTTTCTTATGATTTTATCGGGGAAAAGCACTCGGAATACAGAAGATTAAAGGATTTACACAAAAATGTTGTTGAATCATATAGAATTGTGCAAAAGTATTCTCCGAAAATGAATGCTCTTTTTCAATTGACAGTGAGCGAAAATAATTGTGAAAGTGCTATGGACACGTACAATTATATGAAAAACGAATTGGGAATTAATAATATAAATTGTTCGTTAGTGAGAGGGAAAGCAATTGATAATGCACCAAATGACATCAGGAAAAACGTTATTAAGGCATATAAAGAGTTTCAAACGGCGATTGATAAAGATGTTGAAAATAAAGTATTAAAAGGTTATACAAATAATTCTTTGACCTCAATTCTTTTGAATGCCAAAAACAGAATGCTTTGGAAATATATTGTGAAAGAATTTGAGGAACGTAAATATATTTCTCCCTGCAGAGCTGGCGAATTGCTTGGAATTATTTATTCAAACGGAAATATCTTTCCCTGTGAAATGCTAAATGACGGTTTTGGAAATTTGAAAGATTTTGACTATGATTTTTTAAAATGTTGGAATTCAAAAACAGCCGAAAATATCAGAAAAACTATTAAAGAAACCCATTGTCACTGCACATATGAGTGTGCTTGGTTGTTAAATATCTTTTCAACTTTCAAATATTATCCGGATTTGTTGTATCATATAATTAATCAGAAAGTCGGGTAAAATGTCGGTTCAGGATATTATTTCGGTCATAATTCCATCTCGAAATGTTGATTATCTTTTGGAAAACAGCATCGAAAAAATGCGTCGGTTATACCCTACAGTGAAAATATATTTGATTCTTGATGTAATTTTGCCTGAAGATTATAAGAAATTTGACGAAAATATTATTTTACTCAAATCCGATAAATATACAATGTCCGCAAAACGCAATCAAGGAGTGAAATTGGCAGATACAAAATATATAGCTCTTATTGATAGCGATGCTTATCCCGATAAGAATTGGCTTGAAATCGGAATTGATTTTTTGGAAAAAAATCCGAAATACTCCGCGGCTACAGGCTGTCAAATGAATTATCCGAATGATTCTTTTGAACAAAAATGTCTTAGATTATTGAGATTTTCCCCTCTTTTTTCTCAAAAAGAATGGTTAAAAATTATTGAACTCAATACCGTTGATACCGATTGCGAAGAATTTATGACCTCAAACGTTATCATAAAAAGAGATACTTATTTGACTTTAAACGGTATGAACGAAGATTTTTATCTTGCGGAAGATAATGAATTTTCAAACAGAATGTTCCAAAACGGCTATAAAATAAGGTTTATAGCAAATATGAAAGTATTCCACAGAGAAGCTGAAACATATCCGTTTTTGAGAAAATTTTATGCAATTTCAACCTATTATGCAAAATGTTTCGTCAGAAAAATACGTCTCAAAAATAACAGTCAAACATTTGCACAATTTTTACCTTTTATCGGCTCAATATTTTATTTGGCATTACTTTTTGTTCAAATATTTATTTTTCAATCAAAATTTGCATTGAATATGTTAATAATATTGCCGATTTTCATATTTTTGGCTTTATTATGGAATTCATACGTTATGGCAAAAAAATTGGGAAAAGATTGGCTTAAAGGTACAATATTCCTGATTTTTGTAAGCATTCTGTTTTGCTTCGTATGGGTTGTCGGAACTGCAACGGGCTTGGTTAAAATTCCTTTGTATGACGAAAGAAACGGTTATAAACATTATTAATAACTAAGCTAAAAAAAGACCTTAATGCAGGTCTTTTTTCAAATCTATTTTTCTTCTTTTTCATCCTGTTCGGATTTTGCCTTTTCAGGATCAATACCCAAATCTTTTAATGTTTTTAAGAAGTGTTCGGCAGCGGCTTTTTGTACTTCCGGAGGAACAACTCTTAAGAGTTCAACCGTTTTTGAAATTACGGGGTCTTTGTCATACCAACGATTTCCGTCGGCAGGTTTAACCATTTCGTAAAATTTTTCAATAGTTTCTTTAGAAACTCTTTCTTCAATTTTTAAAAGAAAAACTTCAGCTTGTGCACGCAATTCAGTCTGATAATCTCTCAATATATTGATAACCTGCAATAAAACAGGATCGTGGTCATACCATCTTTTATACTTTGGTTGTTCCATTAAGATTTCCTCTAACTTTGTCGGCAACGATATCTTGTTCGTCATCGACCCTTTCTATGTTTGCACCCAATGCTTTCAATTTCGGAACTAAAAGTTCATAACCTCTGTCAATGTGATGCAATTCGTCAATAGTACTGTAACCGTCAGCCATCAATGCTGCAATAACCAAAGCGGCACCTGCTCTAAGGTCACTTGCACGAAGGTTTGCTCCTGAAAGTTTTTCAACACCTTTAATTAATGCGTGATTTCTTTCTTGATGAATATCCGCACCCATTTTGCGAAGTTCCGGAACTTGCATAAATCTGTTTTCATAAAGACTTTCGGTAATGATGCTGACACCGTCCGCTACCGTTAATAAAGCCATTCCTAATGATTGCAAGTCTGTCGGGAAACCGGGGTACGGTTGAGTTACAATATTTAAAGCTTTTAATCTTTGATTACAACTTACTTCAAAGGCAGTCGGTTCGATTAATTTGATTTTAGCACCCATTTGAGTAAGTTTTGACGTGTAAAACGTTAAGTGAGAAGGATTGATGTTTCTGATAACACCTTTTCCTTTTGTCGCAATAATAGCCGCCATATAAGTTCCGGCTTCGATTCTGTCGGGGATGGTTGTGTATTCAACCCCGTGGAGTTGTTCTTCTTTTACACCGTTAATAACGATTTCCGAAGTACCTGCTCCGTTAACATCAGCACCCATAGCATTAAGGAAGTTCGCCAAATCAACGATTTCAGGTTCTTGAGCGGCATTTTGAATTCTTGTTGAACCTTCAGCCAAAACGGCTGCAAGCATTAAGTTTTCCGTTGCACCAACTGACGGAATGTCTAAATAAATATCTGTTCCGACCAATTTTTGTGCGTGAGCGTGAACATAACCGTTTTCAATTTTTATCGTAGCACCGAGACTTTCGAGTCCTCTAATGTGGAAATCCACACGTCTTTCCCCGATTGCACAACCGCCGGGGAGTGCAACTATTGCCTCTTTACATCTTCCGACCAATGCACCTAAAACGATGAATGAAGCTCTCATTCTGCTTACAAATTCATAACCCGCAACGATGCTTGTTAATTCTCTTGTATCAATCGTAACGCTTTTTTCTACTTTGTCGTAAGATGTTTTTGCACCCAAACCGCCGATAACGCTAAGCATAATTGTAACGTCGGTTAATTCGGGAACGTTATAAATTTTAGTGACATCTTTTGCAAGGAGAGTTGCCGCCATAAGTTTCAAAACCGCGTTTTTAGCACCGCTGATTGAAACATCGCCGTATAATTGTTGTCCTCCCGATATAATAAGTTTTTCTGTCACCTTAAGCCTCTATTTTTCCATTCTGCTATTAAAATAATACTATATTGTAATACTTTAAGTCACAAATGTTAACAAATATTACTAAAATATTTTACCAGTTAACTTTTTCCCAAAAAGGGGCATGTCCCCGTTTAATTATTACACAAATTATTATCCTTATTTATATAAAAATTTATATCCTGTATATGAATGATTTTTGAAATTTGTGTTATAATGTTTTCCCGACTAAAAAACGGGGAGTTTACAAAAGTTGTGTGGAGGTTAAAATGACAAACGAAGAATTGTTAAAAAAGGCAGCTGAAGCAGCTAAAAATGCATATTGCCCTTATTCAAAATTTAACGTAGGTGCAGCAATCGAATACGAAAGCGGTAATGTCTACGTTGGTTGCAACGTTGAAAACGGAAGTTACACGGTTGGTATTTGTGCGGAAAGAAACGCTATGTCAACGGCAATTGCAATGGGTGAAAAGAGCAGATTGATGAAAGTTGCCATTTATTCTCCGAATACAAAATTATGTTGGCCTTGCGGTGCTTGCCGTCAATGGTTCTGCGAATTTGAACAAGGTCAAGGTATGAAGATTATCGTTGAAGATAAAGACGGTAAACCTGCTGAATTTACTGTTGACGAACTCATTCCTCATCGTTTTGAATTAATTCCGTAACAAAAAGGTAAATATTTTCTCAAATATGATATAATCATCTTAGAATTTGAGAAACACAATGGCAGAGCAAGATACAGATTACGAAAAAATCAAGGAATATCTGAAAGAATTAAAACAAACAGATAGTCCGAAAGATATCAAAAATCTTCAAAATGAGATTATTACGGAAGCAGTCCCCCTTGTAAGGAAGATTGCTTCCCATCTTGCACGTCGCAGCACTGACCCGATTGAAGATATTTTGCAGGTCGGTATTTTGGGTTTAATAAAAGCCGTAAAAATGTTTGATTTTTCGGTAAGTACTAATTTTAAAACTTACGCAACCTATTTCATTACGGGCGAAATCAGACATTATTTGCGTGATAAAGCATCAATTATTAAAGCTCCGAGAGAAATCTATGAGCTTGCATATCGTGTTAATAAGTTGATGAACGAGTTTAAGGATTCAGACGGAAATATTCCATCAGAGCGAGAAATTGCCGATGAATTAAAAACTCCTGTTGGCAAAATCCGTGAAGTTATGGATGTTGAAAGAAGAAGACACGTTATGTCTTTAGACCAAATCCTTTCTTACACCGATTCCGACGGTCAGGCACTTTCGGAAAAAATACCGAATGATAATTACAATTCACTTGCCGAGTATCAGGAAAATAAAATTATGCTCAAAGAAGCATTGGAAAAATTACCTCCTCAACTCAAGGAAGTAATCGATTTGAATTTTTTCCAAGATATCAGTCAAACGAAAATTGCCGAAAAGTTAGGTATTTCTCAAATGCAGGTATCGAGAAGAATTAAAAAAGCATTGAAAGAACTTTTTGAAATAATAAACGAAGGACAGGAAGATGTCGGAACAGCTGTATAATTTATATGGATTTTTTATATTTATTGTAGGAACTTGTATCGGCAGTTTCCTCAATGTTGTTGCCCTCAGAGCATTTACGGGTGAATCAATCGTTCTTCCGCCGTCAAAATGTCCGAAGTGCGGTTATAAAATCAAACCCTATGATAATATTCCGGTGTTATCCTGGTTAATTTTGGGCGGAAAGTGCAGAAATTGTAAAAGTCCTATAAGTAAGCAGTATCCGATAGTGGAATTCCTTACGGGGTGCGGTTTTTTATGGTTTTATAATCATTTTGCACATACATTAATTGAGCCGGAAATACAGTGGCAAAATTTAATTTTGTTACCGTTTTTCCTCGTAATTTTCTCACTTTCGATGGTAATTGCGATTACGGACATCAAGGAAAAAGTGGTATTTGATATTCATACGATATCGCTTGCGGTTATTATTTTATTATTTCAGACATTTGCTTTAGGCGGAAACTTTTTACCTCCTTTAATCGGACTTGTCGTAGGTGCATTATCGATGGAACTTTTGTCCGGTATCGGCTGGCTTATGGTCAGAAAAAGAGCTTTTGGCACGGGTGATACTTATATTGCGGCATCTATTGGTGCTTTGCTCGGTGTAAAGTGGTTCTTTATTGCTCTTGCCGTTGCAATAATTTTGCAGGTACTTTTTGTAATTCCCGCTTTTATCAAAAAATTGTACGACAATAAAAGTTATAAAGTTTTAACGACAGGCGGAATGTTTTTTGTTTTGTTTATTTTGTATAAATTGCCGTTTGTAAGTTCCGCAAATTCAATCATACAATATGTTTTCCTGATTTTATTAATGATTTCGGGATTATATTTGTGCAAACTTATTGTTACCAATGAAAGTTTAAAAGAAAATCCGACATATTGGCCTTTTGGCCCGTGTTTATTGCTTTCAATGTTTTTGGTAGCGATGTATGGCGGTATTATTAAACATTTCCTTATGACATTTTTCATGTAAATTCATGATTTTGTGTCAAAATTGTTTTGCCAAAGTTGACTATTCTTTTGTGGCATAAATTATCCAAAGATAAAAATTATTTTTATCGAAAAGGAGAAAATTATGTCAGAATTTGCAATTAAAATGGTAGAAGATGCGGGAGTAAACGTTGAAGAGTTGTTAAAACTTCTCATAACAAATGCTGCGTCTGAAATGTCAACTTATTTTCATTATATGCTTTTGCGTACAAATTTAATCGGTATTGAAGGTGAAAGTGTCAAGGAAATTACCGAAGCGGCAAGAATTGAAGACAGAAATCACTATGAAGCTTTAGTGACAAGAATTTACGAGCTTGGCGGAACTATTCCCGACAATCTTTGTGAATTTTACAATATGGCTTCATGTCCGCCCGCAAACTTGCCTGAGCAGCCAAATGATACACTTGAAATTATCAGAACTTTAAGAGATGCGGAAAGATGTGCTATGGCGGGATATCAAAAAATCTGCAAAATGACATTTGATAAGGATTTCAGAACTTATGACCTTGCACTTGCCATTTTGCACGAAGAAACAGAACACGAAAGTTGGTTTTCGGAATTTTTATGCGGAAAACCTTCCGGACATTTTGTCAGAATTGGTGAACCGTCACCTTTTGTCAGCAAATTTTTAAAATAATCACATATTAAAAAAGCCGTGTCTTATTGGCACGGCTTAGTTTTAGGCCTTTTATCATTTTAATTTATAAATATAAATTTTTGCAAAAGACGGATTTTTTTTGTCGGCAATTTCTCCGACAATTTCGTATTTGTTTTTGATTTCTTTAAATATTTTTTGTCCGTAATGAAGTCCGAAAAGCTTTCCGTTGTAGTCTTTTCCGTAAATCATTATACAGTCGGGAATATTTTTTTCGGAAAATAAATCAGTCACAATTTTGTTTTCACCGTAACCGTCAATTATATGCGGAATTAACGAGTAATATTTTGGACAAAGGTCGTGTTTTGAATAAAAATTGACAATTTCTCCTTCCGGCAAAACGAGTAATTTCGCCTCTTTCGGGAGATTATTTTTTGCATATTCTGCAGCTTCAAACATTACATTTGAGCAAATTCTTTCGTGAATGAAAAATTTTCCTCTTTCCCCCGAAAAGCTTATGTTTGTTGCCATTGAGAAAAATATCCACGAAAATAATACGTTTATTGAAAATAAAATTAATCCGATATAAACCGATTTAAACGAAAAATCTGCTTTGGGAGTATTGGCGATATTTTGGGGCAAAATTTCAAACAAATAAATTGTTGCTGCAATTACAAAAATCGTCATTGTGAGGTTATAGCCGGATGAATTTATCGGGAAAAATAAACTTCTTCCGATAAGCAAAAATCCTGAAATTCCGATAAATACAAACGCTTTTTCGGTTTTTGTAACGGGGTTTTTTAACATCTTTATAAGAGTTAAAACTAAACCGATTGCAACAAAAATATTTAAAATTATACCGAAACTGAAATTATAAAAATCTAAAAGTGCCAAAATTATTGCGGTTATGCCAAAAATAAGAAATGTTACAATCGCAAAAAACTTTTTAGCCACAACTGCTTTGTTGCTTTCACTTTTTTGAAATAAAAAGTTGATAATTATCCCGAAAACAAGGCAAATAGCGAATGTTATCAGAAACATTTTTACACTTGAAATCGAGTGTGTAAGCAAAACTTTGTTATTTAAAAATTCCGCTAAATTTGGATAAGAAGCGGCATTGAATTCCGCAACGGATGATGAATTTTGGAAATTTGTGAAAAAATCCTGCACTATTTTCAAATCATTTGCCCTAAATCCTGACAAAAACATCTGTCCGGCTGATAAAATAATCGGTGTAATTGCTGAAAATATTGATAATAAAAGATTTTTTACGGAGTAATTTTTTGCAATTACGAAGATTAAAATTAAACCAAACGGCAAATATTCAGGCTTTAACGTTACGGATAACCCGAATAAAAATGATGCACCGTACAAAAATCCGACTTTTTTTTCGTCTGCAAATTCATAATTTATTAAACATAAAAATGCTCCGAAAACCGCTACAAATGCGTATAATACCGAATATGAATACGGGAAAAACCAGCTTGTAAATTCTGTTCCCGAAACTCTGAAAACTTGATAACACATCGTTAAAAACGTTGCAACAAAAGCGATTTTGTCATTGGAAAATTTTCTCGTAACAAAATACATTCCGCCTAAAATAAATAAACTCGAAATAATTCCCGCAAAATATAAAACATTTATTGATACTCCAAAAATTTTGTATAAAATTGCGTTAATTTGATATCCTAACGGCGGATACAGGCACAAAAAGTCACGGTACGGCATTTCACCTTTTAAAAATTCCGCCGGTAATAATGCCTCTCTGAATGTGTCAAAAATGGGATTTCCCCATTTGCCCCAAGTTATTGTCGTAAATATTACAAAAAGAACCCCTAATATTGTTAAAAAGAGTGCTTTTTCGGATAATTTTTTTTCCATTTTCCCTCAATTCTTATCTGAATTTTTCTTTGATTTTAACATATCCGCCCCAAGTGGTCTTTTATTAAAACTAACCTTAATAAAACTTAACATGATGATACAAAACAGAAAAAATAATTAAAGAAATTTTTGAGAATGCCGATATAAGGCATGTGAGAACTATTGAAGGGTTTTAGATTAAATGAACACGACGATTACTTCGGTTTCGGCATTGGTTACGGCACGTGCCTCACAGGCAACTAAAAAAGTTGAAACACAGAAACCGCTTGAACAAAAACAACAGACGGAAGCATACTCAAGTACATATTCAAATGCTGCACGTTCATTGGCTATGGCGGGAATTAACTTCAGCAAACCGGCCGAAAAAGCAGAAGGTGTAAATTATACGGAAGGCATTAATTGCACGGTAGTTAAAGAAACTACGGGCGATGAAACCAATAAATGGTGGCAAGAAGAAATGGATTACGACAATCCGCCTTATTTGCCGAAATCAAAAGTACAGGAAATTGAACTTCAGGAAGATACTAAGTTTTGCCGTGTATATGATGGTGTAAACTCTGGTATGTTCGGTGGTTGGGTAATGAAGCAAACCGACATTGAAGGTTTAACACCTGAAGAAATTCAAGATAAATTTGCACTTCCTCAAAAGCCGTTGATGATGTGCGATGTAACACTTCCTAAGGGAACGCACATGCGAACCGGTTTATGCAATCCGCTTGAAGGTTGGGGCAAAGGCGGAGGTGTTCAGTTTGACCTTATGGGACAAAGGGTTGGTGATTTTGATAATGAGCGGGATTTGCCGACCAAAAAAGATATTAAAGCCGAGGGATAAAATCCTCGGTTTTTTAATTGGTAAATATTTTGTACGAAGCTCTTATGTTGATTTTCGGACATAAAATGTTATAATTATCGATGAATGAGAGGTGTTTTATGGAATTAAATATTCAAATTAATAAAAATATTTTGGTTTTAAACGGAAAAGAAATCAAATTTGACCATAACATCAGACAGTTTAGAACAGTTGGTGATGATGTA
Source organism: uncultured bacterium (assembly GCA_902783835.1). GTDB lineage: Bacteria > Cyanobacteriota > Vampirovibrionia > Gastranaerophilales > Gastranaerophilaceae > RUG841. The sequence goes on from CACZSN010000032.1 coordinate 28,177, forward strand.
GTTGTATTGCTTGCTATTCCGAATAATGATGATACGCTCGATAATATTTATTGTTATGCTTCATACGGTATTATCAAGTGGCAAGTTCAACCGATTAAAGAAGCTTTCCCTGAGATGAAACAAGTTTATCCGTTTGAGCAAATGAGCGTAATTGACGGAATGATTGCCGCATCTGATTTTTATGGCAGAAGATTTTTCATTGATCCTGAAACGGGTAAAATTACTAAAAAAGATATTGTAAAATAGATTTTTATAAATTTTTTCAATAAAAAAGACCTTTGTTTTGAAGGTCTTTTTTTTATTTTATTTCCGATTTTTTCTTTGTTCAAGAAGTGCATTAATGCTGTCTTCAGCTTCTTTTTCGGCGGTTTGAATTGAATGTTCGCGATTATATTTATCGAGAGCTTCGGCAGGTTCCGACAAATCCCAAAATTTATTTTTGATATTAATAACATCACTGTACGGCATTCCGATTATACCTTTATCAAGAATGGAGAATTGGTATGCTCGTTTTGAAGGATTGCTTTTATCGACGGTATCTTCATCATAGTGTAAGATTATTTTTTTAACTTCATAATTTGGTTCAAGAGCCAATGCAGTGCTGACAAAATTTGCATTCCAAATGTATCTTCTCAAATCCGAATTGAAAAACGATGCGATTTCTTTATCTTTTTCCGTTGAAGGAACGTATAATGCACCTTGGCAATTATTTATATTTTCTTTCATAAAGGAGACATTTTGGTTCCAATAATATGTTTCGACAATTTGCCATCCTGTAAGAGTAATTCCGCAAAGTAATACGGGGACGCTGATTTTTGCAAATAATTCTTTGCTTTCAGGAAATTTTTTTAATCTTGCCGCAAAAATTCCCGCAAATATCATCGGCACAACCCAAAGAGGAATACTTCTCATATGTTGTTCATAAATCGGATTGATAAATTGTTGTAAATTATCCGAAAAATAGAGGAATAAATATATGTAAATGCCGCTGAATGCCGCTATTAAGGTTTTTGAAACGGGCTTATTTTTTCTGAAATAAATTATTCCGACAATTAGCAAAACGGTTACAATGACAGCCAAAATGTTTAATTTGTTCCAAAATTGCCAAAAATCCAAAGCTTCACCGAGAAATCTTTTGAAATCGGATTTTTCATCATTTGATAAGATAATAAAAAATACATTGTATACCGAAGCGGCAAGAGAACCCGCCCCAATTACGATTTTGGTCAAAACATTTTTTGGATTTTCTTCATCGTAAAGACAGGTGAACATAATCGCGAAAATAATTAATCCGAGAAATAAAGTGTGTTCGTAAATTCCAAACATTAAAATCAATAGAAAAAATATGCCGATTTTATCTGATTTTGTATAGTTGATTTTGCCGAGTAAGTAGTTTAGCAAAACGAACTGAAATGTAAGTCCTATGGTTGTTTCAACGACGGAAAAAATTTGATACAACAAAATCAAACAGGCATAAGTGAATAAACTGAAAAACCAAACAGCATATTGCTTAGTTCTTTTTGTTAATTCAAAATTCCACCATAAACCCAAAACAGGTAAGGTAAACATTGTGAAAGAATAAATTGTGGAATAGGTAATTTTGTCCGTCAAATCCCTGAATAAAAAAGCAGTAATGCTAATCGGTAAATGCTCCAAAAAGAAAACAACCACTCTCGGATGTTCAATAAAAGATTTAATTTCAAAAACATTGTCCCCGAATCTGTTGAGGTGCATTATGAACCAGAAAGAACCGTCAAGATATAATGCCCTTTGCGAACAAGCTGCGTAAAAAACATAAAAAACAGTTATTAAAACAAATAAAAAACCTAAAAGTTTAATACCCCTGTCCTGATTGATTTCCATCTTAAATCCTCTATTTATGAACTTGATATTAAAATAGCATAAAATTTATCGAAATTGTTAAAATACCCAAAAAATTCTTCTTGTAAAGGGGTTTGTTTCAAATGTAAAATATTTAAAAAAAAATTTACGATACTAAATATTTTGAGATTTTAAAAATTTCTTATGCTACGATAAGAAAGTCGGAAAAAACAAATATGTTTTTTCGGTAAGAATGGTTTAAAAAGAAGACAAATATATAGTCAAGGAGAGTCGGAATGCAAGAATACCTTACTAAAGAAGAAATCCGTCAGTGGAGAAGTTCTCTTGAAAAAATTACACTTGAAGAATATGCTGCAAGATTGGGCAAAGTAATTCAAGGAGAGAAACATACCAATGACATGATTGATAAGGTAATGACAACATCTTTGCATTCAATGTCGGCAACACCAGATTATTCCGTACATACGGAAAAATTGGAAACTTTGACTTTGCACTCAATGTTTGAAAAGAAAGAAACTAAGGCTAAAAAAGAAACACCGGTTGCTAAAAAAGTTAAAGCGGAACCCGTAAAAGAAGAAATTAAACCCGCAAAATCAGTTAAACCGGCGGTAAAACAAGTTAAAGAAGTAAAAGAAACAAAAGCTCCTAAAGAAGTTAATAACGTTTCTGCTTCAGTGGAAAATATCACATTCAAAAAACCGCTTATTCCGAGAGAACAAATGATTTTTGATTACCTTGTTCAAAATAAAGGAACAATCGTTTACGCAAAAGATATGGCAGCACTTTTGGAATTGCCGAGAGATTATGTTTATAAATACATTAAAAATTTGAGACAAAAAATCAATGAAGATGTATTGTTTAATGCTGATAACGGCGGATATGTTTTAGAAATATAATGTAAGAAGAAAAACGATGCCCAAAGAAAAATTAAAAATAGCATTTCCTCATATGGGAACAGTGTCATACGCTTGGCGTGCAGCACTTAGAAAATTGGGTGTTACAGCATTTGTCCCTCCGTATACAAACAAAAGAACTCTGTCTCTTGGGATAAAATATGCTCCGGAAGCAATTTGTTTACCGTATAAATTAATATTGGGAAACTTTATTGAGGCTTTGGAAGGCGGTGCTGACTACGTTTCGATGATTACGTCTCCCGGAATTTGCCGTTTGGGTGAATACGGTCAATGTATCGAAAATGTCTTAAACGATTTAGGATATAAAAACAGATACCTCGAATTGTCACTCTATGACGGTTTTAAGGGTATGTATAATTATCTTTCGCAAGCAAATCCGAAAGCTACAATTTTTCAAAAAATTGATGCTATTTATACAGCAGTAAGATTTGTATTTGCTCTCGATAGAGTTGCAACGGTGCTTTCATATTACCGAGCAAGAGAAATAACCTTCGGTACGGCTGAAAAGGCTTACAACAAAGGGCTTGAACTTTTTGATAAAGCACTTTCGATTAAAGAATTGAAAAATGCCGAAAAAGAAACAATCAGAATGATTAAAGAAACACCGATTGACGAAAAACGTGACGTTTTGTACGTTGACATTACAGGCGAAATCTTCATCGTCCTTGACCCGTTTTCAAATCAAAATATAAATCGTGAACTCGGTAAAATGGGTGTTCAAACAAGAACAAGCCTCACGGTTTCAAGTTTCTTAAAAGACGCTATCATTCCGAAATGGTTTAAAAAAGGCGAAACGCACTTGGAAAGAGCATTTAGACTTGCAAGACCATATTTGATGAGAGATATCGGCGGCGATTCATTGGAATCAATCAGTGACGTTGCTTTTGCCGACCAAAGAGGTATCGACGGTATTATCCACGTCAGCCCGTTTACTTGTATGCCTGAAATCGTTACGCAGAATATTTTCCCAAAAATGAGAGAAAATTGCGAAATTCCGATTTTGACATTGATTATGGACGAACAAACCGGTAAAGCAGGCTATATCACAAGACTTGAAGCTTTTACCGACTTGATGAGAAGAAGAAAACGTAAAAAGCTACAAGAAGAAAAAGATGTCGCAAAAAAATAATCCGTTGAATTTTGAATAAATTTCAATATCCGTTGTTTTGCCCTAAAATAAAAGTTTTTCAAGTACAAAAAACTCAGTAAAATTCCATTTTTAATTAAAATTTTAAAAATTTTTTCAAAAAAAAGGCAATTTTTTTTATCAAAAATACTTATTATAAATGTAGATGATAAAACATCTACAATAAATATTTCGCAATTTTCTCAATCCCTTGTAAATAAAGGGATATGAGTGTTTGTTAAGTTTTGTTGCGTAAAACATATCAAAAAACACAATTTCTTTTAACGGAAATACTTTATAAAAGAGTAGAGAGTTAACGAGAGAGAGAAAAGAATGTTGAACGTAAATAATTTAAACGCTACAGCAAAATTACTCAATCAAACAGGCTTGCTCAACAACTCTAAACTTTCTGCAAAAGATGCTCAAGCAGCAGTATCTATTTTCAGCTCACTCAATTCAACATCTACAACATCAGTAAATACAAAAGATTATCTCGCAAACTCAATTTTCGCAGCACAACAAGATGGCGAAGATGACGGCAAACTTACATTCGGCGAAACAGCAAAAAGCCTTTTAAAAGGAGCAGTTAAATCATTCACAAATATGTTTTCTTCTCCCGAAAACGCAGTTAAAACAGTTGCAGGCGGCATAGCATGTGCAGCATTAATCGCAGTAACAGGCGGAGCAGCTACACCGTTCATTATCGCAGGCGGTGCAATCCTCGGCGGTGTTCAAGTAGGTAAAGGTCTTTACAATGCATCTCAAGCAACAACTGATGACGCAAAAAGAGCTGCATTAGAAGATATCGGAAGCGGTACAGCAACAATCGCGATGTCAGTTGCAGCAGGCAAAGCATACTCTAACGCAACAGGTTCTTCATTAACTTCTCTTTCAACTTACAAAGATGCAGCAACAAACTCAATCAACAACGCTAATGCATTTATGAAAATATCTCCTTCAGCAGCAAAAGCAGAAATTGCAAGCGTTACATCTTTAGATAAATCAGTAAACTGGATGAGCGATGACAAAGCATTGAACCAAATGTATGAAGCTGATGCTCAAGGAACAATGAAAAAATTCGGTTACCAATTGGCAGAAGGCTTTACAAAAAATAATGAAGAAATCCAAAAGAAAAGAAATATTTTCGCAGCATAATTGATTTTTATACTAAATCCAAATCATTTTTCTCTATATTTTAAAAGTTAACAAAAAGACCTCATTTGAGGTCTTTTGAAAAATGGACGAGAAGAGACTCCCCTGAATCGTAGGCGACAAACCGGAGCCGTACGAGTCAGGATACCCGAAGGGCAGAACTCCTTGATTTGCGACAACGAGAGCAAATCAACAGTACGAGTCAAGAAAAGAGCAAACAAAAAGACCTCATTTGAGGTCTTTAAAACTGGACGAGAAGAGACTCGAACTCTTACACCGAAGGCGCCAGTTCCTAAGACTGGTGCGTCTACCATTCCGCCACTCGTCCTTGTTTTTAAGATAACTCAAAAATTTTTTTCGGTCAATTCTGCAACTTTATTTCGATTTCAAAGAATCTATTCCAAGGGAAAGAGTAAGAAATTTCTTTTTTATTTGTCTTTAAGGCATTAAAAACGATATTTTCGTAATTTTCGAAATATTTTTTAATTTCATTCAAGTCTTTGAGGTTTTCATTTTTGAAAAATTTTCTTAAATTTGCCTGATATGCCCAATCGTCGAGCAGTCTTACGATTTGCAATTTTTTGAAATTATCTTCATTCGGTGTGGAGCATAAAAATTTTGTCACAGCGGCGGCAATTCCGGAACCCAAAGAATTTCCGGTTGTATTCCAGGCTGAATATCCGTAAAAGTCATTATTTATGCCATTTTTAAACATTTTTTCAACGAAATTATTATCTGCACCGTTTGCGTTTAAGATATCGACAACAAAATAAGGTCTGTTGAAATGAGTGAATTCTCCTTCAAAGGGGTTTGTGCGGCCGTTCATGACGAGTTCACCCTGTTCTCCCTGAAAGTTATTCACATATAAAATCAAATCGGCTTCATCGGTCGCAGAGATGCTTGCTCCTGCCGTTAAAATTTGTGATTTAACGGAATTATCAACCGAAATATCTTCATATTTTGAAATTTTGTCAATTTCGTTCGGATTTGTGTAAATTGGAGCAATTTTTATTTTTTTGCCGTCGGAAATGCATCGGGCAAGCAGTGTTAACGGAATTTCATCAGCTCCTGTTTTGACGAACATTCCTTTTCTTGATTGAGCTAAAAGTTCAAAATATTTTGCTTCTTTTACGTTAAAACCGTATTTTGCACAATCGTCTTTAGAAAAAATCAAGGTATCGAAAATGCCGTCATCAAACATTTTCACGTATTCTTTGTTTATGGAAAAATTACGTTCTCTTGTTGTTAACCAGTCTATTAAAATTTCAGACGGAATTTCTTTTGCAAGTTCGGTTGCTTTTTCTTTTGCCAAACGGTTTCCTTCAACTTCCGAGCGATGAAGTTCATAAGAATATGCAAAAATTTTTTCGCCGTATTGAGCCCAATACTCTTTTTCTTCTTCGTTGTAATTATTGTTAGAAATCCGCATAATGCTTGAAAAAATAAGAGTTTTGCAATTTGTTTTTTTGAGCAGAATATTTCTTAATTTTAAAAGTCGATTTTCAATTTCATTTTTATCATCGGGACATCTTCTTGAGGGGATTAAGCCTCCATAAATCAGGGTATCTGCGGAAATCACGAGATAATCCGTTTCTTCAAGGTCTTCAAGCCATTCAAAAAGACCGTTTTTATCTGCATTTTTTGTTAATGAACCGAGAAGGTTTTTAGGCGGAAGATATAATTTGATTTCGGGATTAATGTCCGCAATCATTTTGGGTAATGTATAGCAAACAGGTCGATTATCTATTGGGATAAAGCCGATTTTTTTCATTCCGCATCTCCTTTTAATTTTTTCTCTAATTTTTCAAGTTCTTGCAACATTTCTTTTTCAACATATTTTGGAGAAATAACTTTGCAATTTTCTCCGTATTTCATAAGTCTTTTGAACAGAGATTTTTTATCTTCACCCGTATTGATAATCAACTTTTTATTTTCGTCAAAAGTTTGTACGGTTTCGCAATCTCGAAGTCTGTAATTTATTGCCAATCGGTCATATACTTCAAAAGCAATTGAAGTTGTCATATTTGTTGTTGTGGTTTTTAATGGCAAAATTTCTATTTTTTCAATGTTTTTCGCCGTTAATTTTATATTTTCGGCTTTTTTTGAATCGTAAACAAACAAAAATACGTTATTGCCATTAATTTCGACTTTTTTCGGAGTTGCCGTGAAAGATTCACCGTTATATGTTATTGTCAATTTTTGCGATAAATCGACATATTGTTGAAATTCCGAAGCTATTTTTGACATTGGAGAATGCTTTTGATTGTGATATTGATTGATTTTGTCATTTAAAGTTTGTTTTGTCGTTTCTGATAAAGATTTTTCGATTTTTGTAAACAGTTCATCCAAAAAATCTTTCTGTTTTTCAACGCAACAAGCATCAAAAGCTTTATAAATATTGAACAACAAATTTATTTCACAATCGTCGATTTTGATTTCTTCCAAAAATTTGCAAAGAGAATATTTTTTGCCGATTTTTTTTACGTCAATGTCAGAAGCTTCAAGGGTCGAAATGTATTTCAGAAAAGTCTCGTGAGCTTCTATATCTTTGAATTTGCAAAGTCTGCGATAATCTAACTCTTTTATATCGATGTCTTCTTTTGCCAAAAGTTTGAAAAATTCTAAAACTCTTACGCAAGAATCGTGATGCTTGGCGGTATAACTCATTATTCGTACCTCGCTTTGGTTTTAGCAATTTTTTCGATTAATTTTTGTCTTATATAGTCCGGCGAAATTAACTCAAAATCACAACCGAAAGAAAGTAATCGTTGAACTATCTTAAATTCACTCGTGGTAATGCATTCGACCAAAATTTCTTCACTGTTTTGCTCAAGGATTTTTTCATCGGAATTGCAAACAAAAGTCGAAACTTCTTCTCCCGTAACTTTGTATAAAACTTTGATATCACAAGCTTTTAAAGGTTCTTTTAAGTTTTCGACGGAATGAATTTCGAGAATTTTTTCGGCATTAAAATAAGAATAAGTGTTTCTTTTGTAATACCAACCCATAATGTATAGTTTTCCGGCTTCGCAAAAGATTTGTTTGCTCGAAATATTTATTTTTTCGATTTTTTTAGAAGATGTTGCATAAGTCATCACAATTTCTTTTTTCTCTAAATTTGCGGAATAAAATGTTTCCAAAATTTGCGGTTTGATTTTAACAAACGGTTTTTTTGCATTCAGCAAATTCAAAGCTTTTTCATCACAATAAGGGGTAATCAATTTGTCGTAAAGCCTGTTTATTTCAATAACGGTACGCCATTGACAGCAGTCTAAAAAATATTTGCGGATTTGAGATAAAAGATTGATTTCCGAAGAGTTAAATTTTGCCTTGAAAGGATGTTCCATCAAAATATAACGGTAATCATTTTTAGGGCAAGGTCGTGCAATTTTACAGCCGACAGCTTTAAGAGAATTCATGGTAATTCTGAGCGTGTCGTCTGAAATCGAACGCTTTGTCAGTTCATCCTGCTTCAAAACTTCAATAATTTCGGCACTTGTGGAAGGTTTTTCCATTAAAAGTTTCAAAATTTTTATAGCTCGGTATGCAGTTAAACTGATGTTTGTATTTTTAGTTTTGATACTTAAATTTTCGTTCATCAGTTTAAATCCACCACACTGACGCCATCTCCGCCTTCAACATCTTCTCCGGGACGGAATTTCGCAACATAAGGACTGTCTGCAAGATAATCCCGTATTGCCTTTTTCAAAACGCCCGTGCCGTGTCCGTGAATAATTATTGCGTATGAAAGACCCGCTGCACAAGCTTTATCAAGATAAGCTTCGACTTCTCTCATGGCTTCTTCGTATCTGAATCCACGCAAATCTAAGGTGTAAGAGACATCGTGTTTTACAAACTCAAAGGCTTGCTTTTGCTGAACAAGCGGTTTGGTTTTTGCTTTTATAACCTCTTTGTCATACAGTGCAAGCTTTTTTATCGGAAGCGTCGTTTTTACGGCTCCCATAAGAATTTCGGCTTTTCTTCCTTTGTCCGTAAATGCTACAAATTCGGCTTCTTGATTTAAGTCTCTGATAACGACCTTATCGCCTTTATTTATTGAATTTACGTCAATGTCACGGTATTCCTCTCTCAAAGAATCATATTCTTCATCAAGTTTATCGTGAAGTTTTTTTCGGATTAAAGAGTTTTTTCTTATTGTTTTCATTGTATTTTCGCGATTTTCATTTTCACGAAGATTTTTAAGGACATCTTTAATCTCATCGCGTGCGGAATCAAAAGCTGTTTGGGTTTTCTTTTTATATTCCGCGATAATTTTTCTTTTTTCTTTCTTTAAATCATCGGCTTGTTTTTCAAGTTGTAATCTCAAAGCCTTTACGGTTTCCGCATCTTTTTTTGCTTCGTCGGCTTTTTTTGCTGCTTCTTCCCACATTTCTTCAATTTTTGCAAATTTTTCAATATTTTTGCCCGAAGTTTCAGTGAAAATTTCTCTTGAATTGCCAATAATTTCAGAGTTTAATCCTAAATTTTCGGCGATGGTAATTGCGTTACTGCTGCCCGAAACACCTTGTGTAAAGCGGTATGTCGGTTTCAAGGTTTCAGTGTCAAAACGAACGCTTGCGTTTTCAAATCCGCTTCCTTCGAGGGCAAGATTTTTAAGGTCTCCAAAGTGAGTCGTAACAACACAAAAGGCTTGTTTTTCCACGAAATATTGCAATAAAGCTCTTGCAAGTGCCGAACCTTCCGCAGGATCAGTTCCAGAGCAGATTTCATCTATCAAAATTAAAGTGTCGCTATCGGCTTGATTACTCATTTCCACAAGGTTTTTGATGTGAGATGAAAATGTTGAAAGACTTTGAATGATGTTTTGTTGGTCACCGATATCGGCAAAAACTTTTTTGAACGGATAGATTTTTGCACTCATACAGGGGATATGAAATCCTGCTTTGCTCATCAATACGCAAAGTCCCACAGTCTTTAATACGACTGTTTTTCCGCCTGTATTTGAACCCGTAATGATTGTGCAAAGATTGTCTTTTCCCGCATTGAAATCATTTTCTATAACATTGTCGCAAACCCTCATTAAAACAGGGTTTTTCATCGCTTTTAAGTCAATTTTCGGTTCATCAAGGATAGTAGCTGGAGAACTTTCCGTTTTTTGAGAATATTTTCCTTTTGCAAAATGAAAATCAATTTCAGCTAAAATATCTTGAGTTTCAATAAGTTCCTCGAAATGTTTACCGATTTCTTCCGAGAAAACTTTCAAAATCCTGTCAGTTTCAATTTGGATATGAATTTCGATTTCGCGTTCACGATTGTGAAGCTCGGTCAATTCTTTGGGTTCGATGAAAAATGTTTGTCCCGAAGCGGAGACGTCGTGTACAATACCAAGGATTTTATTTTTTGCTTCCGCTTTTACACCGAAAACTGTTCTGCCGTCACGCTGAGTGTAGATTGTGTCTCGCAAATCGTTTGTAAAATTTGAATCTGCCAATAATCTTGTGATTGTTGATTTTATGCTTGCGTGAGTTTCTGATAAAGCATTATACAAACGTTTTAGTTCGGAAGAAGCACTTTCTTTGACTTTCATATCACTGTTTAAGGTGTCAAAAATTTTGTCTTCAAGTTCTTTTAACACAAAAAGGCTTTGGCTTATTTCTGTTAATTTCGGAGCATCTTCGGAATTTTTGTCAAGGAAGTTTTTCACAAGTCTTGAGTTTCTGAGAAGATTTGCGATATCCCAAATTTCTTGCGGAGAAAGTTTAATTTTTGCTTTAGCATCTTTAAGAGAGTTTGTCATGTCGGCAAAATTTTCGAGAGGCAATCTCAAATTCATATCGCATAAGCGTCTTGCTTCGGTTGTGCAATCTAATTGTTCCCGTATTTTTTCCGCATCGTTGTATATTTCGGCACGCAAAGTTTTGAGTCTTCCCGGCTCAGTGATTGCGTTTTCGGCTATATATTCTCTTACTTTGTCAAATTCCGTTACTTCAATTACAGGTTTCATGTAATTAATTATATGACAAATAACTTAGTATATCTTGTTTTTTATATTTTTTTTCATTAAAATTGTCACAAAAGTGAATGTATTGGAAAATTCGGTGACCGAATATTATGAAAAAAATAATGCTTTGCAGCCCTCCGGGGGATTTATCGGTAAATATTAAGAACAGATACAAATACAGAACGGAAGATATTATTCCGCACTCAATGAGAGCGTGTAATGATTTGGGTTATATTGCATCAATGCTTAGAAATGCAGAGCATGAAGTCTTTTTGAGAGATTATAAGATTGAAGAAAAAACAGCTCTTGATTTGCTTGATGATGTTTTGACAAATTGTCCCGATATGCTTCTTATGAAGACTGATATTGCAAATATTTTTGAAGATTTGAAATTGGTCAGAATGATTAAATCTTCCAATCCTCAAATTGTTATTATTTTGAAAAGCGATATGTTTTTCGATGCATCGGAAGAATTGCTTTGCAGTTTGCCTATGGGGGGAGTGGATTATTTAATAGGTTCGGATGCTGCTTTTGTAATGCCTTTGTTGGTACAAGCACATTATGAAACCCCTGAAATGCTTTATCAGGTTCCGTTTATTACGATTTGCAAAAACGGAATGATGCATAAAACAAATTTCCACGCACCGCACGGAAATATTAACGATTTGCCGTTTCCTGCAAGAGATTTGATGCCGAACGAAAAATATGTTCGTCCCGACAACAAAAAACCGATTGCGACAATAATTACCGCAAAAGGTTGTCCGTATACATGTTTGCATTGTAAAGAACATATCTTGGCAGATTGCACAATGAATGTTCGTCCCGCAAAAAAAGTTTTTGACGAAATGTATGAATGTTATCAAAAATACGGAATTAAGAATTTTTATTTTCCGTCAGATACGTTTAACCACAATGAAAAATGGGTGGAAGAATTTTGTGATTACATAATTGAATCACCGATGAACGGACAGGTTGATTGGATAGCAAATGTTAATGTTGCATCGTTCACTGAATATATGTCAATGGAAATGAGAAATGCCGGCTGTTCAATGATTGTTGTTCGTTTTGAAAGCGGTTCGGATGATACGCTTGTTCGTTTGGACAGAAGATTTTCAGTTGATGAAAGCCTTAATGTCGTTGATATTGCCAGAAAAAATAAGCTCAAAATTTTCGGTTTATTCTCGGTTGGTTTGCCTTGGGAAACAGAAGCACATCTTATTGCGACAAAAAAATTAATTCTCAAAATATGTCCCGATTTCGTATCATTGACGTTTCCTGTTGCATATCCGGATTCTGTTATTGAGAAAAATTTCCGTGATGAAAATATTTTAAGAGAATCGTTATTTGAAAATGAAACGATAAAAATTCCCGCTCTCGGTACGAAGTTTTTAACACATAAAAAACTTAAAGCGTTCAGAAAGAAAACTCTTTTCTTGTATTATGCAAGTCCGAGATATTTCTTCAGAACGATTGCCGAAACATACAGAAATCCTAAAAAATTCAAGGATTATATTTTGTTTGTTTGGGATTTATTTAAGAAACAAAGAGCTGACTAAAATCGGTTGTAAAATATTGCGAAAAGTGCCTAAAGACTTGACTTTACGGCAAAAATAATGATATACTTCCTTCATGGCGGATTTTAAAAATGTTTGATGAAGATTTTTCAAAAGAAGTTTACAAAAACAAATCTGAATTGCCAAAACGGTTACGGGTTGAAGTTAGCAGTCTTTGTCAATTGAAATGTCCTGTTTGTTATATGAGAACAGACGAAGAAAATGCCAAAAATGGTTGTGGTTTCGGGGTTTTGAAGTTCGAAAATTTCAAAAAACTTGTTGATGAAAATGAAATTGAAAATATTGAAATATCAAACAGCGGAGAAATTTTTTTAAATCCCGATTTGGTAAAAATCCTTGAATACGCTGATAAAAAAGGAATAAAACTTACTGCGGATAACGGGGTTAATTTGAATTATATTTCCGATGAACAGGCGGAAGCACTTGCAAAGTATCATCTTGTGTCGATGACTGTCTCAATTGACGGTGCATCTCGGGAGACTTATGCAAAATATCGTATTGGCGGTGATTACGATAAAGTTATCGAAAATATGAAAAAAATTATTTATTATCGCAAAAAATACAATAACGGTTGTCCTCATATTACTTGGAAATTCATTGTTTTCGGGCATAATGAACACGAAATTGAACAAGCAAAAAAAGAGGCTGAAAAATTGGGTGTTGCAATTAATTTTGCAACAAATTGGGATGAAAGTTATTCTCCGGTAAAAAATGTTCAAAAGGTGCTTGAACAGACGGGATTGGAATCTTTGACGACGAATACGTCTCCTGTTGAATTATTGAAACAATTTCAAGCCGGGGAAGCCGATTGGTTTTTTTGTAATGACCTTTGGCAACCTCAAATTAATTGGGACGGACAGCTTTTGGGTTGTTGTGCAAATTATAAAAAGAATTTTGGCGGAAATGTTTTTGAAGACGGCTTGATGGAAACGTTGAACAATCCGCGTTTTGTTTATGCAAAAAATATGGTAACACATAATGCTCTGCCCGAAAAAACGCTTCCTTGCTATGATTGCGAAGTTTATCAGGATATGGCAAAACACAATGTGTGGTTTAATTCTCCGAGGTCTGAAAATGGAAAATAAACCGATTGTTTTGGAAAAAAAATATCTCAAAGAAGTTTATCGCGACAAATCGGAATTGCCGAAAAAAGTTCGCATTGATGCGAGTACAAAATGCCAATTGGATTGCGAAAGATGTTATATGCGAATGGATAAAGTCGGAGTCGAAAACGGTTGCGGTTTGGGCAATTTAAAGTTTTCGGATTTTAAAAAATTTGTTGATGAAAATGAATTTGAGGCAATAGAGTTGTCTAATCACGGTGAAGTTTTTTTAAATCCCGAACTTGATGAAATCATTGAATATGCTTCATCTAAAGGAATTTCATTGTCGATGGATAATGGAGTGAATCTGAATTATCTGCCGGAAAAAACGGCGGAAATTCTTGTCAAATGCGAAGTTAAACGAATTGATGTTTCAATAGACGGTGCAAGTCAGGAAACATATAAAATTTATCGCAAAAACGGAGATTTTAATAAAGTTATAGAAAATATTAAAAAAATAAATTTTTATAAGTTAAAATATAATTCAAAATACCCCGTTTTGTACTACAAATTCATTGTTTTCGGGCATAATGAACACGAAATTGAACAAGCAAAAATTCTGGCAAAAAATCTCGATATGGAAATCGTTTTTGAACAAAATACATATCCCGATTTTTCTCCCGTAAAAAATCCCCGAAAAGTAATGGAACAAACGGGCATGGAGTATACTGAATTACCGCCGCATAAGTTGCTTGAAGAATATGAACGGGGAATTTTGGATTGGTATTATTGTGCTTTTTTGTGGGAAGAACCTCAAATTAATTGGGACGGAAAAATATTGGGGTGTTGCTCTTTATTTACCGACGATTTTGGCGGAAATGCTTTCAAAGAAGGTTTTTTGACAGCGATGAATAACCCTAAAATGATATATGCAAAAAATATGGTTACAAATAATGCACCTGAAAATCCTGAAATTCCTTGCAGTCGTTGCTATATGTATCAGGATATGAAGTTGCATAATAAATGGTTGAAATCACCAAAAAGAATTTAAATAAAAAAAGGAAGAAGAAATGGATTATTGCTCACAAGATTTTATACCTCAAAAAAACCTTGGAAACACGCAAATGACGGTGTTTTACATTAATGATACTCACGGGAATGTCACTAAAGTTAGCAAACTCAAACCTGCTCATGATAATTTCAAAAAGCAAAATAAAAAGAGTGCTTTGACTGTTGGTGCGGGAGATTTGTATCTTGGGGGCAATAAGGGTCGTAATTCCGCTATGACTAAGATTTATAACGCACTCAAAATGGATTATGCAACTGCCGGAAATCACGAGTATGACGCGGGTTCGAGATTTTATGCGGATAATATTAAAAATGCAAAATTTACAACGGTTGTTTCCAATATTAATGTCCCTGCAAATAATCCGTTACAAGAACGTATGAAGGATAAAAAACTTGTCAGAAGTGACGTTTTTATGAAAAACGGAACAAGGTTTGCAATTCTTGGAACCAGCCCGTCTGATAAGGATATCGGGGCAAAGGATGATAAGGATAATGTTTCCGTAATGAGTCTTGAGGAAACGATAGCTGTTTTAAACAAAGAGGTTGAAAAACTTGAAGCACAAGGTGTAAACAAGATAATTTTGTTGAGTCACAGCGGTTATGATAGCGACTTGCAAATCGCAACAAAAACAGGCGGAATTGATGTCATTATCGGTGGACATACGCATGATTCCTTAATCGGAGTAAATAAAGAAGACAATGCTGTTTCTAAGAAAAATCTCGTAAAATCTTTGCGTTGCGAACCGGTCATAATTACTCAAGCCGGCAGTGATAATACTAATGTCGGCTATCTTGATGTACTTTTTGATAAAAAAGGTGTTTTGTTGGAAGATAAAATCCAAAATAAGTTGGTGAAACTTGAAAAATATCCGAATTCTAAAAAAATAGATAAAATTTTGACAAAATCTATCGGTAAAAATGAAAATATTGCCAAAGTTACAGTTCCTTTTGTTCCGACTTGCGAAGATGATGAAAGAAAAGCTGAAAATCCTGTTGCATCAATACTTGCAGACGGAATGTTGAGACGAGGTCAGTGTTACGGAGCGGAAGTTGCTTTTTTTAATGCTCCGAGTATGAAATCTTCGGGTGTTTCGGGCAATATAACCGCTTATGACGTTAAATATCGTATGCTTCCCTATGATGACGATGTGGTTGTTGCGGAAATGAGCGAAAAACAATTTGTCGACTTGCTCAACACAGAGGCGAAAACCATTATTACTAAAGACCTTTCGCAAATTATGCATTGTGCGGGCATGAGATATACAATTAACAAATCCGATGCCAAAAAGGATACTCTTTGTGTGCATGATGTCTGCATTTTGGATAAAAACGGTAATGTCTTGCGAAAAATTGATACCGAAAATCCGAGTGAAGAAAAGACGGTAAAATGTTCAATGACAAAATTTTTGTTCCAAGAGGGTTCACTTACAAAAATTTTGAAAAACGTAAAAAAATCACCTAAAGTGGGTAATCAACAAGAGATTTTCATTGAACAAATCAAGAAAAACGGTGAGTTGAAAGCGATTAAAGACGGCAGATTAAAAGTTATTGATTAGGTTTTTCAATCTTTAATAAAAACTCTTTGCAATCCAAATCGCCTGCATAGCCGGTCAGAGAACCATTTTTTCCGATAACTCTGTGACAAGGGATAAAAATCGGTACGGGATTTCTGTTATTTGCCATGCCTACCGCTCTGCAAGCTTTCGGGTTCCCGACGGCAATTGCGATGTCTTTGTATGAAACGGTTTTCCCGTAAGGAATTTTTAAAAGTTCATTCCAAACCTTCTTTTGAAATGTTGTTCCTTGGGGATTTACAGAAATTGAAAATGAAGTTCTTTGACTGTCAAGGTATTCCGTCAGTTGCTTGAAAGCTTCTGTTATTACGGGTGTTTCGAGTTGTTGACAACCATTGGTTGACATAGGCTCTGTCGGTAAACAAACTTGTACAACATATCCGTTTTCTTCAAATATTGTAATTATTCCGATTTTTGTATTTTTTGAGTAATAGTTAATCATTTTTGATTTTTTTTGCAGAGTATAAGAATGGTGTTTCACAAAATGCAAGAACGACTTTTATGCAATAAGTTGTAATGCATAACATAGATACTGTTTTTAGTGAATAAATTCCGAGAAAGGCGATAAAAGTAAACAGGATTGTATCAATCAATTGGCTTGTAATTGTGGCAACATTGTTTCTTACCCATAAAAATTTATCGTCGGGAAGAAATTTTTTTATTGTGCTGAACAAAAATACTTCTGTTGAGTGGGAAATCAAGTAGGCAAACATACTTCCGAAACACAATCTTGGTGTTATGGCAAAAAGAGTTTGCATTGATTTTTGTGCAAAGTCTTCCGAATTTGGGACATAAAGCAAGTCCAGTTGTGTAAAAATTGTCAGAGTCATTAATGAAAAGAAACCGATAAATACACCTTTTTGGGCAACTTTTCGACCGTATTTTTCGTTTAAAATGTCGGTTGCAAGAAAAACGCTTCCGAAAGTGATATTGCCGAGAGTCATCGGCATTGTGAACATATCTACGCACTTGACGACTTCAATATTTGCGATGATTGTATTCATGGCAATCCAAGCAAACAGACCGTACTTGCCAAAGAACTTGTAGGCAAGGAGTACCCCTGAAAAACTCAATATCATCTCTGTTATAAATAGTGCTTCGTTCATAAAATGATTTTATCACTAACAAAAAAATCATTGTAATCTTGCAAAAAAATAACGGATACTTTATAATTCCGTTTGTTATGGAAAATTCTGAAATTATCAAACATGCTGAAGAAATTTTGGGCGAAAAATTTAGATGTATCGTTCCTTTTGAGCATTTGATGTTTTTTCAGGACGGTAAAGTTTATTCTTGTTGTCCTTCGTTGGTCAACAAGTATACTTTCGGAAATATTTTTGAGCAAAGTTATCAGGAAATATGGAATGGAGAAAAGGCAAAAGCCTTTAGACAAACATTTATTGACGGTACTTTTAAATTTTGCGATTTGAATTCTTGTATTACAAAAAATTTCAAGGATGATCCGAGATTTAATCCTCGTAATAAAGTCTATGACAGCGTTGAAGTCGATACTTTGCCGAAAATGGTTCACTTGAATATCGATGAAACTTGTAATGCCCGTTGCGTTACTTGTCGTGATAAAAATCTCAGTAATCCGGAATGGATAAAAAAATATGAGGAAAATATTGATAAAACCTTAATTCCTCTTTTGAAAAACGCTGAAACCGTTTATTTGAACGGGGCGGGGGAACTTTTTGCAAGTAATTTGTGCAAGAAACTCGTCAAAAAAATCACTTCTGTTTATCCGAATATCAAGTTTGATATAATTACAAACGGTACACTTGCTTCTAAAGAAAATTTTGAAGAACTCGGATTGATAGGAAAGCTTCAGTCCGTCGAGGTTTCTATGCATTCCGTGCATAGAGATACGTATGCAAAAATTGTACGCGGCGGGGATTTTGATAAACTGATGCAAAATTTATATTTCTTATCCGATATGAAAAAATCAGGTCAATTGAATTTTTTGTGGTTGAATTTTGTTGTCAGTATCTATAATTATCAGGAAATGATTGATTTTCAAAGACTTGCTAACGCACTTGGGGCTACTACAAACTTTTGGGAATACAGACCTTGGGGACAGGCGGAAATGGATAAACATTATGATGAAGTTGCTGTTTTTGAACCTTCTCACCCTGATTATCATAAATATGTCGATATTATTAACAATGAAATCTTTAAATCGCCGAATTGTAATATTAATGCTAAATTGAGACCACTGTAAACCAAGTGTTGACATGTTGTCAGGCAATAGTTGACATGATATCTGAAATGGTTTCTATTGCTCGTTTTGACATAAATTCTGTTTTGATTTTTTTATTTTTCAAAATCTTTCTGTCAATACCGTCTTTATTTATGATGCCCCAGTTAGAATTTACGGGTTGAAAATGTTCTTGACATTCAAAACTTATATAGTGTGTTAATGCACCGAGCATGGTTGTTTCCGGCAATTCCAAAAGTTCTTCTCCTTTTGCAAATCTTATAGCGTTCAATCCTGCTAAAAGTCCGCCCGCAATTGCTTCCGTGTAGCCTTCGGTGCCTGTTAATTGACCGGCAAAAAAGATATTGGGGTGTTTTCTCATATTCATTGTGGGATTTAAAATTTTGGGAGAGTTAATAAAGGTATTTGCGTGCATAACTCCGTATCTTACTATATTTGCATTTTCAAGTGACGGAATTGAGTGAATAAGTTCTTTTTGAGCGCCCCATTTCAAGTTTGTTTGAAATCCTACTAAATTATACAAATCACCTGCTTTGTCGTCTTGTCTTAATTGCACGACGGCATAATTTTCTTCGTTAGTTCGGCTGTCTACGAGGCCGACAGGTTTCATAGGACCAAATCTTAATGTATCCGTACCTCTTGAGGCGAGGACCTCAATCGGTAAACAAGATTCAAAAAATTTTTTTTCAAAATTTTTCAACTCAATTTTTGGAGAATTAATCAAAATATCATAAAATTTTTCATATTGTTCTTTGTTCATCGGGCAATTTATATAGTCGTCAGTCCCTTTACCGTAACGGTTTTGGTAGAATGCAACGTCAAAATTGATACTCGATTTTTCAACGATAGGAGCTATTGCATCGAAAAACCGCAATTGGTTTTCGCCTGTTAAATCCAAAATATCCTGAGCTAATTCAGGTGAGGTTAACGGTCCTGAGGCTATGACAACGACTTCGTCTTTTGGGATTTTATTGATTTTTTCTCTGATAAAATTAATTTTGGGATGATTTTCAAGCATATTCTGAATAGTTTGCGAAAAACCTTCTCTGTCCACGGCGAGAGCTGCACCTGCGGGTACTTTGCAGTCAAATGCGGTTTTTATCAAATAAGAATTTAAAATTTTCAATTCTGCTTTTAAAAGACCGCTTGCAACAGTTTCGTCAAATGAGCCCAAACTGTTTGAGCATACCAATTCAGCAGGTTTTTCTGTTTTGTGGGCACCTGTGGAAAATTCAGGACGCATTTCGTACAAATCGACGTCTATTCCTGCATTTGCAACTTGTAATGCTGCTTCTGAGCCGGCAAGTCCCGCTCCGATTATTGTTATTTTCATAATTTTATCCTATCGTTTTTCAATAATATCTTAACAAAAAAGCAAAAATATAGTAAAATGAATTCTATGAACAAACGTTTGAAAATTTTTATCGTAGACAAAGACGAAATGTCTGTTTCCATTATCGAAAACTACCTGAGTGAACTTAATTATGACTTTACTCTTGTTAAGTCAGGTTCTCTTTCCGAAGCGAAAGAACAGGTTGACGAAAATGAGTTAAACCTTTTTATTACGGACGTTTCTGATAATGTCGAACAAATCGGTACGGAAATTGACAATATCGAAGATTTGTATAACAACTGCAAGTTTATTTTGACGGCTTATAATTTTAAAACGGATGATATTGTCAGATTTTTGCGAAAAAGCAAAAAAGATTTTATCACGAAACCAATCATAAAAACCGGTTTTTTGGCTATTGTTAATGAAATTGCAGAAAAAATGACCTCCGAACAGGATTTTTCGGGACAGGGAAAGGTAATTTCTGTTTTTTCTAACAAGGGCGGACTCGGAAAAACTACCGTTGCGGTAAATCTTGGGTATGAACTTGCCCGAAGAGACAGACGTTCAAAGGTTGTTGTTGTCGATATGAATTTATTTTTGGGCGATGTAACTACTTTTTTGGATTTAACACCGCCTTGCGATATGAGTTTTTTGATTGAAAAAATCGATGAAACCAAGGATATTGTTGATTTAACGACTCAATATGAGGATTCAAATTATTATGTAATTGCGGATTCTCCGTATCGTGATTATTCAAGAAATGTTTCCCGTGAAGATGTCATAAAAATGTTGAATGCGTTGCGTAAAAGATTTAATTATATCATTATCGACAATTCATCGGCGATTACAGGTAAAACAAAATATATTTTGGATTTTTCGGATTTAATTTTGTTGATTACTGAAGCAAATTTACCTACTTTGAATAATTGCAAACGTTGTCTGGATTTCTTTGAACATATCGGTATTCAAAATAAAACGCAAATTGTTCTTAATCGGTATTCGAAAGAAGACGAGTGTCATAAACAAGATGTTGCGGATATTTTGCAAAAAGAAATTTTCGGTGTAATTCCTAATGATTGGCAAACTTCAATTGCTTCGATAAATCGCGGAATTACAATAGGAGAAACAAATCCGTTTTCTGATATTTATTATGCGTTTGGAGAACTTGCGGATTTGGTTGCGAGAAAATTATGTCGCTAAAAAGCAGATTATTAAAAAACAGAGAATTGAAATCTCTTAATTTTGCTAAAATGAGTGCTGATTGTGACCTTTTGGCATTTTTTCGCGAACACAAAGAATTTGACGTGATTACAGCTTATTCGCACGACAAAATTTATGGTGAAAAAAACGGAAGTGTAATAAAAATTCCTTTGGTTTTTTCATCGGCAGAAGTGTATTTTGCGGAAGTTGAAAAGATTGCAAGGCTTTATGACTGTTATTTGGATAAAAAAAATCCGCAGGCCACAATTTGTACACCGAGCAGTTCGGTTATAAATATTCTGATTCCGCCAATTGTTGAAAATGAGCCGTTCATAAGCATTTTTAGAAAAAATAAACAACTGTATTCTTCATATTTTTCGACAAAAATGGTTAGCAGCGAAATGGTTGCGTATTTGCGTGATTGTATTTCTCAAAGGGCAAATATTTTTATCGTCGGTGATGCTTCCGTTGACAAAACTTCCTTGATGAATTTTATGGTCAACCTCTCCGACAACAGCAAAAAAAATATTATTTGCGGAAAAACAGAAAAAATTATTGTCGAAAAACCCTGTAGCATAAAGCTTTCTCAAGGTTGCATAAAAGACATAGAAAATCTCAATTATGATAGTATTTTTTATTCGGATGCTCAAATTTCGGATTTAACTCAAATTTTTCAATTGATAATTTCAGGGCATAACGGATTTGTCGTTTCCATGTCCCTTAAAGAAGATGTTGATATTCTGACTGCAATAAGAAATATGCTTTTACTCTCTAATATCAATCTTTTTGAGGAAAATGCGGATTTTATGACTTCGGCTTCCATCGATGTCGTTATTTGCGTAAATAAAATTAACGGAGAAGTTTGTATTACAAAAATTTCAGAAATGGTTAAAAATTCTCAAAATGATTATTCCGTAAAAGATATTTTTGTTAGAAACAGTAAGGGTTTTCACGTTTCTACGGGGAATTCTTCAAGGTTCTTTAACCCTGAAAATTCTCAACGGTTTGTCAGCGACTTTTTGGAAGAAGGCCACAAACATTCTTATGTCTCCGGTCAGGCAAATTCCGTTGCAACAAAAATGCCTGATTCCAAACGAAAACGTTTGAAAGAAAAATTGAAAAAATTAAAAAAAGATAAGTTTATTATACCGTTGATAGAAAATATTGAAAAGGTTGAAAATACTGAGGATATCGAAAATGCTTCCGAAAATGTTCAAGTCGGCGAAAATTTAATTCAAACTTTGCCGGAAGAAAAACAAATTCCTGTCAAAAAAACTGCTGAGGAAGAACCAAAATCCATGACGTTTTTTGGTAAACCTCTTGAGGAGACTGATTTTTCAGAACCGGCTCCTTCTGAACAAAAATCGGAACAAAAATCAGCGGATGTTGAAGAAAATAATGTCCAAAATAATGATGAGCCAAGTTTCCACGATGTGCTTGAAGCTTCTGCCAATGAAGGTCTTTTGGCAAGTGAAATCGATGATTTTTCGCAAGAATTGCCGCAACCTAAAATAAAAAATATTTTGGAACTTGAAGACGACGAAGAAGAAAATACCCCGCAAGAAATGGTTGACACCCCGCAAGAACAAGTTGACAGTTATGATGAAAGTGCTGACTTGGCAACGCTTTTGGGTGATGATGAATTTTCTGCTATTGAACAAGAATTGCAAGATAAATACAAAAGTGAAAAACCTGAAATCGTTGAAGAACCTCAACTTTTTTCTGAGGTAAGCGACGATGAGGTTAGTGAATATGAGCAAGGTATATTAGAGGTTCCTGACGAAGATATTTAGTAATGTTAAGTTAGCCTATCCGAAAATCCTTTGAAAATAAGCATTTGAAAAATTACAAATCGTTACACTAAAATTATGCCAAAATCGATTGACAGTGTTGTCTTTTGATAAGATTATTGTTGTAAGTCAAGAGGAATTTATGAAAACATCAACATTAAACAGATCAATGCTGTCAGGCGAAAGCATGGCTCTTTTAGCCGAATTAAAGTCTTTGAATGAAGAGACGGAAAGACAATCTTTAGAAAACAATAATTCTTTGCAAGCTAAGCAAGATGAGCTTGATATATTATGGCAAAATTTTAAAATTATGCCGAAAGAAGAAAAATCTCCCGGAATTTATATTCTTGCCGGATTTATTGCAGGTGCGTTAAGTATGTTCTTAATGACTGCTATGCTTAGCTTTACGACTTTTTCTAACTCGGACGGTTCTGTTTCTGCACCTGTTCAAGAAAGAAAAATTGTTAAAAAGGAACACGGTTCATTTGCTCCAATCGGTTCTCCTCAATACGTTGCGGACAAAGTTACGGTTGAAGATTTGACGGCAGAAGAAGCGGTTGTAAACGCTCCTGCTGTTATTAACGATAAATACAAGGTTAAAGCGGGAGATTCTCTTGAAGCTATTTCCGTTAAATTTTACGGCAAAGCTTCTCCCGAAAATACAAAAAAATTGCAGGCTGCAAACGGTCTTGCAAGTCCTCATGCAATATATGCAGGACAAGAACTATTGATTCCGATGAATTAGTATTAAAGAAGATATTTAAGGGTTGTGAAAAAATCACAACCTTTTTTATTGTTTATTGTCGTATTCCATTTGTGATGCAAAGCTGTATAGGTTACAAATAAAGCCTTTTGAGGTAATTGTATTTTTTGCGAATGATAAAAGTTTTTTATATTTTTCATCAATATGTTTGCGATTTTCATTGAAGAAAATTGCTTCAATATCGAGAGCAAGGTTTTTTACTCCTAATTTTTCGTTATATTCAATCCAGTTTAGGATTGAGGTTTCGTCGTCGTTCAAATTTGGAAGTATTATGTATTTATTTTTGATTACATTTTTGTCGTCAAACTTAAGATAACGTTTAATATTTTCCGTTACTTCGTCAAAATTCAGACCTTTTATTTTCTCAAACAATTCAGCATTTGCCGTATCGGTTGTAAAAACCGGTTCCGCAAGGCCTGTTTTAATGGCATGGGCAAGCTTTTCCGAATAAACTGCTCCGTTGGTGGCAATATATATTTTCTTGAAATTTTCTTTTTCGGCAAAATCAATAATTTCGTCAAATTCTTCCCAAATAGTCGGTTCTCCGCCGCCAAAATGCATTTCGCAATCTCTGAAATAAGGCTTAAATTGTTCTAATTGCGGCATAATTTTATATGGTTTTTGCGGTTTTGAAGAATATTTGTTATAACAAAAAGTGCATTTTGCGTTGCAATCCGTTTTGTGGGAAATTAAAACTTTATTAATATAATTTTCGTTTTCAAAATCCTTTATACACGCGTGAAAACAATTTTCGCAACCTGTTTGCAAAAACCCTTCCATCCTCATTTCTTCAATTTCCTGTTTGCAATCAAAAACAAACTCGGGATTAACGGGACGGTCGGAAAAAATCGGAATTACAGGGGGTGCGTTTTCGGGAATGATATACATACAATGTCTTAATCCTTCCGGCATAAAACAAATAGTATGCATACTATCTTTGCAACTTTTATAGCCCATTTTTTCCTCTAATAAATTCTTGCTTCGGTTTCAGCATCGAAAAATAAAATATTATTTTGGGAAACAGACAAAAATACTTCATTTTCGTATGTTCCTTCTGCGGGCATTTCAACCTGACATTCTTTTCCGTTGCAATCAACAAAAACAATTTTTTTGCTGCCAAGCATTTCCGTAATTCTTATTTTTGCCGGGAATTTTACGTTGCCGTCAACATCATTAAATTTTTCGGCTCTGATTCCCAAAATTATTTCATTTTTGCCCTGCAATTTATTTTTTTGTTCTTCGGTTAATTCAAAATCCACACCGTTAATATTGATTTTGCCGTCGATAATTTTTGTTTTGATGAAATTCATCGGCGGAGAACCCAAAAATCCTCCCACAAAAACATTTGCAGGTGAATTATAAATAACATCGGGTGTGTCAACTTGTTGAATTACACCTTTGTCAATAACCGCAATTCTGTCTCCGAGAGTAAGAGCTTCTGTTTGATCGTGCGTAACGTAAATAAATGTTGTTTGAAGTTGTTCATGCAACTTTTTAAGTTCCGCTCTTGTTTTTGCTCTGAGCTTTGCGTCAAGGTTTGAAAGAGGTTCGTCCATAAGGAATACTCTTGGTTCACGAACAATTGCCCGTCCCAATGCAACACGTTGTCTTTGTCCTCCGGAAAGTTGTTTTGGTTTTCTGTCCAAAAGTTCTTTCAAGTCTAAAAATTCAGCCGCTTCCCGAACTTTTTTATCAATCGCATCTTTTTTGAAACCACGCATTTTCAACGGAAATGCCATATTGTCGTAGACGCTCATATGCGGATAAAGTGCGTAACTTTGAAAAACAAATGAAATATCTCTGTCCTTCGGATGAACGTTATTTACAACTTTATCCCCAATTATAATTTCACCTTCGGAAATTTCTTCAAGCCCTGCTATCATCCTTAATACTGTCGATTTCCCGCAACCTGAAGAACCGACAAGTACCAAAAACTCTTTGTCCTTTATCTCAAGAGAAACATCGTTTATAACTTTTTTCTTATTGTCATAAAGTTTGGAAACGTGGTTTAAAATTACATTTGCCATGCTAAATTACCTTTGCGGAGAAATCAATGGTTTCAATCGCTTTGTCAGTTGGGATAACAATAGAAAATCCCGAAGTTTCCGTTTCTGCTGAAATGTGTCCGTTCATTTGACCGACTAAATTTCCGACAATACAAAGATTTAGACTTCTTATAAGTGTCGTACGATTTTTCTTGTCCGGCTGATAGTACGGGTTAAATAAATTCGGCATTTCGCTTTGTTTTGCAGGTGTGCTGGGGTCTGTAATTCTTATTTTTAAAAGCTTTTCCCCTCTTTCCAAATATTCTCTGTCGGAAAGTTCCATAACAATTGTGCCGAAATCGCAAGATAAAATTGCGTTATCAATCAAATATGAAACAACTGATTTCAAAACAGTATCATCACCGTAAATAACTTTTTGAGTCAAATTATCGGTATTGATTGAGAACTGTAATCCTTTTTCCGAAGTTTTTGCGGTGTATTCGGTGTAAAGTGCGTTCAAAAGATTTGTAATATCATAATTTTTGTATGAAAAATTGATAAGTTGTGCTTCAACTTTTGCAAGCTCTGTTACCCTGTCAAGCAATCTGTAAAGCTCTTCGGAGTGCTTATAGATAATGTTTAAATACTTTCTTTGTTTTTCATCCGTTTCGCCGCCCATACCTTCTAAAATAGCTTTAGAATAACCTATTACGGATTTTACGGGAGAATTGAACACATTTGCCATTTGTGCCAAAAACATATTTTTGTTTTTGCCCAAATTGTCCATATTTGTGCGGTATTCGATGAGTTTATTCAATAAAATATAATCTTTGGTTACATCTTTGAATGTCAAAATAAAATAATGTTCCGTCGTATTTTCTTTTGATGAAATTTCAACGTATCTTTCAGTGTCAATTGCTACTCTGAAAGCTTTTCTGACGGAACCTGAACTACCGTTTATCATTGACGGAAGATCTGCTTTTATCAAGTCTGTTATGTTTGTATCTTTGGCATCGTTCATCTCAAAAAGATTGTTTGCGGATGTGTTTGCGTATAAAACTTTTCCTGATGATGCAATCGTTACAATCGGAACTTGAACATCGTCTGTATTAGGTCTGTATTCTTGTTTTTTCTTGAAAAAATTTAATAAATTAAAATTCACCATTATCGTTCTCTTATGTTTTTATTTTGACAATTTTACTATACTATAAAAATTTTATTTTTCAGCGTTCTTTAAATTTGAAACGTATTCAATTGCATCTTCAAGCGAAGAAAATGTCGGAATTACTCCTTCCAAATAAGCGGAAGAAAGAGCTTCCTTGATTTTTTCGGACGGATTTACGAGCAAAAATGAACCGCCTGCATTTTGACAAGCCTTATAAATTTCCGCAAAAATATAGGTGTTGTCCGGATCAAAGACCATAACCTTTTCCATATTCATTACAATATGCGGAATTCCCGATAAAATCACCGCGTTTAAATCGGCATTAAGTGCATCGAAAATCTTTTTATCATTGAACTTTCTCAAATGATAAGAAACGATATCATCATTGACACAAGTCTTTCTGAATACGGTATTTTCGCTGTGTTCATTAGGAGTGTTCATGTATTTTAAAATGTCGGTATGCCAAGTGTCAGTCTTTGTTACATATCCGTCAACACCCATTTTGTAACATTTATCAATTAATTCTTTGTCATCTGCTCCCGAAATAACGATTACCTTATAATTTTGTTTACCGCTGTTTTTGAGTTCAATGGCCTCTTTTATGAGAGAAAATCCGTCTTCGCAATCAGGCAAAAATAAGTCGATAAGCAAATAATGGAATTTGTGACGCATTAACTCCGCTTTCGCTTCTTCTTTATTTCTCGCTACAAATGAACGGAGACCGACTTTTTTCATAAGTTGGTTCAATTGATAAAGTGAAAGTTCCAAATCATCTACAATAAGAACATTTTTATTCTCAGAATTGAAATTTACATCAACATCAAAGAAATTCAACTTTCTTTCAATTTCGACTAAAGCCCTTGAAATATCCGTGGTTGTAATCTTTTCGATGTCGATATCGTTGGTCTTATCCGCAAGTTCTAAGATTTTATGAATTTGTTCTTGTGTAAGTTCCATTTTGCACTCCTCGTTTGAGATAATTATATCAGCATTTTGTTCTGAATACAAATTTTTGAAGAATTGCAAAACTTCATATTCATGTTGAATTTTGACGGTTTAATTGGTAGAATGTTTTCAATAGGAGAAAAATTATGAATAAATTTAAAATTTCGTTTTTAATTACTGCTTTATTGGCTGTTACCGCAACACAAGTTCAGGCTGATACTATCGGTTATGCTGATTTCAAAAAAATTGAAAATAATTATGCCTATGCACAAAAAGCCTATAAAGATATCGATTCTAAGGTTTTGAGCCTTCAACAATACTTGATTGACAAAGATAAAGAATATAAATCTATCGATTCTCCTTTGAGCAAAAAAGCTTTTGAAGAAAAAACCGAAAAAGAATATAAGGCAAAAGAAGATGCTGTCGTAAAATTGAAGATGGAAAAAGAAAACGAAATCTTTAATAATATTCAAAACGCATCTAAAATTGTTTCCGCTCAAAAAAATATTGATGTAGTCTTTGATTACAGAGTTATTTTGACAGGCGGTGTTGATTTGACTCAAGATATTATCAATTATTTAAACGGAAATAAAAAATAACAGTTTTTTCTAAATAATAAAAACGCAGGGTTTTATAGTAAAAATCTTGCGTTTTTATTGTGTCAATAGTTGGTTTACATGACAAAATTCTTGCGATACCTTATTTTTGCCTGTAAACAATCCATTGACAGGGGTATTTGCAAAAAATAAAAGGTCCCGAAATTATCCGAGACCTTTTTGTATTTTGGTTAATTAAAATTAGCCTTCAACGATTTTGATACCTGATGAAGTACCGAGACTTGAAGCACCTGCTTCAACCATAGCTTCAGCAGCTTTTCTGTCTCTGATTCCGCCGGAAGCTTTTACTCTCAAGCCGGCATCTTTAACTGTTTCATACATCAATTTTACGTCTTCGGCTTTTGCTCCGACACCGCCGTTTACAAAGCCTGTTGATGTTTTAACGAAGTCTGCTTTTGCTGCGATTGCACATTTGCAAGCTTCCACGATTTCTTCTTTTGTTAAATAATCTGTTTCGATGATAACTTTCAAAACTGTTTTACCGCAAGCTTCTTTAACGGTTTTGATATCTGCTGTAACAGTATCCCATTCAGCATTTTTAACAGCTTGAATGTTGATAACCATATCAACTTCATCGGCACCGTCTTCGATGGCTCTTTTTGCTTCAAAAGCTTTTGCATCAGAAATCATAGCACCCAAAGGGAAACCTACAACCGTAACGACTTTAACGTCAGTTCCTTTTAATGCTTCAGCAGCTTTTTTTACGTTAATCGGGTTAACGCAAACGCCTCTGAAATTATGTTCTTTTGCTTCTTCATACAATTTTGCGAGTGCTTCATTTGTTGCAGTCGGTTTCAAAAGAGTATGTTCGATGTACTTGTTCATTTTAAGCCTCCTAATTAACTTCTAACATTTTCGTCGAATTGAATTTTTTGGGCGAACAGTGTTCAATGTAGTCCCTTAAAAGTTCAAAACACGGTTTAGTCACCTTTGTATCTGCAAGTTTATCATAAGGTGTTTCAATATTAAAGTCTGTTTTTTGTAAAGTTTTTAAAAAATCTTTAATTTTGGGATGTATTCTTAAAGTTTTTTCTCCTGAAAGCGGGTGGTGTTCGCAAACAAGTCCGCCGTGTTCAAAAGAAAATTTAGAATAGGAATTTTCAATTTTTTCGCGACAGATATTGCATTCCGAAAATTCAGGAGCATAACCGAAAACTTGCATAATTTTGAGTTGAAATCTTATTGTCGCAAGCAAAATTTCCACTTCTGTTTTGCTTTCTGAAATTTTTGACAAAACCGAATAAAGTAAGTCATAAACTTTATTACTGTTTTCGTCATTTTCTTCGCCAAAATTTTTTACGGTTTCAACACAATACATTGAAAAAAACAACTTGTCAGTATCTTGACGAAGGCGAAAGAAAGAGTTGACAGTTTCGGCTTGAGATACCGTATCCATTGATTTTCCCTTTGTAAGCAATAAGTTATTTGCGACAAACATATCCATTCTTCCGCAAAGTTTTCCGTTGGGTTTTTTGGAACCTTTTGCCATACATCTGATGAGACCTCTTTCTTTGGAGTACATCATAACGATTTTGTCGGCTTCACCGAAGTCGTAAGATTTTAAATTTATTGCGTTAGCCGAATATTTTTGTCTCATTTTACATTACGTCAAAACTTGCACCGTGATATACACCGCGGATATATTGTTGCATTTCGATTTTGTTGTCACTTGCCTGAAGGGCTGTTTCTTTAGTAATAATACCTGCTTTGTAAAGATGGAACAAAGAAATGTTCAAAGAAACCATATCATCGAAATTACCTCTTTTAACGAGATCGTAAATTTGTTCAAGAGAATCTTTCATGATGAAATCTTTGACGGTCGGGGTGGCCACAAGTATTTCGCAAGCTGGGAAACGGCCTGCTCTGTCAGCTCTTGGAACTAATCTTTGAGAAATTGTCCCTCTTAAATTTTCAGCAAGTTGTTTTCTTATGTAATCTCTGTCTTTTGGTTCAAAGAAGCCTATGGCACGGTTAATGGTTTGGATTGCATCGTTTGTGTGCAAAGTTGCAAGTACCAAGTGACCTGTTTCTGATGCTTTAAGAGCTGCAGACATTGTTTCTATGTCACGGATTTCTCCGACCAAAATAACGTCAGGGTCTTGGCGAAGGGCATATTTGATACCTTCTGGAAACGAAGGAGTATCAATACCGAGTTGACGCTGAGTGATTATACATTTTGAAGGGGTAAAAAGGTATTCAACGGGGTCTTCAATCGTTATGATATGTTTTTCCTGGGTATTGTTGATGTGGTTAATCATCGCAGCAAGAGTTGATGATTTCCCGCAACCGGTAGCACCCGTAACCAAAACAATACCGTTTTTGAGTGTTGAAAATTTTTCGATTGATTTTGGCAAGTGTAATTCTTCTCTTGTCGGGATTTTGATGGAAATTACACGGATAACCATAAACATTTTGCCGAGTTCTCTTGAAAGATTTATACGAAAACGGGCAATTTCCGGAATATCGTAGGAAAAATCGGCATCGTAATTATCAAAAGCTTTATTTCTGTATGAAGTCGGGACAACCGTTTCTAAAATTTCAAAAAAATCTTCTTCCGATAAAGGCGGAAGTTGAGTTCTGATAATTTTACCGTCTTTTCTGACAGCCGGTGATTCATTAATTTTAAGGTGGATATCGGATACCCCTTTTTGAACCGCACTTTTTAACAAACCAACGATATTCACAGCCATTACGGTATTTTTCCCCTACTAACTTTTCACTACGACAATAATAACATTAATTTCTTTTTTTGCCAAAATATTTGCAAAACTTTAATCATTTAAACTATTACAAAGATGTTACGATTTTGACTTCATCAACAAAATGTTGTCTAATTGATACAGAGTGGGTTATCGTAAGTATTTGTTTTTTCCGTGACGACGGAAAACAGGGCAAATACAAAACAGAATAACCGTAAGGACAGGTTTAGAAAGTGTATATAAAAGCATTACAAATCGACCATTTCAAATCTTTTGCAAACGACGTCACCATACCGTTTTTGCAAGGATTTACTACGGTCGGAGGTCCTAACGGTTCAGGCAAAAGTAACATCATCGACAGTATTCTGTTCGCACTCGGTTTTTCAATGTCGAGAACGCTTCGTGCCGAAAAATTATCAGATTATATTTCAACCCACAATCCTCGCAGAAATGATGCTTTTGTAAAGGTTACATTTGGTTTTGAGCATGATGAAAATCAAGAGTTATCGGTTGCAAGAAGAATTAAAAAAAGTTCTCAAGGCTACAACAGCGTTTATTATTTGAACGACAAAGTCTGCACATTGAGTGACATTCACCTTGAACTCGAAAAGTATAACATCACCCCGAACAGTTACAACGTTGTTATGCAAAACGACGTTATGAACATTACTACTTGTTCAAACGGTGACAGAAGAAGAATTATCGAGGAAATTGCCGGTACAGCGGAATTTGACCGTCAAATCGAAAAAGCGGAAAACGAGCTTTTGGTTGTTGAACAAAGGGTTGAGTCAACAAATCTTATCCTTGAAGAATTGGGCAAAACCATTGAAAGACTTTCCGAAGAACGTGAAGTCGCTTTGAAATATGAAAAATTAAGAAACGAAAAAACAGAACTTGAAGGACAAGTTTCCGCCGTAAAATACTTCGACCTTATGAAATCCAATGAACACGTGCATGAAAGCATAATGGAATTTGGTAAGAAAAAAGAAGAAAAACGTTACGAATTAAAAAAACTTGAAGATAAAATTGTTAAAGTTAAGAAAAATTTAGAAGAAATTCAGGCAAAAGTTAAGGCTAACGGTGAAGCTGAACAGATTTCAGTTATTCAAAAAGCGGAAGAAATTAAGGGAAAAATTGACCGTAAAAAAAGTGCCATTGACCAAGCCGACGTTACGATTACAAGAAATAAACAGGCAATTTTCGGTTGCGAAAACGGTAACAAAACCGCAAATACCAAAATTGACGATGCAAAATCAATCATCGCTAATTTAGAACAGGAAATTAAAGGTCTTGAGCTTGCTCTGAAAGCTGAACAAACTGAACTTGCAAGAGTTTTAGAGGAAGTTTCGGGGTTAAATCAAACGGCTGAAGCGTTTATTGCACAAAGAACAGAACTCCAAAAAGAATTGGATAAATTCAGAGACGAAGAAGTCGACTTGGAGAAAAAGATTGCTCCGCTTGAAAGTTCACTTTCTTCGAGTAAAAAAACGATTGAAGTTTCTCAAAAATCCGTTGAAGATTTAAAAAATTTCAAAGAAACTTTCAAAGATGAGAAAGACCGCCTTGAAGTTCAAACGGTTGAACTTGACAAGGAATTGCAAGATTATAGAACTATTCAGGAAAATTCTGTTATAGAGCTTGAAAACATTAAATCGGAGCTTCAACAAAAAGCACGGGATGTTCAGCTTGCGACTTTAAAATTAGCAAAAATAGAAGCACAAAAGAGTGTTAATGACAGTATTGGCGACAGAGCCAACGATACAATTTTGAATGCTCATATTGACGGTGTTCACAACTCTCTTATGAATTTAGGTGCGGTTGATGACGAATATTCTACCGCTCTTGAAGTTGCGATGGGAGCAAGAATGCGTAACATCGTTGTTGAGGATGCTGATGTTGCGAAAATTTGTATCGAGCTTTTGAAAACTAACCGTGCAGGTTCAACAACCTTTATTCCTCTCGACAAAATCAAACCGGCACCCCGCAGTTTGCCGAACATTCGTGAAAAAGGCGTTGTTGATTACGCAATCAACCTTGTTGACTTTGATGATATTTACGTCGATGCCTTCTACCTTGC
Organism: uncultured bacterium; assembly: GCA_902783835.1. Taxonomy (GTDB): domain Bacteria; phylum Cyanobacteriota; class Vampirovibrionia; order Gastranaerophilales; family Gastranaerophilaceae; genus RUG841. The sequence goes on from CACZSN010000032.1 coordinate 61,224, forward strand.
ACTTGGCGAAACAATTATTGTAGAAGATTATGAAGTTGCAAAGCGTTTGCATGGAAAATACAGAATGGTTACGCTTTCGGGTGAATTATTTGATCGTTCGGGTGCAATCACCGGCGGTGACAGAAAGAAAACGGGCATGAAGTTTGCCTCAACAAGTGAAGACGAAATTTCCAAGTTGAAATCGGGTCTTGCAAAACTTCAACAAGATTATTATGACCTTGAAAATAAGAAAAACGAAATTGAAAATCGTCAGAATAAAATAAGAATTGAATACTCAAATTCTTTAAATACTTCCAACAAGGCAAAATTAGAATTGAAAAACCTTATTGCAAAAGCAAATGAGGCAGATGAAAAAATTAATGCATATAATCAGGATATTTTGACTGCAAAAGAAGCTGTTGCAAATGCGGAAAAACAACTTGATGCATATGAAGTTAAGCGTTTTGACCTTAGCGAAAAAATGCTCGGTTTGCGTGACAAAATTGCTGAAATTGAAAGCAAAATGAGTGAAGGTGAACTTCGCCGCTTGAAAGAAAAAACGCAATCTTATGAAGATAAAATTAAGAAAATCGAAACTAAAATTACCTTTAAAAATGGCGAAATTACAAGCCAAAATAACGTTATCGATTTCCAAAAAATCGTTATTGACGATAATTTGAAAAAAATTGAACAAATGAAAAAAGATAATGTTCAACTTGAACAAGATAAGATTCGTTTTGCGGAAGAAAAGAGTGTTTTCGAAGAAGAATTAAAAGTTTGGGATGCTAAAAAGGCAGAACTTGCGGAAAAATTGAAACAGTTCCAAGATGAACGTGATGCTGTTCAGAAAGAATTGCTTGAAAACGAAAAAGCAAAAGACGTTTTGGTTAACGATTTGTCAAGAATTGCCGACCAAATTGAATCATTCCGTGCAAGACGTCGTGAAATTGAACCGCAACTTGAACAAATCACAAATGAACTTACTGAAGCAGGAATTAACGTTAAAACTCTCGTTGCACCTGAACTTTCGACAGAAGAAATTACGGCAAAAATTCAAAGACTTCAAAAACGCATGACAGAACTCGAACCTGTCAATATGAACGCAATCAAGAGTTACGACACTCAAATGGCAAGAAAAGAAGAACTTGACGAAAAGATTACCGTTTTGACAAAAGAAAGAACCGAAATTGAAGAAAGAATGTCAGGTTACGGCGAAGCGAAAAAAGATGCGTTTATGGATACTTACACCGCTATTAATAATAATTTCAAATCTGTTTTTGAAAAATTAGCAGACGGCGAAGGTACATTAATTTTAGAGAACGAACAAGACCCGTTCTCAGGCGGTTTGAGCATGATGGTCAAACCAAGAGGAAAAGGTCAAACAAAATTAATCCAACTCTCTGGTGGGGAAAAAGCAATCACGGCACTGTCTTTGGTTTTCGCAATCCAAAAATACATGCCTGCTCCATTCTACGCATTGGACGAAGTTGATGCAAGTTTGGACGTTATAAACAGAGAAAAATTTGCATTAATGATTAAAGAACAATCAAAAAATACGCAATTTATAGTAGTTAGTCACGACCAATCTGTGATAAAATCAGCAGATAGAACGGTAGGAGTAACTCAAAAAGAAAAGGGTGTGACGAAAGTCACAGGTGTACTGAATAATTAAGGAAAAACGTATGACTAATACGGCTGAAAATTTCTATAAAACAAGTAATAAAGTTGAAGATGACGATATTTTCGCAATCGATTCGCCGGAAGAAGCAACCGATGGTATTGCTCTTCTCGTTTCGATGGCTAAAACAGGCAAAATTGATCCTTGGGATATCGATATCGTCGATGTTGCAGACAAATATCTTCTTCAAATGGCAGAAAAAAAAGCCTCAAACTTGAGAAATACGGGCAGAACAATCTGGCTCGCATCAGTTCTTTTAAAGTTGAAATCAAATGTCTTGGTCGGCTTAGACCCAATGGATTTCGACTCTGTAATGGCTCAAGAGGACTTTGAAGAATATAACGACGATTTTGAACCTGAATACGAACAACCTGTTAGAAAAAATAACGTCGTCTCAATCAATGAAGCACTCAAAAGACGTCTCAGCACAAGAATGAACCGCAAAAGAACGGTTACTTTGAAAGACTTGATTAAACAGTTGAAATTCTATGAAGAACTCGATAAAAAACAAGCCCTCAAAAATACCTTGGAACGTGCAAAAAGACGTGCTGTTCGTTCGTACGAAAACCTTTCGACAAGCCAAATCGTGAACCTTGCAGCAGAAGATCACATCAAGAAAAATATCGCAATTTTGAAAACAAAATTGGAACAAATTTTCTTGCAAGATGCAAAGGTCGAACTCAATGATTTGACCGAAATCGGTATGGATAGGCTCAATGCATACCTCGCATTGTTGTTTATCACAAGAGATACCGATATCGAACTCGTTCAAGAAGAATTTTATGGCGATTTATATATCCAAAAAGAAAATAAATCCGCCAAAAACACTGAAACTACTGAAAGTTCAGCAGAAATTTCAAAAACCGTGGCAAAAAAACAATCAGGCAATCCACAAAAGAACAACAACTCTTTCGTTGCCTACGAACTTCAAGGAGGCATGCGTAATAACGTTGTAAGCACGCCACCTGTTAAAGAGGCGGTGATTGCATCGTGAGTTTGAAATCGAGAATTGAAACCGTCCTTTTCGTAACCGCTCGCTCGGTCACAATTAAAGAAATCGCTGAAATTTTGGACGAAGATGAACCCACAATCGAAGAAGCAATGCTCGACTTGATTATGGACTACTCTTCCCGTGAAGGTGCTCTCGAAATTAATGACGAAAACGGATATATTTTGCAGGTCAAAGAGGACTACTCTGATATAGTCGAAAAACTCTGCCCTGTCGAACTTTCAGGAGCAGTATTGAAAACATTGACCATTATCGCTCTCAAAGAACCGATAAGACAAACAGACCTCAAAGAAATGCGTGGTGCAAGCACCTATGAACACGTCAGCGAACTCGTTAAGCAAGGTTTCGTGAAACGTACAAAAGATAAAAACGGTCGCTCGTTTAACCTCCACACAACTCCTAAATTTCAGGAATATTTCCAACTCCAAGGAGATACCGACCTTCTACGCAAAATGATTGATACGGACGAACATTTGAAAGAAAATTAATCCTCATTCAAAAAATGAGGATTTTTTGTGTCAAAAAGCACAAATAAACTTAAAACTCAGTCATCACAATGATTTTCAATTACATGACGGCATTAGTTGGCATAGTGACAACAAGTGGTTTACACCCCGCAAGAAACAGTTGACAGTTTTCTGCAACACCTTGTCACGGCTGCATTTTCTAAAAATACATAGAATTGTTAAAATTATTAAAAACAAGGGCACAAAATTTAATAAAAATTAATATATCTGTATGGTTTACTTTTGAAAAAAGATTATTAAAATAAAAAGTGCATAAGGCAAGAGAGGGAGGAATATTATGGGTTCACTCAGCGGAAGCGGACTTATTTCATCAGCAGTTGCAGGCTTGAATAACTCATTTGGCATTTTGAACGCAGACGGTTCAGGTTTAAAACTTAGCAACTTAACAAATCTTACGACGACACAAGTCAACCAATTAGGACTGAACAGTGCATCATTTGTATCTTACATGCAATCAAGTTTCGGCAATATCGATAAAAACGCCGATGGAACGATTTCATCAAAAGAACTTCAACAATTAACGACACAAATTCAAACTCAAGGTTTGACAAAAGACCAAATCACAACACTTTGTTCAAATATGTCAGGCACAAACAGTTATTCAACGGTATTAGAATACTTTGACCAAATCGACACAAACCACGACGGAAAGGTCACAGATGCCGAAATCAAAGCCTTCCAATACAAAGCACAACGTCAAAAATTAGACACTCAAATGAACAGCGTAAAATCAAGCAACATTACATTGTTCTACGGCGAAGAAAACGAAGCAACACCATCAAGCATACTTGATGATTTTTACCCTGACATTTAGACCATAAAAAAGATGTTCTAACACAAACAAAAGCGACCTTTCGGGGTCGCTTTACCTTTTTTGAGCAAATAAAAAGAGATACTTTTTAATTCAGTATCTCCGATATGGTGCGAGTAAAATAGTTTCATAAATAATTTAAACACGTCGAAACCGCAGTATTTTAAATACTTTCCACAGTTCCCACTCTTATATAAAGTATTTTAAAATTTCAGAATTTCATCTTTTGGATTTTTTGTTACATTTGTTACAATTGGTTATTTGTAAAAAAAGATTGTCCTAAAATGAACAATCTTTTTCGTTTTAAAATTATATTGAAATCAGAGTTCCCGTCTGCCTTCCAAGGCTCTTGCGAGAGTAATTTCGTCAGCGTATTCAAGATCGGAGCCGACGGGTATACCGAGAGCAATTCTTGAAACTTTGATTTCAAAAGGTTTTAGCAATTTTGCGAGGTATAAAGTTGTTGCTTCGCCTTCCACGGATGGATTTAGTGCCAAAATGACTTCTTTAATATCTTCTTGAGCAATTCTTGTAAGAAGTTCTTTTATGCGAATATCGGTTGCCCCAATGCCGTCAATAGGAGAGATTACACCTTGCAAAACGTGGTATTGACCTTTGTATTCACGGGTTTTTTCAACTGCGATTAAATCTTTTGTTTCCGCCACAACGCAAATGATTTTTTTATCACGATTGTCATCGGAACATATTTCGCAAGGGTCGGAAGCAGACATGTTGAAACATTTTGAGCAACATTTTACGGTTGTTTTAGCCTCAACCATTTTTGCGGCAAATTTTTCAACATCGGAAAGAGGCATTTTCAACAAGTGAAATGCCAATCTTTGAGCCGATTTCGGACCTATACCGGGAAACCTTTGAAAAAAATCCGCTAATTCTGCAATGGGTCTTGTATATTCCATTAGAACAATCCGGGAATTTTAATTCCGCCGGTGATGTTTTTCATAGCTGCTTCTGATTTTTCTGCTGCTTTTTCTGTTGCTTGATTCATAGCTTGAGCAATCAATTCTTCAAGCATTTCAAGTGTATCTTGGTCAACAGCAGACGGATTTTCGGGATTAATTGCTTCGGGAGCTAATTTAATGCTCTTGAATTTACCTTGTCCGTTACAAACTACTTTTACTGCACCGTTTCCTGCTTCTCCGCCAATTTCCATAGCAGAAAGGTCAGCTTGTGCATCTTGCAATTTTTTTTGCATCTTTTGTGCTTGTTGCATCATATTTGCAAAGTTCATAAATATTCTCCTTTAAGAGTTGATTAACAATATACTGTCTAAAGGTCAGCCTGTATATTATACGAAAGGTAAAAATTTTTTGCAACTTTTTTACCGTTGCTTAACTTAATTTAAAAAATACATGCAAAAAAAACATGTTTTTGATTTAATATTGTTAAATAAACAAGTTTAGCAGTTAAAGTAAATATTTTAACAATTAAATCAAGGAAGTGTGAAAAATGACTAATGCTACGGAAATAAAACCGTCATCTGCCCAGAGTGCCCGTCCCGAGTGGACTTCTCATATGGGTTTCATCTTAGCAAGTTTAGGTAGTGCGGTTGGTTTAGGAAATATTTGGAGATTCCCTTATGTAATGGGAAAATACGGTGGTGGTGCATTCTTACTCGTTTATATGGTTTTGATGTGTGCAATTTGTATTATTCCGTTGCTTTGTGAATTATTTATGGGACAAAAATACAAAAAAGCTGTTGTCGGTGCTTATGAATCAGTCGATAAAAGACTTAAATCTTTAGGTTGGTTGAATGTATTTACCGTTATTTTGATTTCCGGCTTTTATTTTGCCGTTGGCGGTTGGATTATCCACTATGTATTAATTTATTTTACCGGTGCAATTCCCCACGGTACGGATTATGCACAATATTTTAATAATTTTGCTGCCCGTCCCGTATTACCGTTACTTTATGCATTTTTGTTCTTGGCGGTTTCTGCAATATTCCCTTACAGAGGGGTAAACAGCGGGGTCGAAAAAGCTAATAAAATTATGATGCCTGCTTTTTTGATTATGCTTTTGTTTTTGGTTATCATTTCTCAAACTTTACCCGGTGCAAAAGACGGTTTGGAATTTATTTTTAAACCTGATTTCTCAAAATTTAATGCGGAAATGTTCCTTATCGCTTTCGGTCAAGCTCTCTTCTCTCTTTCAGTCGGAATGGGTGCTATGATGACTTACGGAAGTTATTTGAACAAAGATACAAGCCTTGTGGACAACTCCTACATCATCATCTTCGGCGAAACTTTAATCGCTATTTCAGCAGGATTAATGATTTTCCCAGCAGTATTCACATACGGTTTGAACCCTGGCGAAGGCCCCGGTTTGGTATTCGTAACACTGCCTGAAGTATTTGAACAATTACCGTTCTGCGGAAACCTCATTGCGGTCTTGTTCTTCGTGTTATTGCTCTTTGCAGCGTTAACATCTTCTATCGCAATGCTCGAAACTTCAATCGCCGCTTTCAGAGAAAGTTTGAATATGTCAAGACAAAAAGCAACACTTGCTGTTTGTGCAATCGTCGTTGTATTGCTCATTCCTTGCACGTTGTCTTTCGGTTTACTCAAAAATATTCAAGTCTTCGGCAAAACATTCTTTGACCTTTTCGATTTTACAAGCTCAACTGTTTTATTACCCGTAAACTCTTGCTTGCTTTGCTTAATCGTTGGCTGGCTTGTTAAACCTTCTGATGATATTGTTAAAGGAAATAAAGTTCTCTATTTCATATTCAATATTTTATTGAAATATATCGTTCCCGCATTACTTTTATTCTCAATCTTATGCGGTTTGAACATCATCAAATTGTAGAGAATAACTTAAATAAACTCAAAAAGACCTCGAATTTCGGGGTCTTTTTTGCAAATAAACTTTTTTCAAAAAACGTTAAATTAATCCCAAAATGCAAAACAGTGATAAATCTAAAATAAATCCGATAAAATTCCTTCATAAAATGCAGGCAATTTTTTACGGCAAAATGTTTTATAAGAAAAAATCTTGTGTCTATTGGGTTTTTAGGAATTTAAAAGTATTAAGAATGTTAAGAATGTCGATTTTAAAAAAATCAGATAAAAAATATTTTTAAATCTGAAAATAATTATCATAACCGGGTTACAACCCATTTTTACTTCGAGATAAATGTTAAGAATGTAACAAAAAAGGTGCATGTCTGAAATCCGAGTTTACAAAAATTTTTAATATATATGTAAGAAGTTGAGCAGTTAGTTAAGGATTATGTAATGAAGACATTAGGTTTTGGTCTTATGAGCTTAAAAAAAGATCCCAAATGGGCTATGATGCACGGGATTGATCCTAACAACCAAACCGGCGGTTCTGTTGTCGGAAATGCAAAAGCTAATACTGCAAAAGGTGTTGACGAAAGAGCAAAAAGAGGCGATATTGACGGTGTAAATAACCAAAACGCAAATATTTTCAACCAAAACAAAGTCGGAAAAATTAACCCTGATAACAGCATTTTCTCTCAACAAAAAGTTGGCGGAGCTCAAAATAGTCAAAACATTTTTGACATGATGAACAAAATCGATGAACAACACAAAGCTATCGGTGGTTCAAATCACGCTCAATCACTCGTTCAAATGGAACCGAACAATACTTTATCAAATGAAGAATTGCAAAAAAAATTAGGAAAAAAATTAAATATTTTAGCTTAAATTTGAGAAAATTAAATGAATGAAGAATGATACAACATACAAAAGTTATGTTGTATTTTTTTGTCGTAAAACCATTTAATATACCCGCCTTTGTTGCGTTAACATGGTTTTTAATTTACGGATTTTTGTGTATAATTTTCGTTGACAAAGTCTCATAGTGTTGTATAATTATCGTGTTAGGTAAGCCTAACGGATTGGTGCAAAGATGAAAGAAGATAATAAAATAACGACTTTAGATAAATTACAAATCGGTAAAGATGCTGTCATTACTGAAGTTAAGTGTGATGACAAATCGTTGCGATCACATATTTTGAATATGGGATTGACTCCAAATGTTGAAGTGACATTAATCAAGACGGCTCCTATGGGAGACCCGCTTGAAATTAGGGTTCGCGGATATATTTTGACATTAAGAAAAAGTGAAGCTTCTAAAATTTTTATTACCAATGTTCACGACAAACACGCTTATGAGAAAAATAACAGGGGTTTCACCCCAAGAGAGCACTCAGGCCGCGGGGAAGCAAAACAATATCTTCCCGAAAATCAAAAGAAAAAAGTTCAGCCCAAAAAAAAGATAACGCTTGCACTTGCGGGCAATCAAAATTGCGGTAAAACGACTTTGTTTAACAGATTGACGGGCATGAACAGGCATGTTGGGAATTTTCCCGGTGTAACGGTAGACAGAACGGACGGACTTGTCAAAAATTATCAAGACGTTACGATTACTGACCTTCCGGGAATTTATTCACTTTCTCCGTATAGTAATGAAGAAATTGTTACGAGAAATTTTTTGTTGCAGGGAAAGCCTGATGGTATTTTGAATATTATTGACGCAACAAATATTGAGAGAAACTTATTTTTGACAATGCAACTTTTGGAATTAAATATTCCGATGGTAATTGCATTGAATATGATGGATGAAGTTACCGAAAACGGCGGAAGCATTGATGTTAACGGACTTGAAGCCACACTTGGGGTTCCTGTAATTCCGATTTCCGCATCGAAAAATGAAGGTATTGAAGAACTTGCGGAACACATTGTTAATATTGCAAGATATGGCGAAAAGCCTATACCGTTTGATATTTGCGGTAACGGAGATGATGAAAAATCGGGTGCGGTTCACAGATGCATTCACTCGATTGTTCACTTGATTGAAGATCATGCAAAAGCTGCTGATATCCCCGTAAAGTTTGCGGCAAGTAAGATTTCGGAAGGTGATGAGTTGATTTTGAACTCTTTAAACCTTGATAAAAATGAATTGCAAACTTTTAAACAAATCGTTTTGACAATGGAAAGTGAATGTCATTTAGACAGTGCGGCTGCACTTGCTGATATGAGATTTACGTTTATTGAAAATCTTTGTGAACAGTTCGTTTTCAAACCTAATGAGTCGTTAGGATATAAACTTTCGGCACGTGCCGATAAGTTATTGACCGGAAAATACACTGCGATGCTTATGTTTTTGGTCATTATGGCAGTGATATTTTATCTGACATTCGGACCTGTCGGAACATTTTGTTCTGACCTTATGGAAGTCGGAATTGATTGGTTTACGGATTTGACGGAGAATGCTCTTACTGCTTACGGTTTAAATCCTGTCGTTCAATCGTTGATTGTAGATGGTATTTTTGCAGGTGTAGGAAGCGTTTTGAGCTTTTTGCCGATTATCGTTATTTTGTTTTTCTTCTTATCTTTGATGGAAGACAGCGGTTATATGGCAAGAGTTGCGTTTGTTATGGATAAGTTGCTTCGAAGAATAGGTTTATCCGGAAGAAGTTTCGTCCCTATGTTAATCGGTTTCGGTTGCTCTGTTCCCGCAATTATGGCAACGAGAACTTTGCCGTCCGAAAGAGACAGAAAAATGACAATTTTCTTAACACCGTTTATGAGTTGTTCGGCAAAATTGCCTATTTATGCACTGTTTACGGCTGCATTTTTCAGTAATCATCAGGTAGAAGTCGTTCTTTCACTATATTTAATCGGGGTTATTGTCGGTATAATTACTGCTTACTTTATGAAATTCTTTTTCTTTAAAGGTGAAGCTGTTCCTTTTGTAATGGAATTGCCTAATTACAGAATGCCCGGACTCGTTAACGTTTCAAGATTGATTTATATGAAGGCGAAAGACTTTATTACAAAAGCGTTTACGGTTATTTTTGTTGCAACAATTATCATTTGGTTCTTGCAAACATTTGATGCAAAATTGAACCTTGTAACCGATTCTTCGCAAAGCCTTTTGGCTGCTTTGGGTAACTTTATTGTCCCGATATTTAAGCCTTTGGGTATTTCGGATTGGAGAATTTCGACGGCATTCCTTACGGGATTTATGGCAAAGGAAAGTGTTGTAAGTACTTTGACCGTTTTAAGCGGAGGAGATACGGAAAATTTACCGCAAATGTTTACTCATTTAACGGCATTTGTATTCTTGGTATTCTCTTTGCTTTATACTCCTTGTGTTGCGGCTATTGCAACGGTAAAGAAAGAACTTGGCAAACGATATGCATTATTGGTTGTTGTTTTACAATGTTCAATCGCTTGGTTAGTTGCATACATAACTTATCACATCGGTTTGACTTTGATGTAAATTACGGATTAAAATCGCATTTTTGCAGACCCGCGTGTTGCATTCCGAGTACGTAAAAATCAAAGTTGTGACAATCAGTTAATTTCCTCGGATTTTTTCGTTTGGAATTAAAGTAATTTAATGCTTCGTGCTGCAATTCAAGGTATTCATCTTCAATAAAAATTACGGATAGATATTTGTCACTCAAAATTAAATCTTCGGAATATTTTGTCAAATATTCTGAAGGTGTGTACGTTGAGCAGGCAAACAGGTCGTTTCCGTCTTTTGATAAGTTCGTTTTAACATATTTGTCAAACATTTCTTTGGGGTAATGAAGTGAAAAATAGCTGACATTTGGGTTTTGAAAAGGTGCAATTGCAGAGGTTGCCGAACCTGCAAAAATTATCGCGGAATTATCTTTGAAATTAAGATTTTCACATCGGATAATTTGTTTTAATTTAAGGATGTCAGATGATTTTAACGTCAAAAATGAACCGTTATTTGAGAAAAAATATGCCGAAAAAGTTAGCAATATACACAAAATCACAGTTAATTTATTTTTCAGATAATTTATTTTTTCGGGAATTTTCGAATTGATTGCATAAATCAAAACGAAAAGCGGAACCCCTTGCAATAAAAGACTTGTAAAAGAATGTCTTGCAATTGCAAAAATTTTCAAATTGATTATGCTCGGAACAATGACCATCCACAAAATTATGAAAAGATTTTCAAATGTTATTATTCCGCAAAAAGTATCGTTTTTCCCCCTTCTTAAATATGCAAAAGCAATTGAAGGAACAAGAATACAATTTACGATAAACGAAATGGGAAATCTTATGTCAAAACACTGTTCTTGAGAGGAATAGCAGAATTTTTGACTAAAAAGAAACGGATAAAAAATAAATTCTTTCAAATTCCTTGGCAAAGTGTTTGATAAATCGTACGAAATCAAATCCATATTGTCCGCAAACGGTGATTGAAAAATTTGATTTAAATACGGAAAAACCGGATTAGCATATCGCAAAAAACACTTGTAAAGCCAAATTCCGTGAAATATTCCGAAACATAAAATCATTGTTAAACAAATATTTGCAAATGCTATCCGGGGTTTATCAATTTTTTTATGCAAAAGAATAATTAATATCGGGATGGAAATTAAATATGCAAATGCCGAAAATTTAATGAAGGCAACGGAAAAAGCAATTCCGCTTAAACACAATAAAATATTGCGTTTGAAAGAAGAATTCATAAAAATTGCACGTAAGAAAATATATAATCCCAAAATAATAAACATAGTGACTTTTATGTCATTTTGTTCGAAATTCAATTGTCTGAACATTGGGGTTGAAAAAATCACATATATTACCGAAAACCATACGGCTAAAGGCTTTATGTACCCTTCTTTTTGCGGTAAAAATATAAAATCAAAAATTTTATAAAGAAAAAAGAAACAAAGAGCGTGACTTAATCCGCCTGAAAATAAGAAAATCAAAGGATGAAAGTTCATTTTGCCCAACCATAAAAACATTGGTAAATCCAATAATGTGTTGAAACAAGTTCTTTGGTTCGCGGCGAAAAAATCCGTAAAAATACGGTCATTTAATATGGTCCAGCAATTATAATATCGGTAATTGTAAAAATCCCAATCAGGCATTGTCGGGGCAAAAATCATTATTCCGCCGAAAATACAAATGAAAATTGTAAAAACAATCAAATTTTGTTTTAAAATTTTATTCATAGATAAATTTTATCACGTTAAGGTTTCTTACTCAAACTCAATAACAACAATTTCGGGCGGACAATTAAACCTAATCGGTAAACAGCTTGTGCCTAAACCTTTTGTAACTATCATTTTCTTTCCGTTTTCTTCAAAATAACCCGAAGCATATTTTACTCCGAATTTCGACGGTGCAACAATGGGGCCAATAAACGGAATTGCGACTTGTCCCCCGTGCAAATGTCCCGCAAGAGTTAAGTTAATTCCTTTGGGCAAATACGGAAAAACATCAGGTTGATGAGAAAGCAAAATAACCGGTGGTTGTGCGTATTTTAAAGCTCTCATTACATCGGGAAATCCGGTTGTCAAATCTTCAATTCCCGCAACATAAAACGTTTTTTGACCGACTTCGATTTTTCTGCAACGATTTTCAAGAACGGTAATTCCGTTTTCTGTTAAGGCTTTTTTAATTTTTTGTCCTTCTTTGTAATAATCGTGATTGCCTAAAACAGTATATATGCCTGCTTTTGATTGGATTTTTGACAGAGCTTCAGCCGTTTTTGCCACCGGATAACTCATAAATTCACTGTGCATATTGATATAATCACCTACAAGCAGGACAACATCCGCATTTTGAGCATTAATTTTTTTTACAATGTAATTGAGTCGTTTTTCCTGATACGGTTTTACGTGAAAATCCCCCGCAAAAACAATCTTAACACCTTTCAGTGCTTCGTCTTTAACCTTGTATTTCGTGACGGTGACTACATTTGGCTCGATTGTAAAACACCACATTATCGCAATTATTATTGTTGCGAAAATAGAACGTTTTTTTATGAGTCTGTTGTCTTTTTTCTTTGTCACGATAAGTGTTTGCCCCAATTTATTTTGTCATGCATTTTATAAAATTTGCAATCGATCTGTCATAAGTTTTTTCAACCTCTTTTGGAAAAAAACATCCGGGAATTTCGCCGTTTGAACGGTGGTGACGGACACATTGACAGCACATTCCGCTTGTTGGACAACCGTATGTGCAACCGCACGATTCTTTATTTTTTTCTTTTAAACATTCCATTAGTCTTCTCCGAATAAATTTCCTGTTACGACACGCTTAACATATGCATAATATTCATTTTTATCCGCATAAGGTTCAATGTTTTTGAGAATTTCTTCTTTTGAAATAAACCCTTGGAAGAAAGCAACTTCTTCAAGGCAAGAAATTTTTTCGCCTTTATTAAGTTCCATTGATTGAATAAAATTACTTGCCTGCAAGACGGAATCGTGTGTTCCCGTGTCGAGCCAAGTGAAACCTCGTCCTAAAATTTCAACATTTAATTCACCGTTTGCGAGATAAATTTTGTTCAAATCGGTAATTTCGAGTTCTCCTCTTGCGGAAGGTTTGAGGGATTTAGCATATTCAATAACTTTATTATCGTAAAAATACAAACCGGTTACGGCATAATTTGATTTTGGTTTTTTAGGTTTTTCTTCAAGAGAAACAGCTTTTTTATCCTTGTCAAATTCAACAACACCAAATCTTTCAGGGTCTTTTACGGTATAACCGAAAACAGTTGCACCTTTTTCGCGTTTTTTTACATTTTTGAGCATTGTTTGGAAACCGTAACCGTGGAAGATATTATCTCCCAAAATCAAGGCTACGTGGTCATCTCCGATGAATTTTTCTCCCAAAATAAAAGCATCCGCAATACCTTTTTGAACATATTGGATTTCATAAGAAATATTTATGCCGAATTGACTTCCGTCTCCTAATAATTTAACAAAATTTTGATGATCAGTCGGGTTTGTGATAATCAAAATATCCTTAATCCCTGCAAGCATAAGGGTTGAAAGAGGATAATAAATCATAGGTTTGTCATAAACCGAAAGTAAAATTTTTGAAATCGGCAACGATGCCGGATAAAGTCTTGTGCCTGCTCCGCCTGCTAAAATTATACCCTTCATAAAAATCCTTCCTGTAAGATTATATGTTTTTTATTTTATCACAAAAAATTAACCCATTGAAATACCCGCACAAAGATTTATTGATTGTCCCGTAAGTCCTTTTGCTTCCGGACTTGCAAGGTATTTTGCAAGCTCTGCAATTTCAATCGGTTCAATATATCTTCTTTGCGGAATTGTATCCATCAATTCTTTTTCTTCAAAAGTCATATTGTCACAGTGAATTAATGCCGTATCAACCCATCCCGGATGGATTGTGTTGACGGTGATACCATATTCTGCAACCTCGAGAGCAAGAGCTTTTGAAAAACCTATAAATGATGATTTTGTCATTGAATAAAGTGTTGCATAAGCTTCTCCGACAACTCCGGAGATTGAGCCGATGTTGATGATTCTTCCGAATTTGTTTTTTTTCATATCGGGAACAACAAGTCGTGCAAGTTTGTAGGGGGCAATCATATTAAGATTTACGAGATTTTCGATATCTTCATCTGTAGTTTTTTCGATTTCCGCACAAACATATCCGCCGGCATCATTAATGAGTATGTCAATATTTCCCAAAACTTTTTTTGCTTCCTGATAAAGAAACATACAATCTTTAGTTAAATCGCAAGCGTAAAAGCCTTTAATGTTAGGTATTTTGCTTAATTCTTCAAGTGATTTTGCCGTTCTTGCGGTAACAAATACGTTGAAATTATTTTCGGCAAAATGTTTTGCGATAACATTCCCTATTCCTTTAGAGGCACCTGTAATCAGGACATTATTTGTCATCTTCTTCTTCACCGTAATACATTGTTGCAATAAGTTGATACATTGCTTCTCTGAATTTTTCAATGACAGCTTTTTGGTGTTCGGGATCGAGTGATTTTAGAACTTCCAAACAAGAATGAAGGTCATAATTTTGGTCATACCAACGATTGTACCCCGGTGGTACATTTTTAATCAACGACTGTAACGCACTGTCAGCGCTGATTTTTTCATCTTCCATCATTGTTTGGATGAAGTCTTGTGCCAATAGAGAAACAGTTTCTTGATCCAAACGTTCAAGAGCACTCATAAACTCTTTAATAACGGGATCTTTATCATACCAACGAAGATATTCTGCCATTTTTACCTACCCCGGAGGCCAAAGCAAAGGTCTGCCTGCAAGAATATGAATGTGCAGGTGAAAAACGCTTTGTCCCGCTTCTTTACCGGTATTAATAACTGTTCTGAAATCAGTAATATTTTTTTCTTTTACAATTTTTTGAACAGCATCGAACAAATCTTTCATCATTTCCAAATCTTCAACGTCTTTGACGGAAGCCACGTGTTTTTTGGGGATAACCAAAATATGAACAGGTGCTTGAGGTTCGAGGTCGTTGAAAGCGATAACCTTGTCATTTTCAAAGACAGGGGTTGTCGGGATTTCGTGATTTGCTATTTTACAAAAAATACAGTCTGTCATAATTTTCACCTATCCGATTATATATTATTTTCAAAAAAGGGGCAACGGATTTGAGAAAATATCATTTTTTTGGTATAAAAAAGTTATGGCAATTAATTATGAAACAGATACAATAAGTGCAATAGCAACTCCTTTCGGGACAGGTGCAATCGGCATTATCAGAATGTCGGGCGGAAAGTCTTTTGAAATTTGTGAAAAAATTTTTTCCAAAAAACTTGTTCCGATGAAAATAATGTACGGACAGATAAGAGATGAAGGTGAAATGATTGACGAAGCGGTCGTTTTGCCATACAAAGCCCCGACGGGTTACACGGGCGAAGATGCCGTCGAAATTCAATGCCATGGCGGGATTAACATTATTAAGAAAATTTTGCAATTGACCTATAAATATGGTGCAAGACCAGCAGAACGTGGAGAATTCACAAAAAGAGCCTTTTTGAACGGAAAAATGGATTTGTCAAAGGCTGAGGCCGTTGCCGATGTAATTCACGCGAAAACGATGAAATTTGCCGTAAAAAGCGCGTCAAATCTTTCAGGAAAACTTTCTCAAAAAATTTCGGAAATTTATCAAATGCTTTTTGATATTTTATCAAAAATTATTGCGGCGGTTGATTTTCCGGAAGATGTAGCAGAACCGGAATATTCATATTTGGAAGAAAAATTGCAGGCTGTAATTGCCGAAATCAAGAAGGTGTCGGCATTTTCGAAAAGTTCTGATGTTTTAAGACAAGGGGTAAAAGTCGCAATTGCAGGTAAACCGAATGTCGGAAAGTCCTCTCTTTTCAACGCTTTGCTGAATTTTGAACGTGCAATCGTAACCGATACCGCAGGCACAACAAGAGATGCAATCAGAGAAATGCTTGATATCGACGGAATTCCCGTAACCATTATCGATACGGCTGGTTTGCGTGACGAAAAAGAAGCCGACAAAATTGAAAAAATCGGTATGGATTTTACAAAAAAATGTATTGATGAAAGTGATGCCGTTTTGTTCTTGTTTGATTCACAAACGGGCATGACGGACGTGGATAAAGAAATTTTCAAACTCACAAATGGCAAACCTTGCTTGAAAATTGCCACAAAATTTGACCTTTCGGGCAAAAAATTTGACGATTGCATAAATATTTCCTCGGCAACGGGTGAAAATATTGACAATTTGAAGGAAGAAATTAAAAATCTTGTTTGCTCAAATCTTGAGGAAGAAACCGAATTTATTACAAACGAACGTCAACAAAATTGTCTTGATAAGGCTTTGATGTCTTGCGAAGCGGCACTTGAAGGTGTTCAGAGGGAAGAATTGCAGGATTTAATTTCAATCGATGTAAAAACGGCACTTCTTCAGCTCGGCGAAATCCGTGGAGAAGTCGTTACTGACGACATTTTGAACAATATTTTCGAACATTTTTGCATCGGAAAATAATTTTAAAGGAAAAAAATATGAGCGAAAAATTTTCTAAAAAATATTCATTGATGTTTGGCGATATGGATATCAATTATCATATGACTAAAATGGCTGCGGCAAAGTATTTTCAGGAAACTTTCGCAAGATTTTGTGCAAAATATCACCTTGCCGCTTTCGATGTTTTGAAAGACGGTATAATCTGGGTCGTTTCGGACTTGAGGGTTGAAATTTTGAACAGGTTGCCGATGTGGAGTGAAGAATTTACCGTTGAAGTTTGGATTTCTGAAACTACGAAAATGCGTACATATATTGAATTTGAGATAAAATGTCATGACTTGGCTGTTGCAAAGGGTGAAAGTTGTTTTTATATGCTCGATGAAAAAAACCGAAGACCGATAAAATCAATGGATTTAGTCAAAGCTTTCGGATTGATTGATGAAAAAGTTTTTGGAGAACATACAAAACAAAATTATGAAATTTCGGGTGAAAAAATTTCGGAAAAAATCCACGAAGTTACGGTCAGAGACTTAGATTTCAACTATCACGTCAACAACCTTTCTTATATCGGAATTTCGTTTGAAACCGCACCGGCGGAATTTTTGGAACATAACGAAGTTACATCGTATAGTATAAAATTTTTGCAAGAAACGCACCTTGGCGACAAATTGGGCTGCGAGCTTTATCAAGACGGTGATAAAATTATCAGCAGAATTTTTAATACTGTTGATAACTCTGACGTTTGCCTTGCTTGGGCAAAATATCGCGAACGTACGGACTTTTGCCGAAATCCCCGTGAAGCGGGGGTTGATTTTTCGTAAATAAAATCGATTTTGCGAAAAATTTCTGATGAACCCGACAAACGGATAGCCTCGGTATGACAGGGTCTTCGACCCGCTCAGTTTGCGTCTGCTTGTAGATTTTGGATTTGCGTTGATATTTACGTCATTCTGAGCCTTTAGGCGAAGAATCTCTTAATTTGTAAAATATAAAAAATAGATACTTCGGCTAAAGCCTTAGTATGACAAGAATTGTATTGGTTGACTAAAGTCAACACTACTTCTTAATACAGAAATTATCTATTTTTTGTAATACGGTTTGAAATTGTCAATTTTATCAATCAAACCTTCAAAATTCCCGTCGAAAGTTATACATCTGTCGTCAATATAGACCCAGCAAGGCTCTTCGACGTTAGTAACCCCAACCGCAAATTCATTCAAACCATTTTCTTCAATCCATTTTGATGCAAGTTCGCTATTTCTTGTTGTAAAAATTTTTATAACATAATTTTTTGATAAATCTCTCAAAAACTCTTTCGCACCTTGTTTTATCGGCAGAATGAAGTCTTTATTATAATTTCCGACATAATCATTCAAAACTCCATCCAAGTCTATAAGTAACGTCTTTTTAAAATATTTCTTATTTTGCATAAAATACCTATTATATTCTTATATTAAGAAGTATACTTCTTATTTATATAATATCATGGATTAACTTATTTTTAAAATTCTTTTACCATTTTTATTATGGATGATAAAGAAATTTTACATAGAATATCTGAAAATATTAGAATTAAGCGTTTAAAGAAAAAATTTACGCAAGAAAAACTTGCAGAATTATCAGGAATTACGCAAAAATATATAAGTTTAATTGAAAAACAAAAAGCAAATCCAAGTATTGTAATTATAGTAAAAATTGCCGAAGCCTTGAACACAGATTTGAATTTATTAATTAAAGAGGTTGAAGATTAATAAGTAAAACTTTTTGCTAATAGCAAATTTCTGGTCGACTAAAGTCGACCCTACTTCTTTTGTTTTTCGATAAAAAACCACCCGGTAGCAGGTATTTAATTGTCATTCTGAACTTGTTTCAGAATCTGCATATTAAAGACCCTGAAACGAGTTCAGGGTGACAGTGCGTAGTATAGGCTTTCGCCACCAAGCAAAAAACTTCTGTCATTCTGAAGGATTTATCCCGAAAAATCTATTTCCCAATCATTTTTCCAAGATTCTTCACCACTTCGTGGTTCAGAATGACGACTATAAAAATCCAATCAGACGCAAACTGAAAGGGACGAAGTCCCTGTCTTGGATTTTGCTCCACGAAAGCAAGTCACGAACTTCACTGTCGTTGTCGTTCGTTTTTGCTTTCGCTACTTCGGCGTTCCGCTTCGGCATTGTTCATCTAAAAACCATAAGCAGGCACAAACTGAAAGGGACGAAGTCCCCAAAAAAAAATGCCGCTCATGGCGGCTGTCAGACTTGGGGAGGATGTAAAAGATATCCTTTTACATTTTTGTTATCGCCGAACAAAAATTGCTCTTTAGCGAAAAGAATGCAATATCCTCCGATTGTATGAGAAAATAGAAAACAAAAGTTTTTAAAAATATTTTTTTCATTTATAATGGACATATGAAAAAACCTGAATTATTATTGCCGGGCGGCAGCCTTGAAAAATGTGAATATGCTTTGAAATACGGTGCGGATGCCGTTTATTTCGGTACGGTCGATTTTAGTTTGAGAGCTTTGAGAAAAGGCGAAATAATCACTGATGACAACATGAAAGCTTGTGTCGATTTGGTGCATTCTTTGGGCGGAAAGGCTTATTTGACACTCAATATTTATTCTTTTAATTCCGACATTGAAAAACTTGTCCAAAAAATGGATATAATTAAAGACGCAAACCCCGACGGTATATTAATTTCAGACGTTGGTGTTTTGTCGGTGGTCAAAAAATATTTGCCCGATATAGATATCCATATCAGTACGCAAGCAAATACCTTAAACTCGGAAGCCGTCAAGTTTTGGAGAGATTTTGGAGCAAAAAGAGTCGTTCTTGCAAGAGAACTCTCTATTCCCGAAATTGCACAAATCAAAAAAGATGTACCCGATGTTGAACTTGAAGTCTTTGTTCACGGCTCACAATGCGTTTCGTTCTCGGGAAGATGTTTGCTCAGCGATTATATGACTCAAGGTGAGCGAAAAGCCAATAAAGGCGGCTGTGCACAACCTTGCAGATGGAGTTATAAACTTCTTGAAGAAACCCGTCC
>CACZSN010000033.1 GCA_902783835.1 uncultured bacterium
CAATACTCTCAAAACTCTCTCTCTAAATTAAGTACAGGCTCCTTTCGGAGCCTTTTTTTCGCTTTCGATATTTTCTCGGTCTGTTTCTTGCAAAATAAATATCAGCAGACAATTTTTCACTATTATTAGTCCGCTCTGCCCGAAAATTTTCCAAAAGATATTAACATCAATTCTCTTGAAGAAAATAATGTAAAAATGTTGCGATTTGGCAATTTACAAAATAATCAAATATTAAAATAAAAATTGAACCAAAATCGTTCTTGTTCTCGGTTTATTATCGAAGTCAACAAGAACTATTTGTTGCCAAGTTCCCAAAAAAGGAGTTCCGTCAATAATCGGAATATTTTCCGAAGTTCCAATCAAAGAAGAACGTAAGTGAGCATAGCCGTTTCCGTCTTGCCAAGTTTGATCGTGATAATACTCTTTGTTAACCGGTGCAAATTTTTCAAGAGCTTCCGGCAAATCTCTCAAAAGTCCGGGTTCATACTCAATCGTAGTAATTGAAGCGGTCGAACCGATAACATAAATATGAGCATTTGCTTCTTTAATACCATGTTTTTTTGTAAGTTCAACAATCTGAGAAGTTATATCAACAATATCCGTAAAACCTTTTGTACTGATACTAAATCTGTCTGTTATAATTGCCATTTTTACTCCTCACGCTTACTTTGCACCAATACATACATTATCACATACACCAAGTTCTTTGTAAACATGATTTATTCAATTTGCAAATAATCTTTTTATTGCAAAAATTCAAAAATAAAGGTAAAATAAAGTCATGCACAGAGCTTGGGCAAGCTTGTGCGGAACGAAACTACATGCCCGAGGAGAATCAAATGTATCAAGATGAAAAACTTATCTGCGAAGATTGCGGAAGTGAATTTGTATTTACTGCCGGAGAACAAGAATTTTACGCAGAAAAGGGACTCGTGAACAAACCGAAAAGATGTCCGGAATGCCGTAAATCCCGTCGCCAAAACCAACGTGCGAAAAGAAAAATGTACGACGTTACCTGCTCGGATTGCGGTTGCCAAACACAAGTACCGTTCAAACCTATTTCAGGTAAAGAAGTGTACTGCAAAGAGTGTTACGCTAAACATCACGCATAAATTAATACATTGAATATCTTAAAACGAACGGGCGTCTCAGACGTCCGTTTTTGTATTAAAACAAATAACTTTCCGAAAAAATAAACAATAAAAATCCCGCAGAATCCGATACTTCCGCAGGAATTATGTTTAGTGTTTCGGCTATGCTTTTTTTGTCTTAAATACCTTTTCAAACTATAATATTTACTAAACTATAATATATAACTCAATATATTATAACTTATAGCATAATACTATTTATAAGTCAATATTTATATACTTGTAAATAATGGACAAGAAAACTTTACTCAAACAATTTGGTAAAAACGTTAAAATAGAACGCATAAAACAAAATTTGACTCAAGAAGGACTTGCCGAAAAAATGGACGTGTCTCAAAATTATGTAGCAGGAATTGAATGCGGACGAGCAAACATGTCTTTGGGAAAAATTTTGGAACTATCAAAATTTTTGAATGTTGATATAAATATTTTATTGGATTTTACCGAAAAATAATGGTTTCAAATAAATTTTCCAATAATCAATGGTGAATGAAAGACACCTTTATTTTTGGCATGCTTTATTTTTGGCATGCTTTATTTTTTATAATTTTTTCCATAAAAAAACCGCCCCCGATGAGGACGGTTTCTTTTACAAACTATATAACTAAACTAAGGGGTTGTTGTTGTTCTGTTAGAAGATTTCTTATCGAAGATAATTTGTTGTGCAGCAATTGAAGCAGCATCTGTTTGGTTCTTCATGTTACCTGCAACAACTCTGTTACCATACATTGTAGCAACGTAAGTATCAGTCGGTGCGTTAGCATTTGTACATACAGTGTTAGGTGCTTTATCACCGTTAACATCGATCAATACCAAACCATAGTACATTTGGTCTGCAACCGGATCATATTCACCTGAGAATGTAGTGATTGCAAATCTCATACCGTCAGCTGTGTAGAACAATTCATCGTTAGTTGCTGTGAAAGGTGCGTTCGTTGAAGCAAATGCTGTACCTGTTGTTTGAGTTGTGATAACGCTCATTCTCTTTTTGAAGAGGTTGTTAACGATATCTGATGCACTTGTCAAAGTTGAAGTTGTACCAACTTGAGTACCTTCCAATGCATAGTTCAATGACATAGCTTGGTTCAAAGTTGAAATAGCTTTTTTCAAACCAACTCTGAATTCTTGGTTGTTAGTTGAATTCATCAATGTCGGGATTGTCATTGCTGCGATTACACCGATAATTACGAGTGTAATCAATACTTCTGCCAAAGTAAAACCTTTTTTCATTTAATTCTCCTTTTTATTATTACACACCCTCGCGGGCTAATTATATAGTTTAGGGTTTCAAAAGAAACCATTTGTACGTTTTTATTATAAGACAATTTTTCAAATTATGCAAGTAGATAAAATAAAAATTATTCAAATAATTGTTATTTTAATCACATGATATTTACAATACTTAACAATCAATGTCATAAGCATTGGTATTATAGGATTTTTTAAAATTTTTTCCATTTTTAACCGCCTGTCAGTCGGTAAGAAAAATTGCTGCGAGACTGTTAAAAAAACCTACTGCGAGGCAGTCAATTACCGAAGAAGCATGCCAACAAAAAAGAGGCGAGCCTTGCGGTTCGCCTCTTTAAAATATTTTCCTGAGAAACTATTTAAGTTCAACAGTTGCGCCTGCTTCTTCAAGTTTTTTCTTGATTTCTGCAGCTTCTTCTTTCTTAACGCCTTCTTTGATTGCTTTCGGTGCAGCGTCAACGAGGTCTTTTGCTTCTTTCAAGCCGAGGCCTGTCAAAGCTCTAACTTCTTTAAGAACTGCGATTTTGTTAGCGCCTGCTGAAGCCAAGATTACGTTAACTTCAGTTGCTTCTTCTTCTGCTGCTCCGCCTGCTGCCGGTGCTGCTGCTGCAACTGCAACCGGTGCTGCTGCTGATACGCCGAATTTTTCTTCCATAGCTTTTACTAATTCTGCTGCTTCAAGCAATGTTAATGATTCGATTTTTTCTAAAATTTCTGTTACGTTGCTCATTTTATTTCTCCTTTAATTATTTTCTTTGTTTTTGTGTTTTTTATGCCGCCATAACTATGCAGCTTTTTGTTTTGCAACTGCATCGATTGCTCTGACCAAACTGCTCATTACAGCGTTTACAGCGCCAGCGATACCTGTTGCCGGTGAATTTACGCAGCCAAGCATTTTTGCATAAAGTTCTTCTTTTGAAGGAATATCTGCAAGTGCTTTTGCTTCTTCTGCGGACAACAATTGTCCGTCCAAGCCTGCTGCAACAATAACACCTTTTTTCTTTTCTTTGATAAACTTAGCAAGAACTTTTGCGGGTTGTGCAGGATCTTCAAAACCAAACGCAACAGCGATAGGTCCTTTGAAAGTTTCTGCCAATACTTCAAATTGAGTTCCCTTAATTGCCAACTTTGCCAAAGTATTTTTAGTAACCATATAGTCACCGCCGACTTTTTGAAGTTCACGGCGAAGGTATTGAATTTCTTCTACTGTCATACCTTTGTATTCAGTAACGATGGCTACTTGTGCCTTTCCCATTTTTTCTTTAATGGAGTCAGCCTTTTCTTGTTTAAAAGCTTTTGTTGCCATTTTTGCTCCTTTGTATTTTATCGACCTGTTTTTCCCTCGCAAAAAAAATTTTACGAGTGAAACCAATCGTAAAATCGAAAATTTTATAAAATCCCGAGCAAAACGAGATTTGTATTGAAATTTTGATGTTACCTGATTTGGGTAATTTTTAAGGACCGTTTTTGTCTTAATCGAACATCTCTGCCCGCTTCCGCCTTTTGATTTGCTGATTGGTTATTATTGCTAATTGCCAACCGCTTCGTCGACTTTGTTGATTTCCCGTTATCACTAACCGTCAACCGCTTTGTCGACCATGCCGGTCCCCCAAATGTCTTTGGCTTCGCATTTATATTATTTAAAACATGTTTTAAAATCAACCCCATGTTTACAAAATTGTCATATATTTTTTTTGAATAACTTGCTATAACGGCATTTTCCTGTTATTATAAATCCACAAAGACAAAAGAAGGAGAATTACCATCAGCAGAGATTTTAACCAAAACAACAATTCGTTGTTAAATGAAAGAATTACATCAAAAGAAGTCAGATTGATTGACGACGAAGGAAATAATCACGGAGTAATTTCAACGGCAAAAGCACTCCAAATGGCTCAAGACAAAGATTTAGATTTAGTTGTCGTTTCGCCTAACCAAGAACCGCCCGTTGCGAAAATTCTTGACTACGGAAAATATAAATACGAAATGGCAAGACGTGCAAAGGAAGCTAAAAAGAAACAAAAAGTCGTCGAAATCAAGGAAATCAAAATCAGATACAAAATCGATGTTCACGATTATCAAGTCAGAATTAAGAATATTAAGAAATTTTTGGCAGACGGAAACAAGGTTAAAATCGTCGTAATGCTCAGAGGACGTGAAATGCAACATAACCAATTGGCTTACGATTTGGCTAACAGATTTTTAGAGGACTTAAAAGACGTAAAATTAACGGTCGAAAGAAAACCGTCATTAGAAGGAAGAAACGTCATTACAATCCTCGCTCCTTAAACAAAAAAGAACCCTCGAGGTTCTTTTTTTATATATATTATATGAGTCAACATCGTTTTAGAAAAATTTTCGTCAAAATCGTCAAAACCGTTTAAAATCAGACTGTCAGCTCATTGATTAACAAATATAACAGGTATGGAAAACATGCTTTGACAGAGGAACCGAGTTTGTTTTACAATCATGAAAGTTAACGACTGAAGTCGTTACGACAAGGGGATGTAAGGAATGGGTTACAGATTTGAACTTATTACCGGACCGATGAGTTGCGGTAAAACCGAAGAATTAATAAGAAGAATTAAAAGACTTGTGATTGCGAAGAAAAAAGTCAAAATTATTTCTCCCGCAATTGATACCCGTTCAAAAAGCGATATCATTGAGTCAAGAAACGGCATGTTTTTAGAAACCTGCAAAGTTAAAGATGCCGCTTCAATCCTTGATTTTGTCGAAAAAACAGACGATGTTGTTGCTATTGATGAAATGCAATTTTTTGACGAATATATTTTAGAAGTTATCAAAACCCTTATTGCACAAGGAAAAAGAATTATCGGCTGCGGTTTGGATTTAGATTTCAAAGGTGAACCCTTTGGTTCAATGCCACAACTTTTAGCTTATGCCGACAAAGTCGATAAATTGACAGCAATCTGCATGAAATGCGGCAGTGAATACGCAGTCAGAACACAACGTTTAATTGACGGTCAACCCGCCGACAAAAATTCTCCGCTTATTATGATTGGAGCGGATGAAACTTATGAAGCACGTTGTCTTGATTGTTGGGAATTACGTGATTCTCAAAAAGAACAAAAAGCCCGCAAATTGTCTGTTTTGACTTTTGGCAAAAAATAGACAACAAAAAATTTATGCTAAACAAAACCGACCCTTAATGAGTCGGTTTTATTTTTTATTCAATAAATTATTATTTCAAATAGTGTCGAACGAGCCTTTTTGCTTTAATCAACGCGGTTTCCTTGCTGAATGCGAAATTATCGGCTGTCAAAATTTTCGCAAGACCGGCATGCAAAATTTTATCCACCATTTGCCAATCCTTCATAACCAAAATGACTTTAACACCGTGGCTTTCAAATCTTTCAATAATTTCTTCAAGCACAAAAATCGCCGAAACATCGATGGTCACGACACGTTTGCAATACAAAACGATACATTTTACATTTTGGGAATTTTTCTCAACCTGATTAAGCACGCACGCTGACGAACCGAAGAAGAATGCACCGTCAATTCTAATAAAAGAAATTAAATTTTTATATCTTTCATCGTCAAGAATTTCATCATTAATATCATCAAGTTCATCGATTTTGACCGCAGAAACGTTTGTAGAAGCGGAAACACTTGCGGCAAAAAGGATTGAAGCAAGTACAATACCAACCGCAACAGCAAAAATCAAGTCGTAGAAAACCGTCAGGAAAAATACAATTCCCATAACCGCAAACTCTTTGCGGGGGACGTTTCTTGCTATTGCAAGGAATTTATAGTCGATGATATCAAATCCGACCTTAATCAAAATTGCGGAAAGCACGCAGAGAGGGATTTTCGAGGCAACAGGAGCAAGAAAAATCAAAATTACCGCAAGCAAAATACAGTGGACAATGCCCGAAAGTCTGTCCGTTCCGCCCGATTTAATATTTACCGCGGTTCTCATTGTTGCACCCGCACCGGCAATTCCGCCAAACATGCCCGCAACGGCATTTCCTAAACCCTGACCGATAAGTTCTTTATTACTGTTATGTTTTGTTCTCGTCATTGAATCGGCAACGAGCGACGTCAAAAGTGAGTCAATCGAGCCTAAAACCGCCAACGTCAAGGCCACAGGGATAATTACATAAAATTCTTTAAAAGAAATCAATCCAAGTTGAAAATGCGGCAAACCCGTCGGAATTTCCCCGATTACGGGAACATTAAACTTGCACGCGACCGCAACAACGGTTGCCACAATCAATGCCAAAAGTGATGAAGGGATAATTTTGCCGATTTTTTTCGGAGTAAAATATACGATTAAAAGTGTCAAAATGCCTAAAATCAAGCATTGAGGATTGACATTTTGAAAAATATGAAAATAACTTTTAACCGTTTGCAAAACATTTCCGTAAGCATCATGCCCGAAGAGCGGGTTGATTTGCAAAAGCACAATAATTGCACCGACACCCGACATAAACCCTGAAATGACCGGATACGGAACGTATTTAATTAAATCGCCGACTTTAATAAAGCCAAGTAAAATTTGAAAAATACCAGCCAAAAATATCGTCATACAAACTATTTTGGGATTGTTCGGATAAAGAGCAATAACAGAAGCAACAACAACCGTCATAGGTCCTGTCGGCCCTGAAATTTGAGTTTTTGTCCCGCCAAAAATCGAAGCGAACAGGCAGACAAAAATTGCACCGTATAACCCTGCTGCCGCACCCATTCCGCTTGCTACACCAAAAGCAAGTGCAAGCGGCAAAGCAATTACACCAGCCGTAATACCGCCGTAAATATTACCCTTTAAATAATTTGTCGAAAGTTTTTTCATATTTTATCCTTTTTCAAACACACCTTTGTCCATCATACATTATCAAATCTTTCTTGTCGAACAAAATCATCGGAACGGTGGACTATTTTATACATCGTGCAACATTTTTGCCAACTGCGGACTAAAAAGCTATAATTTTATTATGTTTATAAAAAATGTTCAGCTGAGAAATTTTCGCAACTATTCCGACTTAAATCTTGATTTTGATGCGGATAAAATTTTGCTGACAGGAAAAAATGCTCAAGGAAAAACCAATCTCCTCGAGGCTATCGGCTATCTTGCGTCCCTCAAAACAATCAAGGCAAAACACGATAGCGAACTTATAAAATGGGGCGAAGATTTTTCCAAAATTAAAGGTGTTTTCACAAAAAATGACAGTGACACGACCCTCGAAATTGTTCTAAATCCACCAAAGAAAAAATTGCTCAAAGTCAATGAAATCAAGAAGAATAAGACATCAGAGTATCTTTCAAATATTTTTTCCGTAAGTTTTTCAACGAGCGACCTTGCTCTTCTTCGAGGGAACCCCGAAGACCGTCGAACTTGGCTCGACGAGGCTGTTTCGTCGCTTTACCCAGCACATGCGGACAGAATTTCAAAATATAATAAAATCCGTACTCAAAAAAATAATTTCTTAAAATCATTAGGCGGCAACATTAACGGTGAAAATGCACTCCTTGACGTGTGGAACGAACAACTTGCAATAACGGGAAGTAACATAATTTTATTGCGGTTAAATTTCCTCAAAGAACTTTTGAAATACGCTCGGCAAAAACATTCACATATTTCGCTCAAAGAAACTCTTTCGATAGTTTATAACTCGTCAATCCTCGAAGACGTAAACGTTGAAGACGTTTCGGAGTGGACGAGTGCAAAAATTGCCGAAAAATTCTACGAACGACTTGACGAAAAAAGAAACGAAGAAATTATCCGTGCACAATCCGTCGTAGGACCGCACCGTGACGATGTTTCGTTCTTTATCGATAACATAAATTCGCAAAAATTTGCCTCTCAAGGTCAGCAACGAACTATCGTTCTTGCCCTCAAACTTGCGGAAACAGAATTAATCCGCTCAAAAACGGGATACAATGCAATTTTGTTACTTGATGATGTCCTTGCTGAACTTGACGATATCCGTCAAACGTACTTGTTAAACGGAATTGAGGAGCGTCACCAGACAATTATTACATCTGTGGATACTTTACATTTTGACAAAAGATACTTGGAAAATGTTAAAATATATAAGATAATACAAAATGAGAACAGTGCGGATATCATTCCGGCATAAAAAAGGAGAAAAAATGAAAAAATTATTGCTCGGTTTATTTTTGGCAACAATGGCGATTGCACCGATTGCAGTAGCAGCCGAAGAAGAATTTACCGATGCTGCGGAAATCGACCTCGACAGCATTCGATACAACAGAAAAGATAATACAGCCGAAATCCGCATGAAAATTTACAATGAAGACTATTCTCCGGAAAATAAAGAAATGTATTACGCAACATACTATTTCAAAATGGATTGCGGTCAAAAACTCTTTAAGCCAATGATGATTGAAGGTTACAACAAACGTGACGAACTTATGCTCGTTGACTACCAACCTCGTCAATGGCAGGAAATTCAAGCAGGAAGCAACCTTGAACAAGCTTATAGCTATGCTTGCCAACTTTCCGCAATACCCAAAGTAAAGAAAAATCAAAATGAAGCACTTTAATTTAAAAAATCTTTCAATGCAAATTAAAGCCATAACAGCGATTTCAGCATGCCTTATCACTCTCGGCGGACTGCAAATTGCTGAGTCAATGGGCGATATAAAATTACCCGACGGCGGCGACACCCCGATTAAAAAGCCTGCTATTTATCTCTATTCGGATAATTTGCCCAAAATGGTCAATGTCAGACTCGATTACTTTGTCTTGACAAAAAATACCGTACCACAAAAATATTTGAACGGATGGAAGGTAATTGCCCACAAAGACGGGCATTTGACAGACTTACAACCCGATAAAACGAACTGCAACTCTCTCCCGACAACTTTCGGTTTTGAATATGCTCAAACTGCTTGCCAAGCAAACAATTACCCCTATATTTACTGGGACGGCGACAAATTTATCAAAGAACCTCCCAAAAAACTCGTCGGCTGGAGTATCAAAAAAGAAAATATTAAACCGTTTTTGTCCCAAAAAGCAGATGAATTAGGGATGAATGCCAACGAAAAATCAGAATTTGTCAGATATTGGTCGGAAATCATTTCAAATTACCCCGCAACCGATTTCAGAATTTATTTTCTCCAAAATGAAGAAGTCGATGACTGGATAAAACTCTCCGTTTCCCCCAAACCCGACTCGCGGAACAGAATTGAGGTCGTCTTTACTCCCGTTCAACCAAACACAAAATCAACACCATATGCCCTTAAAAAGATTAAAAGACAAGGCTTTACAATGGTAGAATGGGGCGGAATAATAATCGATAAAGACTTAAATAAAAAACAAAGCTTTTTTGACAGATAAAACACCTTTAAAAGTCAGTCGGAATTCTTACTTCGACTGATTTTTTTTGCCAAAATCAAATCTTATCTCATCAAATCACCTTGAAAAACCATAAAAAAGGTAAAAAAAAAGAGACTTTTGCAAGTCCCCCGAAAGCTGTTATGCTTCCTCGTGTGTAAGTGAAAGGTTTAGTGTGTATGGTAAGTGTGTGTGTGAATAAAATTTTTCGCTAAAAAAAGAACCTCTTTTATCAACCTCTCTATATATATAAAGTATATAAGAGGGGGTCGGATTTCAGAAAAAAGATGACTTTTTAAAAGTTTTTTTTAAAAAGTCAAGCGTCACAAGGGTTTTACCCCCAAAACTCATCTTTACAAATGTTAACATTTGGTTTAATTTACTCCATTCTTTAAAAAAACAACACAAAATGACAAGATTTTAAGTAATATTTCTTAATATTTATTGTTAAATTGAAGAATTATATCTTACCGGACATCAAATTATCTGCAAAATTCATGATTTACCGTAAATACGTACAACTTTGGTCTTGGCAAATTAAGGGGTGTATTCACTTTGAACAACCGAAGCCCAATAAAAAAGCCCTCATAATGAGGGCTGAGAAATTTTTGTGAGAGTGTGAGAGTTTTAAATTGTGAGAGTGAGAGTTAATTAATTTAAAGTGTGAGAGTAAAATCTTTTTTATGATTTATCACTATGCGATAAAATTGTGACCAAATCTTGATGCCCCTACAAG
>CACZSN010000034.1 GCA_902783835.1 uncultured bacterium
GGATTCTTGATACATATCTGCTGCATTTACTACAAATGGTGTCATCGTTTCTCTCTCCTGTTCTCTACTCTTTTATAAAGTCTTTCTCCTCTAAAAAATTGTCTTTTTGTATATATTATTCTTAATATAACTTAACATAACAAAGCTTTTGCTTTTGTAGCGTGAGTTTAAGGCAGGAGTATTTAAAAATTTTTCATTAATTTATAAAATAATAAATACCGCCTATCGGTAGGTCAAAAATTAATTTATATTTTATCAAATTAAGAAACGCTTTATTGCCAATGGTTTTGGGGTTTTTTCTTGAAAAAAACGATTATAAGTGGTATAATTTGTCCGTAAGTTAGGACAGTGTATGCAAGTAAACAATATTAATAATTTTAATGTTCAAAATATAAATTTAAGCAAAGGTGCAAAAGTAGCACAAAATTCTCAGGTTAATTACACGGAAAATGCATCAGGTATTATGCTTCCTGATATCAGAAGCAATCAGATATTGTTGCCTGATAATAAGATATATCTTCCGCAAGGTTCTAAGCCTGCTGAATTTAACAGTACGAATATTACGATAAAACTTCCGGAAACTTATAAAAAAGTTGAATCGACATTTGAGTCGAACATCACTAAATCTACACGAAATATGTTTAAAAGATGCGATGATGTTTCCCAATATGAAAATACAAAGAATGGTAAAAATTACATCAGAGCAACAAAAAATGTATTTAATGAAGACGGAGTTTTAAATTCTGCGGAAGTTATGGAAATTGATTTGAAAAGACCGTCTAAAGGTGTAAGATACATTGAAGATTATGAACATAACACTGTTACGGAAATTAAGCTTTCACAGCCGTTATTGAAGAGAAGAACGATAACTGAGTCCATAACTACTTTACAAAAAGATGAAAACGGTAAGGTTGTGAAGATGGAAGCTTACACTCAATCTCCCGTTAAAGGTGTTTATGACATTACTGAAACGGATGCGGCAGGAAATAAAAAAATTATTGCCAAGACAACAAAAAATGAAGACGGTTCATACACTGTTGAAAGGAATTTAACGTCTTTAGACGGAACAAAGACTGAATATAAGTTCGTGACAGACAAAGACGGCAACCACAAGTCGTTGTTCTGCCAAATTACAGATTCGGACGGCAAGGTTTTGTCGACGATTGACAGAAGTTTTGACAAGGACGGGAATATAACAAAATCGACGGTTAACGGCAACAAATATACAACCGAACGCAACGGAAAAGAAGTTACTATCACAAACCAAACAAAAGGCGAATCCGTCACAATGACATCTGAAGATTTTACTGCAACTCCTGAAACGAGAGCATTTTTAGAACAAGTAGCACCGAACAGAAGTTACACAACAACAGATGTTACGGACAAACTCTTCGACCAACTTCCGACAGATACTCTTTTCACAATGCACAACAACATCAAGGAAATTATACCGTTGAAAGACGATTTGGATTCAGCATTCGTCGGAATTCATGACTTTTTGATGTGCAAAACCGATAACTTTGTTATCAATCACGAATTGGGTCACAGCAAAGATGCAGTTAGAGTACCTGAAGATGCTAATTTGATGGACAAAGAGGTTGTAAAGAATTTGAAAAAAAATGTTATTGCTGACACAACCGCTTTCAGAACGGCGTATGCAGAAGAAAAAGCCGCATTCATTAAAGCATTCCCCGATTACAAGGAAAAATTAGTCGGCTACTTTATTTTCAGCCCCGATACAAAACCGCAAAGAGGAAGAAAAGAAACAGTCGCAGAATCTAATGCAATCAACGGTTTAGCACCCGAAGAACCGGCTGCAATTGCAATGAGAACAATAATTTTGCAACAATATTTCCCTCGTTCAATTGCTGAAATTACTAAAATGACAAATCCGATTGCAATGGCGGAATTTCAATTAAACAATTTACAAAATGTTGAAAATAGTCAACAAATCCAAAAATAATTTAAATCCTCGGTTAATGCCGAGGATTTTTTTATAATTTAATGGTCTTTATTTCGTGTGGATTGAAATATAAAATTTTGTGAGTGGGTATTGATTTTAACTCTGTTAAGTCTGTTTCGAAAACCTGTTTGCTGTTTATTGTGCAAATTTCTTTTTCGTTTGAATAGTTTACGAGCCTTACAATCAAGTCGTTTTCTGCCGATTTTCTTATCGCGGTAACTCGTATTGCTTTATTATCTTTTGAAATAAACTGACGATTTTTCATATTACCAAAAAGCAAAATTGGCGGATTAAAAATCTCATCACAAATTTTATATAGATTTTCGGCTTTATCAGTGAATGAAAATGCAAAAGATGCTTTTTGTTTTCCAATCATTTGAAGATCTTCTTCAACAAGCGGAGGTCCTGCCGGAGTTCCTCTTGCGGGATTTTTAGGATTGGAAATAATTCCCGTTGCTCTCAAAATCGTTACGGCAAGCGTATTTTTCGCAATTTCAATTTCTTTTAAACCGTCCGTTATTATCCCGACTCCGTTTGTCCAAACAAACCTGTTAATCGGCATCGTATTTTGTTTTAGCTCAATGCCTCTTGGTGCGGGAATTTTTTCATTTAAATCGTAATTAGGGTCAAAATTCCTCTTGACAGTTTTGTATAAATCCTCTGAAATCGTCTCATTGACAGGTTTTTCAAGGTCAAAGACCGCTTGAAGTTTATGGTCTTTTGATTTGTTTTCGTATTTTAAGTCAATTTTGACAAATTTTGCACCGGAACCGAGGACAAATCTTGCTTCGATTTCGTGTTTTGGTGAAACAATCGAACGTCTTTTATCCGTAGTCTTTTCGGGGATTTTTATTTCAAAGACAATTTTTAAAATCGCAAGAAATTTTTTATCTTCAATTTTAAAAGATTTTATTTTCGAAACGATTTTTTTATCATCTTTTAACGGGGCGAAATTGTAGCTGTCACCAATGTCTGCGACGTCTGAAAATTTCATAAAATCGCCATAAATTTTTTGATTTTTTTTATCGGTAACAACGATTTTGTTTCCGTTTATTTTAATTTTTATGTTTTCATTTTCAATTGAATTTTTGCTGATTTTTATATCATTTTTGTCGAAAATGTCATTTTTTGTTATGGTTTTTGACGAAAATTCAGGGATGTTTTTCAAATTAACCGCATATTCAATAATGTCGGTATAATCTTCCGTTACTGGAATTTTGTTGGGATTATATAATAATTCGTCTGAAAATCCGCGTTCTTTGCCGATTTTAACTGCGTTAAGAGATGACGGTAATTTTTTTGTTGTTTTTATTGTGGTAATACCTGAAAACTCACTGTTAGAAAGGTTTATTGCAACAATTCCGTCAGGAGTTGAAATATCTCTTATACAACGCTTTTTAATTCCGTCTGCTATTTCTTCGACTTTTTCAAATCTTGTTAAAACTTCTCTGCTGACTTTATCGGTCGAACAGCCGTAAATGCTGTCGTGAGCGTGATTTTTAATTAATGTTTTGTATGCGTAGTCAATTTGTTTTTGACGACTTTTTTTGCAGAAAAAAGTTGAATTAATTGCATCAAACATTTCCGCTTCATTTAATTTTCTTTCACAAACGGCATTTGCCTGCTTTATGTCGTTTCTTGCGGAGTAAACCCCTTGTAATATAAAGGTTTTATCATTATTTAAAAATTCACCTTTTACTGATGTTCTGTCTTCATCTTTGATTTTTTTGAAGTATTCAATCGGATTTGAAAGAATAAATTGATACTCATCTTTAAATTTTTTGTTTAACTTGCAAATTAAATTTTTGATATCATCACAAGCTTTTAAATGGTCTCCGCCAATCGGTAAAAGAACGTATTCTCCTGATTTTGCGGCAATTTTATCAAGATATTTTTTTAATAAATCAGACTTTGTATCAAAATCTATATCGCAATTTAAAAAATCATTGAAATATCCTTGAATGAGATTTGTCGTTTTTATATCATTCCACGTTAAATCAGCGGGTAAATCGCCTATACCTCGCCAAATTACGGCTTTATCAAGGTTTGCCGTTTTTAATATTTCATTCATCGAAACACAATGCCCAAATGTGTCCGAAAGATATGCAATAAAATCTTTTTCACCCCATTCCCGGGATTTTTTTATTCCGAAATAAAGGTTACGCAATAAACTTTCGCCGTTTGTCAAAAATTGATCCGCCGAACAACAAAAAGGTCCGACAAATAACTTTTTTTGCTTAATTAAAGATTTTACAAGCTCCTCTTTTTCAGGATAAATCTCGAGATAATCTTCAAGTGCTATCGTCTGTCCGTCAAAATAAAACTCGGGCAAATCTCCGCTTTGTAACCTTTCGAGAATTTCATCCGTAACTTCAATTAATCGAAGACGAAATTCTTCAAATTCCCTATACCACTCCCTGTCCCAGTGAGTGTGAATGTACATTATAACTTTTTTCATTCTTCAATTATAGCTTTTTTCTGAAAAAAAACTATACCCGAGTTTCTATTTTGTTAAGGATTTTAATCGAAATCTAAATTTCTTTTTCTCTTTTATAATTTCCGAGCAAAATTCCGATTTTGTCACGGTATACGATGAAAAATATACCGATTGCTACCAAAAATAATGAATTTGCTAAAATTAATTGAGTCAATTTTGTATTGTCTGCCATTGTTAAATGGAACATAACTAAAGTGCATATTACAGAGAGTACACACCACGTAGCTACAAAAGCCGTTGTACTTCTTTTCATGCAAAACCTGCTTTCTTATTCTTTTACTTACTTTATTCCAAAAAATAAATGCTCAATGCCGACTGCCACGTCATGTGTCAGAAGAAAAAGAATTAATATTTGAAAGCATTATACTTAACATATCTATATTATAACATACTCTGAACTTCTTTCAACCCCCCTATTCAGAGGAAAACACAAATAGTGTTATTTTTGTTTTGGAATTCCGAGAACAAAATTTTTGTCTTCCAGATTTTTAAATCTGATTTTTCCGTTTTTTAATTCATCAAAATTTCCGCCCAAAGATTTGTAATAATTTATTGCATCTGTATTATTCTTGCTCAAAATCATATCTTCGGCCCTGTTTGTAAATTTTATATGATATGCCTGAGGATAATAAAAATCTTCCATTCTGTCGTAATATTCTTTGTCAAACGGGTCTTCGTACAAAATTATGTCATCGCTTTCGAAATTATAAGAAATCGGTTTTCTAACCGCATCGAACATATTCCAGCTGTATACTGACGGCATATAAGGGGTAATTCCTTTGTATTCGTAGAATATTCTCATTTTGTCCAAACAGTAAAAGAATTTTTTTGTATTGTTTTTTTCAATCATAAAATCTTTTGCGTACGGTATAAAAATTGCGGTTATCACTAAACAAAATACCATAAGGCATGTGACAATTTTTTTATTGTTTTCTAACGAAAAATCGGATATAAAATTGAAAATCGAAAGACTTACGCAAACCGTATATAAAATAATATAAACCGTGTAAAAATCACGATAATCAAGCCAATAATTTCCAAAGTATGAATTTTTGCCCAAAATAATTAATGTCGCTGAAAACGCAAACGTTCCGGCTACTATAAAAAACGGAAATATGTTTTTGGAAATATTTTTTTTATCTTTTTTATAAGAAAGTGCAAACAATCCGATTAATATTGCGTGAATGTACCAATAATTGACAATTAGCCTTTCTGCATACATTTTTCCAAAATCGGGAATGTCCGAAATGATTTTTGCCAACGAAAAATGATAATTTCCGGAATAATTGGAACAGTATGCCTGAAAGCCTTCTGTGCAGGTTAATAAGCCAAACCCTACCCAAAGCATGACAAATATCAATACGTATGATTTTAATTCTTTAAATGGCACTTTTTCAGCAAAAAATTTGTATAAAAATGCCAAAAATACCGTGGTAATTGCGATTGCGGAAGTGTATTCTCCTGCATTTCCTATAAAAAATGCACAAATCGTTGTCAATAATACGGACGGTTTTTCGTTCAAATATAATTTATAAAAATTATAAAAGAAAATTACAAGCAGGCATGATGCTGCGAAATATCTGAAAAAACTTAAAAAGATAAATAATTCAAAAATTTTTGTCTTTAAAATCGGATCATTATACAAGCAATACATCAAAAAAATTGAACAAAATGCAATAAATGAAACAGGAAGAATGATTTTTGAAGAAAGTTTCGTTCCTAATTTTCCGAATTTTCCTATAAAAAATATAATTGATGTGTAACAAAAAGATTGAAATAAAACACCGAATGTATTTGACCAATCAATCAGATTAAACTTTAAACAATGCGGAATGTAAAACATTAAAAGGTTTTCAAGTTCCATCAACCAAGAACCGTAAAAAAAGTTTTTGTAAATTTTTATTCCGTCGTAAAAAAATTCATAACATCTGTCTTCTGCGTTCAAAAGTCCGTCTTTTAAGACAAAACAACCGATTGCAAAAATTATTATATAAAAAATTGTATTGATAAAATTTGGGGCAAAATCTTTTTTCAAAAAATTCATAAATAATCCCTAATCAACAAATATATTTTCATAATAAATAATTATTTGTTTTTGGTCAAACAAAGTTTGTGATTATTTTTTTGTGTTAAAATCATGGAACAAATATAATCAATTGTAACTTTTTGTTATGTTTGTGTGTTTTTCGTTAAAGAAAAAAGAATTACTGCCGATAAAGCATGTATACAAGTGAGTACAGTGTAGTGAAGGTCTGATAATGGACGGTATTAGAAAATATTCAAAAGAATGGTTTACTCTTCAAGGAAAGAACAGTGATAATTACAGAAATTCAATTTCCGGACTTGAAAAAGGACTCAATTCTGTAAACGCAAATAGAAACAGCACTCTTGAATCAAGCATTTTCCTCGGAACACAAGACGAAATGCTCGAAAAATTAGCAAAACACAAAAGCGGAGTTCACGGTGCACCTTCTTCTACAATGTTAGGTGTTGATACTTACGGAGCGGAAAATATCTTTAATGCTTTAGATGCAGATGGTGACGGAACTGTTACTCAAGATGAAATTAATTCTGTTGCTGCATTGAATACCGGTGAATTTGCCGATAAAGATGACACTATTCTTTCAACACAAGATTTAGCTCTCTTGTATGAAAATGCTATGGATTCAGTAAATGCTTCATTTATCGATATGGGAGCAAAAAAAGAATTCCACTACAAAAACGGAGATAAAACAACAATTAACCTCGCAAACAGAGGCGGTCTTGAATCCAAATCCGTAGAAAAAGTAAATGATGACGGTTCAAAAAGCGGTGTCACATACTATTACGGCACTAAGTCAACTACGACATCAGAAAAAGATTCTCAAGGCAGACTTACCGATACTGCTTATAAATCAGGTACTGACAAAACTCAAAACAGAGAATCAAAAACAGTTTATAACGATGACGGAACAAGAACAGTTAGCACGAAAACTTTCATAGGTACTACAACAAATACTTATGACGATAATAACAAACTTGTTTCATCAGACAAAAAATACAACTACGATGTTAACGGTAAAATTGAAGATACTTCACAAGCATCAATCGGCGATTGCTGGGTATTGTCAGGTGTTAACTCATTGAGAACTTCTTCAGTCGGTGAAGCATACTTGAAAAACGCTATCAAACAAAATGATGACGGAAGCGTTACCGTTACTCTTAAAGGTGTAAATAAACAATACACTTATTCTGCAAAAGAAATTATTGAAAACAAATATTCTGATTCTTCAAAGAGCTTCTCAACAGGCGATACGGATATGAACTTGCTTGAAAGAGCTATCGGAGATTACAGAAGTGAATTGATTGCTTCGGGCGACTATAAGAAAGACGGTCGTAACTTGGCAAAAACAGCCGGCAAAGATGCAACTGTTACCGATCCGCTTAAAGGCGGTCAAATTGATGAAGCAATTTACTACATCACAGGTAAAACTTCAAAATTTGTTTGTAATGACGAAAAAGAAACAAAAAAAATGATTGAAACTTATGATAAAAGTTCTAACAAATACGTTATGAACTGTTCATTCAAAGAAAAAGATGAAAGTGTAGGTTCAATTACAACAAGCCACGCATACAGTATTACAAATGTTGACGAAGATAACGTTTACGTTGTAAATCCGTGGGATTCTTCTAAAGAAATTGCTTATCCGAAAGATAAATTCTTCAACAATGCGTTCCAAGTTACTCTTACGGATTTGGCTCCGGGTATGTCAGAAACGACAATTTCCGCACCTTCCGATGATACTAATTTCATCGCAGGCAAAAAACCTTATGAACCTAAAACAAAAATCGGAAAATTCTTCCAAAAAGTATTCTCATAAGTAAAGACAAAAATTTAATAATTACTTAAACGGCAGATATTATTCAATATCTGCCGTGCAGCATGGACATTTTGTCGCTTTAATATTGATTGTTGAAAAACATTTCGGGCATGTTTTTGTTGTGATTGCTTCTTATGTTTCGCATTCTTTTATCGCAAGCGATTTAAGTTTGTTGATTGCTTTTATCAAAATAAATACGGCTATTACGACGATTGAAAAACTTATTAAAGAATTGATAAAAACACCGTAATTAATGGTGACAGCCCCTGCTTTTTGTGCCGCATCCAATGACGGATATTGTATAATTTCACCGTTGCCGTTCGGCAGAGTAAGATATAAGTTTGTAAAATCAACCTTGCCCATCAACCAACCCAAGGGCGGCATGATAATATCTTTTACCATTGAATCGACAATTTTTCCGAAAGCTGCACCAATAATTATACCGACAGCCATGTCGATTACGTTTCCTCTTATTGCGAATGATTTTAATTCATCAATTGTATTTTTTATAAAATTTGCCATAATAATTCTCTTTTTTTGTTAATTATAAATGTTTGAAAATTTTTTTACAATCGTTCGGGTATACAACCGCTGTGTTGAATTATTCAAATTTATCGTTTTATAAATGTCGGTATAAAAACCTTACTTTCTTCAATTACGATTTGTTTTTGAGCGGATTTTAAATATTTTTCCAAACCGTCTGCAATAGCTTTTGCGGCTTGACGTTGAAATTTTGGATTTGTTAATTTCAAGTATTCATCAGGATTGGGCATATAACCTACTTCAACTAATACGGAAATCGGCATTGTCGGGCGGGTCAGGACGAAACTTGAGTATCTCGTTCCGTCGTTACGAAGTTTCAATTCTTCGACCATTGATTTTTTTATGTTGTCGGCAAGATTTTTTGCGTGGTCGTTGTACCAAAATACACTTACTCCGTGTCTTTCAAGCGGGTTGCCGTCTACCATTGAATTTGCGTGAATACTGATTGAGATTACGGCATTGTTGTCGTTTGCGATTTTGGGACGGGAATAAATTTCGACATCTTTGTCGGTTGTCCTTGTCATAACAACATTTGCACCTCTTTTTTCAAGTTCTGCCTGAAGTTGTTTTGAAATAGCAAGATTGACTGTTTTTTCGGGAATTCTTGTCGGACCGACCGTACCTGCTTCTCTGCCGCCATGACCGGCATCAACGGCAATTGTCATACCCTTTATCGGATTATTCGGATAAATTATCGGGTATTTTTTTTTCTTTAAAACTAAGGTGTAGTTGTCATAAGTTGCATCATAGCCCCAAATTCCTTCTTCACAAGTTGTTTTGAGAGTCAAAACATTATTCTCATAATTTTTTATTGTCCAAGTCTGTCTTTTTTGTTTTTTCAATACTTTATTGAGTTCTGCGATGTCATAAACACCCCAAACGGTAAGCTCAATATCATCTTTATTTTCCGTAAGTTTGTATGGAACGGGAATGTCGAGAGTCATTTGAAGGTAAGAAAAATCTTCATCTTGAAAAATATCCGCACGTCTGATTGTGACAAGTAAGTCATTATCTAACGGGTATAAGACTTTTACGTTATTTTTGTAAACCCAGAGCGGTTCGGAATTTGTCTGAATTTTGTACCAATTTTTGTATTCACCTTCGACAATTACGACTGTTTTTTGAGGAAGATGAGAAATTCTTTCCCCGTTTGTTGAAGGATAAGAGCGAGCAGGTGCTCCGTCTGTTAAAATATATGCAAATTTCGGTTTTTCAAATTGAGTAAAAGTCGGTTGTTGTGGTTTGTAAATTTTTTTGGGAACATCAGGAGAGACAGGTTTTGCGGTTATCTTTTTTGCACCTGGCATCTTTTTTATTTTAAAAATTTTTTCGTTGGTAACCGTATTATCGTTTTCGTCTTTATAAGTTTCAACTAACTTATATTCTTTTTCCCCGTCCTCAAGATTTAAAATATGACAAAAAGCTCCGTTATTCCAAACTTTAGCGGGTTCATCATTAATTAAAAGTTCCGCACCTTTTTGGACATTTCCCATAATATATGTTGTGTGAGACCACGTTTTATAGGGGTTTGATTGAGGAAATAACACATCAAGTGCATTTGCCTGCTGACAAAACAGGGAGGATAATATTATAGGTAATAACAGATTTTTGATTATTTTCATAATTAAATTATGATATATTACTTTGCTCGCGGCAAAATTTTTAAAAAAGTTAAACTTTACAAGATTGCCGAATGTTGAAAAAAAATGTATAATTGAGAATATTTTGTATAGGGATATAACATGACGACAAATAAAACAGATGTAATAATTGTCGGAGCCGGTGTGGCAGGAGTCGCAGCGGGAATTACGCTTGCCCGTGCAGGGAAAAAGGTTGTCATTGTTGAAAGAGGTTCCTATGCGGGTGCAAAGAATATGTTCGGCGGAGCAATTTATGATTATCCGACAAGAGATTTGTATCCCGAATTCAGAGAACAAGCCCCGATAGAACGGGTTAACAAGACTCATAAATACATGATTAATGACGATAATACGTCAGTTACATTAAGTTTTAATAATGAAAAATCAGAAACAAGTTATACCGTAATCCGTGCGAAATGGGATAAATGGTGCGTTGAACGTGCTGTTGAATTGGGGGCATATTATTCTCCGATGACTGTTGTTCGTGAACTTATTGTCAAAGACGGAAAAGTTGTCGGTATTAAGACTGATGAAGAAGAATTTTATGCTGATATAGTAATTCTTGCGGACGGTGCAAATTCACTTCTCGCTAAGCAAATCGGTTTGAGAAAAAATCTTAAAGATTGTGAAAATGCAATTGGGGTAAAAGAAGTTATCTCTTTGCCGAAAGAAGTTATTGAAGAAAGATTTAATTTGAGTCCGGAAGGCGGTTGTGTAACTGAAATTATCGGTGCTCCGATGAAAGGAATTACGGGACTCGGATTTATGTATACAAATAAAAATTCAGTCTCAATCGGTCTTGGGGTGAATCTTGATGAATTGAAGAAACATAAACTTACTCCGAATGAACTTTTGAATAAATTGAAGGAACATCCTTCGATAGCACCGTTGATTAAAGACGGTGAACTTTTGGAATATTCCGCACACCTTATTCCTGAAGGCGGATTTAATGCTATGCCAAAGCTTTACGGTGACGGGGTAATGGTTGTCGGAGATGCGGGCATGCTTGTAAATAATGTTCATTGGGAAGGCACAAACCTTGCGATGATGAGTGGTATGTTGGCGGCTCAGACTGCAATTGAAGCCTTAAATAAAAATGATTTTTCCTCCAAAATGCTTTCTCTTTATGAGAAAAAATTTAAAGAAACATCTTTTTATAAAGATATGCGAACGTACAAAGATGCGGTTAAAATCGTACATAACAATGCATATTCATTTTTGTGGTTTTATCCGCAAAAAATTAATGAATTTTTTGAAATGTTTACGGAATCGGGTTATGTTCCGAGAAGGTCTTTGTATAAGCGTTTCATAAAAAATTTCATTAAAAAAAGAAATATTAAAGGTTTGATAAAAGATGCAATTAACTTTGCAAGACTCTTTTTTGGAGTATTAAAATAAGATGGAATATAAAAGTACAGATGAAAAACTTCAGACGGTAAAAAGTTCTCCGGACATAGTGTCACACTTGGTTCCGAACACCGAAGACTGCCGAAAATGCGAAAACAAAAGTTGTCAATACGTATGTCCGGCAGGGGTATACGAGTGGACGGATTGGGATAACAGAATGCTTGTGAAGTTTGAAAACTGTTTGGAATGCGGAGCATGCAGAGTTGCTTGCGATAAACAATCTTTAGTGTGGAAGTATCCCAAGTCAGGTTACGGAATAACATACAAACAGGGTTAATGAAAAGGAGTATGAAAGATGCGTGAAGAATATAGCGAAAATGTCAGACGTTGGTATGACAAAGACCCTGTCTTGTCACGTTCGATGAGGACTTTGGAACTTTCTGACGATAAAACACAAATTCAGGTTGCGTTAAATATTATAAAAATTATTATTGAACACAACCTTGCATACAGTGAATATTCAAGCGTGGAAGATTTGATTGATGCTGTTGATGACGGATTGGTAAATCAGGGTCATAGCCGTTGGTATGACATTGATAAGACTTTGCGTGCAGCTATTACAATGCTCGAAAATTCTAATCAGGATGTTCAACTTGAAGTTGCTAAACAAATGGCAAAAATGGTTGTCGACAAAATTAAGGAAGTTCCTGAAATTGATGATACGGATGATGATATAGATTTTGACGATGAAGATGACGAAGATGATGATTACCAAGAAGGTGATTATAAGAAGTTATGAAATCGTGGAAATACCGTAATGTAGCGGGTTCTCTTTCTTTAGAGAAAGAAAATCCTTTGCTTGCAAAATTACTTCTTTCAAGAAATATTGATACGGATGAAAAGGCCGAAATCTTCTTAAATCCTGAAAAATACGATTATTTACCGTTTTCTGTTTTTAATGATTCTTCTAAGGTTTTGGACAGAATAAAAATTGCCGTTAAAAATCAGGAAAAAATTGTAATTTACGGTGATTTTGATACCGACGGTGTGACAAGTACCGCCATTTTGTACAAAACGTTGAAAAAAATCGGTGCAAACGTTGATTATTATTTACCGGACAGGGACAGCGAAAATCACGGATTAAATAATAATGCTATTATAAAATTAATATCAAAACATAAAGCAAAGCTTATAATTACGGTAGATTGCGGTATTTCTAACAACTCGGAAGTGAAACTTGCTCAAACGTTTAAGACGGATGTTATAATTTCCGATCACCACGAAGCATCGGAAGATTTGCCCGAAGCTTTTGCTATTATTAATCCGAAGGCAAAAAATGTTTTGGACGAAAAGTTGTCGTCTAACGAAATTGAAAGTCTTTGTTATCTTTCCGGTGCAGGGGTTGCATTGAAGATGGCTACGGCTATTTTGGCGGAATATGGTTGTTCGGAATTTTTTGATGAAATATTGCCAATTGCCGCGATGGGTACAATCGGCGATATCGTTCCTCTTTTGCTTGAAAACAGACGGATTGTTTATTCCGGTTTGAAAGCTGTCCAAAATAAGGTAAATTTGGGTATTACAAGACTTTTTGAAAATGCGGGCATTAAAGATTTTTCTAAGATAACATCTGAAACGGTTGCATTTACTGCAGTACCGAGATTAAATGCGGTCGGAAGACTTGATAAAAACGGTGCTGAAACTGCTTTTAAATTGTTGATTTCAGATGATGAATATGAAATTGATTTAATTACAAAAAAATTGAATGAGATTAATGAAACCCGTCAACGCTTATGCGACGAGGCTTTCAAACGGGCGGATAAGGTCGTCAAAAATTCACCTGATTTATATAAGCACTCGATTGTTATTTGTGATGAAGAAACTCATATCGGGATTATCGGTTTAACTGCATCAAAATTGGTGGAAGCTTATGCAAAACCGGCATTTGTTATGAGAAAAGACGGAGATGTCTATCGCTGTTCGTGTCGAGGTTTACAGGGTGTTAATATTTATCAAATCATTAATGAAAATAAAGAACTTTTTTTAGGCGGTGGCGGGCATGAATTTGCGGGCGGATTTTCTTTTGACGGCAAGACCGTATCGTTTGAAGATGTTCGGAAGGCAATTGACGAAAGCGTTATAACGCAAACAAACGGGGAGAAATTGCCCGATATTTTGAATATTGATATGAAAATTTCAGCAGAGGATATTTCTGTTGATTTTGTGGAAACGATAAAAAGGCTTGAACCGTTTGGTGCGGAAAATCCTGCACCGTTATTTGCGATAGAAGATTTATCGATTGCTGATTTCAGATTTATGGGACAACTTCATAACCATTTGAAGTTGATTTGTTGTGATAAAAACGGAAAACTTTTGGAATGTATAAAATGGAATACATCTGAACTTCACGCGACAAAGTCTGACCCTGTGAAAATAGCCTTTGCTCCTGAAATTAATGAATTTAACGGTCGAATTTCCGTTCAACTTTTGCTCAAGGATTTTATTCTTCCTAATGCCCCGAAAGTTGAAGAAAAATCTACGGTGAAAATTATAGATTGCAGAAATCAAAAAGGCGGCTATGACAAGATTGCAGACTTTTTGGGACGAACAAAAAAATCAGTTGTTATTTATACCGAACAAAAAGAAGTCGTTGATTATTTTTCAAAATTTGAGGAAGCAAACGGCAAAGTTTTTTCAAGAGATAATATTCC
Source organism: uncultured bacterium (assembly GCA_902783835.1). Taxonomy (GTDB): domain Bacteria; phylum Cyanobacteriota; class Vampirovibrionia; order Gastranaerophilales; family Gastranaerophilaceae; genus RUG841. The sequence continues at coordinate 14,562 of CACZSN010000034.1, forward strand.
TAAGTCTTTTGATATGGCTATTTTGATTGATGTTCCGCCATCTTTGGATTTTTTGAAAAAAATTATGAATTGCGGGGCAAAGGAAATTTTGCTTATGAATTATCCCGTTCCGAAAATTGATTTAATTTTGTCAAAAATCGCCGGAATGCTGAAATATACACTATCTTCGCTTGGCGGAAAAACTATGTTAAAAGATATGAGACGGGCATTGATTTTTGATAATGAAATTATTGAAACGGGAATTAATATCCTTTCGGAATGCGGACTTGCGGATGTTGATGTTGATGAAGAAGGAAATATTTTTGTTTCGAAAATTCATGCCGTAAAATCTGATGTGATTACTCAAAATCCGCATTATGAGGAGTTTGAACAACAATTGAACGATTTTAAAAATCATGTTGATAAAATAAATAATTTACCTTTTGATGAGTTAAAAAAATACATTTTCGGATAAAGTTGCAAAAAAAATCGAACCCGAAAGTCCGATTTTTTAAGTAACAGTTTAGAATTACTGTAAATTCATACTTTTTCTGATTTGATTTTTAGTTTTTTCAATTCTGTTTATTCTTTTTTCGAAATCTTTAACAGTTTTGTTTTGAACTTTGCGTTGTTCTTTGACCATTCTGTATTGGTTGTCGATTTCGGTATATTTAGCTCTGTGTTCAAGAAGTTGATTTCTGAGGTCAACTTGTGCTGAATCGAGTTCAAAGAGAGCATTTTGCATATTATTATTTTGTCTTGTCGTAACGTCAGCGACATCGGTTGTTTTTTTAGTGTCAACGGGTGCGGCAGCGTATGTACCTTGTGTTTTATACTTGTTAGCCATAGCAGCTTCTGTATTTGCATTGTATGTTTCGGGGTCAAAAACCAAACCGTCTGCGAATGCCGGAGTTGCTGCGAATAGTGTCAAAGCTGTCAAAAACATTACTGCTTTTTTCATATGTTTTTTCCTCATTTCAATTTCTATACGATGTCGGATTATCTGCTTAACATCATAATTAAAGTTTACAGAACATTTTTATTTCGGTCAAATTGTAACAAATTATAATCTTTTTAACGCAAGAAATACCCCGCAAAGTGTTGCAGCTGCTACGGAATTTTCTTTTTGGTCAAGTTCGTCGATGTAGTTGCGAATATTTTTTGCGGGAACGAAAAATCTTTCATAAATAATTCCTCCGTCAGAAACGGGTTTTGAAATTACGTCGTAATTTTCAACGATTGCCGTGACGTAACTCAATGTTTCCGAGGATAATCCGGCAGAGGTGGAACTGTTTATTAATTCAACAAAAATTTTGTCGGCAGAAATTCCCGCTTCTTCCAAAAGTTCCTTTTTAGCACACTCTGAAAGAGTTTCTTCTTTATCGATATCGCCGATTAAGCCGGCAGGTGATTCAATGCAAAATGGGGCTTTGTTTTCGCCGTAAATCGGAGGACGTTTGGTTTTTAAGAATAAAAAATTGTATTCTCCGTCTTTTTTTACAAGTGTCGTTATTACGACGGCACTGTCGTGAGTTTCCTTGTCGTTAGTGCGTTTGACGTAATACCAGTCGTGTCCGGCGGGACTTTTTGCTGATTTAAAATCCAAAAATTTTGAATGTGATATAAGTTTTGTTTCGTCCATAAATTCATCCTTTTTTATTGATTTTATCACATTTGTTCAAAATATTCCGAAGATTTTTCTGTCAAAGGAATCATCAAAATTTTTGTGAACTCAAATTCAGGGTATGTTTCAGGAAGATTTGAACCGTATTTTATGAGGTAAATTCCTTCATTTTCAAGCATTTTGGCAAGTTCGAGTTCTTCATCAAAATTTTTTGACAAAAACGGGTAACACATCGGAGCGGATAGGTCGGAAAGTTCAAATTTCAAAATATTATTTTTATTTAATTTTTGTGCAATTTGTGTGTAAATTTTGCGATTTTTAATCATTTTTTGCTCAAAATTGATGTTTTTTAATGTATTTTGAGTTTTTTTACTCATAAATTTAATCGGTTCGTCATCTAAAGAAATTTCATTTTTACAAAAACTGCTAAAGTCTTTTATTTCAAGGGTTCTGTCCGTATCTTGGTCAAAATTTTCCGAGATTTTTGTGTCAATTTCTAAAATCCCGCCGTCATTCACATTGAAAAATTTTCTCGGGGATGAAAAACTTGCTGCACCTCTTTTTGGGGCAAAAAAGGAGTGAGCATTGTCTGAGATGAAATTTGGATATTTTTCGGATAAAATTTTCGCCTGTTTATCGCAAAGTCCGAAATAGTTAGGGTATAAAATAAAGGCATTTTTTTCAAAAGTTTCGGTCGGCATAAAATTTTTGTCTATATGATAAAATTTCATCTTAACATTTTCTGCATGGACAGTTTGTCTTACAACTGGACAAATGTAGTATGGCAAGTGTATTTCGGCGATTTTTAAGCTTCTTAAAATATATCGCAGACAATTTCTTCCGGAATTTAGCAAAATTTTGTTGTCTAAAAAGTCATTTTGCATTTTCAGTTTGCCTCTGTAACACCGCAAAAGTCGTCCGGTAATTGAAGTTCAAATGTTTCTTTCGGTGTAATTTTAGCGTTACCGCCGCGGATAAATTTGAAGGCATAATTTGAAAACGGAATAAAAAATCCGGCTGCTTGAGAAACGGGGATAACCCAATAAGTATGGGTAAAACCTTCTTTTGAGATTTCTCCCGTTAAGGGGATTTTTCCGATTTTGAAACTGCCTATGATTATATCGGCAGGAACTCCGTATTCTCCGCTTTCGGAAATGGTTTCGACACGTGCCGAAACGGTTTCATTTTGGCGGATTAAAATTTTTCCGTCTTTTTTAACATCTTCAGCAACGTAAAAAACAAGACTGTCTCCGACGTTAAGAGGATTTCTCGTCGAAATTATTTCTTTCGGTCTGACTTTTATAAATATGTGATGAATGTTTTGAAAGTTATAAAATTTTCTTTCATAAACAATATTTTTGTAGTTTTTAAGCGATTTTTCAGCAAAATCATCTTTGTAATAAATTTTGTAAATCGGCTTTATCGTTGAATTTTGGGAGATAAATTCTTTAGTTATTAAAAAATCCCGAATGGGTTCGGTTTCGATTTTTTGCGGATGGGAATTATCCTGAATAAATTTTTCCGTTATCAAAAAATCCTTAATTTCTTCTGTGTTTTGTTTCGGAACCGAATAATTTTTTTGTTTCAAATTTTCGGCAAGTTTATCTGTTATTTGCGAATTTTGATTTAAATTGTTATTGTTCGCAAAACTTGTTTGACTTGTAAAAACGCATACAATTATTAAAATAAGGACGTTTTTCAATGAAAAATTAATCATATTTTAAATGTTTCTTTGAATTTGTTTTGATTTTTTCTTCCAATTTTTGACGATTTTTTTCAGATGTCAGAAGAAAATTTTGATAGTAAAGATTATCCGCATACTTGTTGTTAGCAAGGAAAGCGGGATATTTTTCGTAAATATATTCATAAACTTCCATAACCCGTCTGCTTGAAAGAGGGTGTGTTCCGAAAATATCATATCTGAACTGAGACATCATTTTTGTGTCCATAACAATTATGGCAAGTGGGTTGTATCCTGCATTTACGAGGTAATCAACCGCCCGTTTGTCCGCTTTATATTCATATTTTTTAGGTGAAACGAGATATTTTATGTCTTGAAAATATCCCCGTAAAATACCTTGGTAACCGTCGACACTGTGCGAAATTTCATGTGCCAAAACGGATGCTATTTCATCTTCATCATCGGCAATCAGGATAATTCCCTTGTAAATAGTGATACTTCTGTCAAAAAATGCCGAGTTTGCATTGACTATTTTGGAATTATTGTTGTAAAAAAATGTAATTCTATACGGAATTCTGTTTGAATTTAGAATTCTAAATCCGATTTGATTTATTTTGTTTTGCATATGTCCGTCTTGGGTATCGTCTGTAACTATTGCATTTGCCGGCATAACGGCAAACAAAATTAACGCGGTTAACAAAATTAAAATCTTTTTCATAAATTCCTCTTTTTTGACTGATTATAATACTTGAAAGAAAAATTTTCTATTTGTTAAATATTGTAATTAAAAAATGTAAAAATCGCATTAAAGATGTTGTTTTTTAATGTTGATAATACGAAAATAAAGTCGTAAAAGGATGGCTTTAAATTATGAATATAAATGAATTTTTAGAAAAGGCAATTTCTCTTGAAGCATCGGATGTGCATTTGCATGTCGGAGAACCTCCGTTAATCCGCAAAAACGGTATGATTATGAAAACATCTTTGCCTGCCGTTACGGCAATAGATTTGGAAAAGATTTTTGAGGAAATTGCACCCGAAAAATATAAATCGGATTTTTCAAAAATTACTGATTTGGATTTTGTGCATGAAATTCATAATGTTTCGAGATTTCGTGTGAATTACAGCCGCCAACTTAATCTTCCGTCTTTTGTATTCAGAATTATTCCTCTGAAAGTAAGATCATTGGAAGAATTGGATTTTCCCGAATTAATAAATCAAATTTTAAAAGTAAAAAGCGGTTTGATTTTTGTAACCGGTCCGACAGGTTCCGGCAAATCGACTACCGTTGCTGCAATTTTGAAATGGTTTAATGAAAATTTCCAAAAACATATTTTGACTATCGAAAGTCCGATAGAATATGTGTTAAAATCCCACAAATCTCTTATTTCACAAAGACAAATCGGGATTGACACATCATCATTTGCGGAAGGGATGAAGTATGCAATCCACCAAGATCCTGACGTGATTTTCCTTGGCGAAATAAGTGACCGTGAATCGGCAAGATTGGCGATAAAAGCCGCAAGTATGGGGTATTTGGTAATCTCAACACTCCACACAACGGATGCCGTTCAAACAATTATCAACATAGTAAATATGTTCGATAAAAATGACCGTGAAAATATCAGATATGAACTTGCGGAAAATTTAAAAGGTACAATTGCTCAAAAATTGGTTTATTCCGAAAAATTAAAAACAAGATTTGCCGCAACGGAAATTATGTTTACCACACCGACAGTTCAGGATTATCTGAGAAAAGGCGAAGTCGAAGGTATTTATCAGTTAATGAACACGAATAATCCGAACATCGTTTCTTTGAACGACTCATTGTTGAAATTGTCTTTGGACGATAAAATTACAAAAGAAGATGCGTTGGCTTATTCAAATCTTCCCGATGAACTCAGCAGAAGCTTCCGACGCGAGTTTTATGCTAAAAAAATGGAAATCGAAAAACAAAAAGAACTCGAAAGAATTGCGGAAGAACAAAAACGTCACGCTGAAGAAGAAGAGAAAAAGGCTGCCGAAGAGGCTGCTAAAAAGGCAGAAGAAGAACGAAAAGCCGCTGAGGAAAAGGCTCGCCAAGAGGAGTTAAAAAAACAGGAAGAAGAAAAATTAAAAGTAGAACAACAAGCACAACAAGTTCAAAATGATGGTTTTGCACCGTATTCTTCCGATAATTTTGCCTCACAAGGCGGATTTGAAACACAAGGTGGTTTTGAGTCACAAGGTGGTTATGGAAATTCCTCAAACTTTGGCGGTAATTTCGCCCCTCAAAACGGTGGATTTGAACCTCAAGGTGAAAACTTTGGAAATAGCCCAAATGGTGGCGGTTTCGAACCAATGGGCTACTAAAGTTGAATGATTTTTGGTAATTTTTGTAAAATTTTTTCAAAAATGTAACAAAAAATTTCATGTTCATGTTTTAATGGAATTGTGTAAGAAATCCGCAAGGAGGAAAAATGAACGTATCCGCAATTAATGGAACAGAAGTTGTTAACAACAATATGAACTTGCTTAAAAAAGCAGAGGTTAAAGAAGAAGTTAACACAGTAAATACTCAAGGTTATGCTGAAAAAGAAGCAGCACCGACAGATGCAAACCTTTACAAAGCAATGTATGGTGTTAAAGAAAACAAAAAAGACGACGTTGCTGAATACAAAGAAGCAATGACTGATCATCTTAAAAAATGGGGAACTGATGAACAATTAAAAGAAGTTCAAGAACCGGAAACTACTGAAGAAGATGACGAATATTACAAGCAATATTTGGCTTTCAAACACAAATACGAATAGTTTGAATAATTAAAACTTTTAGGGGCGATGTGAAAATATCGCTCCTTTTTGAATTCCAAAACGGGCATGGCAAATGGAGAAAATGCTTATGGTTACTGAAAAACAAATCTGTTGAAACTGTCTGTTTTTCGGTTTATAATTTTTAGGAATAAATCAGATTTGAAAGGAAGTTTTATGATGAATGAAAAGATGCAAAACGCTTTGAACGAGCAAATTAATAAAGAATTTTATTCGGAATTTTTATACTTGGCTATGAAGGCATACTTTGCAGAATTGAATTTGCAAGGTTTTGTAAACTGGTTTGATGTTCAAGTTCAAGAAGAAAGAGCACACGCTTTTGGTATGTATGATTATCTTATCGAACGTGGCGGCAAGGTTGAACTTTTGGAAATCGAAAAGCCTGTTATTGAAGGAAACACTCCTGTCGAAATTTTCGAACATGTTTTGAGACATGAACAATATGTAACTTCAAGAATCAACTATCTTTTGGACGTTGCGGAAGAAGTAAAAGACAGAGCTGCAATTTCGTTCTTGGATTGGTATTTGAAGGAACAAGTCGAAGAAGAATCAAGTGTTGGCAAGGTATTGGCAACATTGAAACTTATCGGTGATGACAAAAACGCATTGTTGTTATTGGATAAAGACCTTGCAACGAGAGTGTTTACAGCACCTGTAATCGGCTAATTCCGAAAAATATTTTAGAAAGGGAAAATCTTCGGATTTTCTCTTTTTTTATTGTAAATTTCTTGCAAAAAACGAAAAAAAAGTGTTTAATTGTAATATGTCCAACAAGAAGAACGAAAATGTTTTAAAATTTTCAGCCAAAACTCGTAAGTCTGTTGACAAAACGGATACGAAAAATTTTTGCGGTTTTGAATATGTAAAAATGGAAAAAGATTTGAACGGCACTCCTTTTATTAAGGAAAGTTTGCTTGAATATGCAGACGGTTGCCGTTATATGGTGCGTGTTATGAGAGAAATTGACGGAAAAGTTTCACTCTATAATTACTACGTTTCTCAAGATAAATTGAGCGACTTTTTATCAAAACTCCAAAGTGGCGAATTTGACGGACAATTGATAGAAGTAGAAAAATATATTCCTGAAGATTTAGCATAAAATGAGTTCAATAGATGAAATCCGACTAAAACAAGACCTGCTCGACGTTATGAAACCTTATCAGTATATCGGGCATGAGTATCTTGCTGATGAGAAAAATTTTGATGAAAGCGATGTGAGAATTTTATTTGCTTTCCCCGATAAATACGAGGTCGGCATTAGCAATTTGGGCATTCGAGTTCTTTATCACGTTGTGAATAAGCACGAAGGACTTATGGCAGATAGGGCATACGCTCCCGAGCCTGATTTTATTAAGGTTGTCGAGGAGACGAAATTACCGCTTTACGGGGTCGAAAGCAAGCGTCCTTACAGCGATTTTGACATCGTGGGATTTTCTTTGCAATATGAACTTTGCTATCCGACCGTGTTGAAAATGCTCGAACTTGGCGGAATTACGGTTAAAAGAGAAGAACGTGGTGAAAACGAGCCTATTGTTCTTGGTGGTGGACCTTGTTGTTATAACCCGAAACCGATGTCTGATTTTATTGATATTTTTTCAATCGGCGACGGCGAGGATGTAACTATTGAAATTATGAACCGTTATAAGGAAATCCGTCATTTGTCGAGAGTTGAAAAAATTAAGGAACTTGCAAAAATAAAAGGCGTTTATGCTCCCGCACTTGAAAATAAAACGGTAAAAAGAATTGCGGAATTGAACAATGACAATTTGCCGATAGAAAATCCTGTTCCTTATTCAAGTTCAATTCATGACAGAACGATTATTGAAATCCGACGCGGATGCGGAAGAATGTGTCGTTTTTGTCAACCCGGGCATGTGACTTTGCCTATCAGGGAAAGAAAAGCGGAAGATATCATTAATGCCGTCAATAAGTCAACACAGATGACGGGTTACGACGAATATTCTCTTTTGTCTCTTTCGTCGAACGATTATACAAATATTGAGCCGGTTATTGATGAATTGTCTGAAATGCTTTGTGAACGTAAGGTTTCGGTCTCTTTACCGAGCCAAAGAATTGACCGTTATAATGAACATTTGGCACAAGTTGTTCGAGGTATAAGAAAATCAACGATTACGCTTGCTCCAGAGGCTGGAAGTCAACGTTTGCGTAACGTTATCAATAAAAATTTGTCAGAAGAACAGATTATGACGACGATTTTGAATTGTTACAGAACGGGTGCTGACAGTATAAAATTGTATTTCATTTTAGGCTTGCCGACGGAAACGAAGGAAGATTTGGAAGAAATGGCGGGTCTTTTGGGCAAAATCAGATACCGCTCGCAATTTATTAAAAAGGAAATGAATTTACCGAATCCGTTGCGGTTGACCTGTACGGTGTCGGTTTTTGTTCCGAAACCGTTTACCCCTTTTCAGCGACATTCTCAAAATACCAATGCGGAAATTAAAGAAAAAATTTCATATCTTTTGTCACTCACGGATAAGATTAAAAACGTAAAAATTAATTATCACAATCCGTTTGTTTCAATGCTCGAAGCGGCTATGACAAGGGGCGATAAGAAGTTTGGCAAGTTGATTTATGCACTTTATAAAAAAGGTGCGTATTTGACGAGTTGGGACGAGTATCTTGAATATGACCAATGGCGGGAAACTGCGGCAGAGTGCGGAATTTCGTTTGAAGAAGAAGCCTCAAGACAGTATGGAAAAGATGAGGTGCTTCCTTGGGAAGTCATCGATATGGGTATTCCGAGAAGTTGGTTTGAACAGGAATATGAAAAGGCTTTGAGGGCTGAAAATACTATCCCGTGCGAATTTAATTGTGTCAAATGCGGTGTTTGCATGAATTTTAAAACTCATAAAGTTATCGATAAAAAATATACCGCTCAAAAACACGTTGTTGAAAAAATTCCTGACGATGCAGAGATTTTTAAATATCGTTTGAAACTCACTAAAGACGGTAATTTGAGATACTTGTCGCATTTGGATTGGCAAAATACGATTTTGAAAACACTTTATCGTTCGGGCTTGAAATTGAATTTTTCAAGAGGATTTAACCCGACACCGAAAATCTCTTTGGGCATTGCACTTCCAGTGTTTGTCGAGAGTTGTACGGAGTTTGTCGATATTGAAATTTTCGATAAATTAACCGATGATGAGGTTAGAGAAAAATTGCAAAACGCTTTGCCTGACAAGATGAGACTTCTTGGGGTAAAGAAAATCGAGCGTAGCACAAAATCTGTTGATAACGTTGTCGAATGGGCGGAATATGAATTTACGCCTGTTCAAAAAGATGTTTACGACACAAAATCTTTGTTGTATGATATTACCGAAAAGATTAAATCTTCTGATGAAATTACAATCAAGAAGAAAAATAAAAAAGGTATAATGAAAACAATAAATATAAAACCATCCGTAAAATCAGTGACGGAGCGAAACGGCAAATTAATTGCAGTTTTGAAAGCGGGACAAAATACGGAAATTCCATCTTTGAGACCAGATATTGCCATCGCATTGTTTGTACCGAACGTAAAATTTGACATTAAGAGAACGAAATTTTTTGACGGTTCTCTTGCAGAAATAGATTTATAAAAGGAAACAAAATGACAAAACAAATTGTAATCGCAGAACGTGACAATATTGCCGCTCTTCTTGAAAACGGCAAAGTTACAGAATTTTTTGTAAACAAAGGTGAAATATTCTTGAACGATGTTTACCTTGCGACAGTTGATAACATTCTTCCGAGTATCGAAGCTGCGTTTGTTGACGTAGGTTCAGACAAAATGGGATTTCTTCATGCTGATGATGTCCCGGGAAAAGGCAATCTCAAAACAAGATTGACACCGAAACAAAAATTGATAGTCCAAGTTGTAAAAGAACCGACAGGTCACAAAGGACCGAGAGTTACGACAGACATCAGTCTCCCCGGAAGATTTTTGGTTTTAATTCCGAAAGAAACCGGAATTAACGTCAGCAAAAAAATTGTTTCCAATAAAGAACGTGCAAGACTTAAATCAACAGTAAGTTTGATTAAACCCGTCGGTGTCGGTGTCATTATTAGAACAGAGGCTGAAGGTCAATCAGAAGCTGATATTCAAGAAGATTTGGAACTCTTGCTCGAAAAATGGAATACGATTATCACGGCGGCTGAAACGCAAGAAGCACCGAGCCTTTTGTACCGTGACCAAGATTTGCTTTACAGAGTAATCAGAGAAGCTTGTACGGAAGATGTATCTGAAATCGTTGTGGATACACCTTTTGCGATGCAAAGAACTCAACAAATTCTCCAAAATTGGAATATGTTGAAAAATATCAAATTGACTGTTTATAAAGGAACAGAACCTTTGTTGCAAGCATCGGGAATTATGAAGGAAATCAAAGCGGCACTTCAAATTAAAGTTATGCTTCCTTCCGGCGGTTACTTGTTTATCCAAACAACAGAAGCACTTTCGGTTGTCGACGTAAACAGCGGTAAGTTCGTAAGTTCCGCAACTCAAGATGAAACAATCTTGAAAACAAACATTGAAGCGGCTCACGAAATTGCACGTCAATTAAGACTTCGTAACATTGGCGGTATGATTATTATCGACTTCATTGATATGCTCAACAGAAACGACAAACTCGCCGTTATGGAAGAATTTGAACTTGCCCTCGAAAGCGATAAGGCTAAACCGCAAATCGGTCAACTCTCTGACCTCGGTCTTGTTGAACTTACAAGACACAGACAAGGTCAAAGCCTTAGCGAAGTCTTTACGAAAAAATGTCCTCACTGCCAAGGTACGGGCATGATTTTTGAAGATATTCAATTTGCATCCGCTCCCGGTGAAGGTGAATTGAAGGCTAAAGCAGCTAAGTTGAAAGTTCCCGTTCAACAACTTAAAAATAAAAACGGAAAACAAAACAATAACGTTTTCACAACAAATGTTGACTCTCCCGAACAAAATAATCAACAACCCGTCCAACAAAATTTTGTCGAAGAACATCAACAAAACGAACAAAACGAAGACGGTAACAATAACGGAAATAATAACGGAAACAACAATAATCAAAACGGTAATTACAATAACAATAATCGTTTTAACAAAAATAACCGTTTTAATAAGAAAAATCGTTTCAATAAATACAAAAACAATAATAACCAATATGGTGAAAGAAACGAACAACATCAAAACAATGAGCAACCTATTAAGCCCGTTGAAAATGTTGAACAACCCGTTGTAAATCAACCGATTGAAAAAGTGACTGAAAAAGTTGCAGAACCGGCGGTTGAAAAGGTTGAAGTTAAAGCTGAACAAAAAGTTGAGGCAAAAGAGGTTGTTGTTGAAAAAGCGGAAAAATCCGAAAAAGCTGAAAAATCGGTGAAAACTTCCAAAAAGGCCGATAAAAAAGAAGAAACAGCGACAGAAGAAAAGCCTAAAAAACGCGGAAGAAAACCGAAAGCTGAAACAGCGGAAACGACAGAAGAAAAACCTAAAAAACGTGGAAGAAAACCGAAAGTAAAAAATGAAGAAGTTAGCGAATAATTTGAGTTTAATAATAGCAAGTTTGTTTGCGAGTGCGAGTGTTGCATTTGCAGAAAACGACAGTGATTTTTTTGCGGCGGCGGAAGGAATAACTGTTCCGACAGACGAAACCGCTACGGGGGCGACGGCACCTGTTCCGCAAGCTGCTGAAAATGCTGCGGCTCAACATGGCGGCAACTTTCTTGATACAACGAAAGAATTTTTTGCAAATTTAGGAACTAATATTCAACACGGTTGCCAAGGTTTTACGGGCAAATTGCAAGAATTTGGTAATTTTATCGGAGATAAATTAAATGGGATAACCGGCGGAAATCCGCTTATTTCAAAGATTGCCGTGGCACTTGTTCTTGTCTTGATAAGCATTGTCATTATTGTTGTGCTTATTTTGATTGCGAAAAAATTTGTTCATAAAACTCAATCAAATCCGTTCCAATCTCAATTATTTGGTAATCCTGAAGTTAGCAATATCGATGATATTGAAGATATTGAAGATGAAGAGGATATTAATGCGGATGAAGGTGAAATTCCCGAAAATACCGAAACTACAATGAAAATCGGAGAGCAGGTTACTTCGGAAGAACAATCAACATTGATAGCACCTTCGGATATATCAGGGGCTATGAAAAATTTCCTGAATATAACGGAATAAGTCGATTTAACAACACGAAAAGGACGGATTTAATGCCGTCCTTTTTTGTATTAAAAAAATTTTTACATAACCGGTTTGCCCGTAACTTTTAATAACTGTTTGATAACTTTCGGCATTTGGCAAACAAAGGAATAATTGCCTTTTGCAACGGAACATTTTTCGCAAACACAGTTTAACTCGTAACATTCAAGTGCTTGTTCTGTCCAACTTTGCGTAATGGAATTTGAGATTACCCCTTGGTTTTGAGCACAATAAATTTCATTTTGTTGTTTAGAATATACGTCTTGTAACATATACACACCCCACTATTTGTTACCCGATTATATTCTATTATATGTTGACCAACATTTGAATACACTATTTATAGGATTTTATGAGCTCTTCCATTTTGTCTAAAACCCCGTCATTGTAACGGTTTGTCATTTTAGAGAAAGGAAAAACTTCTGTTTTTAATTGTTTAGAAAACGATGCGGTTATTTTTGGAATTAAATTTTTTGAAATTTCATCGACTTTAACGCAAAGTCCGAAATACGGAAGATTATTGAAGTTTATCCACTCTGACATTTGCAAATCATTTTTTTGCAAATCGTGTCTGCAATCCAAAAATTGAATAAGAGAAACGATTTCTTTTCTGTTTAAAAGATATTCCTCAAGGTTTTTTTGCCATTCACGTTGCATTTTGTCGGAAACATTTGCATAACCGTATCCGGGTAAATCGGCAATTACAAATTCATTGTTAATCAAAAACAGATTAATTAATCTTGTTTTCCCGGGTTTATTAGAAGTTTTAGCAAGTCCGTTATGATTGGCAATCGCATTGATAAAAGACGATTTGCCCACATTTGACCGCCCAATAAGTGCAAATTCAGGAAGATTGAAAGTCGGACATTCCCTAAGCGATGGTGCGGAGGTTATGAACTTTGCTGATTTTATTTTCATTTAACATCTTCTTTTTGTATAAAACACTTGCTAAAAGTGAATAAGTCTTGGGGCTGTTATAAACATTCAATGTCACTTCATCGTCACTTACATCGGCATGGACAGAACCTTCGCCGCCTTGAGCAGTTTCGATGTGAAAAACTCTGAAAAACTTCTTGCCGAAAAGCTTTTCAGGTAATGACCAAAATAAATCAAATGTTTTTAATATATTCATACAAAAATGATACCAAAAAAGATATCATTTTTAAAGTATTTTTTTTGAAAAATCCTCTTTCAGAATTATGCCAATTTTGCTACACCGTTTTTGATGTCGTCTTGTTGAGATTTTTCCATTTGTTCCAAGTTGTTTTTGAGAGCGTTGAGTTGAGTTTCGATACTTTTTGATTCCATATCCAAGCAGTTGTCTTGGTTTGCGAGAAGAATTACTTGAGGATCTTGATCCCAAGTTGCAGAGTTTGCAGTTCCCGTTGTATCTTTTTCATAATCACCTTGGTATTTTTTGATGATTTGATTTTGAGAGTTTGCAATGAGTGCTCTTCTGTCTGAAATATCCATCAATTGCTTATTGTATTTGTTGATTCTTGATTGCATTGCGAAGATATTTAATTGGTAACAAGAAATACTCATTTTTGACTCTCTTTCGTTCTCTCTACTCTTATATAAAGTCTATCTTCTTAAAAAAATTGCTTTTTTTGATATATTTTACGCAACAAAACTTAACAAAACATCTCTTGCCCTGTAAATACGGGGGTTTGAGAAATTGCGTAAATATCATGTGTTTTTAGTGCAGACGAAAATAATCATCTACATTTATAATAAGTATTTTGGTGTAAAAAAATTGCCTTTTTGGGGAAAAAATTTATGAGAATTAAAGGAAAATTGTGCCGTCATTCTGAGTTACGAATAGACGTAGGGTCGACTTTAGTCGACAAGAAAATCGGATTGCCGTATCCTCACTTTGTTGAACAATGAACCCATTACGTCATTCAGAGCGTAGCGAAGAATCTTGGAAAAGGATTGTTGTTGAAAATAGATTCTTCGGGATAAATCCCTCAGAATGACGGAA
>CACZSN010000035.1 GCA_902783835.1 uncultured bacterium
CCACGGATACATTCCGAGAATGAGAGCTTCCATTGAGGCTTTAGGTTATAATCCGAATTCTCTTATTGTTCTTTTGGGACAACTTGTAAACCTTAGTATCAAAGGCGAACAGGTTAGAATGGGCAAAAGAACCAAAATGGTTACACTTGATGAATTGATTGATGAAGTCGGTGTTGATGCAACGAGATTTTGGATGATTATGAGAGATATTAATAATACTCTCGAATTTGACGTTGAACTTGCGAAATCACAAACGGATGAAAATCCCGTTTTCTATTGCCAATATGCTCATGCAAGAGCTTGTTCGATTATCAGAAATGCAATAAATGAAAGTCATGATGTTGCGAATAATACGGTAATTTCACCGATGTTCACTAAAGAAGAACTTGATGAATATTTTGCAAATTTGAAAAAAGAAGATTTGCAAGCACTTTGGAAAAACGAAGAAGAAGCGGAAGAAATCAAGATATTAATAGAAAAATTGAATGAATTTAAGACGGTAGCGGTTAATGCAGCGACGAATTATACGCCGTATTTGCTCACGAAATATTTGAGAGAATTGGCCGCAACTTTCCATAAATTCTATGCGGCGGTAAGAATTTTGACTGAAGATAAGGAAAGTTCAAAGGCGAAACTTGCCGTTGTTCAATCAATGATATACGTTACAAAGACAGTGTTGACGCTTATTGGAGCAAGTGCACCCGAAAAAATGTAACGTTTTTGACCGAAACAATTTAATCTGGTAAAATTCAGACGAAAAGAGAAGAAAAATGACAATTAAAGATTGGTTTAATAAAAGAAAAGAACTTCAAATTGCACACAGAGAATTAGACGAAACACACATTGATGATCACATTGGTGATTTATGGATACAATGTTATAACTGTGGAGCTCAACTTTTGAGAAAAGATGTGGAAAACAATATGGATGTATGTCCTGAGTGCCATTATCATTTTCGTATAAATTCAGAAAAAAGAATAAAACAACTTTTTGACGAGGGAAGTTTTGTTGAAATGTTCAAGAACATTTTGCCGACAGACCCGTTGAAATTTGTTGATACCGAACCGTATCAAAAACGTTTGGATGCGGCAAAGTCAAAGACAAACCTTGATGAAGCGGTAAGATGCGGAACGGGTAAAATTGACGGGGAAGAAGTAGTTGCTGCCGTTATGGACTTTGAATATATGGGCGGTTCAATGGGAAGCGTAGTTGGCGAAAAGATTACACTTGCGATGGAATATGCTCTTGAACATCGTTTGCCGATGATTGCGGTTACGGCATCCGGCGGGGCGAGAATGCAAGAAAGTGCGTTGAGCCTTATGCAAATGGCAAAAACAAGTTGTGCGGTTTCGAGATTACAAGAAGCCGGAATTTTGTATATTACCGTTTTGACGGAACCTACGTACGGCGGTGTTACAGCAAGTTTTGCAACATTAGGTGACGTAATTATTGCGGAACAAGGAGCAAGAATAGGTTTTGCCGGCAGACGTGTAATTGAACAAACCATTAAGCAAAACTTACCGTCGAATTTCCAAACTGCAGAATATCTTATGCAATTTGGACAAATCGATATTTTGTCTGACAGAGCTCATTTAAAATCGACAATTTCTCAAGTTTTGAAACTTCATAAACCGAGAGTTGAAGAAAAAAATGAAGCAAAACATACAAAAAAAGCTGCAAAAACAGCAAAGAAATCATCAAAATCAAAAACGAATGACGAGGCTAAAAATGAATATGCTTCAGTTTGAGAAAAATCTCTATGAATTAAGAGAAAAAATAGACGAATTACAAAAACAAGGTGAAAAATCGGGTCAAGATATGACAACAGAAGTAAAACATTTTCAAAAATTAGCAGATGAATATGCGGAAGAATTGTACTCGAATTTGACACCGTCACAAAAAATTCAAATCGCAAGACACTCTGAACGTCCTAATTTTAAGGATTTTGTCGACAGAATGACTGAAAATTTTATTGAATTTCACGGAGACAGAGTGGGTACCGATGACAGAGCGATTGTTGGCGGACCTTGTGAAATTGACGGTATTCCCGTTATGTTAATCGGAACGTACAAGGGAAAAACGACGAAAGAAAATTTGGTACACAATTTTGGTATGCCGCAACCTCAAGGTTACAGAAAGGCTTTGAGATTGTTCAAACACGCAGAAAAATTCAATATGCCGATTGTTACGTTGATTGATACTCCGGGGGCATATCCGGGAATTAAGGCGGAAGAAACCGCTCAAGGTACGGCGATTGCCGTAAATCTTGCGGAACTTGCAAAATTAACGGTGCCGGTTATTGCTGTAATTACAGGTGAAGGTTGTTCGGGCGGAGCTTTGGGACTTGCAGTTGCAAATAAAGTCTTGATGCTCGAACACGCTTACTATACAGTTATTTCGCCCGAAGGCTGTGCCTCAATTTTGTGGCGTGATGCTTCACTTGCCGATAAAGCAGCGGAAGCTTTAAAAATTACTCCGGAAGATTTGCTTAAGTTCAAAATTATTGATGAAATTGTCAAAGAACCTCAAGGCGGAGCACATTACGACCCCGATTTGACTGCAAAAAATTTGAAAAAGAAAATTGTTAAGTGCTTGAAAGAACTTCTTCCGATGTCAGCGGAAGAGTTGCGTGAAGACAGATACAACAAATTCAGAACGAAAGGTGTATTCCTCAAATGAAGACCTATCGTGAAATAGCGATTAAAATTAATCCGATTTGTGCAGATATCGTTTGCGATATTTGTCAGGAAAATTTCGACTGCGAAGGCATTATCACAGGAATTGAGGAATTCAAGAAAACCAAACTTACAAAAGCGGTTTATGATGTCGTAAAAGCTTATGTTACAGACGAAAACCTCGATTTTGACAGTGTTCAAACATTTTTTCACCAAAAACGTGATGAAATGATTGAAAAACAAATTTTCAATGAAGATATCGGCTCTTGGGATATTACGATTACCGTACAACCCAATGAGGATTGGTCAAAGAAGTGGAAAGAACACTGGAAACCTTCAAACATTTCGGATAAAATTGTAATTTGCCCAAGTTGGGAAAAATACGAAGCAAAAGAGGGCGAAAAGGTTATCATTCTTGACCCGGGGAATGCTTTTGGAACAGGTACTCACGCAACGACGAGACTTTGTGCACAAGCAATCGAAAAGTATGTCAAGGAAGGCGATACGGTTGCTGATGTTGGCTGCGGCTCGGGAATTTTGGCAATTTGTGCCGAAAAAGTCGGAGCAAAAAAAATTGATGCGGTTGATAATGACGGAGAGGCTGTCGTTACGGCGATTGAGAACGCAAAAATCAACAATGCGGATATAAATTTTCAAACTGCAACGATTGACGTTTTGCCTGATAATACCTACGATTTCGTGGCTTCAAACATTTTGCACAACGTTTTAAGAGACATTATGCCCGATATCAAACGCATTATGAAAATAGGCGGAAAGGCAGTCTTGAGCGGTATTTTGGACGAGAAGGCAGAAATTGTTTATGATGCACTTGTCAAAAATAATTTGAAAATTTTGGAAAAGACCCAAGAAAAAGAATGGGTGGCTTTTGTCGCAGAAAGAGAGGACTAAATGGGCAAAACAGCGATTATTATTCCTGCAAGATATAATTCAAAAAGATTAAACGGCAAACCGCTTATCAAAGTTTGCGACAAACCGATAATTCAATGGGTTTGGGAACGTGCAAAATCCGTTAAAGGTGCTGATGCTGTTATTATTGCAACCGATAATCAGGAAATTTTTGACACCGCAAAGTCTTTTGGTGCAGACGTCGAAATGACTTCGGAAAACCATAAATGCGGCAGTGACAGAATTGCAGAAGTTGCGGAACGTCACCCGGATTTCGACATTATCGTAAATCTTCAAGGGGACGAGCCGATGATTGACCCGCTTTGTGTTGAAGAAGTTATCAAAAATCTTAAAAATGACCCTAATGCAGACATTACAACACTTTGTACCTTTGTCCGTGCAGAAGATGATAAAGAAGATCCAAATATGGTAAAGGTCGTTTTCGATTGCAATAACTACGCTTTGTACTTCTCACGTTCAAAAATTCCGTACGAAAGAAACTACGACATCGCAGATTTTTATAAACACATCGGAATTTACGGTTATAGACGAGAATCGTTGTTTAAAATGATTAAACTTGAACAACCGAAAATCGAACGAGCAGAAAGCCTTGAACAACTCCGTGCACTTTATAACGGTATGAAAATCAAGGTTTCGCCTGTCGTTTACGACTCTGTCGGAATTGATACGATTGATGATTTGAACGCATTTAAGAAAATTGTCGAAAATAAATAGTTTTTAGTTAAAAAATAAAGCCCCGATTGAGTTCGGGGCTTTTTGTTATTTGATTAATTCATCAACTTTTTCTATCAAATTTTTGATTTTTTCATCGCTGTCAGATTCAAAATAAATTCTCAAAAGCGGTTCTGTACCGCTCTTTCTGACTAAAATGCTTGTTATGTTATCGTTGAGATAGAGTTTGATTCCGTCTGCATGATTCTTTCTTAAAATCTTAAAATCGCCGATAGCATCAGCTTTTTCAAGTTTTTCGAGTGCTGATTTTACAAGTTCGTCACTCGAAAGTTTCACGTCGTTACGCTTGTTGATAAATAAGCAACCTGCTTCGTCAACGATTTCTTTGCGAAGTTCGACGGCTGTTTTTCCGGTGTAGGCAACGGCTTCACAAATGATCAAAATGGCGATAATTCCGTCTTTTTCGGGGATATGTCCTTTTATGCTCAAACCGCCTGATTCTTCACCACCGATTATGGTTTCGTGCTTTCTCATAGCTTCACCGACCCATTTGAAACCTACGGGAGTTTCTACGACTTCGACACCCAAATTTTTAGCGAAAATGTCGAGCATAAGACTGCCCGCAACGGTTTTTACAAGTTTGCCGGTAAAGTGTTTGTTGACTTTTAAATGTTTCAAAAGAATAGCAATAACTTCGTTGGCTGTTACAAAGTTTCCGTTTTCATCAACGAGAGCAAATCTGTCTCCGTCGCCGTCGTTACTAAATCCTATGTGTCCTGAGTCTTTGCATTTCTCTTTAAGTTCACCCAAAAATCTTTCGGCAGGTTCGGGAAGTTTTCCGCCAAAATTTGGGTCGTAGTTTAAATTGGTTGCCTCACAAGGAATTCCGTATTTTTTGAAAATTTCAACAAGAACAACTCCGTCTGCACCGTGAAGTGCATCGTAATTGACTTGCAAACCACTTTCCGCAATTCTTTTTAAATCGACTAATTTTTCGATATGTTTGATGTAATCAGGAACGAAATTAAACGTTTCAATTGAGCCTTTCGGTTGAGTTTCGACTTCTTTGTCAATATTTGCAACGATTTCCGAAGTAATTTCATTTGTCGCCGGACCCGCATAGTCGGGGATAAATTTCATACCCAAATATTCAGGCGGGTTGTGAGAAGCCGTAAACATTATGGCACAAGCATTTTTGTTCTTTGCGGAAAATGCAAGTACGGGAGTCGGAACAACTTTTTCCGATAAAAGTACTTTAAAACCGACGGTTTTGAAAACATTTGCACACAATTTTGCAAAATAATCCGCTTTCAAACGAGGGTCAAACCCAATGATAATCTTCTTTTCAAGACCGAAGTTGTCATGTATGTATTTTGCAATTGCATAAGATGCTCTTGTTACGTTAATGTCCGTAAAATCCTTGTCGATAATGGCTCTCCAGCCGTCTGTTCCGAATTTAATTTCGCTCATTTCAAATCCTTTTTAATTTTTAAATGCTGTGATAAAATAATTTTATCAGAATAATAAAGTATAGCAAAATGAATATTTTTGAAGCGGAAAATTTATATTTTTTGGGACCTGAAGGCACTTATGCTCATTCAGCGATGCAAAAATTTGTTAAGAACTTAGATATAAAGGTGAAAAATATTATCCCTGTATATCCTATTACGGCTGTTTTTAAGGCTATTGAAAAAGATAAAAATGCAATTGCCGTTCTGCCGATTGAAAATTCAATTGAAGGCATTGTAAGAGAAACCATCGATAACCTTGTGAAACTTGAGGATAAGGCATTTAAAATCGTTGCGGAAACGGTGATTCCTATAAATCACTGTTTAATGTCAAAAGCCACTGATAAAGCGGATATCAAGGAAGTCATTTCACATGCTCAGGCATTAGGACAATGTGCAGGATATCTTTGCAAAAATTTTCCGAATGTAAGAATTACCCCTGCTTCCTCGACGAGCGAAGCCGCAAAATCCTTGCAAGACAAGGATGAAACCCATGCTGCAATCGCTGCTGAAGTTGCTGCAAATTTATACGGATTGAACATTTTAGACAGAAATATCAACGACGTTTTGGACAACAAAACCCGCTTTATCCTTTTGGCTCGCGGCGAAAGACCCGCAACAGGTTACGACAAAACGAGCATTTTCTTCTCCGTAAACAACGAACCGGGGGCACTTTTCAACGTTTTGAGCATATTTAACATGTATAAAATTAACATGCTTTTCATCGATTCCCGTCCTTCAAGAAAAAAAATGGGCGAATACAATTTCAGCATCGACCTCGAAGGTCATCAAACCGATGCAAAAGTAGAAGCAGCACTGAATCTTGCTGCGGAATATACCGGAAACCTAATTATTACAGGTTCTTACCCGAGATTTAAGGATTAATAAAAATACACTTTGTAACAAAAAATTTACAATGCGTTATTTTCGGAATATTTGTTTTTTCACTGTCATCTCTTATATGGAACAATTTTATTTAAGGACAGGAAAATGACATTATCGAATACAGCGGAGTATAGAGTTAGTGCGAAAGGTTTTAACGCGGTTAAGAGAATTTGCTCGAAAATAACAAATCAAGAGTCGAGACGTCGAGCGTTTAAGGCTTTATTATGTATGGATACGTTGGCGGATTATCTCTATTCTCAAGGTTTTAATATCGATATTTCAAAAAACCTCTATAAAATTTTACCGTTAAACGAAGAATTTGAATTTACCGATATTCATTGTAACGGAAGGTTTATTGATATTGTTCCCGTTGTAAACGGTCAGTATGTTTTGATTCCGAAAAACCATACTATTTTTGATGTTATTCCTGAACTTTACGTTGTTGCGGATTATAATCAAACAACGAAAAAAGTTAAATTTTTAGGCTGTTTCGAAGGAGATAAAATTCCTAAAAATGTTGAAAACGGAAAATATTACGTTTGTGATATTAAAAACATTCAATCTCCTACCCTTGTTGAAGAATTATTGAGCAGTGTTAAGCCCGATGAACTTTCGGAAAACAGTCATGCTTTGTTTGTATCATTCTTTATCGATTATCTTGACGGAGTTTTGGATGATACGTCGAAAAAACGTTTGATTACTCACCTGATAGAGTGCAAAGAATGCCGTTCTGAACTTGTTGAGTTCTTTGACTATGAAATGATTGCAAAAGAAACAAAAAATCATCCCGAATTATTTGCTGATAATACGCTTGATATTGTTGGGGCGGTTGCGGCTAATGCCCCAAAATATAAGGATTTCAAAGAATATACAATTCCTATTGAAAAACAAAAAGATGAATATGATGAAGATGAAGAAGACGAAAAAGTCGGCGGAAAACAAATAAAGTCAGCGATTGAAGATCCTTTGCAAATTTTATACGGCAAAGATAAAAATAAAAAAATCTTTGATTTGATGGGCGAAAGGCCTAAAAAATCAACGAGTATGCTTGATAGCGTGATTTCCGATATTTCAAAGCAATCCAAACCCAAAACCGAACCGATAGAAAAAGAAGAATTGAATGTTTCTTATAAAGGTGCGATTAATCCTGAATATTACTCGGATGATTTGCCCGAAGGTACTGATGTTGATACGTTAAAAGATGATTTGCATCTCGATATTTTAGATAATCCTCCGAAAATTCAAAAAACAGTTGAAAATGACGATGTATACGAAATTGTTGAGGAAAATGATGATGACATTTTGACATTGTCTGACAACGATGATTTTGAACCGCTTAAAGATTTTGAAACCAAAATCCCTCATTCTCTTAAATCTGATGTCGATAGACCTGAGTTCTCCTCTCAATTAAATCCTGAACCTGAAAATCAGGTAACTGCTTCAGATGAAATGATTTTGCTCGATGAAGAAAAAAATGTCGATGAGCCTGAGTTTGTTATTAATAAACAAAATCAGGATGTTCAAAAAGATGAAAAAGATGAAAATGATGATTTCATAACAATTAACGACGAAGATGAATTTGATATTTTAAAACCGAAATCAGATGAAAACTCCTTGCCGACTTCAATGGATAATGTCGTTTATTACGATGAAGATGACAAAAAATCCGAGGAAATTGTCAACAATGATTATGTCGATTTTATACCTCTTGACTTGGATGACAATGACGATGTGATTGAAATTTTAGACGATGAAACAAATGTTTTGAGTGCCGAAATTAAGCTTCCTGAAGAAAATGACTCTAATCTTCCGGATGAGTCAAATATAGAACTTGTGTCAAAAACTGATGATTTGGTTGAAAACGAAGAACAATTCGATAATTCAACTCAAAACCCCGATAACCACGAAACAATTGAAATCATTTCCGATGAAACCGATAACGAAATTTCAGAGGATGAATTAATTCATTTTGATGCGGTTGATATTGATATAGTTGATGAAAATGACCTTCAATATTTGAATAAACAAAGTGTTATTCCCGAAACCATTGAAAATGCAGGTGTTGCCGCTTCAAGTTTGATTGACGATTTTGAAGATGACAAAAAAGAATCTATTGCAAAAGCTGTATCTAAATCCGCAGAAATTGCTGGTGCCGTTACAAAATCAATTCTTAACGCGAAAGCTGACGAGTTGACAAATAACATCGTTACAGGTGCGAAAATTATTTCTAATTTAACTTCGATTGAAGATAAATTACCGGAAATTAAAAATGAACCTCAAAAATCAAATAAGACGGTTAATAACACTATTAGTGCAGAAGATGAAGACTTCTTGATTATCGATGAAAACGAAGACGATAATATTCTTCCTGAATCTTTAAAAACAGATACCACAGCTAATAACACTATTAGTGTTGATGATGACGACTTCTTGGTAATTGATGAAAACGAAGATGATAATTTCTTCGCACAGCCTTCAAAATCAGATGCGGCGAAGGATAACACCATTAGTGTTGATGAAAATTCTGATGACGATTTCTTGATTATTGATGAGGATGAAAATGAACAAACTCAATCATATTCCGTTCCGACAAATGCAGGAGCAACAGATGATGATTTCGTCGTTATTAATGATGATAAAACAGATAATTCTTTGAATTTCTCTGATGACACAAATAGTGCTGATGACGATTTCTTGATTATTGATGAGGATGAAAATGAACAAACTCAATCAATCGCACTTCCTACTGACGTTGAACAAGATGATGATTTCGTGATTATTGACGATGAGGACGAAATTGCAAGAGATAACACAAATGGTGTTGATGATTTCGCCCCGATGGGAGGCGGCGACTCTTTCGTGAATGCTTCACAAAGTGATTTTGATACAATAAAAAACACTGATAGTGTTGAAGATGATATGGTTATCATTGATGACGATGACGATACATTCTTGAATTCATCTCAAAATGCTCATTCTGACACAAATGACACTAATAGTGTCAATGAATTTTCAGCTTCGGATGATGAAAAAATTCCTGATGTCGAAGATTTGCATGACAACTTGCTTGTTGATTTGCCGATGATAAAGAAAGAAAATGCTCCGGTTACAGAAGAAAAAACACCTGTTGCCGAAGAAAACATTCCTGCGTTAAGTGATGATGATCTGCTTTCTTTCGGAAATGAAGATGATTCTGATTTATTGAGTTTTGATGACGGTCAGGATTTCCTTTTGACTGACAATGAGGATGATTCATTCTTATTGCGTGAAGAACCCGATGATGCGAATTCTCAACCTCAACCTCAACAGGTTACGCAAACTCCTCAACCTCAAGTTGTTCAAAATACGGAAGAGGTTGCTCAAAGCGAAGACGATGAAGATGATTTAATTATTATAGATGATGATGACGATAACTCTTCATTTATAAATTCATCCGAAAATGCTGTTCCTGCAATTAATAACACTAATAGTGTTTCCAAAAAAGAAGATGATACATTCTTAAATCCGTTGTCTTCAGATACGGTTAAAAAGCCTATTGAGTCTGATTTTGAACCTATTGCCGACAATACTGATTATGATGATTCCGTAAACTTCTTCCGTCCGGCAGGTGCAAGCTTCAACGATAACAACGATGATTTTATTGTAATAAATGATGATGATAACAAGGATGACAACAGTTTCTTAAATTCTTCCGACACAACTGATAACACTAATAGTGTTGATGATATGGTCGTTATTGATGATGAGGATGACAATGTTGTTAACAATACGGAAGAAAAGGCTTCTAATGACAATTCCGCTTCTGATGAAAACGGTGATGAAGATGAAATTGAATTTATGGATGAAATCGGTGTTCCTCAGGAACCTCAACCGAAGAAGCCTGTCAGCCAATTGGATTTGATATTTAATTCATTATCGGCAAGAGAAAAAGAACAAATTGATGCTGTTCAATCGGGCAAGAAAGAAGAAAAAAATTCGTTGTTAGATGACGATGAAGAAATCAAGCCTAAAAAAGACCCGACAAAGCGTTCTATTTTTAATACGAACATAAAAGATGCAATTTCCGCAAAAGAAGAGGCTGTTGAAGACGGCAGAATTTCTTTGTCATCAAAAGATGAACCGATTGTTGATCCGCTCATTAACACGACCGTTGAAAAAATTGACGAAGATGAATATGAGTACGAAGAAAATGATGATGCAGAAGAACAAGACACTCAAAATGATTCTGATATAAATGATGAAGAAGTTGAGTACGTTTACGAAGATGAAAACGGAAATGAATATATTCCTCAAGAAGGCGAAGAAGTTGAGTATGTCTATGAAGACGAAGACGGTAATATAATTTCCGACGATGATGTAATCGTTGAGGATGATGAAACTAACGAAAAAGTTGACAAAGATGAACCCAATGTGGTTGATGTCGAGGAAATCCACGATGAGCCGGCACCAAAATCCGATGACAGTTACGAAGAAGAAGATTTCTTGGGACTTTCTGAAGACGATACAATCGCCGATGATGATTTTGTCGCAAAAGATAGGGACGGAAATCTTGATGAAATTCCAGATTTTGAAAATACTTCTGATAACGGCGAAGATGAAAATCCTGAAGAATTAAATGAGGAAATCGACGAAGAAGCTGAAGAAGAAGGCGATGAAGAAAGTTCTGATGATGAAGAAAATCAGGACAAAAAGAAAGCAATAATCAAAAAGGCTGCAATTGCCGCTGCGGTTGTGCTTGTTCTTGCAGGCGGAGGAATCGCAACTAAGGTAATTCTTTCTCATTCAAATGCTCAAGCTGAACAACAAGCTCTTAACGAAGGTGCATTAATGGGCGAAAATGCTGAAACTTCCGAAGAAGAAGGCGGATTGGCAGTTCCTTCCGAAGGTCAACCTGCGACCGAAGCTCCGGTTGTGGGCGGAGAAGAAGGCGGACTTGCGATACCTGAATCAGATGCCGAAGCGGTTTTGGGCGGTGGAGAACCTGCTCAAGTTCCTGCACCTGCTCCTGAAACAACAGGCCCTAAAGCAGGTACTTCCAATGCAACAACTTCTGATATGAACAAAGCGGTTGCAAATGCATTTTCCGAATCTCCTTCATCATTCTCTGTGAGAAAGGCTTCTTGGGGTGTCGGTGCATCACTTGCGGCTGATGTTGAATTCAAAACTTATTTGCAAAAAATGGGCAAGATGATAAAAGCTAATTTGCGTAAAAATCTTGCTTCCGTTAAAGGTGAAGCTCCTGCAAATCCCGTTAAAGTTCAAATTAAAATGACAGATACGGGTGCTTTGCAAGATGTTGTTATCTTAAAATCCTCAGGTAAACCTGAAGTTGATGAAGTTGTATTACAAAGTGTTAAACAAACGGCAGAGGCATGCCCATTCCCCGAACTGTCCGAAAATACTTTGAAAGCTAACCAAAAGGCAACAGGAAATAATACCGTGAAAATGTCATTAACAGTTACATTCTAACTTTAATTTACATTTTTTCAGGCTTTATGATATGATTTCAGTAACAGATAACTCATGAGAATTGGTTAATGGGACTGGAACTTGACGAACAACGAAACCTGATTGAAAAATTTGTCAGGTCGAACATAAAATTTAACGGTAACGAAGATTTGTTGGAAGACTTCTGTAATGAAGCCTTCCAAAAGTCGTATATTGTTTTTAACAGCAATTCTTCCGTTCAAAAAATCGAAAGTTATGTTCAAAAAGTCGTAAACACATCTATTATCAGCGTTTTAAAAGATTCCGGACGTTTGAAAAGAAATACCGCCGGAAGATATGAACGCCACAGAGAATATCCGCTTGAAGAAGAAAGATTTTCTGTTCCCGAAACCGAAACTTTTCAGGAAACCGTCGTTGAACCCTCTTCAAAAAAATATACCTATGATATTGAAGATCCGAAAATCGGTATTGAAGATAAACTTATAAAAAAAGATTTACTCCAAAGAATTGCCGATGCGGTTTGCGTAGTTCACAGCGACAACCCCGGAAAATGTTATCTTGAAATATATCAGGCACGATACATAAGAGGTATGAAACAAAGAGAAATCAGTTCTTTATTGAATATATCTCAGTCGGAAGTCAGCAAGAGATTGCTCGAACTTTCAAAGTTAATAAAATTTCGAATTGATACATAGAAAATAATTATGACTCAAAAATACTGTCCGAAATGTAAAAAACCGGTAAACGACAATGCTGTCAGATGTCCGCATTGTAATATGCGTTTGAAAGTTATTTGCCCGACTTGTAATACGGCAAATCTTTTCGGTTTGGACAGTTGCACAAATTGCGGTACCGTTCTTTTGAAATATTGCGAAAATTGCGGCAGTGCTAATTTCCCTGATGCAAAAGAATGCAGAAAATGTCATTCTTCTTTTGAAGAAGAAGTTTTGACTTTTGAAAAAAATCGCTCTAAAACTTTTTCGACCAAATCTTCAACGGTTTCTGAAACTCAAAGCAGTATAGAAGTTGCAACTCCGATTTCTGTCCCGAAAACTGAAAAGGTTGAAAAAGTCGAAGATGTTGAAGAACTTCCAGTTCCTCAACCCACACAATCCGTTGAGCCGTCGGAAGAACTCGTCGTTACTGAGGGCAAAACCGATGATGATACGGAAGTAGTTGAAGATGTTGAAGTCGTTCAAGATGATGATTCGGATGCTCAAGACGAAAATGTTGAATACGTCGAAGAATATGAATACGTCGAAGAATATCCCGAACAAACCGATTTCGTTCCCGATGACGGTTATTCCGATGACGGCTATTCTGACGACGGTTATTCTGATGACGGTTATTCCGATGACGGATATGCAAATGATGAAACTGTCATAGATGATACAGAGTTTGAAGAACTTCCCGAAGACGAGAAATCTGATGAAGATTCCGTTAATGATACGGACAGCGAAGAATTTGAAGAAATTGAGTCTGAAGAAGAAATCGAAAACGAGCCTCAAGAAAATATTGAACAACCGGATACTCCGGAAATTTCCGTGGATGAGTTAATTGCTCAAAGTGAAAGTTCCGTTGATGATATTGAAATTGATGAAAATCAGGATATTGTTTTCTTTGACGATGCTCAACCGTTACTTGAACAACTGGCAAATATTATTCAAACTCAGAATAATGCGGTTATTGCTGCGGTTTGTGCGGAAGAAGGTATGGGTAAATCTACCGTAATAAAAACATTTACGGATTCTTTAAATCAAAAAGGTATCGTTCCGATTGTTGCTGAATGCTCTGAACTCATTAAAGTTTCACCGTTTGGTTGCATCAGAGATTTATTGTTGAAATTATTGACGTTACCTGATTTGCATCCGGATATTCAAAGTTTCTTCAGCGATGAAACAAAGCAGCTTTTTGTTCAAAACTTTGACAATTTGAATGATGTTGAAATTACTAATTTCATGAATTTCCTTTATCCTACTATGCATTCAGGATTTGATAAAATCATTGATAACAGAAATACAACTTATGCATTGTTGGAAAAGATTTTCTCTTCAATTACGACAAAAAATCAGGCTGTCTTTATCATTGATGATTTCGATTTCATCGATACGGCTTCGTTCGAATTTATCGAAAACTTAATCAGAAAACACATTATTAATAATTCAACAAAACTCTTTATTTCTTACAGAGAAAGAAAATCCGCAAGATTGTATTTCGACAAAGATATTGCAAAACAAGATATTTTCACAACGATGTATCTCAATAATCTTTCGGAAGAAGATACTCAAACGTTGATTAAAAACTTTGCAAATACTCAACAAGTTCCGACTGCCGTTAATTTTGCGATAAATGAAAAGGGCAGAGGTAATATTTTCTTCACGGAGCAATTCCTTGCTTTGTTGTTTGATGTCGGATATATGTTTATCAACAATAATTCAATGAGTTTCAAGGAAGATGAGCCGTTGCCGTTCTTGCCCAAAAACATTGAAGAAATTTTGAGTCTCAGATTTAAAGCATTAAATGCACCTGATTTGAAAGATGCACTTATGACGGCATCAATTATCGGTTATAAGTTTGATAAGTCTGCATTTGCCGCGGTTGCTGATATTACGGAAGAACAAACAACTGAACTTATGCAAAGATTAGTTGATTTAATGTTTATTCAACCTTGTTCCGACTTTGAATATTGCTTTAAAAATATGACATCTTGGGCTGTAATTTTTGATGAAGCTCATAATGATCCGAGATTTAGTGTGATTTGCAAAAAAGTATTCTATATTTTCGGCAAATATGCACTTTCAAATCCCATAATTAAGGCTTCTTTGGCAAAATACAGAGACGAAGCCGATGTTGCAACACAAGCTTGGATTGATGTTTCAAGCCTTTGCGGTTATTTGGGAGATACATATATTTACGCATTGGCACTTGAACAATTCTTAATCTGTTCGGGTTACAGCGAAGATACGGAAGAACTTTCGGACTTGCAACAAGAAGCTCTTGAAAAAATTGCAAAACTTATTTATAAACAAGAACCTGAAAAGGCTAAAAAATATCTTACGGCTCCGATTGTTGCGGCAAGAGAAAATTCCGATACGGTTAAAATTATTGACCTTTGCGGATATATGATAAAAATTTGTTATGACCTTTCCGATAACAACGGTGTTTGCGAAACGGTTGATATGATTTTGAATGTTGCGGGAGATGAAATTTCCGCGTTGGATAAGGCGTTAATCTTATCGAGAAAATTGACGGCTTTATTTAACGAAGGTAATTGTGAAGAAGGTATAAACCTTGCAAACAATGATATTATTCCTGTTCTTGAAGAAGAATTATCAAAGAACAATGATCCAGAACTTTCGCAAAGACTTTTCTCTACTTGGTTTGACACATCTATTGCATTGGTAAAACTTTATGCACTTCAAGGTAATTCAAAATCAATAGAAATTGTTGAAAATACGGCTGAAATTATGCAAATGAACAACATTGAAGATGTTGTTTATACAATCAAATTGACATTGGCGAGAGCTTTTGCATTGACGGTTATCGGAAAAATTCAAGACTCCGTAAACCTTTTGAAGGCAATTGAACAAATTCCGGAGTATGATAATCCGAAATTTATAACCGAAAGAAATTTGATTTTCTCGTTGAATTTGGTATTTTCAAATGTCACAGACGGTTTGAGAGAAATTTTGTTTGAATATGCAAAATATGCTGAAAATGCAAATGACAAAATCGGTAAGCACATTTATAAGTTGATGTTGGCTTGGTTGACGTATTCCGAAGGTGAGTATGTCAAGGCTAACAATATTTTTGACGAAGAATTGACTTATTATGCTCAAGAAAAAATTGTAACAGGTGCGTTGATTTCCTGGTTGTTTATTGCGAAAAATGCACTTGCAATAGCAGGGGTTGAAAGTGCGGAACACGTTGCCATGAAAGCTCTTGAGGTTGCACAAAACCCGAAATTCTCACAATACCACGTAGCTGTTTATTTGCAAAAATTGGTAGCTGAAATTAACCTCGCAAAAGGTGATGCAAGTGCTGCTAAAATGTACCTCGAAAAAGGTATGCTTATTGCTAAACAGTTCGGTCTTGACCTTGCACAAATTGAGTTGTATAAAACGTATGTTCAGTTCCTTGAAAATACTTTGGCTCAATCTAAAGGTGCAGACAGAGCGGAAATTATTGACAAGATAGAAAAAACTTATCAGTCTGTTATTGAGGATGCAGAAAAAATTAAAGTCCCCGGATTGACTGATTCTGTTAAAAATGCATATGCAACTTTTAAATCATCTTTATAAAATTAATTGATTTATCTTTTTGTTAATTTTATGTGGAGGTTTTTGCTTTCTACGTTTCCTTGACCCTTGTAGTGCATATGGATTTCGTTCGTATCAACAATGAGATAGAGACGATTTTGGAATGCATAAGACAAAAGTTCGTATGGGGTAATTCTAAGTGCATTTGCCTGTTTAATAACGGAATTCGAAATTTTATTCGTCGGGTCAAATGTTACCCAGCCGTATTCAGGGAAATATACTTCAACCCAAGCGTGACCGTTGTTTGAGAGTCTTGCCATATCTATAAAAGGAATGTCAAAACCGTAAGCAACTCTTGCGGGAATACCTTTTGAACGGCAAAGTGCCACCATTGTGTCGGCAAATTCCATACATACACCGCTTTTTGAACGTAATGCCCAAACGGCACCTTTGTCTTTTCCGATATCATTTTCATTGTATTTGATTGTCGCAACAACGTAATCGAAAATATTTTTTACGGTATCAAGTTCGTTAGTTGCTTTCGGTACGTATTTTGATGAAATAGTTTTTATGTAGGAATCATTTGATTCAATATTTTTTTCCGAGCTTGTATATATTTCTTTATCCTCTGCGGAAAGCTGTCCGTCTATATTTTTATTGTATTTTGTCGCTTTTTCCGCCGTATAAGTTCCGACACGGGCATGACCTGCCATATGTACTTGAATTGTGCCTTTCGGATTGCGTAATGTTATGTATGCATATGTTCCGTCAGGCTCTTTTTCTATTTTTGACGGGGTCGGAACAATTATTAAATCTTCGATTTTTTGTCTGTAAGGAATGTTTTCGGGAATTTTGAACGACAAAATTACATCGCTTAAATTTCCGTCAAAAAATACATCTCTCGATATATCAAACTTGAATTTTTCACCTGCCTTGAAAACTGATTTGTTAGGAACGATTTTTAAATCCGGTACCCTGTTTGTCGGGGCTTGCCTTTCAACAACAACGTCCGTATAATCCGCATCTCCCTTTTTGCCGGAAAATAACAAAAAGAAAAATCCGCATAAAACAATAACCATAATGACAAATGCAATCTTAACGACTTTGCCGTTGCCTTGCTCTTCATCATCGTCCTCTGATTTATCTTCTTCTTGTTTATTTTGGGGTTTGGCTTTCGTTGCGGTTTTTGTCTTAAAATCACTAAAATTATCGTTGTTTAACGGTTCAAAATTGTCTTTTGTCTTTTTATTTCCGAAATCTTTATTCCCAATCGGCTCAAAATCCTGTTGTGGCTCAAAGTTTGTTTGCGGTTCAAAACTGTCATTAAAACTTTGTTGCGGTTGAAAATCCTGATGAGGTTCGAAATTACCGTCAAAATTTTCTTGAGGTTCAAAATTATTATGTTCGATTGGTTCAAAGCCTTGTTGCGGCTCGAAATTATTAAATGAAAAATCATTTTGTCCGCTAAAACTATTATGATTTTCAATTGGTTCAAAATTATCCATGCTATATCCTAAACAACTTTATAATCCGTTTTTATTATACAAAAAAATCGCCGATTTGTTAAATTAAATCGACGATTAATTAAGTGTGTAATTATGTTTTTAGTTTATGCGTTTTCGTATTGTTTTTCTTTTTCTTGTTTTTCAATTTCTTCAGAAACGCTTACGTGTTCACCGTGTCTTGCTTTGTTTCTGAGTTCTTGAATTTTTTGTTTATCCAAAACTTTAAGTTCCATTCTTCCGTCAGATTCTTTAGAAAGAGTAGCCTTAATTTTTGTACCGTAATCATCATATTTGCTGTCAATTTTGCCGTCAACGATTTGTTGTTGGAACCATTCAATATGTTTTTGAGCATTTACGGGATATTCAGGGTGAACTTGAATCCATTTGAGGTAAGACATATTTCCTCTCGGGTGGTTGCATTCGCCACATTCAGCAAGGTAGTTGTCTGTATCGTTCGGACCGCCTAATGAATGCGGATGAACGTGTTCAATTGTTTGTGTCGATTCTTTGAGCAATTCATTGAAAATTCCGCCGTTGTCTTTGAATGCAACTTTATTAAAGTGCTTCATCGCTCTTTCCGTATTTTGCGGAAGTTCCATAGCTGAATTGATAACCATATCATAGCTTACGGGGTCAATTTGTCCCTTTTCTTGCATAGCAACCAATTTTTCAGTGAATGAAATTCTGTCAATGTTTCCTTGTGCAACTTTTTCTTTTTCCGCTGCGATTAAATCTGAAACTACGTTCTTTTCGCCCAAATTTGCTTTTGCAATTTCATTTGTCTTGTCCAAAACACCTTGACAATAATTTTTAAGTTTTCCTTGGAAATCTGTTCCGATTTCAGCGATTGCACCTTTTGCATCCATTCCGGGGTTCTTTGCCGCTTCAATTGCAATCATTCCTGCAATTGTGCCTTGGTTGCTTCTGAAATAATCTTTGTCTCTGTTAATTTTATCGGCTAATTGTTCGCCCTTGTTTCTCGCAAAACTTCCGGCAACTTTTCCGAGATCCTTTTGCAAAATCATTCTGCCGCCACAGCAACAACAAGGAACATCTGCAATTTGTTTTGTAACAAATTTTCCTGTTGAACAGTTAAATCCAAATGATACAGCGTTTCCGCCCAAAAAATATGAACGTAATGCAGCACCTGAATTGGCTTCCGGCATTTGAGGTTGAACTGATTGAGGAGCAGCCTTTTTATCCATTGAAACTTTTTGTTCGTTTTGAACACGGTTCATTGTCATAACTGCTGAGATAGGGGCAATAGCCATTTTTTACACACTTTCTTTTAAAACTAAAAACACACTTGATGTCTTTTTAATAACCCTCAAGAAATTTATTTGCTATGTTTTTGTTTTAGTGTTAAGAAATGTTAAATTGAATTTGATGTATATACTATTCAATCCCCCTGATTTTAGGAGGATTGAATACCGATAATTATTTTATTATTAATGAGAAAAACAATGGTTATGTTCGTCAGGATGAGAGTGTCCTTTTGTTTTAATATCGAGCAAAATTAAAGAGGTTTCTTTAATTAAACAAATTGACCATCTCAAAATTAAATAACCACCGAGCAATCCCATTACGGGGTCAAGGAAATAAAGTCCGAAATATTTCCCCGCAAGCAGAGCAATAATTGCAAAAACGGAAGTTAATGCATCTGTCAAAATATGTAAGTATGCTGCTTTATAATTATAATCTTTCTCACTGTTTTTTGTTTGCATAACCAACAGGCATGCTCCGTTTACCACTAATCCGATTATTGCAACCAAAATAGCGGTATTGAAACCTATTTCAATCGGATTAAAAAACCTTGTTACTGATTCAAAAAGTACAAAAATACCTGTCGTTGCCAAAAAAATTGCACTTATAAATCCAGCAAACGGTGATATTTTCCCCGTTCCGTTAGGAAACAACTCGGAATCTTTGAATTTTTTAATCATAATAAAAGCGGTGAATGTCACTGATAACGCAAGAGCATGCGTTCCCATATGCCATCCGTCGGATAAAAGTGCCATAGAATTACTGATATGCCCGAAAACAATTTCCGCAATCATCGTTAATACCGTTATAATGATTACAAAAAGAGTTTTCTTTGCATTTTCATCGTTAATATCGTGGTTGTGACAGTGAGAATGACATGCTTCCATTACTTTAACTCCTTAATATGTTTAACTATTTTTTCAACAACTTGATGACGCTCAAGTCTGTCGGCATTTTCTAAACATTCTTCCAAATGCGAAGCGGCAATAATTTCCCATACCCCCCTCAATGCTGATGTCGCAGACATTATTTGCGGCAAAATATCCATACATTCTCTGTCATTTTCAATCATGTTGCTAATGCCTCGAACCTGCCCCTCTATACGTTTTAGCCTTTTTAATAAATCGGCATTTTCTTTTTCTGTTCTGCAAATAGTCATATACTTATACCCCCTACCCCTATAATATGGCTTTAAAAAAAAAAGTCAAGAGAGAGAGGTAACAATAAATTTAAAAAGGGGAAAAACAGAATTGAAAAAAGTACACTTTGGGTTATACTTTGAAAATAAAAAAAGGAGAATTTATGAAAAAAAGAATTGTATTTTTAATGTTGGCGACAGTAATGGCAAGTCCTGTTTATGCGGGATTTCAGCAAACAAATCCGTCTGCGGTGACACAAATAGATAAAGTTTTGAAAATGCCCGATGATGCATTTGTCACGATAGAAGGAAATATTATAAAACAAGTCGGAAATGAAAAGTATCTTGTTCAATCAGGAAAGTCAACGATAGTTGTGGAAATAGAAGATGAGTTGTTGATGAACATAACGGTTACACCGAAAAACAGAGTCAGAATTTCCGGGGAAGTTGACAGAGACTTTAAATCAATAGAATTAGAAGCCTCAAAAATTGAAATAATAAAATAAAAAATATACTTAAAAAATCCGTTTTTAAATTTTCGTAAAGTTTGAAAAACAGGACTTTGACAAATTGTATGTTTGTTTTATGATTTACATACAAGAAACTTTTTTTAAGTAGAATAGAAATATTCTATAAATTTGGTATGTCTTGTATAAGAAAAGAACACAGAAGGTGAAATTATGGGTATTAAAGGAAAAGTAGATAAAATGGTCGTAATGGCATGCGAAGAATGCAAAGAAAGAAATTACACCACTACTAAAAACAAAAAGAATATCAAGGAAAGACTTGAACTTAACAAGTACTGCCCGAGATGCAAAAAACATACAACTCACAAGGAAACAAAATAAGTTTATTTATAAAGAGCGTCCTTAGTTCAGTTGGTAGAACGTCGGTCTCCAAAACCGGATGTCGAGGGTTCGAGTCCTTCAGGGCGCGATTTATAGAAAAAGAGGAACAATGGCAGAATCATCAAACGGTAGCTTTACCGAAAGTTTAAAAGTATATTTGAAAGGTGTAAAATCCGAGTGGGGCAAAATTACTTGGCCGTCGAGACAGCAAGTTATAGCTGAAACGATACAAGTAATAATTGTTACTGCTATTTTTACGGTAATGATTTTGTCGCTTGATTTATTATTCCAATGGATTTTGGGATTTATTCCAGAAGTATAGTTCCGAATTAAAAGACAGGATTTAGAATAAAATGACTACTGAAAATAACGAAAATCAAACAAATAACGAAATCGTTGAACCCGTAGCGGAAAAGAAAGATAAAACTCCGAAAAAGAGATGGTATGTCGTTCATACATATTCCGGATATGAAAACAAGGTAAAAACGAACCTTGAAAAACGTATAGAATATATGAACATGGGCGAAAAGATTTTCCGAGTAGAAGTTCCGCAAAAACCCGTTACGAAGATTAAAGACGGTAAGAAGACAGAACGCGAAGAAAAGATTTATCCGGGATACGTTCTTGTAGAGATGATTTTGGATGAAGACAGCTGGTATGTAGTAAGACACACTGCAGGTGTTACAAAATTCATCAGTGCCGGAGCAAAGGAAAATTCAAAGAGACTTAAACCTATTCCTGTTAAGGAAAGTGAAATTAAGAAAATCTTATACAAAACACAAACAACAGTTGCAAAAGTTGAACTTGACGTTAAAGTCGGTGATAAAGTTAAAATTGTATCAGGACCGTTTTCAGACTTCGACGGTATCATTACCGAAGTATATCCTGATAAATCAAAACTCAGAGCAACGGTATCCATTTTCGGCAGAGAAACCCCTGTTGAACTTGAATACAAACAAATACAAAAAGTATAACCGAAAGGTTGCGTAAAAATAAGCGGAAGGGGTCAGACCCGTTTGTACCGCGAAAGGAGAAAACATGGCAAAAAAAGTAGTAGGAAAAATCAAACTACAAATCCAAGCCGGCAAGGCTAACCCGTCACCTCCGGTAGGTCCGGCATTAGGTCAACACGGTGTTAACATTATGGAATTCTGTAAGCAATTCAACGCTAAGACAGAATCACAAGCAGGCTACATTATTCCGGTAGTTATTGATGTTTACGAAGACAGATCATTCACATTCGTAACAAAATCACCTCCGGCAGCAGTTCTTATTAAGAAAGCAATCAACCTTCAAAGCGGTTCTGCTACCCCCAACAAAGTTAAAGTTGGTCAAATTACGAGAGCACAATTAGAGGACATTGCAAAAATCAAGATGGACGACTTAAACGCAACAACTCTTGATGCAGCAGTTGAAATGATTAAAGGCTCTTGCAAGGCGATGGGTGTAACCGTAGTTGATTAATAAGCGGAAGGGGTGACTCCCGTTTGTACCGCGAAAGGAGATTAAAATGTCAAAATTAACAAAAAAACAACAAAAAATACAAGAGTTGATGCAAGGTTTTGAACAACCGTCATCAGCACTTGAAGCAATCAAAATGCTTCAAAAAGTATCAAGCGAAGTTTCCAAATTCAACGAAACGGTTGAATGCCACATGCGTTTAGGTATTGACGTTAAGCACGCAGATCAACAAATCAGAAGCACGGTAGTACTTCCGGCTGGTTTGGGTAAGACAGTACGTGTTTGCGTTATTGCAAAAGGTCCTAAAGCAAGCGAAGCAAAAGAAGCAGGAGCTGATGAAGCAGGAGCTGAAGAAATCATTGATAAAATTTCAGGCGGTTGGTTTGAATTTGATACATTGATTGCAACTCCGGATTGCATGCCTATGTTAGGTAAATTAGGTCGTGTTTTGGGTCCTAAAGGCTTGATGCCGAACCCGAAAACAGGTACTGTTACAATGGACGTTGCTAAAGCAGTTAAAGATGCTAAAGCAGGTAAAGTTGAATTCCGTGCTGATAAGCAAGGTATGATTCACTGCCCCGTTGGAAAAGCACAATTCTCGACTGAAGATTTGATGAAAAACTTTGTAACTTTTGCTGAAGCGATTATTAAAGCAAAACCGTCAGCAGCTAAAGGTACATACCTCAAATCAGTTTACTTGACTACTACGATGGGACCCGGCATTAAATTGGATGCTAAGAATCTTCCCAACGAAGTAAAATCATATTTGAACGCTTAGTTCGGAATTTTATGCGGCAAGACATTTGTGCCTTGCCGCTTTTTTAGTAAAGGGGATTTATGGCAAGAAAAAGAGATAAGAATGAATCGTTGAAGAAGTATTTGCTGTCGAGAATAGGTTGTTTTTTCGGGCAAGTTTTATTTTTGATTAATTCTTATTGTGTAGTTTTCAAGAATGTAAATCATCCTGATATGAGTGACGGAAGTAAGTATGTTTTTGCGATAATGCATTCGCAGCAGTGCGGGGCTTACGCAATTTTAAATCGTGAAAATTTATATTCTATGATTAGTTATTCAAGAGACGGAGACTTAGTTGCCGAAGCCGGCGGCAGAGTCGGAATCAATGCGGTTCGCGGTTCGTCGAAAAGAGGAGGTGCTGCTGCAGCTCTTGAAATGATTGACAAAGTAAAAGCGGGTGCTTCTGCTTTTATGGCGGTTGACGGTCCGAGAGGTCCTGTCGGTGTTGTAAAAAAAGGATGTGTTGAAATTGCCAAAGTTGGTGGTGCAAAAATTGTTCCGATGGCTTGGAAAACTACTCCTTTATTTACATTTACGGTAAATTCCTGGGATAAATTACAAATCCCTGTTATTCATTCAAAGACGGTTTCTTTATACGGAGAGCCGATTGAAGTTCCTTCTGATGCTAATGAAGAGCAGATGGAAGAAATTCGTTTGAAAGTAGAAAACGAAATTAAACGACTTAACGATGATTTAGACAAAAATTTCAAACATTATTATAAAATCGGAGTTGTAAACAGACATAAATCAAAATCTGTTGTCTCTTGGTTTTAGTCCCAAAATAAGGAGTTATTATGAAAAAAACATTTTTCGCGGTTGCTTCGGTAGCACTTTTTGGTTTGTTGTTTTTCACGGGGTGTGCTAACAATTCTGACCGTAACAAAGTTGAAGCTTTGCCCACACAAGACAAATCTGTTGTGAAAACTTCCGAATATAACCAATTTCAGGATATTTTCACACCGGCATTTCAGTTAATTTGGAATGATTTTTCCGATAAAGTTGTCGGTCGCAAAGTTGAATTTATTGGTGAAAATCCCCAAATTCTTTCTGATTTGAATGAAAAACGTTTGACGGAAAATATGTTGTCAAAAAAAGATTATTACAAAACTATTGCTCCTCAAACTACCGCAACTAAAAAATCAATTGAAAAATCAATTAAAAAACAGTTTAATGAAAAAAGTCAGCTTCTTGATAGTGTAAATTGGCTTAAAAAGGATGACGGTGTTCACAAAGTTTTGTATTGTATGTTCAAAAAGAACGTCTATTTCCCGAAAGTTTTTGAAAAACTTCCGCCCGCACCTTTTATTGCACAAGAAACTTCAAAAACATATTATGATATGTTTGGTGTTTTGAAAAATCAAAACAAATTTGAAGGACAAGTCCTTCCTGTTTATTACAATGACAAAAATGACTATGCCGTAAGACTTTTGACCAAGTCCGGAGACGAAATCGTTCTTTTGACATCGACTTCTGATGAACCTGTTTTGAAAATTTGGGATAAGTTATATGCTGAAAAATTGTCTAAAAAAAGTAGTTTGCCCTTTGACAAAAATTCAAAACTTTTGGTTCCTTATATAAATTTGTCGAAAACATTTAATTATAGCGAACTTACAGGCAGAGCGATTGCCGGTACTAACGTTGTAATCGATACGGCTCTTGAAGTTATTGATTTTAGCCTCGACAATACGGGAGCAAAAATTAAAAATGAAGCGATGATGGGCATAAGAACAACGGCTTTAAGACCGCATGAGCCACAAAGACTTTATTATTTCAATAAACCGTTTGTTTTGTTTATACGCTCGAAAGACGGTAAGGTTCCGTACTTCGCATTGAAAGTCAAAGATACAACGTATTTACAAAAAGGTTAGTAATTTCAAAGAGGTGACTGATAAGTCACCTTCTTTTTTTTATCTTTTGAAAATAGATATTTCGGCGGCCCATACTCTAAATATATTTGCTATTGATGTTTTGATAGTAGGGTCGACTTCAGTCGACCAATTAGATTTGTTTTTTATAATGCCGTCATTCTGAACCACGGAGTGGTGAAAAATCTTGAAAAAAACGTTGGGAATAGATACTTCGGCTAAAGCCTCAGTATGACGAGAACTGTTTTCGGTTTAATAAACGTAGAGTCGACATTAGTCGACAAGAATTTTTTGTCACGCTGAACTTGTTTCAGGGTCTATGATGAACAGATTCCGAAACAAGTTCGGAATGACGGAGAATGAAAAATA
>CACZSN010000036.1 GCA_902783835.1 uncultured bacterium
CAGAGCCGATAAACAAGCTTTACTCTCTCTCTCTAATATCCTCGTGTTTATTTGATGTTTGCTTCAACTCGGCAAACATTTTTTTTGTCTAAAGATTTAATTTTTTTATGATTATCGGAACAAGTTTATCCCAAGCCTTGCCGTTCGGGTGGATATTATCGAAGGCAGACAGGTATTCTTGAGTTTCGAGAAATTTATATTCAGGGGTATCAAATCTAATTACGATAATTCCTTCTTTTTCCAATTCCGACCATCTGTCGGTTTTTGCTATGACACCGTGGGAATCGACAGTCGGGTAATAGACTATTATAACCAATTTTGTGTGAGGATATTTTTTGTGAAGGCTGTTTTGTAGTTCTTTTACGTAGAGTTCAAAAATATCAAATTTTTGGTCATAAGTCATTTTGGTGAAAATCCCGTAAGACTGAGATTGCCACAAGGCAGTTCTTTTTAAATAGTCCAAAAAAGTAATGTTTGCGGTATTCGGAACTATATGATTGCCTCTGACTTTGAAAAGGTTTCTTTTTTCGGAATATAATAACCCGTTGTAATCACAAAGAAGTCTTCTCAAGTGGTCGTTAATGTACGTATAGATGAGGTATTCAGGTTCATTGTCATCTCTTGTAAGTTCGGTATTTTGAACTCTGTATAAAACGTGTTGAATGCTATGTCCGGTACGGCCGTAATTGTAGACTTTTCTTTTAGTGAATTTTTGTAATTTATATCCTAAAGTTTCTTCGGTTTTAATTCCTTCGCCGAAAGTGAAGGAGCATCCGTCTGTTATGATTGGTTTAAGTGATTCTTTGTACGGTAATTTAAAATTTGTTCTGCCTGTGTCTATTGGTATGCACAGTTCATTGATTTTGTATTCTTGTATTGCCGTGCAAATCCAATCTGCAACGATAAACAGGTATATTGGCAGAAATACGGTTGCAATAATGATTATTAATTTTTTAGCAATATTTTTTTTCATAATCAGAATTTTTGTAAGATATTTTTATTATAGGACAAAATAAATTTACAGACCTAATCTTTCAATAACAATAGGAACAATTGTGTCCCAAGCTTTACCGCTCGGGTGGATTTTATCCATTTCTGACAAATATTCTTTATCCGCAAGAAATTTATATTTTTGAGAATCAAGTCTAATGACGATAATTCCGTCTTTTTCTAATTCTTTCCATCTGTCTGTTGTTTGAATTTCTTCTTTATGCGGATCGACGACAAATGGGTGATAGACGAGAATTACGAATTTTGCGTGCGGATATTTTTTTTGCAAACTGCTTTGAATTTCTCTTGCATAAATTTCAAAAATATCAAATTTTTGGTCAAAAGACATCATATTAAATCTTTTGTATGCAAAATTTTGCCAAAGGTGAGTCATTTTAAGGTAATCGAAGGGAGTAACTTCTTCTGTTCTCAAAACGAGGTGATTGCCTTTAACTTT
Organism: uncultured bacterium; assembly: GCA_902783835.1. Lineage (GTDB taxonomy): Bacteria > Cyanobacteriota > Vampirovibrionia > Gastranaerophilales > Gastranaerophilaceae > RUG841. The sequence goes on from CACZSN010000036.1 coordinate 1,448, forward strand.
GTAGATACTTCTTTTTACTGTCCAGGAATAAAAATCGTGATCGGTCAAAAACCTTCTCAAATGGTCATTTATGTATGTATAAATCAAATATTCAGGTTCTTGATTGTCGTTTGTCAGAGGCATGTGCTGAACTCTGTATAGGACATGTTGTATACCGTTACCCGATATTCCGTAGTTGTATACTTTTCTTTTTGTTTTTTGTTGTAATTTATATCCGAAAGATTCATAAACCTCTATTGCATGTCCGTAAGTAAAAGAACACCCGTCAATAACGATTGGTTTTAATTTTGGATTATAGGGAAGTTGAAATTCAGTTCTTTTGGATTTCGGAATAAGTTCAAATTTTCTGATGAAATAGTATTTTTGAGCCAGCATTCCCCAGTCAATTAATATGAATAAATCAATTAATAACAATATTATGATTATTATTTTTATTAATATATTAAAATGTCTTTTCATATTATTTCCGTTTGTTTTAATTTTCCGTAAGTTCCCATCGTTCGAGGATTTCAGGCGAAATATTTTCCGTAAATCTTGACGGCTTTGAAAGTACCATGCCCGTGGCTCTATCAAACATATCTATCGGGTAACTGACGTAAAGATACGTCTTTGCACGGGTTACGGCAACATAGAACAACCTCAATTCCTCGTCCAATTCTTCAGGCGAGTTAAATGAATACATCGAGGGGAAACGCCCGTCAACGGCACCGATTACGAAAACAGCCTTATACTCCGTGCCTTTTGCACCGTGTATTGTCGAAAGGGTCAAACATTCATCCATAACAGCACCTTCTTCTGCATCGGTTATTGATGATTCCGGCGGTTCAAGTGCCATATCCGATAAGAAATCTTCCAAATTCAAATATTTTGACGACAAATACAAAATGTGGTCAAAATCCTTGAGACGCTTGCTTGCATCGTCATAATGCTCCATCAAAATCGGTTCGTAATAAGCCAAAACTTTTTCCGTAACCGCTTTGGGGTCAGCAATTTGATTTCTTGTCTCAGAAAGAAGTGTCAACAAATTACCTAAATCCGCACGTTGAGAAGGTTTCACGGGCAGCATATCAGCCGTAGCCTTAGAACCTTGAATTGTCAAAACGGGAAGTAATTTATTAATCGTCGATGCCCCGATACCCTTTTGCAAAAGCAGAATTCTGTTCAAGGAAATTTCGTCGTATGGATTTAAAATTATCCTCAAATATGCCGTAATATCTTTAACATGGGCAGTTTCAGTGAATTTCAAACCGCCAATTTTGCGATAAGGAATTTTTTGCTTAACAAGTTGAGTTTCCACATCAAACATCAACGATGCACTTCTCGACAAAACGGCAATATCATCAAGCGACAAGCCGTCCTCATTGCAGAATTCCAAAATTCTTTGAACGACAAATTCGCCCTCGGCATGCGTATTTTCACAACATATAATTGCAGGTTTTTCAGAACTTTGAATGGTCGAAAAAAGTTCCTTTGAATATTTTTCTTTTGCCTGTTCCAAAATCTTATTTGCAAAATCCAAAATATTTTGAGAACTTCTGTAATTTTGCTCAAGAGTGACGATTTTGCAGCCTTCATAAAGGTTTGGAAACTCTAAAATATTTTTAAAATTTGCCCCACGGAAAGAATAAATGCTTTGCGAATCATCGCCGACTGCCGTAACATTGTTATGCTCAGATGCAATCAGACGAACGATTTGTGCCTGAATGCTGTTTGTGTCCTGATATTCATCAATCAAAACGTATTTGTATTTGCGGCTGATTTGCTTTCGAACCTCTTCATTCGACATCAAAAGTGCTTTCAAATATAACAAAAGGTCGTCATAATCAAGCATTGAGCGTTCTTTTTTATAATTATTATACGCATTTGCAATCTCGATTAATTTTTCCGTACAATGCTCAAATTGTTTGTATTCTTTTTTTATAATATCTTCAATCGGAATGTCTTTGTTTATTGTTTTTGAGTAAATATCAAGAATTGTGGACTTTTTGGGGAAACGTTTTTCTTTTTTGTCGATAATTTTGCCGCGGATATGATTTACAACATCTTCAGCATCACTTCTGTCAATTACCGTAAAATTGTTCTTTAAGTCTGCAAAACGTGCATAACGACGCAAAATCATGTTCGCAAACGAGTGAAAAGTTCCGCCCGTGATTTTTCCGAGTCCGGAACCAAGAATATTTTCCGCACGGGAAATCATCTCTCTTGCGGCACGTCGAGTGAAAGTTAAAAGTAAAATATTTTCAGGAGAAATACCGTCTTCAATAAGCCTTGCAACCTTGTATGTCAGGGTTCTTGTTTTGCCCGAACCTGCACCTGCAATAATCAATAAAGGACCGTCTTTGTGCAAAACAGCCTCAAGTTGTGCCTGATTGAGTTCGTTTTCGTAATCAATTTTATAGGCTTTGGGTTGAGTTGAAACTTTTTTTAGAGTGTATTTTTTTGTGACAATATTTTCCATATAAAAATTATACACGTCTTTAATGATTTGTGTAAATAAAACTACGCCTGTTGAGAATCGAACTCAAATCACGACCTTCGGAGAGTCGTATTCTATCCGTTGAACTACAAGCGCATTTTTGAAAAATGAAACCGATCCGTAAGCCGAGTTCTGTTTTAGATAATCATCTGTCTCGACCGTATGTCACCACACGGCTCAAGCGTTCTGTCGAAAGACGGCGGGTCACCTTAACCTTTACACTGAACTTGCATTCTATCGGGGTTTACCGCAAGAATACCTCTCGATATTCCGAGTAGTCTTTTACACTACTGTTGCACCTGAACCCTTTCGGGTTGTTTACTTTTCTGTGGCACTTTCCACGCAGTCACCTGCTCCTGACGTTATCAGGCGATATGCCCTTGAATGCTCGGACTTTCCTCACACGACATGTTCATTCGTGCGTAATTATCCAATCGGTTTCATCTCTATTATCTCATATCAAAAAAACTTCGCTATATCGTTATGTTAATTTATGTAAATTTGAAGTAATGTTTAAGTCATTTTTCAAAACGGTTTTTGTTTACATGAAATGTAAGTGTAAGTAATGAATTTAAAAAGAGGTTATATATTATGAACGTAAATTTTGCTCAACAATTGCCGAAAACTAATTGCAATATTCCTATGGCAGGTACTCCGGAATTCCAAGAATGGAAAAATAATGTAAGTGCTTTACCGAAAACAAGCTGCAATATTCCTATGGCTGGTACTCCTGAATTTCAATCATGGAAAGCTCAACAAGCTGATACTTTTAACGGTAAAGCAATTGAAGAACAAAAACCGTCTCTCTTAAATAAAATTGTTGATTTCTTTAAAGGTAATAAACAAGAAGCTCCCGCTTCATTGCCGAAAACTAATTGCAATATTCCTATGGCAGGCACTGCTGAATTCCAAGAATGGAAAGCTCAACAAGCTGAAAAATAACTATAAGCAAAATTAAATTCATAATTAAAATTTCCCCCGAATAATAGGGGGAAATTTTTTTTTCCTTCGCTTTTTAATTCATCAAATTCATCCAATTCATCCAATTCATCCAATTCACTCAATTCATCCGAATACATTAAATTTTATTCAGCCTTATTCAAAAAATCCCCA
>CACZSN010000037.1 GCA_902783835.1 uncultured bacterium
GATGCTTACTACAAAAAAGCTCAACAACTCAGACGCTTGATTAAGAATGATTTCGATAAAGCATTCAAATCAGTAGATGTTTTGATTTGCCCGACTTGCCCGGATACTGCTTTTGAAATCGGTTCAAAAACAGAAGATCCGCTTGCTATGTATTTGACTGATATCGCAACTATTACGGCAAACCTTGCTGGTATTCCTGCTATGAGTTTACCTGTTGGTGTCGATGGTTCAGGTATGCCGATTGGTCTTCAAATTCTTGCTCCTGTTTTGGAAGAAGCAAAAATGTTTAACTTTGCATATAAACTTGAACAGGTTGTGAAATTTAATGAATTGCATAAAAATCAATTTGTTTAATTATGTAAAGAAAATAAATTAAGTTATGTAACAATTTCGGGTAAAAACTCAAGTTTTTGCCCGAAATTACGTTTATATACATGAATAGCACAAAACATGTGTAAGTAGTTATAGGAGCAAATTATGTCATCAATCGGCGTAGGCGAAACTGGTTCATTAGGACAAGAATGGCAAATTCAAAATAAAAGAAGAAATGCAGTAGCAAAGGCATACGGAACTTCAGGCAGTTTGGACATATCGAGTTCAATGTCGTTGCTTGGTACCGACAAAGATGCTTCATTGGACAGAATTGAATATGGTATTGTCGGTGATAGAGTATATGAAGGCAGTTTGTTAGATTGGTCTTCATCAGCTTGGACGGCAGGAAAATCAGATGACAGATTGTTCCAGGCAAGCAATTATGACTTATATACCAACGTCGATTTTGAAAAAGGTACATATAAGGTAATTGATGAAAGAACCCTTACCGAAGATTTAGGTATGGATTGGTCAGGCGGAAAACCGTATGATGTTTTGGAAATTAAAAATAATAACGTTAATTTCTATGATTTCGTTTTCTGCGGTGAAAAAGACGGTGACCAAGAAAACTTGAACTTCAGATTAAATGATTTGACGAACGCTCATTGGGGTGTAAACAGTTATGTAATCAGAGAAGTTGATACTGATTTGTTGAAATCTGCAGTTAACGGAGCAGGAAAAACAGCACAATCAAGATTGGCATACAATACGTTCCAAATCATGAAAGAATCGTTGCCGGCTTGGGCTACGGATGAAATTAAAGAACAATTGGCAAGTTTGAAAGAAGATTCTGATGAATATTATGAAAAATTCATTGAATTAGCTATCAAAACAATGGATAACGAAGGTTATACACAAGGTAACACAATTGATTCTCCGACACCGGATGATCAAGCTAATACTCAATTGAAAAAGCATGTGTCTAACAAAGAAGGATTTAACGTAATCAGAGGCGAAAACGGACAAGTCAGAGTTACGCTTAACAACGTAAAAGACTTTAATATTGACGGTGCCGGTGTTGTTAACAGCTCGGGTACATTCTCGATTGGAGAAACATCTGATGCACAAACTGTAGTTCAAGTCGGTCAAACAAGACAAGGAAAAGAATTAGATTTCTCTGTTAACAGTGATTTGACTAACCTTGAATTCTATGGTGAAAAAGTTAATGCAAGTTTTGACGGAACTTATAAAAAAAGCTATAACGTTCAATGGAATGCTTCAAACAGTAATTTAAACTCTTCAAAGGGAGCAGGTTCATTGTATATCAACACTTCGGAAGATGCTGCCAACAACAAATTTAAATTGGGTGATGCAGCTACAAAAATTGAAGGCGGTTACGACAACGTTATTATTGATAACGGTAAAAACAACGTATACAAAGGTGATTCAGATACTACGAACCTCTATGTTACATCAGAAACCAGTGACGGAGCTCTTATTTATGGTGGAGACGGTAATAACAAAGCTCTTATCGGTGGTAAAAACGGTTTATACGTAGGCGGTTCGGGGAATGACCATATCGTTACGGATGCAAATTCCAAGAATAACTTGTTATTCGGTATGGATGGCGATGATACGATTGATGAATACGGTAAGCACAATACGTTCCTTGGAGGCAAAGGCAACGATAAGTATAACAGCTTCGGTAAAGACAACCTTGCTAACCTCGGTAACGGCGAAGATTATGAATTGAACTTCAAAGCAGGTTCAAACAACACAATCTTTACCGGCGAAGAACTTAACGGATACAATTATAACGATTATCTCAACAGATACCTTGAAGAAAACGGCATGACAATGGCTCAATTGCTCGAAAGACTGAATATGACGGCAACTGAAGCTACGGTAGAAAAAATTGTTGCAGCTTTAACCGGTAATGTTTTAGATAAAAAATAATCGTTAACTTACAAAAATTCAAAAAAGCTGATAATCAAATGATTGTCAGCTTTTTAGTGATAAAAAATATTTAAAACAAATTTAAAAATTAACCTTTATTTTCTAAATTATTTTTTAAATGTAAAATTGAAGTAATTGCATTAATGATTTTTTCGGTAATTTCTTCGATATATTCAGCTGTAGTTAAACCGTTCACAACGATATCTGACGTTTGCATTGTCGGTCTGATATAGATTTGTGCAGCTTGGTTAACGTTTTCAAATTGCATATCTGCAGCATTACCGGTTTTTCCTCTCGTTGCGGCTCTTGAGTACCAACGGTCACGGATTATGCTGAAAGGGGTGAATACATAAATTTTTATGTCATCAACATCTGCAACATCATTATTTAAAACAAAAAGACCTTCATTTAAGATAATTAATGCCGGATTTTTTTCGACCATGTCAAGTTTACTTTCGCAAGTAACAAAGTTATAAGCGGGAGACTTAACGGATTCACCGCTTTTCAACTTTTCCAAATGAGATTTCATAAGTTGCAAATCCAATGCATCCGGAGTATCAAACGAAAATCCCGTCATAAATAAATTTTCGTAGCTTCCTGCTCTTTTGAGTTCATCAGAAGCATCTTTATAATAGTCGTCACAGGAGATGGTTGTGAACAAGTCGCGTCTTTTGTCTTTCAAAAGTGCTTTTGCCGCATTTTGAACAAGAGTTGTTTTTCCTGACGCAGACTCACCTGCAATACCGATTACGTAGGATTTTTTCGGATTTTTAACTATTCCTGTCACCAATTTGAGAAGGAATTGTTCATTTATAGATAAAAAGAGCGGTTGTTTTTGTTGTTGATCTTCTCTCAATATTTTGTTCAACGATTCAACAATTTTGAATATTAACCCTGTTTTATCACTTACCAAATCATGCATTTGAATATCTTTTTGCATATCTCAATCCTGACTAATAACCTTTTTATTAAATCATATATTAAAATCGAAAAAATTTCATCATGAATAACAGAAATTGACAAAAAAATTTATATATTAGACATATTTATTTAAAAAATTATTTACATATTCAGAAAAATCGTCAATTTTATCGGAGAATTTTTTAATTAATTCGTCGATTTTTTTTGCATGAACCTTGTGGTTATTGATTTTGCCGAGTATTCCAAACAAATTTTCTTCAATATCTTTTGAAAGTTTAAAGAATGCTTCTTTTGTTTCTGATATCAAATTTGAGTCTGCATTTTTGTAAAGATTTTCATCTTGGAGAGAAAAATCGAGCAGAAGATTTTTGATTTCTTTTATATTATTCTGAGAAATTTTTGTTTCGAGGTCTTTCAATATTTCAAGAGTGTTTTTGTAAAACGGCAAAATAAGTCTTTTCTTATCGACTAAAGTTTTCGTAAAATACTTAATTGTCGTATCATAACCGATTTGAGCAAGTTTGTCTTTTTCTTCGTTGTTCATTTGAAAATCGAAAAGTAAAACATCTTTTGTATCTATGATTATGTAATCAAATTTGTCTTTTTTTCCGAAAATATTTTCAAGATTTTCCGAACAAAAATAAGACATTGAGCCATAAACCGTATTCATATAGTCCAAAACGGTTTTCAAATTCATACAGTTTCCTTCGAGTCTGAATTCAAGAATGTGACAATCTGTGTTTTCTAATTCTTTAATTCCTTGCCAAAGCGGTAAACTTTTTGCCAAATCGCCATCCACAAGAATTTTGTCATCAATTTCAGCGGGTTTCATAAGTCCCGGAAAACTTGATGAAATTCTTATAGCTTTTGCAATCTCGAAGTCAGGTGTTGAATGTTTTGAAAAAACAAACCTTTTATTCGTTTTTATATCTGTTGCAAGAATATATATGTCCTTTTGAATATCGGAAAATTTTACGGGTTCATTTTTGCCCTTTTCATAACTGTCTTGATAAAAGCCTTTTTCTATCTTTTCTCTAATCCAGTTTTCAAAAATTTCACCTTTGCTCAAAGAAAATTCCCCAAAGGAAAAGTTAATGTCCTTGAACATAAAAGCGTTGAATTCGTGAAGAATTTTGCTCAAATCCAATGATTTGTATCCAACGGAACATAAGCCCGCAAAAATTGCTCCGACTGAAGAACCGACATAAATCGGAATTTCGATTTCAAGCTCTTCAAGTGCTTTTACCGCTCCGGGATAGACAACTCCGCGGATTGCTCCGCCTCCAAATATGCATACGTATTCATTAGATTTCATAACATTATTTTTTCAAAAAAATATCCCGTATGTCAATAGACACACGGGATAAAATTTTATAAATGCAAAAATTACATAACTTTTGCTTTGTCTTCTTCTGTAACACCTTTGAGAGTAAGGTTTACTCTGCCTTTGTCATCGATTTTGATAATCTTAACGATTACTTCATCACCGATGTTGAGGTGACCTTCGATTTTGTCGATACGTTCTTTGCAAACTTGTGAAATGTGAATCATACCGTCTTTTCCGGGTGCGAGTTCAACAAATGCACCAATCGGGATAATTCTTACAACTTTGCCTTTGATTACCATACCTTCTTCAGGACGGAAAGTTGCTTGTTTAATCATCTTAATTGCGATGTCAGCACATTCTTTGTCGTTAGAAGTGATAGTAACTTTACCGTCATCTTGAATATCGATTTCAGCACCTGATGCATCGATAATGCTTCTGATGTTTTTGCCGCCGGGTCCGATAACTGTTCCGATATCTTCTGTCGGGATAGTCATCGTGAAGATACGAGGTGCATAAGGTGACATTTCTTTTGCAGGTTCAGTGATAACTTTTCTCATTTCACCCATAATGTGCAATCTGCCACGTTTTGCTTGTTCCAAAGCACGTCTCAATGTTGCGTTTGAAATACCCTTAATCTTCATATCCATTTGAAGTGCGGTAATACCATCGTCATTACCTGTTACCTTGAAGTCCATATCGCCGAGGAAGTCTTCGATACCTTGAATATCTGTCAAGACAACGTCGTTATCTCCTTCTTTGATAAGACCCATTGCAACACCGCCAATCATACATTTAACAGGAACACCTGCGTTCATCAATGCCATTGAAGTACCGCAGGTTGAACCCATTGATGTTGAACCGTTTGATTCCAAAACATCTGATGTAACTCTGATTGTGTAACCAAATTCTTCTTCTGACGGAAGAGCAGGAATGTTTGCACGTTCTGCAAGGTTTCCGTGACCGACTTCACGACGTCCGGGACCTCTGAGCGGTTTTACTTCACCTACTGAGAATCCGGGGAAGATGTATTTGTGCATAAATCTTTTTGTCGTTTGCGGATCAACACCGTCAAGTTCTTGTGCCATTCCGGGACCTGCAAGTGTAACTGCTGACAAGATTTGAGTTTGCCCTCTTGTGAATACTGCTGAACCGTGAGCTCTCGGAAGAACACCGACTTCGCACCAGATAGGACGAACATCTTCAACATGTCTGCCGTCTGCTCTGACACCTTCGTTAACAATCATAGCTCTCATAATTCTCTTTTCGAGATATTTGAATTCTTCCGCAACAAAGTCGATACCTGTTTCATTCATCATTTTCTTGATGGGGTGTTCATCGTCTAAGTTGTCAAAGTATTCGCGAGCTTTAGTTTTTGTTTCTTCAAGTTTTTGTTTTCTGTATTCTCTGTCGAAGTTGTGGTATGCATCATAAACTGCATCGTAGCACATTTCTTCAAGAACTTTTTTAATTTCCGAAGTATCGTTGGGGTTAACAAATTCAGGTCTTTCGACACCGCAATCTGCCGCAAATGCCATTTGAGCATCGCATTGAACAGCGATTTCTTTTTGTGCAAATTCAACTGCAGCCATAATGTCGTCTTCTGAAACAAATTCACAACCTGCTTCAACCATGATGATTGAATCTTTAGTACCGGCGATAACGATGTTCATATCTGATTTTTCACATTCGGAATATGTCGGGTTAGCAATCATTTGACCGTCAATTCTGCCGACTCTTACCGCACCTACAGGGCCTTCGAAAGGAACACCTGCAAGCATTAATGCTGATGATGCACCCAAAATTGCCAATACATCAGGTTGATTTTCTTGGTCTGATGAGAACAATTGTGCAACGATTTGAATATCGTTTCTGTATCCTTTAGGGAACAAAGGTCTGATAGGTCTGTCGATTAATCTTGATGCCAAGATAGCCTTATCTGACGCTTTTCCTTCACTTCTGTTGTAACCGCCCGGGATTTTACCGATTGCGGACATTCTTTCTTCATAATCAATCAAGAGCGGGAAAAAGTCGATACCTACTCTCGGTTCAGGGCTGACTGCCGCATGAACAAATAACATTGTGTCGCCACATCTTACCGTAACCGATGAAGCTGCTGATTTTGCATACTTACCTGTTTCGATTACGACCGTTTTGCCTCCGATGGCAAATTCGGTTTTTTTGACTTCATTAATCATGGTCGTTTTCTTTCTTTCTTTTTCTACATGTCCATAACTGTACATATTAATTATATCTGAAACAAAAATAAAAAGTATTATTTTAATAAGAATTATATTTTTCTGTTATTTCGGGCAGTTTTATTGTAAAATCGTTTTATGATTGGACATGTTGTAAAAATTATTTCAGATTTTTATTATGCTGATACAGAATTTGGTTTGATTGAGTGTAAACTTCGGGACATATTGAAGAAGAAGTTTGAGTCGGTTATTGTCGGGGATTATGTTGAACTTGAAGCATTAACTTCGAACCGTTCACAGGCTTTTATTTCAAAAGTCTTACCGAGAAAAAATTTCCTTTCCCGGCCGAAGGTTGCCAATATTTCAAAAGCAATTATTGTTACCGCAATAAAAAATCCGGAGTTGGATTTTGAACAATTAAACAGATATATTGCACTTTGTGAGTATCATAAAATTACTCCCGTTCTTTGTTTTAACAAATGTGATTTGAACAAAGATGAAGAATTGATTTCAGAAATAAAAAGTATTTATGAGCCTTTAGGTTATACTTTATTTTTTACTTCCGCAACCTTGCATATCGGAACGGAAGCATTGAGTGATTTTATGAAGGACAATGTTTGTATTCTCTGCGGTGCATCAGGTGTCGGGAAAACAACAATCATAAACTTTTTGACAAAAGGAGCTCATAATCTTTCTACTAAAAATGTTAGTGAAAAAACTAAACGCGGTGTTCATACGACAAGACATTGTCAAATTTATAAAATAGGTGAAAATTCATCTGTCGTTGATACTCCCGGGTTCTCGAACGTGAAATTTAATTTTTTGCTTCCAGTAGAGGTGAAAAAACTTTTTAAAGAAATAAATGATTTGAGTGAATGCAAGTTTAAAGATTGTATTCACATTCACGAAACAGGTTGTAATGTACTTGAAAATATTGCCAAAATTGCAAGTTCAAGATATGAAAGTTACAAAAAATTTGTGGAAGAAGCAAAAGAATTTAAGCAAAAAATAAAAGACCAAGGCACAAAAGTGGAAAGCACCTCGAAATTCAATAAGGGCATGACTATGGCGAAACTTTCGGAAACAAAAAGGGCACTTTCAAGACGTGTCGTTAAACAAAATACAGGCAAAAATGAGGCAAATGCTGATGAATAAACAAGAATACAAAAATGAATATAATAATTTGAAAAAAATTGTTGAGGAAAAATTGGACGAATACGTCCCCGTAATTTATCCCGAAGAAATTTACAAGTCGATGAAATATTCACTCAATGCGGGCGGAAAAAGACTTCGTCCCGTTATGGTGCTTGAAACTTGTAAAATGGTCTCAGGTAGTTATGAAAATGCAATTCCGACTGCGTGTGCAATTGAAATGCTTCATACTCAAAGCTTAATTCACGATGATTTGCCTTGTATGGATAATGACGATTACAGACGCGGAAAACTCACAAATCACAAAGCTTTTTCCGAAAGTACGGCTGTTCTCGCAGGGGATGCACTTTTGAGTTTCGCTCCGAAATTAATCATCGACAAAACCCCGAAATCAGTATCTGCTGAACAAATTCTTCAAGTTATCCGAGAATTTTGCATCGGTGCCGGTGTCGACGGAATTATTTCCGGTCAAATCGTTGATATTGATTCTGAAAATAAAGAAATTTCTCACGAAACCCTCGATTTTATTCACGAGTATAAAACGGCGAAATTATTTGTCCTTGCCGTAAAAGCAGGTGCAATTATCGGTGGTGCAAGCGAAAAACAAATTAATGCCTTAGAAGAGTTTGCAACAACTTACGGGCATGCTTTCCAAATTTATGATGATATTTTGGATGAAATTGCAACATTGGAAGAATTGGGCAAAACACCCGGTAAGGATGCAAATGCCCATAAGGCAACGTATACATCGCATTTCGGTCTTGAAAAAGCGAAAGAAAAAGTTCGCTTCCTTTGTGATAAATGTTGTGCTATACTTAGTGAAAACGGCTTAAAATCGCAAATTTTGGAAGGCATTTTATCCGATATTGTTGAAAGGGTTTGTTAATGTTTTTAAATACAAGTGTTGAGGTCTTATTTACGGCAATAGAGGCTGCAATTATCGCTCAAGTGTTGAAATTTTTGGGTTATTTGGTTACCCATAAAACAATTAACTTCAAAATCCTTACAACAACAGGCGGAATGCCAAGTTCACACTCTGCAGGTGTTGTTTCGCTTGCGACTGTTGTCGGTTTAATTTGCGGTTTTGATTCTGTTGAATTTGCTATTGCGACAGGCTTTGCGATGGTTGTAATGTACGATGCGGCAGGCTTGAGACGAGCAGCAGGCAAAACGGCTGCTTGCTTAAACAAAATGATGGAAGAATTTTACGAAGGCAAACCGCTCGACCCACAAAGAAAGTTGAAGGAACTTTTGGGACACACCCCGTTCGAAGTCTTTGTCGGTGCACTTTTGGGTATTGCAATTGCACTTTTAAACCACTATATTCTTTTCTAAAATGATTACATCAGATTTTAAAATATTTAATCAATTTGACGATTGCATAATTGTTGCAAAACCGAGTGAGGATATTATTTTCCTTAACTATCCGGCTGAAAAATTTTTTGGCAACATTAAAAATTTCTATAAAATCAAAAATTATTTTTCAATTGAACCGTATGGTTATATTCCAGCAGACAGCAGAAATCGCTCTATTATCGATTTGATTTTTGAATCAAAACAAAATTTTCATACAGTATGTACGTATCAGGTTACGAGTGATGATTATTATACTTTTGAAATTTCATCAACCCGTTCGGGCGATTATATAATTATTCGTTTTGCTGACATTTCTCAAAAATTAAATTTTCGGGCAACAAAAGAGGAACTCGAAAATTTACAGATTAGGTATAAGAAACTTGAAGAAAACTCCAATAAAACGGAAAGAATGCGTGAGCAGGCTCAACAACACGCTTTACAAAATGCGTTAATAAACAGGGTATTTGCAAAAATCAGAACATCTGAGGACATTGAAGATTTATTGCAGTCCGTTTTGTATGAAATCCATGAACTTTTAGGGGCATACAAGACATATTTTGTTCAGTCGGGTACAAAGTTTTGCACAATAAAACTGGTAAGTTCCGATGAATATGCTCACGACATCGACAAAAAATTGGTTTTTGACGAACAAATCATGAAAAGTCTCAAGGAGTTTAAAATTTTTACATCTGCTTGTATTACGGAAAGTTTGGACAGTGATACAATGCTTCGTCGAGGCACTCACCGTGTAGTCATTCCAATTTCGGACGGGAAGAAAACAATTGGGGCAATTATTGCGTTGACGGTACAATCTTCTGTTGTTAAGGCAAATTCCGAACTTCTTCAAATGGTTGCGGAACAGTTGACCGGTGCCGTTATCCGAACACTTTTGACCGAAAATATAAAAGAACAAAACCAAAAACTCAGAAAAACACTTAAAGAACTTGAAGAAACTCAACTGCAACTTATCAACTCTGAAAAGCTTGCCTCTTTGGGGCAACTTGTTGCAGGTGTTGCTCACGAAATTAACACTCCTCTCGGTTCTATTAATTCAAACAACGAAATGTTGAGAAGAATAATTGAAAAAAATATAGTTGCCGAAAATACGGAAATTATAAAGGATTTGAATGAAATTGATACGGAAGCTATCAAGAGAATTACAAATATCGTAAAATCGCTTAAGAAGTTTGTAAGACTTGATGAAGCAGAGCAACAACCCGCAGATATTAACAAAGAACTTGATTTGACGCTTCAACTTATTAATCATGAAGTTAAAAATAAAGTTACGGTAATTAAAAATTATTCAGAAGTTCCGATGGTCAATTGTTATGTAAACATGCTCAATCAGGTGTTTATGAATATTTTGGTCAATGCTTGCCACAGTATAAAAGAAAAAGGCGAAATCGTTATCACGACAGGTGTTGAGGATAATATGCTTAAGGTCTCTATTAAAGATAACGGCTGCGGAATTTCAGAAAAAAATAAAAGCAAAATTTTCAACGTCGGATTTACAACTAAAGGTATCGGTGCCGGAACAGGCTTGGGGCTTGCAATTTCACAAAAAATTATTGCAAAACATAAAGGTACAATAACTTTTACTTCCCAAGAAGGTGTCGGAACGGAATTTGTGGTAAAAATACCTTGTTCGTAAGTTTGTGATATAATTTTTTCGTGAGGTAAATTATGGCAATAAAAACACAAAAAGGCACAAAAGACGTACTTCCCGAAGAAAATGCACAGTGGAAAAAAATTTTAGACAGTGCGTATAAAATATTCAGACAGGCAAATTTCAAAAGAATTTCGACTCCGATTTTTGAAGCAACGGAACTTTTTCAACGCGGTGTCGGAGACAGTACCGATATTGTTAATAAAGAGATGTATTCTTTTGACAAAAACGGTCACTCGTTGACACTTCGCCCGGAAAATACAGCAGGCGTTGTTCGTGCATTTTTGGAACACACAATGCAACGTGACATTCAGCCCGTTAAATTATGGTATTTCGGTCCGATGTTCAGATATGAACGTCCTCAAGCAGGTCGTCAACGTCAATTTCACCAAATCGGTGTGGAAATGTTCGGCTCGGAAGACGCTTCGGCTGATGCTGATTGTATTTATACCGCAGTTAAGTTTTTTGAATCCGTCGGTTTACAAAATCTTTCCGTCGAACTTAACTCTCTCGGCTGTAACGATTGCCGTGACAAGTTTAGAGCGAAATTAAAAGCCTTAATTGAACCGCACCTCGACTCACTTTGCGAAGATTGCAAAAAACGTTTCGAAACAAACCCGCTCAGAATTTTGGACTGCAAAAATCCTGATTGCAAGGATGTTTTTGAAAAAAATCAAATTCTTGAAAAACTTTCAAAGCTTGAACTTTGCGAAGAATGTTCAAACCATTATGAAAAATTAAAATCATATCTTGATATGTTGAATGTTAAATATGTTGAAAATCCTTTTCTTGTAAGAGGTCTGGACTATTATACAAGAACCGTTTTTGAGGTTAAATCTGAAAATTTAGGTTCTCAAAATGCGGTTTGTGGCGGCGGAAGATATGATAATCTCGTTGAAACGCTTGGAGGACCTCATGTTCCGGCTGTAGGTTGGGCTGTCGGTATGGAAAGATTATATTCTTTGACTGAAAAAGTTGAAGAACCGAAATTGGATTATTTCGTCGTTTCCGACAACATTAAAGAAGCGTTGAAATTAGCTAATGAACTGCGTTCCAAAGATAAAACGGCAGAATTGGATTATTCAAGCAGAAAATTTGCAAAACAAATTGAAAAAGCCGGAAAAATTTCAAATTATGCGGTTATCGTTGGTGAAAACGAACTTGAACAAGGTACTTTAACAGTCAAAAATTTGAACACATTTGAACAACAAACCGTTAACAGAGAAGAATTTTTAAAATCATTATAGCTCTCTGACGACAGTGGATACAGCCTAATTATTTATTGCAAAATAAACGTCCTTGAGACGTTTTTTGCTTACATGAGTATAAAGTTGTGTTGTCGAAACGTCAGAGTGTCCCAAAAGTTCTTGCACCACACGTAAATCGGCTCCGTTTTCGAGCAAATGTGTGGCAAATGAGTGTCTTATCGTGTGTGGAGAAGCTTTTTTTCCGATTCTTTCGGAAACTTTTTTAATAAAACAGTAAACATCCTGACGGGTAACGTTTCGACCGTTTTGGTTAATGAAAAGGTTTTTTGTTTTCAACAAGAATTTTTTGCAAATAAAATCTCTTGTTTTCAAATATTTTGCGATAAATTTTAACGCTTTTCTTCCGACAGGAATTAATCTTTCTTTAGAACCTTTTCCGATACAACGGACAAAACCGGCTTTGCTGTCTAAATTGTTTGTTTTAAGATTGCAAAGCTCAGAAACACGCAAACCGCAAGCATATAGCAGTTCAAAAATTGCACGTTCCAAATCCGACATTTTTAAATCTAAAATTTTTTCAATGTCGTCGGTTGTTAGAACTTTCGGTAATCTTTCCGCAAGTTTAGGATGCTCAAGCGTTAGTGTCGGGTCGGAATTTATTTTTCCGTTTATGGCAAGCCATCCGAACCATCCGCGAAGTGCCGCAATTTTTCTTACCACACTTGTCGGTTTTAATTTTCTCTCGCGTAAATTTTTTATATATAAATTCAAATGAATTCTTGTAACTTTGGTGACATCATCGATATCAAGATTATTTAAAAAATTGCAAAAATCAAACAAATCTCGACGATATGCCTCGATTGTATTTTCGGCAAGTCCCCTCTCCGCTTGATTATATTCACAAAATTCTGATACGAGATGTATTAACATGACTCAAATATAGCAAGGCTTTAGGCATTATTTAATACATCGAATAAATGAAATATATGTCTGAGAAATAATAAAATTTGCAAAAAAAAAGAGCGACGAAGAAGCCGCTCTTTTTGATAAATGATTTGATTATTTTTTAGCACCGTCGAGCATTTGTTTAATACCGTCAACGGAAGAAAGTACACCGGTTGCTTCGTAAGGCATATAGATAACTTTGTTATTTTGACCGGAAACCATTTCTTTCAATGTTTCGAGGTATTTCATGGCGATGAGGTACTTATCCGGTTGACCGCTGTTTGCGATAGCTTCGATAGTAAGTTCAATAGCTTTCTTTTCTGCTTCGGCTTGCAAAATTCTTGCATCTGCAAGACCTTGAGCTTTCAAAATTGCGGCTTGTTTTTCCCCTTCAGCTTTATTGATTGCAGATTCTTTTAAACCTTCCGCTTCAAGAATTGCTGATTTTTTCAAACCTTCCGCTTCAAGAATTGCTGCACGTCTGTCACGTTCAGCTTTCATTTGTTTTTCCATTGATGCTTGAATATCGGCAGGCGGGATAACGTCTTGGAGTTCAACGCGGTTAACTTTTACCCCCCATTTATTTGAAGCTTCGTCGAGGATGTTGCGAAGTTTGTGATTGATTGTATCTCTTGAAACCAAAACTTCATCCAAATCGAGTTCCCCGATAATGTTTCTCAATGTTGTTTGCGTAAGTTTTTCGATAGCTTCGGGGAGGTTTTGAATTTCGTATACAGCACTTTTCGGATTAACGATTTGGAAGTAAATCAAAGCGTTAATGCCGATAGATACGTTATCTTTGGTGATAACGTTTTGGCGGGGAAAATCAAAAACAGATTCTCTTAAGTCAATTCTGTCTTTAAAAGAATAGTACGTGTAAGTTCTGCCGTCAGCGAGAGTTTGGTTTTGTTTCCACGCAATAGAGCGGGGGTTATCAATAAGCGGGATTATAAATTGAAAGCCTGATTCCAAAATTCTGTCGAATTTTCCCAATCTTTCGATAATCATAACTTCAGCTTGTTGAACGATTTTGATTGATTTAACGCAGAAAATAAGTGCGAAAATAATCAAAAGCATAATAAAAATGATTGAACCCATTAAAAATCTCCTATATTTTTTCTACTTTAAAAATAATACTGTCATTTGATAAAATTTTTACTTCTGCTCCGACGGGGATATTTTCTCCGTCAGTTACAGCTTGCCATTCTTCTCCGTATATCGAAACTCTTCCGTTTGTTTTGGAAACTTCTTTTACAACTTTCGCCGTTTTACCGATATATTTGTCATCAAGTCCCGTCGAGATTTTTTTCTCGTTGATTTGTTTTAACAAAATCGGTCTAACGAGCCATATTGTAGCGATAGCGACGACTAAAAATACAAAAGTTACGACAAGATTTGAAAATCCGAGATATGCAAATATTGCTGAAACAGCCGCAGCTACGGCAAGGTTTATGAAAAATAAAGTCGGCGTGAGCATTTCAAGGACAAGAAAAACCACCGATACAATAAGCAATATTAACCACATATCCATAAAAATCTCCTTTGCAACAATTATATCAAATTATTATTCCTCTTTCAATAACTCTGTTAAACAGTTTAAATGAATTTTAATTTGTGTTAATCTCGAATTATGAAAATAAAATTGTTATTAGCAATATTGGCAGTTTCGCTTGTTACAGTATCTTGCTTTTCTGTTGACAAACCGCCTGTTTTAAGCGGCGAAAAGGAAGAAACAATTGACTTGCACGATTTGTCATACGACATTCCGAAAAACGTCACCATAAACGGAGAAGACTATCTTCAATCACAACTTCCCATAGGAAAATTTGGCGGTGAGTTTGTGACTTCTACAATCGGCGAAGGTCCGAAAACATTTAATTTGTGGACGGCAAAGGATAATACATCCACAGAAATATGTTCGTTAATGTTTGATTCTTTGCTTACAACTGATGTTAATACCGGTGAAGTTATTCCGAATATGGCTAAAACAATATCTGTTTCCCCGGATAAAAAAACTTATACAATAACTTTGCGAAAAGGTTTGAAATGGTCTGACGGTAAGGAAATTACAGCCGATGATGTCGTATTTACCTGGAAAGATATTATTTTTGCAGGTTACGGTAATATAAGTGTAAGAGATTCTGTTACAATTGACGGTCAGCTTCCTAAAGTTGAAAAAATTGACAAATACACCGTTCAATTTTCAACCGTAAAACCGTTTGCACCTTTTTTAAGATTTTTATCCGAAAATATTGCTCCGAAACATATCCTTAAACCTGTTGTTGCAAAAGGAAAACGGGCATTTGATGCGTATTGGGGGACAAATTCCAAACCGTCGGATTTTGTAACTTCCGGTCCGTTTAAACTTCAAGAATATGTTCCGGCTCAACGTGTTGTTTTGAAACGAAATGAAAATTATCATTTTATCAATAAAGAGGGCAAAAAACTTCCGTATCTTGATAAATACGTCATTCAAATTGTCGGAGATTTGAATAACGAACTTTTGAAGTTTGAATCGGGCGAACTTGACGTTATCAGTGTTCGCGGTTCTGATGCGGCAAGATTTAAGATGAATGAACGTAAGGGCGGTTACACACTTTATAATTTAGGTGCAAGTACCGGTACAATGTTTTTTACGTTGAATTTAAATAATCGTAAAAACGAAAAGGGTCAATATTACGTCAATCCCGTCAAGGAAAAATGGTTTAGAGACAAAAATTTCAGACAGGCTATTGACTATGCGATTGACAGAGAATCAGAAGTTGCCAATATATTAAACGGTGTCGGTCAACCGTTATTTACTCCCGAAGCTCTCGGTTCAATTTTTCTGAATGAAAATGTTGCAAAAGGTCACCCCCGTGATTTGAAAATTGCGGAAGAATTACTCAAAAAATCAGGCTTTTATAAAGATAACAACGGTATTTTGCACGATAAAGAAGGAAATGTCGTTTCTTTCGATTTGCTAACAAATGCAGGAAATACCGAACGTGAGGCGATTGGAGTTATGATTAAATCAGACCTTGCGGATTTAGGAATGAAAATAAATTTTAAACCGATTGAATTTAACTCTTTAATCGGTAAAATTTCAGGAACATTTGATTGGGATTCAATGATTATGGGATTTACCGGAAGTACACTTGAACCTCACGGAGGGAAAAATGTTTGGTATTCAAACGGTCCTTTACACATTTTTAACCAAAGAAATGAAGATGAATTTGGAAAGGATTTGTTTGATTTTGAAAGAAAGATTGACGAAATTTACGACAAGGGTGCAGCAGAACTTGAATTTGAAAAACGAAAAATTTATTATGATAAATATCAGGAAATCCTTGCGGATGAGTGTCCGATGATATACTTGTATTCTCCGCTGCGATTAATTGCGGTAAGAAATCGTGTCGGTAACGTTTATCCCACTATTTTGGGCGGAATGGTCCACAATACGTCTGAATTATATATAAAATAATTTGTAAATTTTTATTATTTTTTCCCTATTTCTTTGTTTTTTGTCTAAAATATCATTAAATTCTGATGAAAAGGAGGAAAAAATGAAAAAATTTATAGCACTTTTATTACTTATGACTTTTGTTGGGGTGAATTCTCAAGTTCTTGCCGTCTCGTCAAAAGCCGATACGGAAGTTAAAGCTCCGGTCTGGGAAGAATATGTTCCTGAAAAATACCAAAATCCTAGAAGTTTTCCGAATAAAGGAAAAAATATTGCGGAACTTACTGTCGGTATCGTTTTAACTGATTTGTTAATTACCGCTCCAATCGGTATTCCGATGATTTGCCATTCAACAACCAAAATGAAAAATCAAAGCTGGTTCCTTAAAAGACAAAAATTTGAAGCAGGCTTGGAACAAGCATCAACGATTTCAGACCCTGCCGAAAAACAAGCTTACTATACAAAATTGAAAAAAGAATGCGGTTTGACTGAAGAAAGACATCAGAAACAATTGAAGAAAATTGCAAAACAAAAAAAGAAAGCTAATAAATAAGTCTTAAAAATAAAGCCTCCGTTTAACGGGGGCTTTTTGTAAATTATTCTTGTTCGTCTTGTTTTTCTTGTTCCGCTTTTTCGGTTTCTGCGTGAATGTCGACTTCTTGTCCTGCTTTTTTCATTTCACGAAGTTCAACCAATTTAGCCTTGTCCAAAACTTTCAAAACAATTTGTCCTTCTGATTCATTTGTCAAAGTTTCTTTTATGTCAACGGGATAAGAATCATATGTTGCAGGCAATTCACCGTTTACGATTCTGCCTTCGACGTGTTCAATGTAACCTTGAGCATTTCTTTTGAATTCAGGATGAACCTTAAACCATTCTGCATAAGGCATACTGCTTCTCGGATTATTACAACCGGCACATTCCGAGAGGAAGTTTGATGCTTTATTGCTTCCGCCTAAAGAATGAGGCAAAACGTGTTCCGCAGTCGCAAGTGACGGTCCTAATAATCTGTTTGCAACGGCTACGGTTGTTTCTTTAGATGCACCGTCCATAATTCTCGATACATTTTTGTAATCTAACGGTAACGTCATTAATGTATCTTCTAATTTGTGGTACTGTTCATGAGACATTTCTGATTTAAATTGTGCAAATTCTTCCGTAATATCGGGTCTGTAAAATTTTTCACAATCATGGATTTCATCCATTTTTTTCATTAAATATTGTCCGGCTTTTGAATTTTCTCCAAGTTCTTCTTCGCAAATAATTGCCGCATTCATCAAAACATCCTGACAGTAAGCGTTAAATCCTTTCGGTAAATTTTCGTTTGCCTTCTTAGCTCCGGCTGCAATATTCATTTCCGTGTTTTTAACAGTGTTTGCAATAATCCAAGCTGCAGCCTTTTCATTACTTCTCAAAACAGGCATTTCTTCGTTCATAAGTCTGTCGGCAAGTTTGTTTCCTTTTGCCAATTTTAATCTGTTTACGTGCTTTTCCGTTGATTCCGGAGTAAGCATAATTTGTCCGCAACAAGGACAAGGAACATCTTCAAGTTTTTTAATTTTAAATCCCGATGTTCCGCCGAATGAAACTTTTTGTCCGCCTAAAAAGTATGATTGTAAAGCTTTTGAGGCATTTGACATATTGTCATTTTTTTCAGTCTTTTTTATTTCGATAGGTTGTGTCGCAACCTTATTTACATTGAAATTATTATTTTGAATGTTTTGAACTGTTGAAATTGCTGAAATAAACATGCACACACACCTTTCGATACCTCTTTAAGTGTTATGAACCTCATAAATTGCCTGATTTTTAGCGATTGTTAAGTCATGTTACAAAAAAAAGAGCATCGTTTGATGCTCATGGAATATCGAAAAAAGGAAGTTTTGATAATTAAAAATATTTTGATAATTCGTCAGGTTTTTCGAAAGTTACATATCCTGTGACAAGATTGGTTTTTCCGTTATCATTTTTGATTAAAACATCATACATCCCGAAATCACCTGTCGTACCGTCATTTTTGTATGCTTTGCGAAGTTCTTTCATATAAATATAAACAATTTTTGTGTTTTGAAAATCTTGTTTTTTGTCGTTAATCAACTTTCCGTTTTGTCCGATTTTGACAAGTCTTACACCTGATTTTGCAAGTTCTTCTCCCGTGAGTTTGTTGTCTCTGTCAATATCGAGAGGTCTCAATGAAGCAAACACGGTTTCTTTTGTGTCAGTTATTCCTAAGATGTCATTTCTGTCAAATTTTTTGTCATTATTTTCTTTTATGAGCATGTATTTATTTCCGTTAATTTGCAAAATATAAGGGTCGTGAGAAATTCCGCTCGATGCGATAACATCTGGACGACTCGAACTTTGCGTGCTGCTTCCGCCTCGTGAGGAATAAGCCGGAGCATTGTCGATAACATTATCTGCAAGCTCTAACACATTTTTCCGTGAGTAAAATTCCGAAAATCCTTGCGAAAATCCGTTATAATACGATTTTGAAGAAGGAGTGCTTGCGGTAGTATTTCCTCCTGAAATATCACTCGATTGAAGTGTAAAATTGTTTGCGAAAACTTCTCCCGTCGAAGTTAATGCCAAAATTGCAATAAGACTAAAAAATTTTTTCATATTATTTCTCCTACACCTGTTAGAACGAAGTGAAAATGAAAAAGTTCATTTTTTTTATTAAATCTATTGCAAAAAAATAACGGGAAATCTTTCGACTTCCCGTTAAATATGTTTGATAAAAGTTTTTGTGATTAGTAGCCTTGTTTTTCAGCTTCCGCTTCAGCTTCTTTAACGACATCTTGAACTGCTTGTTCGAGAGTACGTCCGTTTAAGTCAACTGAGAATGCAGCTGCGTTTTCGTGACCGCCGCCACCATGTCTGCGAGCGAGTTCGCTAACATCTGCGTGCAAACTTCTGATTGAGAAACTTGCTTTGTCTTTCCACGGGCTGACTTTAAAGCCGATTTCAACACCTTGGATTTCAGGCATTGAACCTGCAACACCTTTGATAGCATCTTTTGCTTCTTGGAAGTAACCTTCAGCTTTTGCTGCTTTCTTAGCATCCGCAATTTCTTTATCTTCAACCATATAAGCGATTTTGCCGCTTTCTGAGTATCTGATTTTTGAATTTGCAAGGTTTTCAACCTTCAATACACATTGAGGAGTGTTTCCTAATGCGAAGTGTTGCATTTCTCTGTTATTTACACCGTTTTCGATAAGTTTTGCCGCATCTGTGAACGGAAGTACGTTTTGTGAGAATTTCAATCCGCCCGTATCTGTCAACAAACCTGTGTAAACAGCGTTGTTAAATGTTTTTGATAATTCTTTCGGTTCAATTCCCAAAGGTTCTGCAAATTGCATCATCAACTGAGTGGCAGCACCGCATGACGGGTCAACGAGGTTGATATCACCGAAGTTGTTATCTGTACCGTCTTCGTATTTTTCATACGGGTGGTGGTCAATCTTCAATTTGTGATCTGCTTGTTGATATACACCTTGGAAATAATCTTGAGCAATCATGCCCGGTTTCGATGCGTCAACCGAAACGCAAAGGTCATATTTTCCGTGACGTTCTGCCATTTTGTCGGCAAATTTTGCATCACCGTTCGGTCTTGTTTCGACGATGTTTACACCTTCTAAGCCTTCTCTGAGGAAGTCATATCTCTTCGGCAAAGGTCCGAAAATAAAACAATCTACAGTTTTGCCCGTTGCTTGGTGCAACATTGATGCACAAGCAAAGCAAGAACCGATACTGTCACCATCAGGTGATTGGTGACCTGAAACCGCAATTCTTTCAATAGACGGGTCTTTGATAACCTTAACCATGTCTTTAATTGCTTGTTCGTTTTCTTTGCTTTCGGGACTCCAGCCGCCAAATGAAACTTGTTTTACCATTGAACGGTTGAATGAAGCCATTTTGTCTAAAGAACCTTGATTGTAATTAGGTCTTTCTTGCTGTGTTGCAACTTCCGGTTTAGTTGCTTGTTGTTCGTTTAACTTGCCTAAGTTAATTTTACCGGTTGCATTAAATTTAATATCCATGCGTTACCCTTTCATCAAACACATCGGTTTAAAATCCTCAACTTGAAATATTTTGCGAGGTCATTGATGAAATTGTTACAATACTTAATATATTCTTTGAAGTTATATTTTTATTTTAATTTCGGAAAAATTTATGCCGTCATTCAGAGTGGGCTTCCCTTTAAGTTTGCGTATGCTTGTATTTTTAGTATTTATTGATATATTATAACAAAAGTAATGAAGGAGATTTTTATGAAAAATGTTTTAATTATTTCTGCAAGTCCGAGAAAGGGCGGAAATTCCGATACATTGTGTGATGAATTTGCTAAGGGAGCAAAAGAATCCGGAAATTCTGTCGAAAAGATTTTCTTAAAAGATAAAAACATTAATTATTGCACGGGTTGCGGTTATTGCAATACTGTTGATTATACCGCTTGTTCACAAAAAGATGATATGTCCGATATTTTGGATAAAATGGTTAATGCCGACGTAATTGTAATGGCGACTCCCGTTTATTTTTATACGATGAATGCGATTATGAAAAACTTTATTGACCGTTGTTGTGCAAGGTATACTAAAATTAAGAACAAGGAATTTTATTTTATAGCGACGGCTGCCGATGTAAGAGAACAAATGCTGCAAAGAACTTTTGACGGTTTTGAAGGTTTCTTGGATTGTCTTGACGGAGCTGTTGAAAGAGCAAGAATTTATGCGGTCGGAGTTTGGGAAAAAGGTGAAATTTTAAATACTAAGTCTATGAAACAGGCTTATGATATAGGATTGAACGTATAAATAAGGCAAAAAAAAAGACCTCTTAAAAAGAGGTCTTTTTTTTTTTATTTTATAGGATTTTCTGCTTTAAAACTTGTAATTACTTTTGTAATTGTGCTTTGAAGTGATTTTATATCATTAAGATTTTTTTCTGCTGACTTAATATCTTCATTGAGTTTTTCGATATCAAAAATCATGCATTTCTTCAAAACTTTATTTTTGTTTACTTTTTTAATTAAAGCTTTAGAATCACGGACTGTTTTCGGATATTCTTTGTTTGCGACGGCAACGGTATTTGATATTTTAATTAAAGAATTTACTTTTTCTTGAGAAAGTGTCAAATCCGGATTATTTTGTTTTTCTTCAAGAAGTTTTCCGAAACCTTCGATAATTCCTTTTTGCATTAAATCTTTGAAAGCTTCAACTTTTTGATTGTTTGGAAGTTGTTCAAAATTTTCATCTTTAGCTTGTTCTAAATATTGACCAAGTTCGAAATTTTGTATTGTTTCTTTGTAGCAATCGAAAATGTATGCATTCAAAGCATTAATTTGTTTGTCCATAGAGTAAATTGCACCGTTCGGGTTAATTGCAATTTGTTCTTTTTCCGGAATTTGGATACTGATTTGGTTTTCTGCGTTAAGTTTATCTGCGACAGCTATTAATTTCTTTTGTAAAACGCTGTCATCAGCCATTCTTTTTGTAAGATTTTCGGCTTTTGTCAATTGTTCGGAAAAAGCTTTCTGATCCAATTCTCCGTCCATAAAACCTTTGTAGAAAGGAGAGAGGTTATTTGATACATTTTCATATCTGTTTTGAGCAATTTTAAGATAGAAAGAACCTTTTCCCCACATGTATTTTTCATCTTTTGAAAGTTCTTTAAAATCTGTAACTTTGAGTTGATTTTCAATTGACGTTGCAATTTCTTCTTTCAAGTTGTAAAGAGCCTGAATTTTTTCGTCTTCATTTTGCATTGAATTAATTTCGTTGAATTGTTTTTCGTAATCTGCAATTTCAGGACTGTTTTGATAAACCGCTTTTTGCATTAATAATAATCCGTTGACGGAAATCATATCGGCATTATTTACAATCAATACCGAGTTATCAATGCATTGATTGAAAATTGTCATAATTTTTTCTGTTTTTGACAATTCTTTATTAGTTTCTTGTTTTTGAACCGTTTCTGCGGGTTGTTGATTAATTTCTGTATTTTCGTTTTGTTCAACCTTTTCTTCTTGTTGCTGAGGTTGTTCATCTTCAACTTTCGGAGCGGCAACTTCCTGTTTTATTTCTTTAATTTCATTATTTGTTTCTTGTTGTTCTTCTTTTACGGGTTGTTTCAAATCAACCGATTGCGTTTCTTGAACTTCCGTAAAACTTACGGGTCTGTCCTGAATAATGTATTTTCCTTGAGAAGCTTCCGCAGCATAGGAAAATTGCAATAATACAACCATCGTACTTAATGAAAATAATATTTTTTTCATAAATTTAATCTCCTATTTATATAACAAAATTAGCATATTCAAAACATCAGGTCAATTATCGCAATACTTTCGGATTACTTTTGTTGCTTTTTTTTATGAACTTGACAAATTATAGACAACTGTCTATAATATAAATATGCTAACGAAAAAACAACAAGAATTTTTTGATAAATTAAAAGATGCTTACGGAAAGGAGACTTTGCCGAGCTTTGAAGTTTTGGCTGAAAGATTTGGCTTTAAACATAAGAATTCTGTTTGGCAATATTTCAATAAATTTCGTGAGGAAAATCTTATTTTTGAAGAAAATAACAGATTTCATATCAACAGAAGTCTTTTCGGGGCTAAACTTATGCTCTCTCATGTTCGGGCGGGATTTGCTTCGGCGGGAGAAGATTATGTTGAAAAAAGAGTTTCTCTTGATGAACAGTTTAAAATTGATAATCCGTCTACGTTTTTATTTACAGTCGTCGGAGATTCAATGATAGACTTGGGCATTTTTGAAGGAGATACGGTTATTGTTCAAAAAACTTGCGAATGCCGTAGCGGTGATATCGTTCTTGCTTTTATTGACGATGGGTATACCTTGAAAACGTACAGAAATAAAAACGGTAAAGTTTGGCTTGAACCGGCTAATAAAAATTATCCCAATTTGTATCCTAAAGAAAAATTAGAGATTTTTGGGGTTGTAAAAGGTGTTGTCAGAAAAGTTTAGTAAGACGGGGAAAGGTTAACATGGAAAAAGTTTTGGCACTTGCCGATTGCAATAATTTTTTTGTCTCTTGCGAAATTTTAAAAAATCCTTCGTTGAAAGGAAAACCTGTTTGCGTATTGAGCAACTGTGACGGCTGTGTCGTATCGCGTTCCGCAGAAGCTAAACAAATCGGTATTACAATGGGTATGCCGTTATTTATGGCAAAAAGAGAGTTCCCTGATGCGATATTCCTGTCAGGTGATTTGAAAACTTATCGCGAAATATCTAAAAGAATTCAAAAGGTTCTTTATAACTTTGCTCCGGATATTGAAGTCTGCTCTATTGACGAAGCTTTTATTGACGTTACAAATTTGTATAAACTTTATAATGTTGACGGATACGATGAACTTGCGGAATTTTTGCATAAAAAATTGTTGCAAGAAGTCGGAGTTCCTGTTTCTGTCGGAATTTCAACTTCAAAAATACTTTGTAAAGTTGCAACCGATAAAGCTAAAAAAGGTAATTTTCATTATTATCTTCCCAAAAACGAGATAGGTGCAAATGTCGATGAATATCCCGTTGAAAAAATTTGGGGTGTCGGAAAAAATACGGTCTCTCTCTTAAAAAGTCACGGTATTTATACCGCCGGTGACATTTTGCGTCGAGATAAAGAATTCTTTTCTCATTATATGGGAAAACGAGGTATGGAATTAAAATTGGGAGTTTCGGGCGAAAATTCTTTGCCCCTTTCAACCAAAAAAGAAAAACCAAAATCAATCCAAAAAACTGCATCTTTTAGAACTGCAACAAACGAAAAAAACTTTTTAAAAAATACCGTTTTGGAGCATTTGCATAATGCTTGTCGAAAAATGAGAAAGTATAATCT
Organism: uncultured bacterium; assembly: GCA_902783835.1. Taxonomy (GTDB): domain Bacteria; phylum Cyanobacteriota; class Vampirovibrionia; order Gastranaerophilales; family Gastranaerophilaceae; genus RUG841. The sequence continues at coordinate 24,329 of CACZSN010000037.1, forward strand.
TATAACTTCGGAATTGACAGTTATGCTGAGAACAAAGGATTTTCGTATCGTTTCCGTTACCGATGTGGTAGATAACCCTACAAATGCGGAATATTTGTTGAATAAAAAAGCTATTGATTTATTTGAACAAATTTATTCAAAATATAATCTTTACCGTTCCTCCGGGGTCTACGTGGGTGGCTTGAAAGACAGTGAAGTTAAACAACTCAACTTTTTCGAAAATGATGAAAAATTTGAAAGAATTTCTCAAATTTGGGATAAAATAGAGGCTCAATACGGACGAGGAGTTTTTCAGGTCGGAAATTTACAAATGATTTAACATTCTGTGTTTATGTAATATTTTACAACATTCTCCCATTTGGCACTTCTGCATTTTAAGAAGTGCTTCTTTTTTAGCAAATTTTTCCGAAAAAGGCAATTTTTTCTCCTTAAAATACTTATTATATCTGTAGGCTTTCTTCGTCTATACATTTCTAATAATATCTTTTCGCAATA
>CACZSN010000038.1 GCA_902783835.1 uncultured bacterium
TCCTATCTTTTTCTCTATCGTACTTTATTAAAAACAACGAACTTAAAAAAATTGCGTAAATACTTCGTATATATCGAGTATATATTTCCAAGTTTAATGCAAGTATTTCTAAAAATTGTCTCTTTCGCTTGCTATCAGTGGTTTTTGCATGATATTTCAACTCTGATTTATTGTTAACATTTCTTAATATTTCGAGAAAAAATGGGCATAAAAAATCATGGAAACTCCCGTCTCTACATGGTTTTCATGATTAGTATAAAAATAAAATTATATATTATTTTGTTATTAAATATTCATTCATGTTGAGGGAAAGAATATTTTTGATTTCATTAAAATCATAGGTTTTTGCAAACACAATTGCAAAAATCGGATTGTTTTTAAAATCAATTTTTCTAACTGTTTGCGGAGCGGAAATATTTTGCAAATACTTTTCGTAGTTTACGTCTAAAATATTATTATTAGGAAAATTATTAGGAATATCACCAATTGTAAAATAGTATATTGCATCGTCACGCTCAGACAATATTTTATTCCAATCCGGTTTTTGTTGATTGAGGAAAGCCTCATAAACGTTTATATTCCAAGCATTTTTTGCTATATCGGTTATGCACCATCCGCAAAATCTCATTGGGTTTAATTCAATCGGGATAGCGGTTTTTCCGTCGTAACGCAATTCCAAATGGAACGGAAAATTTTTATAATTTGCAACTTTACCGATTTTATCCAAAAGATTTTTGAATGGGGGTAAATACTGCGAAATTATGGATTTTGAGGTATAATAAGCCCTATCGGAAACATCTTTTCCGTCAAAAAACGGGTGTTTAAATATATTTAAAATTGTTGCTTCCGAATTTTCATCAAAATACGCATCAACGGCAAATTCATCACCGTTGATAAGTTCTTCAACAATAAAAGATGCCGTATTAACTACATTTAGAGGAAATACACCTTTAATTTTTTCAATTTCGTTATCTAATTTTGAAAGAACGTTTTTCCATTCATCTTCATTTTGGACAGGAAAAACACCAAAGCTCAAAAAACCGACAGCAGGCTTAAGAATCAAGGGAAATTTGAGTTCCGAAGTTGAAATTTTTGCCAAATCGTCATAATTAATTTCTTTATAAAAGTAATTAGGAAATATTGATTTTATTGCATTTCTAAAGTTTGCCTTATTTTTAGACAATAATATCATATCGGCAAGTTTAGAACCTTGTAAATTATCTGAAATCCAACCCAAAGAATTTTCTGAATTGGAATATACAAGCTCATTTTGGGTAAGTTCAACTGCAGCTTGTTGAGAAATCAATGCTTCCGCCGGCAAATATTGACGGGCAACTTCATTGTTCAATACATGAAATTTATTTTTTTTAATTGTTTCGACCAACAAGTCCGAAACGTACGGTTTTTCTAAAATTATCATAATTAATCCTTTGATGTTGTAATTTGTTTTAATTGAAATTTTATAACTTTTGAAAGTTCGGAAAGAGAGACTTGAACCTGATAACCTATTTTTCCGCCGCTGAAAATTATTGTGTCAAAGTTTTCTGCGGAACTGTCAATTGTCGTTGTAAAAAACTTTTTCATTCCGACCGGAGAACAACCGCCGTGAATATATCCGGTTAAAGGCAAAAGTTCCTTAGATTTAATCATTTCGACATGTTTTTCGCCAACAGCCTCTGCAGCTTTTTTTAAATCAAGTTCAGAGCAAACCGGAACAAGAAATACAAAATAATGTCCGGACTTACCGATTGTCACAAGCGTTTTAAAAACCTGTTTGGGATTTTGTCCGAGAACCGTTGCTACGTCAATTCCGCTTATTGCGTCTGTATCCGCATAAGAATAACTTTTATAATCAGCTTTTTTTTGATCTAAAATTCTCATTACGTTAGTTTTTTCAATATTTTTAGACATATTATTTCCTTGTGTTATTTAATTTTTCAATGTCGGAAACCCTAAGAGCAAAATAGGGAACCTGTTGCCCTTGTTCTACCATAAAAAGTACAAATTTGTCATTGAAAAAATAATTAGTGCCTCGTTTCGGTGCAATTTTTTTACTTGCCAAAACAGCTTCGCTCTTGAGTTTCACACCTTTGTTATTCATTTTAAAATCTACTGTCTCAATTGCTTCGGAAATCATATCCGATTTGATTAATTTCCCTTGCAACTCTTTAAACGTAACAGTTTGCAGCAAATCAACAACAGGAATACGAACTCTGTCCGTTTTAAATAATTCAGTATCACCATCGTATTCCTGAATATTTTCAACAAGTTTTGACCAATAATTTTCAAAAGTTAAATTTAAATCAGTTCGCCACAAAATAACTTCGTCGCCAACTTCTGTTTTCAACTTCAACGCAAAATCCGTCAAATCGTTATAAAATAAAATTTCAACATTATCCCGTAACGAAGCTTTTGAATTTGTATCTATTCCAAAATAGCTTACAAGAACAGGATTTTGACCAAACTTAAAATCACCGATAACATCAAATTCATATATGAACGAAAAATCTTTTTTTAACATGGAATAAAATAATATTTTATTGCCGTTAGGAAAAACAGAAGCCAAAACAGAAGGATTTTCATCAAATTTTTCTTTTAAATCACTTATAATTTCAGAAATAAATTCCTTTGTTGCTTTGCCAAAATTTGTATAATAAGACCTTTCAGAAAGATATTCTTTCGTAAATTTTTGTTCATTTAACTCTTGTGCAATTTGGGGAATTTCAGGAGTCAAATTCAAAGGTTTTCCATCGTTATAATATTCTGACGCATCATTCCAGACAAGTTGAAAAGTACCTGTCCACAAGCGGTTTTCGCAATCAGATACGGTTTGCATTGTCGGAATAATTTCAACAGAAATATTTTCAATATTTTTACTCATTTTTACCTCGATTATTTTTCGATTACGGTAACTCTGCCCTCTCGAACAGCATTAATTTCTTTGTGTTTTTTCAAATATTTAAGTACAATATCTTGCTCTTTTCCGATTAATTGAACATTTTTGGCATTATCTAAAATTGATTTTGTACGTTTATCAAGGAATAAATATCCCGCAATTACACATTTTACGATATTTTTATCAGAAGGATTAATTTCGTCAATTTTTCTGACGGGATTATTATTTTTATCCGTCAAAACAATATTCTTAACACAAATAGTGTTATTATTTTGAGGGTTTTTAACGGTTTTATCAACGGTGTATTTCATACCATGAACCTGAATCATTTGAGAATTATCAGTCGTCATACTCGTTAAAGCTTCCGTATTCAACAAGTTTACAAAATCTTTTTCACTCAATTCGGCATAAAACATTTGACCGTTAAACGGCAACATCGAGTATTTTACATGATAAGTCGTAATATCCCCTACAAGTCCGCCCCGAACAGTCGGTGAATGCACAAGAACAACGTCGGGATTTTTACCTTTTGCCGCAGCAAATGCAGCATCACAAAGCAAATTGGCCGTCGGATTTTCATAGTTACGTTCTTCTTTTGAGCCACTTGACACAAATGGTGTTTTAGCTACTGCCACAACTTTATCAACACCTAATGCCTTTTCTACAATTTTTTCAATGTTTTTATCTGTTTTCGTGTTTTTATCAATTCTGATGTGATTGTTACTAATAGTGTTTTTCTTACTGTCAGTTACGATAACACCATTAGTGTTAAATGTAACTTTTAAGTTTCCAATATCTTTAGCCATACCGCAAGTCTGAACAATCACAACGGGTTCGTTTTTTTTTGACAAGACTAAATTTGTCAAATGAGTTTTATCTATATCTTTTGTCTGAACGCCGTCAATCTCAAGGTGAGTATGACCGCCTAAAATAATATCAACACCATTTGTGTTTTTTGCAATATTTAGGTCTCCGCCATCTCCAAAATATCCCAAATGACTGACGAAAATAATCTTATTTATCCCTTCTTTTTCAAGTTTTTCGACTTCCTTATTCAGAGCCGAAATTGTTTTTTCCTGATTATAAACAGAGACTTGATTGTCTTTATCAAATAATCCCAAATTTACCCCCATCGGAGCAGCTCCGATAATACCGTATTTTTGACCGTTTTTTTCTAATATATAAGAAGAAAATAATTTCTTTTCCGCTTTTAGTTGATTGAGCGGATTATTTTGAGGAATATCCATGTTTGTCATCAAAGTCACAAATTTTCCCTTGCGAAGTTCGTTTGCCAGAGGGGCTGAACCGTCATCAAATTCGTGATTGCCAAGAGTAAAAAGCTCAACTCCCGCAATATTCATGAGCTTTGTCATAGCAGCATTTCGTTTATGATTTCGACCGATATACATGTCTCCCTGCGTCGAAACAATTGTAGTTTCGGAATTTTCGCATTTTTTTATTTTATTAAGTTCGGAAACAAGCTTACCGAAATTAACCAATTCTCCGTGCGTGTCATTTATATAATATATATTAAGAGTTGATGAAGGAGCAACACCATTAGTGTTATCGCTTGCATACAGGGGCATTCCGACAGTTACAGCCACCATCAATAAACTTGTTGTTAAAAATTTTTTATAACTCATAAAAACCTCGCTAAAAATATTATACAAAAGTTTATCAGAAATAAATGTTAAATATTTGTAACATTTCATAAAAAACATGCAATTTAAGAAATTGAGTATCTTAATAACAGAGTAAGTGTGATTATTTTTTAGAAAGTGTGTAAATATGGTAATTTCAGCAGTATCAGCGTTAAATCTTAATACGACAATCAACAAACCTCAAGTTGATAAAAAAGCTGAACCGAAAGCAGTACAGCCGCAATTACCAAATTCTAACTCAGGTGAAGCACTTCGTTCATATTTTATGGGCGGTCAAGCCGTTTCATTCGGTTTTAACTGCTCAACAGGTAAATTTGTTACAAAGCAAATCGCTGATGTTCCTTGCTGCTGCTGCGGCGGAAGAATGATTTTGCAAAAAGATTTGGACAGAGTTTCCGCTTCTTTTGCAAACAAAAAAGGGCAAGCACTTGCTGACAAAATTCACAAAGACAGAGACTATTTCAAAAATAACCAAGGTGCAATCGCAGGTATGATTGCTATTGAAGCTGAAAAAAATCCTAATGCCGATGCTCAAGAAGCAGTTTATAATATTGCAGGCGATTTTAAAGGAAAACTTCAAAATTACTGCTACGGTGTTTTAGATGCAACAAGTGATCTCGCAAAATCTCAAATGGGAGAAGAAA
>CACZSN010000039.1 GCA_902783835.1 uncultured bacterium
GAAGAAATTAAAAAACTATAGAAAGTCGGACTAATTCAACCGATAATGACTTTTTTACATGAAAAATTTATATTCTCTCTTGTGAAAACAAGGGAGAATTTTTTATGACAAAAATTAATGAATTGTATAAATGCGAAGTTTGCGGAAATATCGTCGAAGTCGTTCACGCATCTTGCGGAGAACTTGTTTGCTGCTCTCAAACAATGAGTAAAGTTAAACCGCAAAAAGAAGTTGCTGAATTTTCCGAAAAACATTATCCCGTCTTGATTAAGGACGATGAAGGCAACTATATTATACGAGTCGGCGAAATTGAACATCCGATGGAAAAAGAACATTATATTATGTTCATTGAGGCAATTTCAAAGGATAAAAAATATTTGAAACGTGTTTATTTAGAACCGCACGAACGTCCGATTTTGGACCCGTCTTGTACTTGCAGACACTTTGACGCAAGAGAACTTTGCAATATCCACGGACTTTTTGAATCTCCGCTCGTAAAAGAAGATGAACTCCATAAGAACGAATAATAATAATAATAATAATTTTTTCTAAGGGCAAAAATGAAGGTGCGACTAAAAATCGCACCTTTTGTTAAAAAATATCGATTTTATAAGCCATTAACGCTTATCAGGTTTGATAACCTGAATGTTTTTCGTTGTACTTATTTCAATTCTTGCATTACGTAATTTGTCTCTCGTTTCTTCATCCAAACCGCGACCGTTGATAAGTCTGTCAATAAATCCGGAATTGAGTTTTACGGCTTTTTCAAGAGCACCGATTTCTTCAAGAGTATCTTTTATCAAAGAAAAATCGTAATTAAAGCCTTGTTTGTGGTGATACACAAGAGTTTCACCCGTCGGAGAAGTAATAGGTTCACCACCTTGTTCAAAATAAAGTTTGAAAATTGACTTCAAATCCTGCAATTCAGCCTGCATTGTCGATACAGCACCTTGAATACGCAAAAATCTTTCAAAAAGATATTCAACATTTTCAATCTGCTTCATTTGCCAAGCATATTTTTTCTTGTAAAGCTTTTTCAAAGCGGGATAACTAAGAGCAAGTCCCATAGCATCAGCCATGGCTCTGTGTCGTTCACTGAATTCAACGTGGAATTTATTCATCAAAGCTTCCATTCCGCAAGATTCCAAATCGGGATAAACTTCCTTGAACATAGCTTGAGAATCAATCATCGGATTGGTTATAGGCTTACCGGTAGTGCGTTTTGACGCTTCATTGATATAGCTGTAATCAAAAATTGCATTGTGTGCAACAATAGGATAATCTCCGATAAATTCTAATATTTTCGGCATAATTTCCGCTTCGGTAGGAGCATCTTTGACCATTTCTTCGGTAATTCCGTGAACTGCCATACTTGATTTTCTGATATGTTGTTCGGGATTGATTAAAGTTTGGAATTCATCTTTAATTTTGCCGTTTTCCAATCTCAATCCGGCAAACTCAACCATTCTTTCTTTCGTATAATCCAAACCCGTTGTTTCAACGTCCAAAACTATTTCTATAACCTTTTTTGCGGGCATTTTAAAATCTCCAACCGTGTGTTATTCATATCTTAACATAAACAAAAATTTTTGTTTAAGATATAATTATATTCAGATAAAAACCGATTAAAAAGGATAAAAAATGGCAGGGTTTATAGATAAAGTAAAAATCAAATTATTGTCGGGCAAAGGCGGAAACGGAATGGTTGCCTGGAGACGCGAAAAATATGTTGACAAAGGCGGTCCGGCAGGCGGAGACGGCGGTCGCGGCGGAGATATTTATCTCGTTGCGGACGAAAATATGTCCACACTTATGGATTTTACTTTTCAATCCGTATTCAAATCCGAAAACGGTGAAAACGGCAGAGGCAAAAGCCAACACGGTGCTTGCGGAAAAGATTTGTATGTCAAAGTTCCTTTGGGCACGGTTGTAAAAGATTTGGACACAAACAAAATTATTGCAGACTTAAAACACCCCGAACAAGCGGTTATGGTTGCAAAAGGCGGACGTGGCGGACGTGGAAATACAAGATTTGCAACTGCACAAAAAAGAGCACCTCAATTTTGTGAACCCGGAGAACCCGGAGTTGAGAGAAATTTGGAATTAGAATTGAAATTACTTGCGGATATCGGTCTTTTGGGTATGCCAAACGCAGGCAAATCAACCCTTATCAGTGTTATCAGCTCAGCTAAACCGAAAATCGCCGATTATCCTTTCACGACAATCGTTCCGAACCTTGGAGTGGTCAGAAAGCCAACGGGAGACGGATTTGTTGTGGCGGACATTCCTGGACTTGTGGAAGGTGCATCAGACGGTATCGGTCTCGGACATGAATTTTTGCGTCACGTCGAAAGATGCCGTTTCTTAATTCACCTTGTGGATTTGACGACAGAAGACCCCGTTAAAAATTACTTGACCATCAATGAAGAACTTGCAAAACACGATGAAAGACTTGCTTCAACCTATCAAATTTTGGTTTTGAACAAAATTGATGCGGTTGAACCTGAATTTGTCGAAGAAATGAAACAAAAATTCAGCGAATATGCGGAAGATATTTTCACAATTTCCGCAGCAACAAAGCAAAATTTGAAAGAATTCATGAATTTTGTTTATCAAAAAGTTGATGAAATTGAAAAACCTGAAATCGAGATTGAAACAGAAGAAGATTTGGGTGCATTTGACAACGACGACAGTGCATTTTCGGTTTACAAAACAGGAAAGAACGAGTTCGTTGTTGAAGGCGGAAAATTATTCAGATTGGCAAATGTCACCGACTCACAAAACCTTGAACAAATTAACCGTTTTCAACATATCATTGAAGATATGGGAGTTTTTGAAGCACTTAAACAAGCGGGAGTCAAAGACGGTGATGAAGTAAAAATCGGACACATCGTTTTTGCTTATTACAGTTAATGAAAAAGGTAAAAAATGGAACATTTATTAGCTCCACAGATTGAATATTTGCTGTTATTACAAAATTTCAGAGAAATAACGGGCGGTGTTTTGGACAATTTCTTTTTGTTTATTACATCGTGCGGAGAAATTACGGTTCCCGCCCTCATAATGGCTTGTATTTATTGGTGTTTTGACACAAAAATCGGAACTTATTTGTTTTTCAACTGGAGTCTCGGAACGGTTGTGTGCCAATTCTTAAAAACATTTGCTTGCATTTATCGTCCGTGGATTTTGGACAATCGGGTTCATCCCATTGACTCCGCAATAAAAATGGCGGGCGGATACTCGTTTCCGAGCGGTCATACGCAAACGGCAACTTCGGTTTACGGCGGCATAATAAAATCTTTTAAAAACAAATTTTTGAGAATTTTTCTTATCATTTTGATTTTATTAATCGCTTTTTCAAGAAATTATATCGGGGTTCATACTCCGCAAGATGTCATTGTTTCCCTTGTTTTAGGTATTTTATTATTATTTTTTACCGATAAAATGATGAAATGGGTCGATGGTGGTAAAAGCAGAGATTTAGCGGTCATTTTCGGGGTAATTATTTCTGCATTGGCATTGTTAATTTATGAAGAATTTAAAGTTTATCCCATTGATTATTTAAACGGAGAACTTTTGGTTGATCCCGCAAAAATGAGATTATCATCATTTCCGAAATTGGGACTGTATTTCGGTGTATTTTTCGGATGGTTTGTGACGAGAAGATTTATCAAATTTAATGCAAAAATTGGCACCGTGAAAGAAAAAATCGTCCGTTTTGTAATCGGAGCAACTATTTTGGGAATTATTGCCGCACAAACCACTCATTTAATCGGGGCGGGCGGAAATTTAAAATACCTTGCTTGTGTAATTTCATTTATTTCAGGATTTTTCACCATGGCAATTTACCCCTTTATAATTGTTTTTGTTCGTAAGAAAATATTAAAAAAAGAGGTATAAAACCTTATAAAACGGATTAAATTTTCAGGTGATACAATGAATTTTAATGATTTAAGCATTCAGGATTATGCGGCTCATTTTTTGAAAGAAACGAATGAATCATACGGTTTCGAGGGCAAAAATGTTATGTTTTTGTTTTATCAGCCCGATATTGATAATGCTAAAGCCGTTAAATGTCTCGGTGCAAAAAAAGTTTTTTATGTTAACCCTGATGAAAATACCGTTTCCGACGACGAAGATATTATTTGCTTAAATTCTCAAGCGGAAAGTTTTCCCGAAATCAAAGATAACTCTATTGATTTAATCATAGGACTCGAAATTTTAGAGCATATAAATAATCTTCAAAAATTTTTCAAAGAAATAAAAAGAATTGTCAAAAAAGACGGAAATATTGAACTTCACGGCAATCCGATGTGGACGTCTCATTACGGACATCACCTTTGGATTGAAGGAAAATATATTTTTTATGAAAAAACTAACCCGTTTGAACCTTGGGAACACTTAGTTTACAAAAACAAAGATGAATATTTCCAAGCATTAAAAAACAAAGGAATTCCAAAAGAAGATATAGAGCAAATAATTTCTTTTATTTATGACCGAAAAGAAATCAGCAGACATACTCCGACGGAAATTATTGAAGCGGCTTCGGATATCAAAACCGATTCTTGCACAAAATCAAACAAAGCAAATTATTCTTCTTCTATTGTCGAATCCTGCAAAAATAACGGCTGGGATTTACTTTACAAAAGATATTATGACAAAACGGAACCAAATAAATTTTTTGAAAAAGCAAAAGAATTTTATGATGAAGATGACTTAAAAACACAAAGAGTTGTTTTAAAAATGCAAGCTGACACGAGCAATATTTCCGCTTGTTATGACAAATATGAAATGCCCGTTTTGCCTCAATATATTGAAGATGTACTTAATCCGTTTTTCAAAAAGCACGATATGGCGGGGAAAAAAGTCCTAAATCTTTGTTACAACAACAACGAACTTATTGCAAAAGCTTTTATCGGAAAAGGGGCAGAGTCTGTATATTCCGTATCTCCGTTTGAAAAAAACAATCAGGATAACGGCAAAATAAAAATTTTTCAAATGAATTTTGAGGACGTAAAAATCAATGATTTCCCAAAGTTTGACGTAATTTTCTTTATGGATACTCTTCACAACTTCAAAGATTTCGACAAATTTTTGAAAAATCTTAAACACGTTGTCAAAGAAGATACAATTATCTATATTATGGGCTATATGCCTTACAGTTCTCCGGAAGGAAATTTGATTTATACGGACAAACATCATTTTTGCGACGAAACAAGCATTTTGGAACCGTGGGAACATTTGGCTTACGAAACAAAGGAAGAATTGGAACAAGCTCTTTCTGCGAAAAATATTTCGGATAATGAAATTAAGGAAATTTCCGATATTTATTTTGCACCCTCTCAAATATTGAAATTGTCCCCAAGTGAACTTTGGGAAAAATTTTCTGAAGTTAAAAAAGTTTACTTGAACAGAATTTATAAATATTTTCCTAAAAATAAATATTATGAAATTGCATTAAAAAAATACAAAAAGGAAGATTTGGATGTTGAAAGAGTTATTTTTACAACGGATTTTCCGGAAAAATTAAATATTGAAGAGTTAAATATCGATTCTTATTTGCAAAATAATCTCATAGAAATGAACAGAAAATATATTTTTGCGGGCAAACGAATCTTAAATGTTACTCCATACATAAACGATGTTTCCTCCGATGCAATAGAAACTTTGGGAGCAAAAGAAGTCGTTTCCTTATCAAAATATTATTCAGGTTACGAACTTCGAGGCGGGGATAATATCAGAAGAATTAATCAGGATTTCGAAGATTTGGATAATCTTGACGAAAAATTTGATATAATTTACGGTTTGGATGTTTTGGAACATGTTAAAGATTTGAGAAAATTTTACGCAAATGTGATACGACTCATCGATGACAAAGGTGTTATTTGTATACAAGGCTCTCCGCTTTGGCCAAGTGACAACGGACATAACTTCTTGTACGGTTTCGATTGCGAAAATCCGGAAGCGGGAAATTTGCTTGAACCATGGGAACACTTGGCATATGATACAAAAGAGGAAATGAAAGATGCCTTGATTAAAAAGAACTTCTCGGTCAATGATGCCGAAAAAGTTTCTGATTTTATATTTAATTCCGATGAAATTAATCGTCTATCTTTCATTGATTTTCTTAACGTTTTGGATGAATTTGATAACGTATTTTACGGACAAAGAAAATTTCTTCACTATGCGGAAGAAAATGAATTTTATAAAAAAGCAAATCAAAAATATACTCACGAAGAATTACGAACGAAAGAATTAAAACTTTTTATCAGAAAAAAGCATTAAATTTGGAGAAAAAATGACAGAAAAAGATGCAAAATATTATACAAATTCAGGTATTGAAAAAACTAATCACGGTGATTTTCAAGGGGCAATAAAAGATTTTGAAAAAGCTGAAGAACTTTTGCCGGATTGGGCTTTGACTCATTTTTCAAAAGCAATTGCCTACCATCATTTAAAACAACTTGAAAAAGCTTTTGAATCTTATACAAGAGCAATCGAACTCGACGGAAAAATGACCGATGCTTATTACAACAGAGCTCATACCGTTTTATTGTTTGACAATTTGGAAGAAAAAGGCTTGAGACAAGCACTCTCGGATTTGCAAAAAGCTATTGAACTTGACGAAAAATTTGTCGACGCTCTTTATTACTCGGCGGTTGTTAAAATGAAATTGAAAGATTATCAGGGTGCTGTCAATGACCTCGACAAAATACTTGCAATCGAGCCTGATGCAATTCATTCAAGAGCTTTGAAAAAATTGATTTTACAAAAATATTTGAAACAGGAAAAATGAAATACAGAAATTTGAAAAAAGGAACAATTTATGAAGTCTTACAAACGGGAATAATAAATTGTACCAACGCTCAAGACGGGCAAAAAATGATTCTTTACACAAACGGAGAATTGACTTTTTGTCGTGAAGAAAATGAATTTTATAAAAAATTTGAGAAAATATCCGAATGAAAAGATGTTTTTGGGTGGATGAAAAATCCGAAATTTATAAAAAATATCACGATGAAGAATGGGGTATTCCCAAAAGGAATGACCGTGATTTGTTTGAACTTCTTATTTTAGAAGGCTTTCAGGCAGGATTGTCGTGGATTACCGTTTTGAAAAAACGCGAAGCATTCAAAGCTGCTTATGACGATTTTGATGTTCAAAAAGTTGCAAAATATGATGACAAAAAAATTGCTGAAATGCTTACCAATAAAGCCATTATCAGAAGCGAACAAAAAATCAGAGCTTCAATTTTAAATGCTAAAATTTTTATCGAAATTCAAAAAGAATTTGGCAGTTTTTCGGATTATATTTGGCATTTTACCGACAATAAAGTCATCTTCAACGAAACCGGCAAAATTATTGTCTCAAATGAACTTTCCGATAAAATTTCCAAAGACCTCAAAAAACGCGGAATGAAATACGTCGGCACAGTAATTATTTACTCATACCTGCAAGCAATCGGTATCGTCAATGACCACGACAAAGATTGTTTTTTGCACAAATAATTACTCGGGACGTTTGATTGTTAACCATAAATCTTGCGGATAAACATCTTCAATTCTTCCGAAAGTACCGTTAATAATGAAGAAATCGATTTTTTCTCCCCGTTGAACATTCAAATCATCAAACGGGATTTTTAACTCAACAACTTCATCGTAAACACATTGGATTGTATTGTTTTTGTCCATTACCCAAAGATTATTTTTCATCGCCTTCGAGAAGAAAAGCGGGAAAAGTTTGTTTTTCATAAATGTTATTTTAATCTCATGCGTATAAGCATTTTTGATTAATTGACATACGTTTTCCGTCTTATTCAAAGGTCGAACGGGTGCTGTGTATTGGAATTCATCTTTGTTTGTTTTGATGTAAACATAAGCCTGATAAATCGGTTCATCACTTTCGCTAATGTTGTAAACATAATGATTTACATCAAAAAGAAGATAAAGATTATCATAATCCGAACCGAAATAAATTTTATTAAAAAGTTTGTTTTCCTGCATTAACGGAGAAGATGAAATGTCGATACAACCTGCATTACGCCATTCTTCTTCGCAATCTCTTTTGCCTGATAAAGAAGGAGAGATTAACCCTTTCGGAATTCTTGACGGTTTGCCCGAAAAAGTAAACAAAGGATTATCCAAATGCTCCGGAACAGGCAAATTCAAAGAAGAATACACTGCTTTAAGATGTTCTCTGAAAAGAAAATCAAAAAGATGATCCTGTCCTGAATCATTAGGTTCACCAAACCACCAGAACCAATCACTGCCCTGAGCAGTATATAAATGTTCATAAGCTTCTTTTACTCCCCAATCGGTATCGGGACGCTCCGCTTCCGCCTTTTTCAAATCTTCATACGTGTTAAAAAGGTATCGCCAAGCCATATTTTTAATCGGTTCCGCAGTCCAAAATCTAAAATCACTGTTTACACCAGAACCTGCTTTTATGTAATCAAGTTTTTGTATATGATCAACATTTTCAACATAATCACTTAATAAAACCGTTTCTAATGTCGGGTCTTTTTCGATTAAAGAATATAATTCTTCCAAAAATTCTTTGCCGCCGTCACGATAGTTATGCCAAGCATTTTCACCATCCATAGCAATCGTGAGCAAATGATTTTTCGAAGGTGCGTTGAGAAATTTTGAATAAACAACTTTTATTCTGTCATAAAGGTCTCGTGCCGCAACTTTTGCATCATAATTCGGATATTCAAATGAAATTAAATTCGGTAAAACTGAATCCCTGAAAACAATTTTGAGATTATTTGCAAAATTTAAAGAATAAGTTTGACAAAGATCAAACGGATCTTGATGAAAACCTTTGAAATCACGAACTATATCTTTTTTAATCGTACTCGAAAGAACCGTTTCATCGGAAATTGTCCACTCAAGTCCGCTGTCCGCAATCATTTGTGCAACTTCTTCACTTATTCCTTGCTCGGGAAGCCACATTCCTTTTGGTTTAACACCGAAAACTTCCTCCGTACGCTTAATGCCTTTTTCAATTTGTGCTTTTGCACAATCAGGCATTTTGATATCACTGCCCGGAAGAGGTGTTCTGAGATTAGGAGTTTTTGCATTATCCATATCCGAAACTATCGGCAATATAGGATGATAATACGGGCATGTCAAAATCTCAATTTTATTCTGTGAAAGATACTTTTTAAAATTGGGAATTATTTTTTTAATAATATCCCTTTGTGCCTCAATAAGTACTTCCCTATGTTTATTCGTATAATGCTTACCCTTTTTTGCAATTTCCGCAACTTCGGGATATTCCTGAATTTGATCATCTCTGAACCAAACAAGGTTAAACATCGTCATAATATCCGAATAACCCGACATCGAAAATTCATCAACATCAATTTCATCTTTGGAAAATCTTCTTTTGTATAAATCCTCATAACGAGGGTATTTCGAGATATATTTGTTGTAATCCAAATCGAAAAAATAATTTAAAATAAATTCCATATCATCAGAAGAAAGTTCTTCAACGGGAGTAAGAGTCAAATTTGAATGAATATCGCTAATTTGACCGTTTGCATAACCTTCTATCGCATCTAAAAGCGTGGGCGAAATATCAAAATTTAACTTCAACGACGGAAATTTATCCGTAAAATTCAACATGCCGGAATAGGTTTGCACTGCATTTAATCTTGTCCACGGCATAAGCATAACATCGTCATTCGGTGTTCTGTAATTTGGTTGATGAAGATGCCAAACGAAAGCTAAAGATAATTTTTTCATAACTTCTCCACAATAATCGATTAGGATTTACAAAACCATATTAACATAGCAAACGCTATTTTAAAATAAGATTATTCTTTTATCGGCTCGTAATTAATTTGTGAATTTTCATCAGTTTTCTCAATTTTGAAAATAACAGGACGTAATCCGTCATTACAACTGCAAATTGCAACTCCTTTTTCTTTAATCCAATCACCGTAATAAAATAATTCCGCTCCGTGAGATAGTGCAAAAACATATTGATATATCGCCTTCCAAGCTTCATCACAAAAATTATCGGGTTTTGCATAATCCGCATAAAAAACTTGTCCTTCCCTGAACATCGGACAAGAAGAAATATTTTCAACTCCGTATTCTTGAGATAAATCTTCAATAAACATCTTTCTTAAAACCGTAATCTTACATTTATTCATAATAAACCTCTTTTGAGGAAAATCTTACCATAAAAAAGCCCTCATAATGAGGGCTGAGAAATTTTTGTGAGAGTGTGAGAGTTTTAAATTGTGAGAGTGAGAGTTAAATTAATTTA
>CACZSN010000040.1 GCA_902783835.1 uncultured bacterium
AAAGATGCATCAGGTACTTCAAATCCGAGAAAAGTTTATGAAACAGTTAAAATGGCAAGAGAAATTTTGGGTCAAGATGCACACATCCGCTTCCATTCGCACGAAACAGCAGGAACAGGATTGGCTGCATATTTGGCTGCACTCGATGGTGGTGCTGACGGTATCGACCTTGCTATGAAACCTGTTTCAGGCGGTACGGGACAACCCGATATTATTTCAATGTGGCATGCTTTGAAGGGCACAGAATACGATTTAGGCCTCGATATTAAGAAAGTTATGGAAACGGAAGAAATCTTCAAAGAATGTATGAAAGATTACCCGATTTCTCCGATTTCATTGGCTGTAAATCCGATTCTTATCCAAGCTCCGCTTCCGGGTGGTGCAACAGCTACTACTGTTAACCAATTGAAAGATATGGGTATGCTCGATAAGTTCCCGAAACTTATTGCAAATATGAAAGAAGTTGTTGAAAGAGGCGGTTACGCTACATCAGTTACACCTGTTTCACAATTCTATGCTCAACAATCTTTCTTGAACGCAATCACTGAACACCCTTGGGAAAAGGCTAACCCCGGTTATGCAAAAATGCTCTTGGGTTACTTCGGAAAAACACCTTGCGAACCTGATCCTGAATTGGTTAAATGGGCTGAAGAACAATTGAATATGCAACCGACAACAGAAAAAGTTGTTGATATTAACGAAAAAGACCCTGAAAAAGGTGTTGAAGCAGCTAAGAAGAGACTTGAAGCAGCAGGTTTGCCTGTTACTGATGAAAACCTCTTTATCGCTGCAGCTTGCAAAGACGGCAACGTTGATAAAGGCATCGACTTCTTGCTCGGTAAAGGCGTTGTCTCTGTTGATAAATCAGCAAATAAAAAGGTTGAAACATCAACAACATCAAATTCAGACGGTTGCACAGTTACAGTTAACGGTAAAAAATTCGCAGTTAAATTCAACGGTGACAAAGCAGTTGTTAACGGCAAAGAATACACAGTTGACGTTAAAGACGGTATTGAAGAAGTTTCAACAAACGCTGGTTCAGGCGAAGGTACTGATGTTAAAGCACCGATGCCCGGTGCAGTTTTGAGAGTTCTCAAGTCTGTCGGCGATAGCGTTGAAGAAAACGAAGAAATCGTTGTAATTGAAGCTATGAAAATGGAAACACCGATTAAATCTCCTGTTGCAGGTACGATTAATTCAATTTCTGTTGCTCAAGGTGACAAGGTTCAAACCGGTCAAGTTATGGCAACAGTAGGTTAGGAGGTCGAAAATGCAATTAGCAGAAGGTTTACAAAATCTTTGGATGTCGACCGGTATTATGAACTTTATCAAGCCGGTTGACCCGAGTTTGAGCGGTGTAGAACAAATTATGCATCAATTTGGTGCTCCGATTATGATTATCGTATGTTTGTTCTTGCTTTGGCTCGGTATTAAAAAACAATTTGAACCGTTGCTTTTGGTTCCTATCGCATTTGGTGGTTTGCTTTCAAACATCCCTGTATGTGATATGGCAGGTCCGAACGGATTTTTGGGTATCGTTTATGAAATCGGTATCCACAGAGGTTTGTTCCCGTTGATTATCTTTATGGGCGTTGGTGCTATGACGGACTTCGGCCCGTTGATTGCAAACCCTAAGACATTACTTTTGGGTGGTGCTGCTCAATTTGGTATCTTCGGTGCATTGTTGATGGCTCTTGTTTGCTTCGGATTTACTCTTCCGCAAGCAGGTGCAATCGGTATTATCGGCGGTGCTGATGGCCCGACATCAATCTTCGTTACATCAAAACTTGCTCCTGAACTTTTAGGTGCAATCGCTGTTGCTGCATATTCATATATGGCACTCGTTCCTGTTATTCAACCACCGATTATGAAATTGTTAACAACAGATGCAGAACGTAAAATTGAAATGAAACAACTCAGAGAAGTTACAAAAAGAGAAAAAATCGTATTCCCTCTTGCCGTTTTGGTTCTTTGTGCAATCTTCTTGCCAGATGCTTGCCCACTCGTAGGTGCATTGACATTTGGTAACTTGTGTAAAGAATGTGGCGTTACTGACAGATTGTCAGATACGATGCAAAATGCTTTAATTAATATTGTAACAATCTTCTTGGGTTTGTCAGTCGGTTCAAAACTTTCAGCAGAACAATTCTTGACTCCCCAAACATTGTTCATCTTGATTTTGGGTATCATCGCATTCTCACTTGCAACTGCTGCAGGTGTAATCATGGCGAAGATTATGAACTTATTCTTGAAAGAAAAAATCAATCCGCTTATCGGTTCGGCAGGTGTTTCTGCTGTTCCTATGGCTGCTCGTGTATCAAATAAAGTCGGTCTTGAATATAACCCTCAAAACTACCTCTTGATGCACGCTATGGGTCCGAACGTCGCAGGCGTTATCGGCTCAGCAGTTGCAGCAGGCGTTTTGCTTTCATTGATTCCTCACTAATGGGTAATAAACTGAAATCTTTAAAAACACTCTCTTCGGAGAGTGTTTTTTTATTCTGCGTCGAAAAATAATTGTTACAATCTGTTACAAATGAAAACTAAAAATTAAAGTTTCTCTCTCAAAGTGCCGATATATATAGAGTAAGGTAAGTTGAAAGGTGAATACAATGACAATGAACGAAGTAGTTAATGAAGTAGTTTTGAACTTGAGCCTTTTTGAAATGTTCAACACTTTTGAAAATGAAATCGTTAATGTTTTGAACAAATAGTTCGTTAAAAATATTTTTTAGTTTTAGAGAAGAAAAAAGAAACCGCTGAGGACGGTTTCTTTTTTTATGTGTTGTTTAACACTGATAGTGTTTTTAGTTATCGTTGTTGTGTTTTTATTATAACACTATTTGTGTTAATTTTTCTTGTAACTTCTTGTTAGTGCTGTAAAACACTAATAGTGTTATTTAAAATATGGGTTGTGTAATTTTTCTGCTTTTAAAGTTGTAGAAGGTCCGTGACCGGGGTAGACGAGAGTATCATCATCGAGGGGAGCCAGTTTTGTTTTAAGAGAATTTATTAAGGCATTGAAGTTGCCGCCGGGGAGGTCACATCGACCGACTTCGCCTGCAAAAAGAGTATCTCCGCTGAATAAGAGGTTATCGATTTTAAAGCAAACACCACCTTGAGTGTGTCCCGGGGTTTCTATAACCTGAATTTTATGTTTTCCGAGGTACAGTTCGGAATTTTCGTCAATATATTGAGTAATTTTAACAGGCGGATATTGTTCCTGAAATCCGAAAAGTTGGAGCATGTCGTTGATATTTTCCGCAAAAAGTTTATCCTTTTCATTCATTAAAACGGGAATATTGTTGTTTCCTTCCTGCATTAAGGGAATGCCCATAATATGGTCAAAATGCCCGTGAGTACAGAGGATTGCTTTTAATGTTGCACCTTGTTGTTCAATATATGATTTGATTTTATGATAACCGCCGCCGAGGTCTATGATTATTGCTTCTTTACTTTCTTCATCAATTACCGCCCAGCAGTTTGTTTGAATGGGATTTTCTATAAATAATTGAATTTTCATCTGTTTATCCTTTTGTGATATGCTTTTCATATGAATATTTACACAAACAAATTTTCCGCTCAACAAGTTGATAAAATCGGTCAATTTTTTGAGAGTATAAATGCAAAATTCTCCCCTTTACAATATGCTTATTGGAAAGCGGAAGGAGATGGATATGTTGCTTCATTGTATAAATCCTTTAAGTTTGTCTTACAGGGTAAGGCAACGGACAGGATTGCTCTTGAGTTTGAAAAATTTATGGGAATTTCTACAATTGTTTCTGAGCAGAAATTATTTGATATATCTGATTATGAAAATAACGATGTATGTTTTTCAAGATACATCGGGACAGACGAGTCGGGCAAGGGCGATTTCTTTGGTCCGCTTGTGATTGCAGGGGTTTACGTTGACGAAGAACTTTCGAAAAAATTTGTTGATTTAGGGATAAAAGACAGTAAAAAACTTGATGATAAAACGATAATCAAATTGTCTGCCCATATTAGAAATAATGCTCCTCATTCGGTTGTTGTGATTATGCCTGAAAAATATAATGAACTTTATAATTCATTTAAAAATTTAAATAAATTACTTGCTTGGGGGCATGCAAGAGCCATAGAAAATGTTTTGGCAAGGCAATCTTGTGATTGTGCTTTGTCCGATAAATTCGGTGATGAATCACTTATAAAAAATGCACTTTTGAAAAACGGTCGTAATATTAACCTCGAACAAAGGGTAAGAGGGGAAAGTTACATCGGTGTTGCGGCGGCTTCCGTAATCGCGCGGGCGGAATTTGTCAGACGCTGCGATGAATTGAGCGGTAAGTTCTCTCTTGATTTTCCAAAAGGTGCAAGTGATAAAGTCATCTTGACCGCAAAAAAATTTGCGGAAAAATATGGAAAAGAAAATTTAAAATGCGTTGCAAAAATGCATTTTAAAACTGTTCAATCTGTTTAATTTTTGACTAAAAACAGCCAAATTTGTTACAAATACTTGACAATATGGCTAAAATAATATAATTAAATTGTATGTCTTATAATTGAAAGGACGGCTATGAATATTTTAGACGGGCTTTTATGTGCAAGAACAAATGAGTATGTTATCGATTGCGGCGATTATTGTTTGGTCGGTTTGACCGATTTGTTATTGTCTCAATTGGGTGATATAATTTTTGTTGAATTCCCGGAAGTCGGCTCTTTTTATACAAAAAAAGAAGTTTTTGCCACTGTTGAGGCCGACGGTGCGGCTACGGAACTTTATATGCCGATTGCAGGTAAAATTATCGAAATTAATCCCGCGTTGACTGATTCTTTGGATGTATTAAATTCCGAACCTTTGAGCGACGGATGGCTTATTAAAGTTGAACCTGCTGATTTTCAGGCAGATACTTACGATTTGTCTGATTATAATGATTACATCAACGAACATTCTTAATTATGATTAAATGTAAAAAAGATATTATAATTGCCGTATCACTTGGTATCGTGATGCTTGTTGCATTCCTGACAAGAATTAACGGTTATTTATTTATGGAAGTCTTGCAAGAAGCAAAGTTTGTTGCGGTTGCAATCGGAATGGCTAATATCTTTGACATTTTTTCTCCGCAATTGAACGGTTCTCTATTCTTTGATGCAGGACCTCTTTTCTATTTATTTTTACATATATCAAGTTTGATTTTCGGCAAATTTACGGAGTTTTCCGCAAGAATTCCATCGGTATTTATTTATCTTGCCACTTTTTTAATTACTTATGTTTTAGTGAGAAGAATGACAAATAAAAAATATGCGTTATTGGCTGCAACAACTGCTTGTTCTTCTGCTTTAATGATTTTGTTTTCAGCAATCGCTTCTCCGTATATGCTCTCTTCGTGCTTCTCAATATGTGCAATTCTTTCCGCTGTTACTTCTATCTTTTCCAATAATAAAAAACACAAACAGTGGTATTTTTTATGGTTTTGGATTGGAATGACACTATCTGTGTTAACCGGTGGTTTGAAAGAAGTTTTACTCCCTGCTTTGGTTGTGGTTCCTGTTTTTATATTTGCAAGAAGAAAAAAAGAGTTTTTCGCTCCATCTAATTTTTTAGTCGGCTTTATGATTTTTGCCGGAATTATTTATTCCGCTTTACTCTTATCGTGTAAAATTAACGGAAATAACCATCTTGTCTACATTCCTCAGCTCTTAAAAGATGTTTTTACAATCGATTTTTCTCAAAAACACTATTTGTGTTTTTTGAAAAACTTCTTAATTGTCTTTATTTTAGGTATTATGCCGTGGCTGTTTTCTTTTTCATCAATGATTGCTTCTTATTTCGCACGGATTTTAAAATATTTGAAAGACAGAAGTTATTTTAATCAATTTGAAATGACAAACGAAAGAAAATTGTTTTGCATTTCATTATGGGGACTTATTGTTTCAATTTTGATACTTTTCTTATACGACTTTGATAATTATGCAAAAGTGCTTCCGGCAGTGTTTTTTGCTTCTGTTACAGTATCTCATTATTGGTACAAAAACATCAGTTTTGACAGGCATAAATTGGCTATTAATCTTTCGTCGTTATTGTTTTATTCTTTGATGTTACTATTAACAATAGCCGCTATTTTATCATATTTCTTCCTCTCTTCAATTCAAAAAACATATGTTGAGTCGTTGATTCCTCCTGTTATTTTTGTAACACTATTAGTGGCAATTCCCGGAATTATTGCGATTTTGCTTAAAAGAAAATTATTGAATTATTCAGTTCACGTTTTGGCTTCAATATTATTCTTTTTCCTGTTAACAGGATTGTTGTTTAATTATGTCAATTCTTTCGGAGAAAACGATTTGGTGAATTTTTCAATAAAAGCACAAAAAGACGGTGCAAGACTTGTTACGTATGATATTCCGAATAAATATTCAATGGATTATTATTTTAAATCTCACGTTGTTTTTAATGAAAAATTAACTGCGGAAGAAATCTATTCTAATTATGGTGATACCGCAGAAGTTTATATTGTCTTAAAATTGTCTGATTTAGCTTATTTTGATAAATTCTTTGTGTATGAAATTGTCGCAACAGGAAAACAATATTGCGAAATTACAAATATTAAATTTTTGCCGAAAGATGAAGTTTCTGCAAATTCAAACGTCGGACCTGACGAAGAAAATTAGTTTTGATTTAATATTTCTGCCAAATAGTGTCCTGTATAAGAATTTTCGCATTGGGCAACCTCTTCCGGAGTTCCTTGTGCTACGACAAACCCGCCGTTTTCACCGCCTTCAGGACCTAAATCAATAATATTATCTGCAATTTTTATAACATCAAGGTTGTGTTCGATAATCAAAATTGTGTTTCCGTTGTCAGCCAATTTATTGATAATTTTTATAAGTTTGTCCAAATCTGCCCAATGAAGTCCGACAGAAGGTTCATCAAGTAAATACAAAGTTTTTCCTGTTGCTTTTTTGTTTAATTCCGCAGCAAGTTTTATTCTTTGAGCTTCGCCGCCTGAAAGGGTATCAGAAGATTGACCGAGTCTTATATATCCGAGACCGACATCTTTTAATGTTTGAAGTCGATTTTTGATTTTAGGAATATTTTCAAAAAATTCCAAAGCCTCTGAAACACTCATGTTCAGGACATCTGAGATATCTTTGCCTTTATATTTTACATCCAATGTTTCTCTGTTGTATCGTTTTCCGCCGCATACGTCGCAAGTAACGTAAACGTCAGATAAGAAGCTCATTTCGATACGTTTAACACCATCTCCGTTACAAGCTTCGCATCGTCCGCCCTTTACGTTAAAACTGAATCTTCCTTGTTTATATCCGCGAACTCTTGCTTCTGTTGTTTTGGCAAAAAGTTCTCTGATATGAGTAAAGACATCCGTATACGTTGCAGGATTTGAACGAGGTGTTCTTCCGATTGGGGATTGGTCAATATTAATAACTTTATCAATATTTTCAAATCCTTCGATACCGACTAATCCCTGGGGTTTGGGTCGGTTTCCGAGAAGTTTGTGTAATGCGTATTCATATATTAAATCATTCATAAGAGTTGATTTTCCCGAACCGCTCAACCCCGTAATAACGTTGACTTTTCCGAGAGGAATTTCTACGTCGATGTCTTTAAGATTATTTTTTGTTGCCCCTCTGACAATCAACTTATTACCGTTTCCTTCTCTGCGAAATTTGGGTATTTCTATTTTTTTACGTCCGCTGAGATAATCGCCCGTAAGAGAATTTTTACATTTTTTTATATCGTTTAATGTTCCTTTGCAAACAATATTTCCGCCGAGTTCTCCGGCATTTACACCTATATCGACAATGTAATCGGCATTTCGGATTGTTTCCTCATCGTGTTCAACAACAATTAATGTATTTCCTAAGTTACGAAGTTTTATCATTGTTTTGATTAACATATCGTTATTGTATTGGTGTAAACCGATAGACGGTTCATCAAGGACATACAAAACTCCCGTTAAACCGCTGCCGATTTGGGTCGCCAATCTTATTCTTTGGGCTTCTCCGCCGGATAATGTACCTGCTGTTCTTGCACAATCTAAGTAACCTAAACCTACGTCAATTAAGAATTTTAGTCTTGACATAATTTCTGTCAAAATTTGTTTTGAAATTTTTAAATGATAGTCGGAAAGTTCCAATGATAACGAAGAAAAGAATGAAAATGCATCTTTAATTTGCATTTTACATACTTCATAAATGTTTTTGCCTCCCACCGTGATTGCAAGAGGGAATGGTTTTAATCTTGCTCCGTGACAGTCGGTGCATGGAATTGCTGACATATATTTTTGAATTTCATTTCTTATGTCTTCCGAACTTGAATCCGTGTATCTTTTTGTAAGGAACGGAATTACTCCGACAAAAGGAATATAGCGTTTTTCAAGATATTGCCTGTTAAAACTCATGTATTCCATATGTACACGTTTTTTATTTCCGTACAAAATAATATTTTGGTGTTCCTTCGGTAAATCTTTAAACGGAGTATCCATATTTATATCAAATTCTTTTGCGACAGATTCCAATATCTCGTGATAATAAGGATTTCCCGTGCGAGCCCAAGGATATATTGCTCCTTGATTTAAAGATTTTGTATCATCCGGAACAATTAAATCAGGGTTAATTTCAAAATGTGCCCCTAATCCGGAACAAGTCGGACAAGCTCCGTAAGGTGCATTAAAACTGAAAATTTTTGGTGTTATTTCTTCAAAACTAATATTACATTCGGGACAAGAGGCTTTTTCGCTATAAACGGTGATTTTTCCGTTATTATCAACGTAAACCAAACCATCCCCTTTTTGAAGTGCAAGTTGAACGCTGTCTGTTAATCTTGATGTAATTCCTTCTTTTATTACAAGTCTGTCTATAACAATTTCTATGTTATGTCTTGTGTTTTTATCAATTTTAATTTCGTCAAGTTCTGTTAAATTTACTGTTTCCCCGTCAATTTTTACACGTGCAAAACCTTCCGATTGAATGTTTCTTAACGTTGTTGCAAATTCACCTTTTTTATCTCTCACGATTGGAGAAAGCAGCATAATTTTAGAGCCTTGGGGCATTAATAAAATCCGGTCAACAATTTCATCAACCGATTGCGGAACTACTTCCCGTCCGCATTTTGGACAATGAGGAATTCCGATTGTCGAGTATAAAAGTCTCAAAAAATCATAAATTTCCGTAACAGTTCCTACTGTTGAACGGGGATTGTTGCTTGTCGATTTTTGGTCAATTGCAATTGCCGGAGAAAGCCCTTCAATGCTTTCAACATCGGGTTTATCAAGTTGTCCCAAGAATTGCCTTGCATATACGGACAAACTTTCTATGTACCGTCTTTGTCCTTCCGCAAAAATAGTATCAAATGCAAGCGAACTTTTCCCCGAGCCGCTTACTCCCGTGAATACAATAAGTTCGTTTTTCGGCAATTCAAGATTTACATTTTTGAGGTTATGTTGATTTGCACCTCTGATAACAATTTTTTCGCTCATAGTTCCATTATCGCATAAAATTATTAACAGTTGGATTTTTAATAATGTCCTTTTTGAAGAATATCTTTAACTATATCCAAAACTATAAAATTCATTTGATATTCATCTGCTTTCTTTTGGGCATAATCAAATGAATCATATATTTTTTGCGGAATTTTTTCTCCTTGTTTCGTTCTCAATCCGTGGCAAAATTCAAGAGAAAAACTTACGCTGTCGCTTCCTATTTCTTTAACTACATCAAAAAATTTGTCTATTTCTTCCTTATTATCGTTAATATTGGGAAGGACTATATATTTCAATATCACTGAATTTTTTGCATAAGAATGCTTTGCATAGTTTTTTAGATTATTTACGCATTTGTCAAAAGCATCCGTCATTTTTATTCTTTTGTAAGTCTCTTTTGTTCCGCAATCTAAAGATACCGTTAAGTAGCAATTCGGCTGACTGAGTGCTTTTTCGATTATGGGAAGATATTTTATTCCCGATGAAAGAATACTTATTTCTTTAAATTTTCTATCCAAAAATAATTCTAAAATTTGCGGATATTCTTCTAAAGATGCTGGTTCTCCGCCTGTCGTTGAAATTACAATATCATCATCGAAAAGATTTTTCTTTTTCATTTTCTTTAATATTGGCAAAACATCGTAAAATTGTGATTTTTCAACTTTTGACGTCAAAAATTTAACTTGGTCATGTCCTCGATTTGAACAATAAATACATCCGCAATTGCAATTTCGCCAATGGTCTAATTCTATTTTGTTAATTTTTCCGTTGACATTCCATACCTTTTTCTCTAAAGCAAAACAACCCTCACAATTTTTAGGGATAGCTTTTTTTTCAATATACTCTTTTCTCATTTCTTCAATTTTATTGAAGCTGATGTTGGCTTTTCCGTTTATCTTTGTCTAATCGTAGAAAACTAATCCTTTGGTAATAAAATTACAAGTTGAGATAAATTTATTTTGAAAATTTAATCCGCCTTGTAAATATTTACAACTCACATATTCTTCCGCGTTTTCGTCCATTAGATTATCCTTAAAATTTTTTCTATTTTATTTTACTTCTTTATATTTATTTATCAAATCAAAAATTTCTTTGACTGAATAAATATCTTTAATGACGTGAATATTGCATTTTAAAACATCTTTTAATTCATCAAGCGTTTTTCCGTCCAAAAATTTATTTGTATAGGGGGAAAGCATTACGGACGGAATGACCAAATCACAAGGTTTTACCGGGGTCATAGCTTCAACTAAATCCTGATAACATATTAATCCCGCAACAGATATGTCTTTCCCGTAAAAACGCGGTTCGACTTTTACTATTTCAACAGTTAAATTTTCAATTTCTACAAGTTTTTTTTCGAAATCTTTTAATGTGTTATAAACAGACTTCGATGCACCAAAAGTCAATCTCAACGGTTTTTTTAGCTTTTTCGGAGCTTTCTTGAATCTTTTTTCAAAGTCATCTTTTATTAATCTTAAAGCGCCTACTCCGTCTTCAATTTGTTCAAATCTTCCGTAATACTTTGCAGGAGGAACTTCTCTTTCTGCAATCAAATAAAACTCATCAGAGAGACACACAGGGTATTTTTTTCTCTTTTTATTGAATTCATCAACGATATCAATGCATTCATTTGCTTTTTGTTTGTCAACTGTTTTTAAATTATCTTTACGATATTGTGTAATTCCGACGGGTACAATCGCAACTGACAATAATACAGACTTGAATTTGTAAAGTTCTTCAAGAGAGTATTTTAATTCCTCTCCGTCATTAATCGTGGGGCATAACACTATTTGTGCATGAAACGGTATATCATTTTCCTGCAAAAATTTTAAATTGTCTTTTATCAAAGAGGCTTTGGGATTGCGTAGCATTTTGACCCGAAGTTCAGGATTCATTGTATGCACGGACACGTATAACGGTCCGAGATGCATTGTCGCAATTCTCTCTTTATCCTTTTCCGTCAGGTTCGTCAACGTTACGTATGAACCCTGTAAATAAGAAAGCCTGTAATCATCATCCTTGATATATAAGGTTTCCCGCATTCCGTCGGGTTGTCCGTCCACAAAACAGAAAATACAATGGTTTGTGCAAGGTTTTATTCTGTCAAAAACTGCCGACTCAAAGGTTATCCCCAAATCTTCATCAAAATCTTTTTCTATTTCGTATATTTCGGGGGTTCCGTCTGCGTGTTTAATCCATAAATTCAGTTCTTCACACGTCGTAAGATAGTTGTAGTCAATATAATCTCTCGGGATTTGTCCGTTTATCTTTAAAATCTCATCGCCAATGCCGATTTCAAGTTCTTCCGCTATTGAATTTTCTGCAACTTCTATAATTTTTGCGGGCATGTTATACTTTTACCCCCGACAAAAATTCCGCTATCATCTTGGTATTTTTTACGCTTAATCTTGCGATTTCTTTTTGTAAATCATTCATTCCGGAGTATTCATCGTTGATTGCATTATTCGTTGAAACCTCGTATAATTCAAGTGCTTGCAAACAATGTCGTATGAAATTTTCCTTTTCCTTTTGCGGTAATGCATCCATTGAGGCTATTCTTATGTTAATTTCATTCAAAAAAACAGAAGGATTTTCGCTGAAATCACTTAACATAAGAGTGCATAAATACTTTCTGCCTTTATCCGTTATTGAATAATAACTGAATTTTTTTCCGCCTTCGGATAAAATATCATTGACATTTAAAAAACCGTAACCCAAAAGTTTTTTCATACACGGATGAATAGTCCCGTGGCTCGGGTTTGTAAATGCTCCGAAATATTCAGATATGTGCTTCTTAACTGAATAAATCGTCATTTCTCGCTTTGTTAAACAATATAAAATACAAATTTCACTCATAATGATATTATATTTCTAATCGAGATATCTGTCAATTTTTTACTGAAATTAATTGATATTTGTGATATACAGGGAATATGCAAAAATTCAAAATAATTTTAATAAACATTGTTGCGATAATTGTTATTTTGACGATTGCGGATTTTGTATTTTTTGAGATTGAAAAAAGAGAATATTTGAAGGAGTGCGAAACCTCAAACGGATTTTTTTCGCAGGCAAATGTTACTCATTTCGTAAAAAATATTCCGACTTCATATGTTATTCCTGACGAAAAGCGTTCTTTCGATAAAAAAAGTGCTAAATCGATATTGCTTTTGGGCTGTTCATACACATACGGGGCAAGTCTTGAACCCGAGCAAACGTTTTCGTATTATTTGTCGAAGCAAACGGGAAGAACCGTGTATAATTTAGGAATTTGCGGAGGAAGTATCCAACAGGCATTATATTTAACAGGGAAAAAAGGTTTCGGAAAAAAATATCCGAATGTTGATTTGGTGATTTATACATTCATCAGTGACCATTTGAACCGAAATAATGAATTCTTGAAGTGTAATGTTTTTAACCTTATTGCAATTTCAGATTGGTTAAAAAAGGTGATAAATACGTCAGAGCTGATGAATGGTATGCGTTTCCTTCAAAAATCTTTCTTTTCAGATATTTTTTGGAAGGTGTGACATCCATAAAAAACTCACAATTTTTTTATAAAAAAAATTGTGAAACCTTTGTTGATATGGTGAACAGAACGGAAAAAAATCTTAAGAAAAGATATCCTGATGCAAAGTTTGTTTTCCTCTTTTATCACTGCGAAAAAAATCCGCTGTTAATTGATAATTTCAATAAAGATATATATGTACTTTCGACGGGAGACTTAGACAATCTTGATTTGGAAGACGAAAAATACAGACATGGAAATGATTGGCATCCTACGGAAAAAGTTTGGCAGGATTTAGTTCCGTTATTGGTTGAAAAACTCAAAACTCAAAAATGTTTATAAAAATCACGATTAGAATTTTAATTGTGAAAAAATGCAAAAAAGTCCTTGAAAAACAAATACGGGTTGTGCAACAATATAAAGCATGAACGGGATAAATAAAAATCTGAATTTGGTTTATACGTTAGACGGTAAAATTTACATCAATTTGACCAACAGATGCTCAAATCGATGCCTATTTTGTATCAGAAATTTATCCGACGAAATCGAAGGTAAAAATCTTTGGTTAGACAATGAAAACTTCGATTCTTCTGCTGTTATAGAACAATTTAAAGATGTTATTTCTAAAAATCCTGAATCAAAAGAAGTCGTCTTTTGTGGATTTGGTGAACCGCTTATTAAGTTTGATATGTTTTGTGAAGTCTCGAAATTTATTAAAGAAAATTATCCCTCTATCAAAATTCGTGTAAACACAAACGGTCAGGCAAATTTAATCCATAAAAAAAATATTATCCCACAACTTGCAAAATACTCTGATGCAGTTTCAATCAGTCTAAATGCAGAGAATAAAGAAAAATATAATTTCGTTTCTCAACCTTTTGACAAAGAAAATGCTTATCAGGCTGTTCTTGATTTTATAAAAGGTTGTGTTGATGCAGGAATAGAAACTTCCGCTTCGGTTGTTTCCGGCTTTGATAAAGCTCCTGTAAATCTTCAGGAATGCGAAAAAATTTGCCATTCTTTAGGGGCAAAGTTCCGTAACAGAGAATGGTTACCAAAAGGTTATTAATAGTTCATATCATATTATTTACAGAAAGGTAATGAATCATGGAACAAAACTTAGATAAAATCATGAAACCGAAATCAATTGCGGTAGTCGGTGCTTCTACAAAAGAACACACTATCGGTTCGGATATTATGAAAAGATTACAAGAATACAATTTCAACGGTAAAATCTTCCCGATTAACCCGAAAGGCGGAATTATTGAAGGTTTGCAAGCATACACTTCAGTTCTTGAAGTTCCTGAAGAAATTGATTTGGCAATCATCGTTGTAAACGCAAAATTTGTTTTGGCAACTATTGACCAATGCCACGAAAAGGGTATCAAAGGTCTTTGCGTTATTACAGCCGGCTTTAAAGAAACCGGTAAAGAAGGTGCAGAACTTGAAAAACAACTTTTGGAAAAAGTTCGTTCATACGGTATGAGATGTGTAGGTCCTAACTGCTTAGGTGTTGTGAATACAGACCCTGAAGTTAGAATGGACGGATGTTTTGCAGAATCACTTCCCGAAAGAGGACACATTGGTTTTGTATCACAATCAGGTGCACTTGGCGGCGGTATTTTGAACATCTTGAAAGACTTGAACCTTGGTTTCGCTCAATTCATTTCAATCGGTAACCAAGCAGATGTTAACGCTGAAACAGCTCTTGAATATTGGGAAAACGAAAAAGACGTTGAACAAATTCTTCTTTATATGGAATCAATCCAAAACCCTGCAAACTTCAGAAAATTGGCAACAAGAATTTCAAAGAAAAAACCGATTTTGGCATTGAAGGCAGGACGTTCGGCAGCAGGTGCTTCAGCAGCATCATCACACACAGGCTCACTTGCCGGTGCAGATAAAGCAGCAAACGCACTTCTTATGCAATCAGGTGTTATCAGAGAATATTCTTTGAAAGATTTGTTCTCAACAGCAAAAGTTTTTGCTAACTGCCCGATTCCGCAAGGCGACAGAGTTGCAATCATCACAAACTCAGGCGGACCCGGAATTATGGCTACTGACGCAGTTTGCGAATACGGTATGCAAATTGCAAAAATTACAGACGAAACTAAAGAAAAATTGAGAAGTTTCTTGCCGGCAGCAGCATCTGTTAAAAACCCGATTGATATGATTGCTTCAGCTCCGATTGAACACTACAAGCAAACTCTTGAAACTGTTATCGCTGATGAAAACGTTGATATGATTATGGTTATCTACTTGCCGTTCTTGGGCTTGAAAGATATCGATGTTGCAAAAGCAGTTATGGAAATCAAGGCTGAACACCCTGAAAAACCTGTAATTGGTGTATTTATGACTAAGAGCGAATTCTTCACGGCATTGTCAGAAATGGATGTTAATATGCCGTTCTTTATGTATGCAGAAGAAGCAGCAGACGGATTCAAGAGATTGAATCAACAAAGACTTTGGATTAACAGACCCGAAGGTAAAACTCCTTGCTACGATGTAGACAGAAATAAAGCAGAAGCCATTATGAAATCAGCATTGATGGACGGTCGTGCTCAACTTACAACTTTGGAATCAATCGATTTGCTCGCAGCATACGGCATCAGAGCTTGCAAATACGGTTTGGCTAAGAACGAAGAAGAAGTTGCGGAATTAGGTAACTCAATCGGCTACCCTGTTGTAATGAAGATGACTTCAAAAACAACTTCACACAAAACAGATGTTGGCGGTGTAAGAGTTAACATTCAATCAGAAGAACAACTCAGAGCGGAATACAAAGACCTTATCGAAAAATTGACAGAAAAAGGACTTATCGACGGTCTTGAAGGTGTAATCATTCAAGAAATGGTTAAAGGCAACAGAGAAATGGTTTGCGGTATCGCAACTGACCCGCAATACGGTCCGATGATGATGTTCGGTTTGGGCGGTGTATTCATTGAAACAATGAAGGACGTTACATTCAGAATTGCTCATTTGACAGACGTTGATGCTGAAGAAATGATTAAATCAGTTAAGGCTTATGGCTTGTTGAAGGGTGCAAGAGGTACAAAACCTGCACAAATGGAACAAATTCAAGAAACTCTCTTGAGATTGTCACAACTCGTAAATGATTACAAATTCATCGACGAACTCGACATCAACCCGCTCCTCATTTCGGAAAAAACCGGTGAAGGTATTGCGGTTGACGGCAGAATCAAAGTCAGAATGGAAGAAGCTAAGAAAGCTCTTAACATCAACTGCACTTGCGGCTGCTGCTAATCGGTCAGAAATTAAAAAAACGGACGTATCTTTTCAGGTACGTCTGTTTTTTGTTTTTATATGTATGATATACTTGTTTTGAAATGAAATTTAATTGGAAGAAGTTTTTATTAATAAATTTTAGTTTGTGCATAATAATTCTGATAGCTGCGGAATTATTGCATATTGTTCTTATAATGCGAAATATATGCCGTTGGTTGTTCTTCATTCCAAAATTCAGAGTAACCCTGAGGAATTTATCAAAAAAAAACAAACCGCATTATCAAATGCCGAGACAATTTAATTATGAAGCTGCAAAAAAAACGATTTTTCATCATTCTTTCATTTCAAAAAATTCCAAAAAACGTCCGATAATTACAATCGGTTGTTCTTTTGCTTATGGTGCATTGTTAGAGGATAAGCAAACATTTGCGTATAAATTACACGAACTTACAGGCAGAACAACATATAACAAAGGTGTTTGTGCAACAGGGCCACAGATGGTTTACAGACAACTTTCCGATGAAAATTTTATGAATGAAGTGCCTGATGCAGAATATGTTATTTATATATTTATTCAAGACCATTTATTCCGTCAAATCCGTGATTTGGTGATGCCTTACGGTCCGGATATTGAGTTGGGGTATGCCGTGAAAAACGGAGAACTTATTCCTAAACCTCGTCCGTTTTGGTTTATGTATGGCTCTTTTTTGGTTAAAACATATCTTGAGTATGCAAATGAAAAAGCTTATCGAAGTGAAATGAGCAACGATATTCCTCTGTTTTTAAAAATTATGGAGAAATCGGTATATCAAATGCACAAAAATTATCCGAACTCTAAATTTGTATTTCTTGAATATCCGGAATCTTCGGTTTGTGATGATAGTTCACTTGTTTTGAATAAACAGGCAATTCAAAATTTAAAAAATCTCGGAATTATTTATATCAATGCTTCCGAACTTGTCGGGCATGATTTTTGTGACAGTAAATATTGGGCAAAGGATAAATACCATCCGAGTGAACTCGCTTGGAATGAAATTACTCCGAAGTTAGTTGAAAGATTACGGTTATAGGGTGGTATTTTTATGAAAATAAATTTAAAAAAAATCTTTATAATAAATATATGTTTACTTGTTGTTGTTCTGATATCATTGGAAGCATACGCTTTTTATACGTATAGAATAAGATGTGCCCCTATGGTTTATAGACACGCACACATGTTAAAAAATAATCCTGACGAGTATATCAAACAAAATATGCCGCATTATGAATTGCCTCGCAAATATGATTATAAGAAAATTGTAAGTGTGCTAAAAACAAGATTTTATCTCGGTTCTGAAAAACGAGCGATAATTACGATTGGTTGTTCATATACAGATGGTGTCGGACTGAATTATAATCAGACTTTCGCTGCCAAATTAAACAAATATACCCGCCGACTTATTTATAACAGAGGATTATCTGCCTCGGGACCTCAGTTTGTTTATCGTCAATTATCCGATGAGAATTTTACCAATGAAATTCCGGATGCCGAATATGTTATTTACACGTTTATTTATGACCATTTTAAAAGAGTTTACAGAACTATGGTTCAAATGTACAGTTCTGATTTATCTTTGCGTTATGATGTGAAAAACGGAAAATTGAAAGAAAGATTTCGTCCGTTTTGGTTTATGTATTGGTCTTTTTTGCTCAAATCTTGTGCGGAATATGATGATAAAGTAACTTATGATAAGGAAAAAGAAAATAATTTTCCTCTGTTTATGAAGATTATGGAAGAATCTGCTTTGCAAACCAAAAAAAATTATCCTGATTCAAAGTTTGTTCTTCTTGAAGTTCCGGAAAGCGGATTATGCTATGATAATTATGTTCCGGGAACAATGGAACTTAATCGGGAAGAAATTAAAACGTTGGAAAATATGGGTATTATTTATATAAATGCAGAGGAACTGGTCGGACATAAATTACGTAATCCTAAATATAAAGTCTCTGATAAAGAACACCCAAGTGAGTTATTTTGGGAAGAAGTTGTTCCGAAATTGGCAAAGAAATTAGATTTATAAAAAAATTTGTTGAGCATGATTATGAAAATATGACTAAATCTGCAACGAATAAGGTTTATAAAATCCCAAAATTGAATTTTATACATCAATGCAGAAGAATTTGTCGGGCATGATTTTTCAAACAGAAAAAATATTGTATTTCCGACAATTCTCCCGATGAACTTGTTTTTGATGAAATAAATCTAAAATTTTGTTTAAAAACTAAATTTGTGATTTTTCGGGCATCTTGATTTCGTTTTCCTGACTTTTTTCTCTTACTTTATCAATTTTGTCCTTTCCTGCATTTTCGAGTTTTTCTTTTTCTTTTGTGTAATTATTTTGTTCGGTATTTTCTTTGATAACACTATTAGTGTTATTTTTATTCAAATCTTTTATAGAACAGGCATAACCCGTTACGCAATCCGCGTAAACGGCAGTATTTGTAACGTTTAGTAAAAGGAGCAAAGCTACGGCAAATTTTTTCATTTTTCAATACCTCATTGTTTTTTCCGACAGTATAATATTATTTTGATTATAAATTTATTTTAAAAAAAATCATTCTCTTTTTCGGTAATATTTTGATTTTTTTTTGTTTGATGTAAAATGGAAAAAAGATATTTTTTTAGAAAAACAATGGTGAGATAAGATGAAACTTCAAGATACAACGGCAAGCAATTCTTTTAGATACGGTTGGTTGTTGGGAAGAATATTTCCCTTTATAAAACCGGTAATGGGACGCGTTATTTTAGGCTTTTTGGTCGCAATTCCGGTTGGAGCGTTAGATGGTGTTGTTTCCGTATCTTTGAAGCCGTTTATGGATTACGTAGTCGGAAAACACGACTGGGCAATTACAATTTTGAATCATCATATTACAATCCCTTACACAATGTTGGCATTAGCCATTCCGTTCGGGGTTGTTTTGTTTGCGGCAGTTCAAGGTGTTTTGAGATATTTGAACAGTTATTTGACTGATTGGACAAGCCAAAAAATCACAAATGCCGTTAAAATTTCTTTGTTTAATAAACTTTGTGATATGGATGCTTCATTTTATGATGAAAATTCATCAGGTGTAATTATCACAAGATTTTTGAGTGACCCGGACACGGCATCTTCAGGGATTGTAAATAATCTCAAAACATTTGTTACGGCATTGTTTGGAGCATTAAGTTTAATCGGTGTAATGCTTTATTGTTCTTGGAAACTTGCTGTTATCGGTGTTGTTGTACTTGGTGCCGCATTTATACCTGTTGCACTTATCAGAAAAAGAGTTAAGTCCACGTCAAACAAAAATATGGTTATTGGCGGTAATATCACGACCAATTTCAATGAAACATACATCGGAAATAAAGTTATGCGTTCTTATTCATTGGAAGAAAGACAAAAAACTTTATTTTGTGATCAAATTTGGAAGGCTTTTTCAAATAATATGTCATTGGTAAAACGTGCGGGATGGATGTCTCCGTTGATGTACTTAATTGCATCTGTCGGTATTGCACTTGTTTTGGGTTACGGAACTCACTTGATTTATACGGATCAAATGACAGCCGGTGGTTTTGCTTCATTTGTTACATCATTGTTGCTTTTGTATAAACCTGTTAAAACATTGGGAAACACTTTGACGAGTTTGCAAACAATATTTGTTGCGATGGGACGTGTTTTTGAATTGTTTGATATTCAACCAGAAATCAAGGACAGTGCAAATGCTGTTGAATTGAAAGGTTTAAATAACGGCATTGATTTTGAAAATGTATGCTTCCAATATGTTCAAGACAGATTGGTATTGAAAAACTTTAATTATAAAGTTAGTAAGAATGAAACTATTGCTATCGTTGGTAATTCCGGCGGCGGTAAGTCAACTTTGGTAAATTTAATTCCGAGATTTTACGATGTTACAAGCGGAGCAATCAAAATTGACGGAATTGATGTTAGAAATTATACGTTAAAAAGTTTAAGAGCGAATATTTCTATGGTATTTCAGGACAATTTCTTGTTCTCGGGTACAATAAGAGATAACATTCTTATGGGAAATGAAGCGGCAAGTGAAGAAGATTTGAAAAAAGTTGTTGAATGTGCCCATTTGGAAGAAGTTATTTCGGAACTTCCCGAAGGTTTGGATACAGAGCTTGGCGAAAGAGGTACAACTCTTTCCGGCGGACAAAGACAACGTGTCGCTATTGCAAGAGCGATGATTAAAAATGCACCGATAATTATTCTTGATGAAGCAACTTCTGCTTTGGATAATGAGTCGGAAGCTATTGTTCAGAAGGCTTTAGACAATTTGATGAGTAACAAAACAGTATTTGTTATCGCTCATAGGTTGTCAACAATTAAAAATGCGGATAGAATAATAGTAATAAAAGATGGTCAATTAATTGAGTCAGGTACTCACGATGAACTTATGACTATTGAAGATGGTGAGTACAAACATTTATACGAAATGCAATTTAAGCATCAGGAAGAAGTACAATAATTATTACTTTTTAACAACGGAAGATGAAAATATGAAATTAGATAGTAAACAAACTCAAAAGATAAAAAAACCGGATTTCTCTTCAAAAGAGGGACGTGGAGTTTTGGCATATTTATTGCAAAAAGAGTTTGAGTACATATTACATATTGATAAAGATGCGGAAACACCGTTTTTTAAAAGTGTGAAAGAGGATTTTGTTCCGAGATTTACAAAAAGAATTATTGAAAATCCTGAGAAAAGAATTATGATTGGGATTTGCGGAGAATCAGCAAGCGGTAAAACAACAATTTGCGAACACATCAAAAAATCAGTCGACAAATATGGTCTTCCTGTTCAAATCATAAGTACTGATAATTATTTCAATGATATTTCTGACTTGATTAAGCAATATGGTGGTTTTGATAAATTTTTGGAATCGGGATATGACCTTGATGCTCCGAGCAATTTTATGACTGATCAGCTTAAAGAAGATTTGAAAATGCTTGCGGAAGGTCATGATGTAATGACTCCTCAGTATTTGATTAACGGAACAGGGGTAAATATTCCGAAATCTTTGCCTGCTAAATCGAAAAAAATTATTGCCGTTGAAGGTTTGGCAGCGATGTATGACAATGTTTATGACCTTTTCGATATCAAAATTTATATTGATATCGACAGAAAAGAACAGGAAGAAAGATTTTTGGTTCGTGCCGCTTCCCGTAATCAAAATCGCGAAAATGCCCTGAAACAGTTGAAATACATCAGAGAGGCTTCCGAAAAATATATTCTTCCTCACAAGCACAAGTGGGATATCATAGTTAACGGTTCTGTCTCAATTCCGTATTTCGAACAAATAATTGAATATCTTTACGGAATTACGAACAATTTTGAATAAATTATTTCCCGATTGATTGTCAGTCGGGATTAATTTTATAAAGTTACCGTCAAATATTGCTCTATTACGATTTTCAATCCGATTGCAACAAGGATTAATCCGCCTGCAAATTCTGCTTTATTTTTGTATTTTGAGCCGAAGATGTTGCCTATGACAACACCTGTAATTGATATTAAAAACGTTGTTATTCCTATTATAATAATTGAGTCTATAATCGGGACACCCAAAAATGCAAAAGAGACACCTACGGCAAGTGCATCGATGCTTGTTGCGACGGCAAGAATTAAAAGTTCTTTGTGTGAAAGTTTTTTATCTTTTTCTTCTGTTTCGTCACAATCTTCGTTTTCGCTTAAAGCTTCATGCATCATTTTGCCGCCGATTATCGCAAGAAGTATAAATGCAATCCAGTGTGCGTATTGTGAAACATATGTTGAAAACTTGGCACCTGCCAGCCATCCTAAAAAAGGCATTAATGCCTGAAATCCGCCAAAGTATAAACCTATAATGAGCATTTGCTTTTTGTTCAATTTGCTCATTCCGAGACCTTTGCAAATGGATACTGCAAATGCATCCATTGACAAGCCTATTCCTATTAATAATGTTTGGATAAAAAATCCCATATTGTTCTCTTTTTACTTCCAAACAATCTTATATCATAAAAATGACTTTTTGTCTTTTATACTAAAAAAGCCCTTGCATATTAGCAAGGGCTTAAAAAGTTTAAATAGTGCGATTATTTGCTCTTTTTGAGTCTGTCAATCATATTGTCCATTTGAGTTCTGTCTTTGAACCATACGTCGTTTGCTCCGTATGTGTTGCCATCGTTAGCAACATATGAACCTTGTTGTCTGTGTTGAACATCGCCTTCTTCATCAACTTGGTTGTAGTTGTCAACGTTCAATGCAACAACGTGAGCCAAATCTTCGAGTTCAGTTACGTTATCATCGCTGATGAAGCCGAGGTTTACACCAACCGTAGCCAATGCTGATTTCAATGCTTGGAGGTCAACTAAGCCGCCTGAGTAGCATTTAATACCAGTTTTTTCTTCTGCTTGTTGAGCGATTGTCTTCAATGCTTCAAAACCGTTTGTTGCATTGATTTTTTCACCTGTGAACGGGCTGACAGTTTGGTCACCGAATACTTCTGAACCGTCAACTTTGCCGTTTCCGTTCATATCACTCATAGCGAGCATTTTATCACCGCCGGTTGCTGCACCATCTGCTATGCCGTTGCCGTCAGCATCGATACCTGTGTTACCTGAAACTGCATCAACTTTACCATCTCTGTTGAAGTCAATGATAATAGGTGATGTATATGTCGAGCCAACGTTTGTACCCCAAGAAATTTTTCTTGCCGGTTCTGTGTAAACATTTTTAACAACATCGGGATCACCGATAACTTTAACTTCTGCATCAACTTTGATTCTTGAGAAGTCGAAGTCGCCTGCTTTGATATCAACAATACCCGTCGATGTAACATCGATGTTGTTCGTTTTGCCGTTAGCAAGATCGATGTCAAGGTTTTTCGTACCATCGATTCTGTAAGTCGTTCTTGTAGCTGTTTCCCGAGTGTATTCTTGTTCAACAGTGTAAGAATTTGTTCCTCTTTGTTTTGTTGCAATACATTCTTTGAATGTGCCGTCTTGCAAACCTCTTGTGTGGATGTAGCCGCTATCATCTTGACCGTCGACTCTTGCAAGAACGTATTTAGCTGAACCATCAGCATTCTTTTGTGTAACTGATTGAACAATTGCGTATGCAGGAACACCTTTAGCATATTCTTTGAACAATCCACCGTTGTCATACAATGTTTCTAACATTTTCATGTTCGATGCATCAAGTTTGTATGTTTCTTGCATTTTCTTCATGAAGTCTGATTTACCGGTTGTGCCTGTTTCTTTCGTAATATCATACAAAAGTTCAGTCGATTCCGTCGTACGAAGTTGTACTGCATCTACTGCCGCTTTACCGATTGCTTCACCTAAAATTGTTGTTGATTCACTGATTGTTCCGTTTGCAATCATTTTATCCATTGTCATGATTGTGTTAGAACCATCGTCAGCTTTAATTGTTACATCATCGCCCCAGAAACCGACTAAGTGGTCACCTTTACCCATTTTAATGTTAACGTTATCAGCAACCGTCAATGCTGTATCATTACCGTCTCCGGTATCAATATTAACAGTACCTTTGTCACTGATTACGGCAACCATATCTTGGTCAAGTGACGAATCCCAATCAGCAAGTGCATTTTGGTCTAATTTGATGTCTACGTCATTACCAAGAACTACTACGTTTTGATTACCGGTTCCTGTCGCAATATTTACGTTGTTGCCTCGAACATCAATATTGGCATTACCGTTGCCCAATTCAATTTTTACGTTACTCGACTTGTTGCCGGTGTACGTGACGTTTCCGTTCTTCAAAGCATCAACAATTCCCATAATTTTTTTCCTTTTCTTTTAATCGCACCTATGTGCATGTGTAACTACACACATGTATATAAAAACATTTTACATCCGATATGTGCATTTTTTGAAAATATTGTTACATAACGTAACATGCTTAACATGCACCATGACTGGATTTTACCTTCATAAGACATTCTTTGCAGTCAAATTCAAGTATATACTTTTTATTTAATTCATCGGTTAATATTAACGGTTCTTTGAAGTTCGTTACATTTTTGTAATGTTTTTTGCAGAGACCCAAGGTATATTTTAGACAATGTTTTGTTGTCATTAATGTTTTTCCGTCTTGTTTCTTTTGGCTTTCCATCGCATTTTCCGTTACGGTTGCACCTCTTTTTGTATAGAATTTTTTTGCAAAATCGTTATATACATTTGCGGAATAGTCAAGTTTTTTTATCGGATACTCTACTGTTTCAATGTTTTTAGTCCGTTTGTCCCGAATGAAGTTTTCTTTTCTTGCCAGCCTTAAATTTTCGACTGCAATCCGTCTGAGTTCATTCAAAACGGTTGCTCTTATGAAACAGTTTTTATTATTATTTATATATATATTTAATATATAAAATTCTGTATTTCCTGTTTTTGAAATTTGATTTTTAATTGTTTCATTTGTTTTTTCAATATTTTGAGCCGTTTCAAAATTATCTTTTATTGTTGCTGAAGCGGTTATATTTTCTTCATCCGTCAATTTTAGTGTGATTTGATTCTCGGAAATTTCAACTTCGGCATTAACGGGAATTTTTCTTTGAATATCTTTTCTCATGACAGTTTTGTCGAAATTTATGTCTGAATTTCTGAAAATTTTTATTCCTTTTGTTATATTTTTCATTGATTTCGGAAATATTTTATCGTTTTCGACTTTTTGAATTTGTACTCCGATTAACTCTTTTTCATCGTTCAAAAAACAAATTCCGTCTCCGTTATTGAGTTTCAGACCTTTTAACGTGAAATAATTTTTTGAAATTGAATTAACGGTACCGATGAATTCTCCGATGGATTTTGAGTAATATTGTGTGCAAAAATCTTTTCTTTTTCCGTCGATAAAAAATTCCGTAAATCCTCTGTTGAAAGACTTTTCCAATTTTGGTTCAAATTCCGGCAAAGAAATTCCAATCGAAGATTTTGAAAGATTATTTTTTTTCAAAACTTCGTCAATTTTTTTGCGATAATACGAAACGACATTTCTGACGTAGTTTTCATCTTTTAGACGACCTTCGATTTTAAACGATGTAATACCTGCGTTTATCAAATCTTCTATTCTTTCGGAGAGATTAAAATCTTTTAAACTTAGTAAATACCTGTCTTTTGCGATAATCTTTCCGTCATTTGAATAAAGTGAATATTTTTTTCGGCAAGGTTGAGCACATTCTCCTCTGTTTGCACTTCTTCCTCCGATGAAATAGCTTAAATAGCATTGTCCGCTGTAAGATACGCAAAGTGCTCCGTGAATGAATGTTTCAATTTCGATATTTGTGTTATCCGAAATATTTTTAATTTCTTCAAGAGAAAATTCTCTCGGTAAAATTACCCTGTCAAATCCGGTCTTTTCGAGGAATTTTACTTTTTCTAATGTATTATTGTGACATTGTGTACTTGCAAATATTTTAACGGGCGGAAGCTTATTTTCCAAAATTCCCATATCTTGAATTATTATGCCGGAAACACCGATTTCATAAAGTTTGTAAATTGTTTTTACAACTTCTGCTAATTCCTCGTTTGTATAAATTGTGTTTAATGTTACATAAATTTTTACACGGAAAACATTGGCATATTCAACAAGTTCTTTAATATCTTCAAGAGAATTGCCTGCCTGTTTTCTTGCTCCAAACTTTAAAAAACCGATATAAACCGCATCCGCTCCGGCATTAATGGCGGAAATTGCCGTTTGTTTATCTTTTGCCGGTGCTAAAAGTTCGATTTTACAATTTCTTCTAATCATTATTGCCTTGAACTTTGTTTCTTATACCTTGTTTAACTTCAAGTTCATCCGTACCAAGGTTTGTCAAAACTTTCATAGCCAAAGAATTTGAAAGAGAAACAATCGCTTCAAGTAAATGTTCTGAGTAAATTTTCGTTTTCATTTCTTTTTTTGCAAGTCCCCAAGCAAGTTCCAAAACCGCTTTTGCTCTCGGGGTAAACGTTATTTCTTTGTCTAC
Organism: uncultured bacterium; assembly: GCA_902783835.1. Lineage (GTDB taxonomy): Bacteria > Cyanobacteriota > Vampirovibrionia > Gastranaerophilales > Gastranaerophilaceae > RUG841. The sequence goes on from CACZSN010000040.1 coordinate 26,246, forward strand.
ATATTCATCGTTTGTTCCGAGCAATCCTTCAATTTCTTTTCTTAAATCGTGAACCGTTATGCCCAAGTTTTTCAAAACGGAATAGCCGACACCGCTTCCTTGTAACATAATTCCGAGCAAAATAAGCTCTGTTCCGACTGTGTTTCTTCCGAGTCTTCTTGCTTCTTGGTTTGCAAATCTAAGAATAACCGGAGTTTCATTCATTTGTTTTTCAAGCGGTCTCAAAATCTGTTCCGACAACTTGTCGTTCGGATATAAATCCTTCAAAATATTATATGCAATACCTTTTTTAGACTTTAAAATACCAAGTACAACGTGTTCCGGACGAACAGCTGTACTGCCCAATTCTCTTGCCGTTTCGGACGCTTTTACAAGTGCCGTAAGAGCATTGGGGGTAAAAATAATTTGTTTATCTTCATATTCTGCAAGTCTTGATGTGATTTGTTTTAATCTGTCGGAAAATTTTTCGTAAGTAATTCCTGCATTTTTCAATGTTTCCGACAAATCACCCGTTTCATCTTCCAAAATAGACAACATAATCTGTTCCGTACCCAAAATTTCGTATTCTGATGTCGTCAATTTTGCAACCGCTTTGCTGAAAATCGTTGCGGACTCGGGATCTTTTACGAGCGATAAAATGTGGTTGTATTTTTCGTCAACTTCTTTTTGTTCAAAACCTTCAGGGTGCTTTTCCTTCTGTTTTGATTTCTTTTCAACAATTTTTTTCATAATATCCCGAACTTTTTCTTTATCGAGATACAGCATGTTGTATAACGGCTCTAAACCTGCTTCATCACAAAGCAAAACATAAAAAAGATGTTCTGTTTTTACAAAACCGTTACCGTTTTCTGATGCAATTTCATCAGCTTTTTGAAAAACTTTTCTTATTCTGTTGCTGAAAAGTACGCTTGTTGCGGGGATTTTAATCTCTTTGTCTTTCAAAATTTCAATAAGAGCTTCTTTAATTTTGTCCGGTGAAGCGTGATTCATTTTTAAAATTTTTGCACCTAATTCGGTTGTTTTTTTGCTCAATGCCCAAAGCAAATGTTCCGGATATATTTTTTTATGTCCGAGTTCAATTGCTGAGATTTGTGCATCTCTTACTGCCGTAATCGCTTTTTCCGTAAATTTTTGAAACAAAATTATAATCCCTATTTTCTGTATATTAGTCATCATACGGCAAAAAATCGATTTTGTGAATAGAATTTTTGTACCTGCCTAAAAGTTTACAAAAAAATTTACAGTTTCTGAAAATCATGAACGAACGTAACAGATTTTTCGCTATGAATTTTTTGTGATACTATATTTAAAAATTGGGAATGCTTTTATGAAAACAAATAATTCAGCAAAAGAAATATCGGAATTAATACGTAACGGCGAAAAAATATTGGTACTTACCCATGTAAATCCCGACGGTGATTGTATCGGTTCCGCTTCGGCACTTTATTCATTTATTAAAAATGTTTACGGTAAAGAAGCTGTTTTATGCGTTATTTCTAAAGTTCCTCAATTATATGAATTTTTGCCGAACGTTGATTGTTTTAAGACACCGGATGATATCAAAAATGAAAATTTTGATACCGTAATCGCAATTGATTGTGCGGCTAAAGACCGTTTGGCTACTGCGATACCGCTCTTTGATAAAGCAAAAGTCACAATAAATATTGATCACCACAAAACAAATCCGATGTATGCTCAATATAATTATGTTTTCGGTGAAAAAAGTTCGGCGGGTGAAGTCCTTTTGAACTTTGCTAAAGAGGCAAATTGGAATTTTGACAGAGATATTGCAAATTCACTTTATGTCGCAATTTTAACGGATACGGGCGGATTTAAGTTCGATAATACGACCGCGGAAACTTTCCTTGCTGTGGCTGATTTAATGCAGTACGGCATCAGTCCTGCGTTGCTTTACCGTTGTTGTTATGAGTCAAAACCCGTTGAAACAATCAAATTGAGTGCTTGTGCAATTTCTAAATCTCAATTTTTGTCTAACGGAAAAATTGCATATACCGTTATAACTCTTGACGATATGAAGAAAAATAAGGCTCTTAATGAACATACCGACGGTATTGTGGAAATTTTGAGACAGGTAAATTCCGTTGATATTGCGTTTGTTGTAAAAGAAACGGAAGAAGGTTTTTCAAAAGTAAGTTTGAGAAGCGATAATTCAGATATTAGTAAAATCGCTCAAAAATTTAATGGTGGCGGTCATTCTAAGGCTGCCGGATGTACCATAAAAAAGAATTACAATATTGCTTTGAATAAATTACTTGATGCAATAAAAGAGGAGTTTTCGTATGATTTTTGATGATTTTATCAAAAAAGTACGTTCAACTCCGACAATTCGCTATATTGAAAGTATAGTGAATAAAATGATTGATGCCGATTATCCCGGAATGGCGGCAGAAATGGCATTTATGTTCATTTTGGGATTGTTTCCTTTTTTATTGTTTGCCATGTCTGTATATGCTTGGCTCGGAAGAAGTTCTTTAAGCGGATACGTTATTTCTGCTTTAACTCAAGTTGCTCCGAGTGATGTATCGCGTTTGATAGTAAGTACTTTGGCACAAGTTACGGTATTCAAACACGGCGGTGTCATGGCCGTAATTTGTTTCTTTGTAACGATTGCTCTTTCTTCAAATGCTGTCGCTTCTGTTATGAAAGGCTTAAACAGGGCATTCCAAACAGAAGAAACAAGACCGTTTATTTATACAAGAATTCTATCGGTTTTGATGGTCTTTTTGAACGTAATTGTATTGTTTTTGACTGTAAATATGATTTTGCTCGGAAAAATCATAATGAGTGTGGCTCTCGATTTGTTCCACATTTCCAATATAACCTACCACGTAATTATGGTTTTGAGATGGCCGTTATCATTTTTGGTATTGTATTTTACAAGTTATTTCAGCTATTATATTTTGCCGGATATTAAAGGAAATGAATGGGTTAAAAGAAAAGCAGCCCTTGTCGGTACGTTATTTTTCAGTTGTTTTTGGTTACTCGGTTCTTGGTCATTCTCTTTGTATTTAGACCATTTGAATACTTATAACAGAGTTTTTGGTGCAATTGGTGCCTTTGTTATTATGATGGTTTGGCTTTATTATACGGCGATGATTATTTTGCTCGGCGGAGAATTTAATTATCGTACTTATTTAAGATTGACCGAACGGGAAGAGAAAAAACATCATCGTAATTTTAGTGAAGATTTGTACGAAGAATAGTTTTATTAACAATTTGATTTTAAGTCTGTCAACGTATATAATGGTTAGGAATACAGACATGGAGGGCAGGACAATTAAAAGAGTATTGACTACCGCATTAATTTTAGCCGCAGGAATGGCACTTCCGGCCGATGCCGCAAAAGTCGTCAGCTATCCGGCTCAGGCATATTATATACAAGCTTGCACAAATGAAGATAAAGGCGATTTTGCAGGTGCTATCGAAAAAATGAAACGAGCTATTGATTTGAAAAATGACAATGCTCTTTATTATACAAAACTTGCAGGTTTATATCAAAATATCGGAGAGTGGGATAATGCACTTGCCGCATATAAAAAAGCCGCTCAGTTAAGACCTGATGATTCTTTTTTGTATCTTGCAATCGGACAAATTTTGCAACAGAAAAAAGATTATGTAAATGCTCTTGAAGCATACAAATATGTTTTGCAACTCACTCCTAATTATAAGTATAATTACTTAAATCTTGCAAATGTTCAGTTCATTTTGAAAGATTATAAAGCTGCTGTTGAAAATTATAACGTATTTTTGGTAAATTACCCGAACCATGTTGATGCACGTAAAAACCTTGCTTCCGCATATATTGAATTGGGTGATTATAAAAATGCAAATGAACAATTTAAAATTTCAATGGATAAACATCCGGAAAACTTCAATGAATATGCTCAATACGGACTTTCTCTCGTGAAAAATTCTCAATGGGAAGATGCGAGAACCGTTTTGGAAAAAGCTATTGACGTTAACAAAGACGATGCGGCTTCAATCGCTAACTTGGGTATTGTTATGCAAAGAACGGGTGACGGCACGGATGCTCTTGCGATGTTTGAAAAAGCTCTTAAACTTGAACCCGAATCAGCTGATATTACTATTGAATATGCGGATGCATTGCTTGCCTTAGGTCAGGATGATAAGGCGAAAGCTCAATATGTGAAATATATTTCATTAAAACCTGATGATCCGCATGCATATTTTAATTTAGGCTTGATTTATTCAAAAGAAAAAAATTATGACGAAGCTATTAACAGTTTTTCAAAAGGTATGGAAAACGCAAAAGATAACGATGATTTCAAGGCAGAACTTGCTAAATGTTATCATTTCAAAAAAGATTACAAACATGCAGTTCAACTTTATGATGAATTGTTGACCTCTTTGCCTAAAGACAGAACTTTGAGATTTAATAAGGCTTTGGCTTTGCAGGCTCAACAAAATTATAAGGAAGCTATCGATATCTACACGGCTTTGTATGCGGAACAACCTGATGACAACATCAAATTGTATTTGTCTCAAGCATATCTTGCAAACGGAAAAAATCTTATAATTGCGGAAAATTATCGTAAGGCTATTGTAAATTTTGAAAAAGCTGCTGATATTGATGCAAATAATTCCGAAATTTACGTAAACATGGCAAATGCTTATGATAAGTTGGGTTCAGGTTCAAGAGTTATCGAAAGTTATGAAAAAGCTATGGAAATTGATCCTGATGATAAAACTATTTCAACCGCTTATGCAAAGGTTCTTTTGAAGTATAAAAAGACTGAGGATGCCGAGAAAGTTACTGAAAATATTGTAAATTCAGAAAATGTTACGGCTGAAGAAAAAGCGATGACTTTGATTGCTCTTGGTGAACAATATTATGATAATAAAAATTTCACAAATGCAAAAGATCAGTTTGAAAAAGCAATTGCGATTGACCCAAACAATACGTCATTATTGATTAAGACAGGAAATTGTTACAAACAGCTTTCTGTAAATGATAAAGCTTTGGAATATTACCAAAAAGCAATTGACAAAGATAAAGATAATGCTGATGCTTATTTCAATGCCGGACTTTGCTATTCGGATTTGGGTAAAGACAATGAAGCAATTGCAAGTTATAAAAAAGCGGTAGAACTCAATAATCAATATGCTTACGCTTATTACGCACTCGGTATTGAATATGAAAAAGCAAAAAATTATGATGAAGCAATTGCAAATTACGAAAAATTCATCGAACTCTCGACAGATAAAGGCATTCAAGCTTCTGTCAGAGCTACGGTAAACGCTTTGAAGAAAAAAAATACGGCTAAATAATGAAGAAATTTTTATTGGTTGTCGGAATTTTATTTTCTTCAATAATCATGTCAGGATGCTCGGATAAGGCTGTAATAATGCTGAAATCCGAGCCTTTTAATTCTCAAAATTATATGGAATATGAGCATAATTTTAAGGCAAATCAGAGAATTTATTATGCTGTTATGTCTCCGAAGGGTTTTAAAGATACCGCTTTAAAAATCGAGATTTTTACAAAAAATACGAAAGCTCCATCTCTCGGTTTTTCTTACAAATACGGGATTAATGTACCGATTGATAATACAAAAAAATATTATACAAACTATATTGTGATGACCGGTCCCGGACTTTATATTATGCAAGTTTTTGAACTTCGCAGACCTGACAAATGTCTTGCAAGACAAGATTTTTGGGTTGAATAATGCTATCCTTTATGTTTGAAAAAATCAAATTTTATTTTCAAAAAATGACATCCGCCAGATTTGTTGTTACCGGGAAATGTAATAAATGCGGTACTTGTTGCAGGAATATTACGTTTTTCATCGGTAAAAGAATTGTGAAAGATGAAACGGAATTTTTGAAAATGCAAGAATTTGATAAAAAATACCGTAACTTTGAAATAAACGGCAAAGGCGAAAACGGTGAGTTGTTGTTTAAATGCAAAGCTTTAAACGATGATGGCAGTTGCGGGGTATATAAATTTCGCTCTGTTAATTGCCGACTTTATCCGAAAATCAATCAGAAATTTGTTTATGATGGAGGGAAACCTCTTGATGGTTGCGGATACAAATTTTCTGTCAATAAAAAATTCCGAGATTACTTGAAAAAATAAACTCGGAATTCTTTCATTTTATTTTTATTAATCTAAATTTTTCATATATAATTCTTCAATCAAAACGCAGACCGTAGCCGCAATTGCCGGTGCAAATACTACTCCTAAAATGCCCATATATTTTGCCGTCAAGAATAATGACAAGAAAATTAAAATCGGGTGTAAATTGAGCAACTTGCTGAAAATATACGGTCTTACCAAATTGTTTTCAACGATTTGAGCGATAGCGAAAGTTATGATAACACCTGCAATAATTTTTCCGCCTGCTTCATAACAAGCAACAATACAAATTATAAGTCCGATAGCGGGACCTACAACAGGGATGAAGTCTAAAACAGCGGTAATTAAACCGAGTAAAAAACCGTAATCGACTTTCATAATTATAAGACCGACTGTCATGATAATACCGATGCTTGAAACAGCAATTAATTGTCCTGCAACGTATCCGCCTATTTTATCAGAAATTATATTCATAATTTCATTTGCTCTTTTTCTCATATGAGAAGGAAAAAGTCGAAGAGTTGTTTTTCTGATTGTTTCTTTATCTGCCATAAAATAATAAATGATAAGCAAAGAAATAATAAAATATACAACCGCGGAACTGAGACCTTTTATGATTTCTATGGAATGTTCTATAAAATCCGAAGTTACACCCGCTGCAGATGCTGTCATTTTGTCAAAATCCAATGTTGCAAACGGAGTATGTGCTAACATTTGCATATTTTGTAATGATTCATCAAGTTTATCAACATATTGCGGAAATGATATCGCAAATACTTTTATTTCATTTGAAGAAAGAATAATTACCGGAATTAAAAATAATCCGATAATTGCAAGTGTTCCCAATAACGTCAATAAAGACGCCTGTTGTCTCGACATTTTGGCTGAAAGTTTTTCGACAATCGGATCTAAAGAACACGCTATGACATAAGATGCAAAAAACATAATTGCAATATCCTGAATTTTTGCAATAAAGATTACAAAAAGTATTGCAATTGCAATAAATATGAAGTTTTTAATATTTAGATGTCTTCTGAATAAATGATTTACCATAGAATTCAAATAACCTTTCGATAATTAGAATTTGTATAATGCAAAGAATATGCAAGATGCAACAAATAAAATCCATACGGGGATGTTTAACTCTTTGCCTTTTCCCGCAATAAGTTTCATTACCGGATAAAGAACAAATCCGCAAGCAACCGCAACTCCGATATTTGACGAGAATGACATCAAAAATATCATCAACGCTGAAGGAATACCTTCTGACATATCTTCAAAATTAATCATTTTGATATTTGACATCATCAAAATACCGATGATAACCAAAACAGCATTACAAGCCGCTGACGGGATTATAGCAAATACGGGGGTAAAGAATAATCCGGTCAAGAACAAACAGCCCGTAACGACCGCCGTCAACCCCGAACGTCCGCCTGCTTGAACACCTGTTGTTGATTCTACGTAAACACCTGAAGTGATTGCACAAAGTGATGACGAAATTACTGTTGCCGTTGAGTCGCAAAGCATCGCTCTTTTTATGTTCGGTAAATTACCCTTTTCGTCCAAAAATCCTGCTTTTGCGGAAACACCAATCATCGTTCCCATTGTATCAACAAACATTAATACCAAAATTATGAAAATAATCGGTAGTGATTCAATGTTTAACACACCCGCTACATCTGCCTTTAAAAATACCGGGGCAAGACTTGCCGGAGCGGAAACAAAGGATTCGGGTAAAGTTGATTGACCGCAAAGAAACGACAAAATCGTTACACCGATTAAGCCTGCCAACATTGCAACTTTAACCCCTTTTGACATCAAAATTCCGATGATTAAAATTCCTGCAATCGCAAGTAATGTGTTTATATCCCAAAAGTTGCCGATAGTAAGGTTATCAGTCACATTGATAATGCCGGCACCTTTAAGTCCGACAAATGCAAGATAAAGTCCCAAACCTGCTGTGAATGCAAATTTCAAGCAAGCTGGCAAACAATTTACGAGCCAAGCTCTCACGTTGCAAATTGTTAAAACAAAAAGCGTAATTGCAGCGATAACTACCGCTCCGAAGGCCTTTTGCCATTCACCTTCTCCAAACATCGGCACAACCGTATATGCAAGGAACACATATTCAGCGAGTAATGGTGCAACCGCAAACGGTCTGTTTGCAATCAATCCCATTAACATACAACCTACAAAAGCCATATAAATTATCGTCGAAGTTACCGCTCCTTGTGGCATTCCTATTCCGCCTAAAATGTTCGGAATAACAATCATAATGTATGCGAGTGTGGCAAATGTCGTAAGACCCGCAACAAGTTCTGTTTTGAGGTTAGTATTTAATTCCTCAAATTTAAAAAATTTGCTAATTGCATTTGTAATATTCATAAATTTCAACCCTTCTTATAAGATGTGTTCAATCTTAGCAAAAATATAATTTTTTTTAATTAAAAATTTTCTGAAAGGTTAACATTTTGCAAAATTATGTTAAAATTAAATATATTCTTATCAAATTTTTATGTTGACGTGTTTTATGTAATTCAGTTAAAAAATGGTGGTGTATTATGACTGATATTAATCCTAATAAATCTCTTTTTGTAAAAAACAATGCGAAAAATAATTTAAGTTTTGGACAGGCAAATATTAATATTGCCGCATTAAGTGACACTCACGGTCAGATTGATAAATGTGCCGCCATTCAAGATACTTATGAAAAAAATAAAGAACAAATTCACCCTGACGGACAAAATCCGAGCAATAAAAATGTTTTTGCCGTTGTCGGTGATTGGTTTATGAACCCGACGAGAAAAGGTTATTTGTCTTTTAAAGAAACTATCGGCGATATGCAAGGTAAGTTTTTGGGCGATATGATTAACAGAATGAAATCGGGTTTGGGCAATTTGACAACTCTTTATACTCCCGGAAACCATTGTCTCGAAGGCGGAGATTCTTTCCTTTTTGACAAGACCAAAAAATGCGATATGACAACGGTTATGACAAACGTAAACGTTGAAAATTCAAAGTCTGTTACATCGCTTGAACCGGAAGCTCAAAAAAGAATTACGACTTCGACAGTTCTTGAAGTTCCCGATGATAAAAATCCCGATAAGGTTCACAAAATGCTCGTTTTGGGTATGATTTGCCCCAATATGGACTATTATTGCAACGGTTTGATTAACGATTTGGATATTTTGGACAGAAATCGCAAAAAAGAAGTAAAACTTGAAGAAGGCGATTTGACTGAAACTTATAAGCAATTCAACGAAGAAATTGCTAAGTTTAAGGAAGAAAACCCCGATTCTCCTGTTATGCTCTTAAATCACGCAGGACAAAGAGTTGTTCAAATGCTTTGTAATAATTGTGATTTGGATCTCGTTTTGAACGGGCATGATCATAAAGATGAAACTTCTGTATTTACAAGTGCAAAGACAGGCAAGGAAACATTTGTTTGTTCTCTTTCCGAAAATGCAAAACTTATGGATGCTGTTAATGTTCATTTTGATGATGACGGAAAATATTCATTTAACGCAAAAACTTTGTACGTAAAATTAGAAGAACAAGATGCTATTTTCAAGAAGCAATTTGATGAAACTTTTGCTGAAGATACAAAAGGAATTGTTGAAATTACCGACCCTGCGGGAAGTGACAGATTAAAGGTAAACAATATCAGATTTGCCGATAATCCGCTTGAAAAATTAGTTACGGATACAATTATTTCGCACATCAGAACGAAAGAACCCGATACTCAATTGTTTATGATGAACACATCTGCATTTCGTTCGGAACTTCAAGTTGACAAAGAAAATCCTGTTACAAATATGCAACTTATGGATTTGATGAGCGGATTGATTGAAAAAGAAGCCAAAATAAGAGTCGGCAATTTTAGCGGAGAAACTATTGCAAAAATGGTTGACCAAAATATCAGAGAAAACAACGAAAATAAGACTCGAAATGTCTTGATGGGTTGGTCGGGATTACAAATGGACAGAGGGGCGATTATTCGTTTGCAAAACGAAGGCAACACCGATATGAAGGAAGTTGCTAAATATATTAAAATTATGGATGAAAACGGTGAGTATCAACCTATAAATATGTCTCAAACATATAAAACTGCCGTAACTCAAAAATTGTTCGATAAAACAACGATTGAAGATGTTAAAAATTCCGATTCTTCATTTATTCATCTTGGAGAAACTGCAAACGACTGTTTGTTGGCAGGTGTAAAAGAAAAGGGTTACAAACTTACCGTTCCTCAAGATATCAGAGTAATTGATGACGGTGAAGGCGAAAGAAAATCATAAATCTTAATTTATTCTCGATTTGCAATATTAAACAGTTCTTGATAAAATCGTGTCATGGAAAATGATGCGATTTTTATTTGTGATTTTGACGGTACTATCACCAAAAAGGACACAATTAACGATTTTTTAGAAAAATTTGCCGATAAAAAGTGGCTTGAAATAGAAGATGATTGGGTTGCGGGTAAAGTGCCGACTTGCGATGCGATGAGGATGCAATTCGGCTTGATAAAGAATATGACCCGAGAAGTTTTTGACCGATTTTTCGAAACGGTAGAAATTGATGATTATTTTGAAAAATTTTATAAACTTTGCAAACAAAAAAACATAAAAGTTGTAATTGTAAGTGACGGATTTGAGTATTTCATTCGCAGAGTTCTTTCTAAATACGGCATTAATGATATAGAAATTTATTCTAATCATTTTGAGTTTAATGACGGTAATTTTATTATGGAATTTCCGTATAAGAATGATGAATGTCAACGCGGAGCAGGAACTTGTAAATGTTCATTTATTCAAAAGTTCAAAAAATTTTATAAGACTGTTATTTATGTCGGGGACGGGGCTTCTGACTTTTGTCCCGCTTCTAAGGCTGATTTTTTATTTGCAAAGAAGAAACTTTTGGAGTATTGTAAAAAGAAAAATATCGTTTATGTTAAATATTCCGATTTTAACGAGGTAATTAAGCATGACATCTTTAAAAACTGATATAGAAAATACAATAACAGATGAAGAACTGTTGGAATTAGACAGCAAGTATTGCTCTTTCGGTGATACCGTGCACTATTCAAAAAATCCAAAAGTTTTCCATCGTTGTGACGGAGCATATATGTATGATGCGGATGATACACCGTATCTTGATATGCAAATGTACTTTTCCGCCGCAAATTTTGGTTATAATAACAGAAGAATTATTGACGCAGTTATCGAGCAAATGAATACTTTGCCTCAAATTACTCCTAAATATGTTCACAAATACAAAGTTCTGTTGTCGGAGAAATTATGTAAAGCTTGTGAAACAAGATTTGGCGAAGCAGGAAGAATTAATTTTAACGTAGGTGGTGCTCAGGCTGTTGAAGATATGATTAAGTTAGTGCGTGCAAATACGCATAGAAACAGCTTTTTTGCATTCCAAGGCGGATATCACGGAAAAACAGTTGCAACTACCGCAATTTCTTCAAATTTTAAATACCGTGAAAAATATGGTCATTACGGTGACAGAGCACACTTTGTTCCGTTCCCGTATTGTTTCAGATGTCCTTTTGACAAAAAATGTGACAGTTGTGATTTTTATTGCGTAAAACATTTTGAACGCCAATTTGACAGTGAATACAAAGGTTTATGCAATCCTTCGGATAATGAAACCGAATATAAAGCATTTATCGCGGAACCAGTATTGGGAACAGGCGGTTATATTAATGCTCCTGAAGGTTATTTCAAAGAGCTCAAGAAGGTATTAGACAAATTTGGCATCATGTTTATCGATGATGAAATTCAAATGGGATTTTATCGTACGGGTAAACTTTGGGCGATTGAAAATTACGGTGTAACACCTGATGTAATTTGTTTTGCTAAGTCTTTGACAAACGGTATGAACCCATTGTCAGGTTTCTGGGCAAAAGAAAAATACATCAATCCCGAAAAATTCCCTCCGGGATCAGCTCATTCAACATTCTGTTCAAATCCTATCGGTACTCGTGCAGGATACGAAGTTATGAAGATGATTGAGGAAGAAAACTTTGATGTTACCGTTCCTGAAAAAGGAAAATACTTCCTTGACGGATTGAAAGAAATTCAAAAACATCACAAATGTATCGGGGAAGTTGGCGGTTTAGGTTTAGCATTACGTGCGGAACTCGTTTGTGAAGACGGAATTTCTCCGAACAGAGAATTGTGCGGAAAAGTTTTGGCTGAAGGCTTAAAAGGCGATTTGACATACAAAGGTCAAAAGTGCGGATTGATTTTGCACAATGGCGGTTTCTATAAAAATATTATTACGTTCGTTCCGAATGTGTATATTACAAAAGATGAAATCGATATGGCACTTGAACTTTTAGACGTACTTCTGACGAGGTGCGAATAGTTGGGTTCGGCTTTCAAATTTATTAATGAAGAAAATCCGAAAAAGGCTGTCTTGTTGTTCCACGGACTCACAGGCAGCCCTTTTGAAATGAAAAAATTTGGCAAATTCTTATCGGAGCACGGTTATGATGTCTATGGGGCTTGTTTGCCCGGACATGGTGAGTTCAAGGATGATATTTACACTGTTTCTTATGAGGATTGGGTAAATTATGCATCCGAACAATTTGAAAAATTGTGTGAAGAATATGAAGAAGTCTATTTAGGCGGATTATGTCTCGGTGCGGTTGTTTCGCTTGCATTGTGCGAAAAATACCAAGAAAAAGTTAAGGGTGCTGTTTTGTTATCTACAACATTGTATCTGGACGGCTGGAGATTGCCTTGGTATGCTTGTTTTATGCCTTTCGGACTTCATACCGTTTTCAGATATTATTATCAATATCCCGAATGTGAACCTTATGGTGTTAAAAATAAACGGGTTCGCGAAATTGTCAAAAAAGCACTTGCTAAAACGGACGGTGGAATGGATACGTACCCTATGTGTGCTTTCCACGAGCTTTTAGAGCTTTCTCAAGATGTTCGTTATGACTTGGATGTTGTAACTTCACCGCTTTTGATTATTCATTCAAGAGAAGACGATTTGGCAAGTAAAAAAGGTGCGGAAGAAGTTTATCGCAGTGTTTCTTCGACAGATAAAGAGTTGATAATTTTGGAAGACAGTTATCATATGGTTTTGTACGATAACGAAAAAGATTTTGTATTTAAAAAATCTCTTGAATTTTTGGATACACACTCTGCAAATTTGAAAACAGAGGCGGTGACGGCATGACATTGACATTTATTATTTTGAGTGTTTTAACATCACTTTCTTTTGTTTTGGGAAAATTGTTCTTTTATAATCACGAAAATAAGTTTATCAGAGAAAAAAGCATAACCATCAGTGTAATAATTATGTCTATATACTCTGTATTTTCAATTGTGGGAATGTTCTTTGCATCTGTTCCCGCAAAACCGATAATGGTATTTTGCGGTTTTTCACCGTTTATTATAGGACATTTTGCAACTTATAAAAGGCTAAATTATTATAGCGTAATGCAACTTTTGATATTCCTTGCCGGAATTATTTACGCTGTCGGAAACGGTTTGTCGTAAAAAATTATAGACTGTTGCAACTTCCGTTGATTTTTTTAATAAATTTTGCCGAATTTTTAACAACTACGATGGAAAACAGTATATAAACAGAGAGATGATAAAAGATTGATTGCGGCTGGAAAACTCTTTGCTTACAAATTCTTATATTTTCGCATAAAACAAAAAAGACCTTATTTTAGGTCTTTTTCGCGAAATTTTTAATAAAATTATTTTTTATTGAAGAACAAATGTTGTGCTGCATCATTGAATGGCTCTTTTGACGGGTGTCCCGGTACAAATCTGTCTTTCAAAATTGTTATGGGTAATGTGTCTCCCGTATAAATCGGTTTTGCTTCGGTGTTTATGTTTCGGTAAGCCTCATTAGGACCTTTTTCACCGTTTATATCAACCCAAATAACCCCATAAGTGTCTTCGCCGAATTTTTCATTATTGGCAATTTTTTCATAGCTAATACAGTATCTCATACCGTCAGCCGTGTAAAAATATTCAATCGGGGTTGTTTCCGATGTACAAGATGCAAGGGTTGTATAATTAAATAAACTCTTTGTATCTGTTGCAATTGTGTAATATATGACTTGGTTATTGGAAATACCGCGGATATTTACAATTTGCATGTGTTTAGTGAGAATTTTGTTCAAAATTTGATAAACATTGTCAAGTTTTCCGTTTTCTCCGATATTGTAACGGTTTCCGTCATTAACCCAATCATACTTAATCACAGGGTTTGAATCCGTTTCAGGATTTCCGTTTTCGTCTAAAATTTCACCGTTAGAACCATATTGAGTTTTTGCATATTTCTTTTTGCTTCCTGATGAAATGTCAGTCGGAGGACTGTTATAATATGCAGAATAAGCGTTATTTAAATTGTTCAACGCTTTTTGATATGCAGCTCCGATGTCACGATTTTTATAATCCGAAATTACCGCAGGAACGGTATATAAAGCAACAGTGCCGATAATGACTAATGTCAATAAAGTTTCCGCTAAAGTAAAACCGTGTTGTTTCTGCATTCTTAATCTTTCTTTTTTCTGAAAACAGACACAAAAAAATGTCGAAGATGGGACTTGAACCCATACAGATTGCTCCACACGCCCCTCAAACGTGCGCGTCTACCATTCCGCCACTCCGACATTTAGGTACAACTATATTATGTCACACAAAGAGAATAGTCAACACTTTTTTTATAAAAATTTGAAGAAATTTTTACAAGATACTCATGTTGATAGTTTGCATGTTACTCAAACTGCGGAAATACGGATTTTCTTCGCTGTATTCTTTTTGTTCTTCTTCCTGAGAAGAAAATAATTTTGTTGTATAGTCAAAGAGCCAGGAATAGTAGTTATAATCGTATTGTGATTGAGCATTTTCCATTTGAAATTGGATTTCTTCCATAATGTTATTGAAATCCTCTTCTTCATCTCCCGTACAATGCAATTGTAATTGTTGCATGATTTGCGACCAGGGAACATTTCCTTCCGGTTCCTTATCAACATCCGTTTTTTGGCTTTCCGCAATTCTTGCTCCTAATTCAAGCAAGTTTTGCGTACGGCGAAGTTCTTCGGTGTCTTCCGTAATTGCACGTTCGACTTCTTTGTTGCCCAATGGGTTCATAGGCATTTGACGAGTGCTCAGATTGTATCCTGCAAAAACTGCATCATTGTTAAGCGACACGAAATTTATTGACATAAATACGCTCCTCTCATCAAATCCCTTCCTTTATTTAATTACCCTGATTTTATTTTTTATATCATTCTTTTTTACAAACTTTACAATTTTGCGGAAATTTCTTGCAAGAGTAAAATAAAGGTATGAATTACATTTGGAGTTTTTTGATACTGATTTCCATAGTCGTAGGTGCGGTTAACGGCAAGTTGAACGATGTCGTTAATGCTCTGTTATCCGGAGCGGAAACTTCCGTGAAAATTGCAATAGGGATATGCGGTGTAATGGTTTTTTGGCTTGGAATTATGAAAATTGCCGAAAAATCAGGAATTGTTGAATGGTTATCTAAAATTTTGACTCCCGTTGCCAATTTTTTATTTCCCGAAGTAAAGGGAAATGACAAAATTATCGGTGATGTTGCCATGAATTTTTCCGCAAATGCTCTCGGTTTGGCTAATGCAGCTACTCCGATGGGGTTGAAGGCCATGGATGAAATGCAAAAAATTAATAAGGATAAATCTTCGGCTTCAAATTCAATGTGTATGCTTTTAGCTATGAATACCGCAGGTTTTCAGCTTATTCCCGCAACAGTAATTGCGATTTTGGTTTCTTGCGGTGCAAAAAATCCTACGGAAATTATTATCCCGACATTTATTGTGACATCTTTTGCTTTCATCGGAGCAATTGTTACCGCAAAAATTATGCAGCGGATTTTCCCTCCTCAAACAGAATCAGGCGGTGAATAGTGGAAAATATCAGACATATTTTGGATATAATTTCTGTATATGCACTTCCCTCAATTATTTTTGTCATTTTGCTTTGGGCATTAATTAAGAAAGTTCCTGTTTATGAAACATTTGTAGACGGAGCCAAAGAAGGTGTAGATGTTACATTGAGAATTGTTCCGTATCTTACGGCAATTGTAGTTGCTGTTGCTATGTTCAGGGCATCAGGGGCATTAGATATGCTGACTGCTTGTTGTGCCGGATTTTTGGATAAAATTAATATGCCGTCCGATATTGTACCGCTTGCAATCGTTCGCTCTCTTTCGGGAAGTGCCGCACTTGGTGTATTTTCGGATATTGCTTCTTCTAATCCGGTTGATTCTTACGTCACAAAATTGGGTGCAATTATGCTCGGCAGTTCAGAAACTACCTTTTATGTTCTTGCTGTCTATTTTGGCTCCGTCGGGATTAAAAAAGTCCGTTACGCTTTGATTACGGGATTAATCGCGGATTTCCTCGGCATAGTCGGTGCTATTGTTGTTGCAAATTGGTTTTTTGCTTAAAAATTAATCTTTAGCGGCAAGTTCGTAAATTTTATTTTTTGGTTGATTTTTTAATGATGATAAAATTTTGGAAATGTCTTTTGCCGAAAAGCCTTGTTTTTTCAGTGTTTTGATGTCATTTTTGATTTGTGTTTCATCAAAATCATTTTCTTCTTCTTCAAAAATCATTCCGACAATTTCGCCTTTTAAAATATTATTTTCGTAATAATCAGCTATTTCGGAAACGGTACCGATTTTTATTTCTTCAAAAACTTTTGTCAATTCTCTGCCGATTGCAATCTTTTTTGAGTTTCCGAAATATCCCGAAATATCTGCCAATAGGTCTTTTAATCTGTTTGGAGATTCATAAAAAATACAATTGATATTTTTAAATTTTTCAAAAATTTCTTCTCTTTTTTGTTTTGTCCTTGGCATAAAACCGATAAACGAGAAAAATTCATTATCCCTCGGAACAGCGGATAAGAAAGCCGTTAATGCACTTGCACCGGGAATAGGAACAATTTTGTGTCCCATTTTTAAAAGTTCGTTTTCTACGACTGCTCCCGGGTCGCAAATTGCGGGAGTTCCTGCATCCGAAACAAGTGCGACACTTCCGTTTTCGCCTAAAATTTCAGATATTTTTGAACTTCTCTCTTTTTCGTTGAATTTATGACAATCAAGCAATTTTGTCGAAATATCATATTTATCAAGCAAAATTCTTGTGTTTCTCGTGTCTTCGCAAGCCACACAGTCAACGGATTTTAATACATCTATTGCACGCAACGTTATATCTTTCAAATTTCCGAGAGGAACAGCAACTGCGTACAAAATACCCATTATATGCCTCGTTGTCTTTTTGCGGGAGAAACAAGTTCTTCTTCAAAGTTTGTAAATGTTCGGTGTAATCCTGTCATAGCGAGGATTTGTAAAACTTCAGGAGCGGCATTTTGGATGTATAATTTTTTGCCGTTCAAAACTGCTACTCTATGAATATCCGAAATATTTTCAATATCTTGGAGTGCAATTTTGTCTATGGAAGAAAAATCTACCTCGATATCTTCCGAGTTTTCAAAATCAATATCCGAATTAATGTCAATATTCAATCTCGTATTCATTAATATCTTTCCCGAACTTATGCACGTATTTGTTGTGCAAGTAACACTATTTTAATCTCTTTCTTGATTTGTTTCAAGCTTCTTTACAATTTGTCCTGACCATGAAGCCTGTGGTTTTGGGGATTACAAGTTTACTGCTTTTTTAAGTTGATTGTAATCCATGTATTCATCAGCATTTCTGAATGATGAAGGTACGGTAACTCTGTTCATTTTGGAAGCATTTGCAAAGTTGATAACAGGTGTTCCGTGAATTACGGAATTGTTACAAACTTTTGTTCTTGCTCTCAATGTTTTGAGTTCTTTTTTAGCTGTAATTTTTTGTTTTACAGCTTGTTCAAGTTGTGTGTTTCTTAAGCTTTCTTGACTTTTGCGGTTAAACGAGTTCATCATTCTTGCAACTCCTGCAATTATGAGAAGTGCCAAAATTGCAAATGAGCCAAATCCGAAATCTTTTTTCATCGAACTCAACGGAATGATATTGCCGTTTGCGTATGTAAGTTCGAAGTTTGCAACATTTTTTCCGCTCAAGTTTACATAAGTGTTCTTTCCGTTTTGCATAACGCTGATTTCTGTCATAACAGGAAGGTTGTCACAAATTGTTTTTACATTTTCGGAAACTGTTGTATTTTTAAGGTTAAGAACGATTTCATCAGATGAAATTACATTCTTTTGAATTTTAGTTTTGTCCGTATTCAAGACAATTTTGCCTTGATTGCCGTAGTTTGCAACTTCCACGGAAGTTAATGTGTTTGAGAAACCGCAAGATCCCGTGACAAGGATACAACCACACAATATTGTTTTTACGAACAAGTCTTTCATCATTCCTTACTCCGTTTGCTTACCTTGTAACTTTATCTTATTTTTTTCTAAATTACATTGACCGAAATATTTAAAAATCAATATTAATCACAGGGTCTATATATTTTATTTTTCAACTAAAAATATGATGACTTTAAAAATTTTAATAATAAGTTATTTTTTTCAAAAATATGGTAAAATCATTCATGATAAGTTCGGAGTATTTGCCATGCTTGAATTTTTGTTTAAAAAAAATCGTAAAGAAGAAGTTGACCCGATGGGTAAACGTTTGTCTGAAATTTTGCAAAAATTAAAAGAGATTTATCGCGGTTATGATATTTCTGAGGGAAGAAAAGCATATTTACGCAGAATGATTGAGACATATGGTTATTTGCCGTATCCTCATATCAAAGCTCTTGAAGAACTCAATGCTGCGGATACAATTTACGGTTTGGAAATAAAATGGCGTTTGAACGGTGTTTTTGAAAACGATGATTTTAAATTCAACAAAGGTCAAATTTCTCCGGTATCACGAGCAGGAATTACAAATTCAGATTGGTTAAAAAAAGAGCAACATAATATTAAATTAATCAACCTTGCTTCTCTTGGCAACGGTAATTATTCTCCTGCTCCGGGAAATTTTGTTGATTGGTTAAAACAAATTTTGATATTGCCTTCGGGAAATCTTGAAAAAAATATTTTAGGAACGACTATTTATTTGGTTCCTTTTCATCCTCGTGATTTTGGATGTGCATATCTTCCGAGTTCTACGGAAATAAGTGATGCCGTGAAGGATGATTATTTGACTGCAAAATTGGGAATTTCCGCACAAGAACAGGTTAAGTTATTTATTACTCTTGCTCAACTTGCCGGACATCCTGTAATTTATGACATTTTGCCCCAAACAAGCAGATTTTCAAAGGAAGTTTTGGTAAATCCGTCGATTGTCAGATGGATGGATGTAAATGCTTTAATCTCGTCGATTAATGATGAAATTGATAAGCAGGCTGCAAACTTGTTTAAAAAATACGGTCAAGATGATGCAAAAATCATTATGAATGTGGCAAAAAGTATTCTGAAATCAGGTTCTGATGATATGAGCGAACATTATAAGCCGATGTATGAAGAACTTTCGGAAACTTTAATGCCAAAGAAAAAAGTTATTTCCGAAAAAATGACACAAAAAGCCGAACAGATTAAGTTGGCAAATCGTGCTAAAGCATTGATTGCAGAGGTTGAAGGTTCGGAAAATATAATTTGTGAAAATGATATTAAAAAACAGGGTGCGGATATTGAAAGATTAATTTCGGAAGGTTTATGGCCTGTTCCCGGTGGTGCTTGGTGTTCTTCGGGAGTTCCGATTTTTGACAGAATGTCCGAAACGGGTGATTTCCCAATGTTTAAACATTATGATTATCAGGGAAATGACGTTACCAAGTTTGCAAATTTAGATTGCCAATCACCATATTATTTTGTTTATCTCGAAAGCGGTGATTACAATATGCCGGTGATAAATTATTTTGTTTCTAAAATAAAAAATCTGTGTAAAACCTATCATTTTGACGGTATAAGAGTTGATCATATTGACCATGTTGTCGATGCTTATTCTCAAAAAGGTGACAGACCGATTAGTTATCGTGCTCCTAAGTATGTTTTGGCAAAATTAAATGAAACATTGAAACAAGAATTTCCTCATTTTGCTTCACTTGCGGAATATATGTTGGGCGAAAATAATATTAAAGAATATCACAGAGAAATGCATTTTGATGTTCTTTGGGGAAATGATATAATTGCTCAAAACTGCAAAACTCCATATGAGATTATCAATAATAATAAGGATTTGAAGTCTTACAATAAAGCACCGTTGACAAGAGGTTCTGTTTCGATTTTAAAAACATATAACAATCAAGACGGAGAATTTAGGGATATTAATCAATATCCTGCACAATTAGGTGAAGCCGGTGCTTTGTTCAAATGGTTTAAATTGCACTTCATTCCCGGAGGCGACAAGGCTCAAAGACCTATTATGTATGTTGACGGTGATGAATCGTTTACAATGGTCGGAACAGAAGCTTGTATCGGTTCGGAAGTGTCTCTTTGTCGAGCAAAAAATTACGGATTTTTTGAAAAATTTGATGCTATCGGCAGGTTTGCAAGAAATAATGAACTTCTTACCGAAGGAGAAGCTCAAATTATAACTCAAACTGATAACGGATTTGTTTGTTGGGCGGTTACAAAACCTTCGTCCAAAGAAACAATGTTCGTAGTTGCAAATTATCTTGCTCCGACTGAATTGGTTTTCGAAAACGGAATGAGAACTATTCGCGAAGGTGCTTCCGTATATGATTCTTCAATTGATGTACCGAAAGAATTTACGGGTGCTTTTGAATATGTTTACAATTATGAAACAAAACAGTATGAAGAACGACAAATCGAAAATTTCAATCATTCGTTTGTCTTCGACAGACTTGAACCGTCAGAATTTAGATTTTATAAATTGGTCAAATAATGTATTCATTAAGAAATAAAATTAATCAACTTTTTATTATCGGATTTGAAGGGGATAATGTCGATAAATGTGACATTTTTATCGAACTTTCAAAAAATGGTCTCGGCGGAGCAATATTTTTTACTCAAAATATTTTTTCCGAAGAACAATTTAAAAAAAATACCGATAAAATTAAGAATATGTCTTTGATTTCGCCGTTTTTGAGTATTGATCAGGAAGGCGGAAGAGTTGAGCGTACGGAAAATATTCATAACGGAAAAAAATATTTGAGTGCAAAAGATGCCGCATCAAGAGGGATTGATTTCGTTGAAAAACAAACAAGAGAACTTTGCGAGGAGCTTTTGTCTTTTGGAATAAATATGAATTTTGCTCCGGTTTTGGATACAAATACAAATCCCCAAAATCCGATTATTGGTGTAAGAGCATATGGTGATAACCCCGATGATGTTATAAAATTTGCCGTTCCTGTTTTTAAAATTCATAAGGAAATGGGTATAATTCCCGTCGGAAAGCACTTCCCTGGACATGGGGATACCGCAACGGATTCGCATTTGGAAATGCCGATAGTAAAACTTTCTCGGGAAGAAATGGAACAGACTCATTTGAAACCCTTTAAAGTTGCCATTCAAAACGGTTTGGATGCTGTAATGGTTTCTCATGTTTATTATACTTGCTACGATGAAAAACCTTGTCCTGCAACATTATCAAAGAATGTTTCAACAAATTTATTAAGAAATGAACTTTCTTTTAAAGGTCTCGTTATATCTGATGATATGGTAATGGGTGCCGTATCGGATAAAAATCCTTTTGAAATATATATAAAGGCTTTAAAGGCAGGTATAAACGTATTTTTATACAGATATTCAGACGAAAAATTGATTTCAATTTTGGATTTTATTGAAAATTCTGCAAAAAATGATGAAGAACTTTTGGCAAAAATTAATAAATCTTTTGAAAATGTGATAGAATTGAAACACATGTATAATATTTTATAGATTAGGAGGTACAGATGAAAAAATTATTGGCAACAGCTATGGTAATGGCAGTAGGTTTGACAGCAACCGCAGGTGTTCTTAACAAAGTTGATAATGCTTTAAATAAAGCTGATACAGCTGTTACAAAATCATTAAACAATGCGGCTGATAAGAAAAATGCCGTTAAAAATAACGTAAATGCAAAACAAAAAGAAGCAGCAGCAAAAAAAGCCGCTCAAGAAAAGAAAGTTGCTGAAGCAAAAAAAGCACAACAAGCAAAAGTTGCAGCTGAAAAGAAAAAAATCGAAGACGCTAAAAAAGCTCAAAAAGCAAAAGTAGAAGCTCAAAAGAAAAAAGTAGAAGATGCAAAAAAAGCTCAAAAAGCAAAAGCAGAAGCTCAAAAGAAAAAGATTGAAAATGCTAAAAAAGCTCAACAAGACAAAATAAACGCTCAAAAGAAAAAAGCTGAACAACAAAAAGCAGCAAACAAGAAAAAACTTCAAGAAAAGAAAAATACTTTGAAAGAACTTACAACTTGGTAGTTTTAAATTAAAATAATTGAGGCGGTTTAACGACCGCCTTTTTTATTGAGAAAAAAATATGTTTGATATATAATTTTCTCAAATTTACAGAGGTATGAAATGGTTGCAGTAACAGAAGAAAAAACGGTAGAGAGTGTAGTAAAAGACACATCTTTGAAGCATATTGCGGTAATTATGGACGGAAACAGAAGATGGGCAAAGGAAAAACATTTGCCGTCCGCGATGGGGCATTCAAAAGGAGTGGAGGCTTTGAAAAAAATATTAAAAGCTTGTCATTCTTTTGGTGTTGAATACTTGACTGTATACGCTTTTTCGACTGAAAATTGGAATCGCTCAAAAGAAGAAGTTAATTTTTTGATGACTTTACTTGCAAATACATTGAAAAATGAACTTTCAGAGCTTGATGAAAATGAAGTTCGTATTAAATTTATCGGTGATATCGAAGGTTTAAATCCTGATTTGCAAAAGATATTGAGAAATTCAGAAGAACAAACGGCGGATAATACGGGAGTAAAACTTCAAATTGCATTTAATTACGGTTCTCGTATGGAAATTGCAAATGCTTGTAAAAGAATTGCTCAACAAGTAAAAGATGGGGTCTTAAACATAGAAGATATAACTGAAAACACTATTAGTGCTAATCTCTATACATCGGAAATCCCTGATCCTGATTTACTTATCAGAACAGGCGGAGAAAAAAGAATAAGTAATTATTTGATGTGGCAGTGTGCATATTCCGAAATTTATGTAACAAACACGTTTTGGCCTGAATTTGATAAAGATTCGCTTGCAGAAGCTATTTTCGAGTACGGAAGAAGAACGAGAAGATTTGGAAAATAGAATGATTATAACGGTTGCGTCGGGAAATCTTCATAAAGTTGAAGAAATGAACGGAATAAATCCGTTTAAAGATATTGTGTTGAAAAAAATTGACGGGGATTTTAATCCTGTTGAAGACGGAGAAACTTTTGAAGAAAATGCAATTATAAAGGCAAAAGAAGCTTCTTCGATAGTGAAAGATTATGCTCTTGCAGATGATACGGGACTTTGCGTTGATGCTCTTGACGGAGCACCGGGATTGCATACGGCAAGATATGCCCCGACTCAGGACGAAAAAATCAAGAAACTTCTTGCTGCGCTTGAGGGTGTTCCTTTTGAAAAACGAACCGCTCGTTTTATTTGCAATATGGTTTTGACCGATAAAAACGGAAATGTTGTTCATAAAACAGTCGGAAAAATTGAAGGTTATATTGCGGAAAAAGCCGCAGGCTGCGGAGGATTTGGGTATGATCCGATTTTTTACGTAAAAGAATACGGAATGACATTGGCAGAGCTTCCCGACGGTGAAAAAAACAAAATTTCTCATCGTTTTAATGCACTTCTTCCGATGCTTGAATTCATTTCCTCTGAAGAGTTTGTTTCTTACCAAAATGAACACTGATATTAACTTTGGATAAAAATTTGTTACAATCTCTAAAATACTGTAAGAGAGCGTATTCCCCGACAGGAGTGTGGATTTTTTCATAAAATACGCTAAAATAGATTTGTAGATAAATCGGAAAAATATTATGAAACGAAATAAGATATTAACAGTAGCAATAGCAACAATGATGTTTACGGCAGTTCCTTCTTTTGCGGAAACTTATAACGATGTTGCTCCAAGTTTTTATTTTACACAAGGACAAAATTTTTATAAAGGCGGTCAATACACAAGTGCTATAAAGTCTTTCAGAAAGGCACTCAGAGAAAATCCGCTTGATTCGTCCTCAGAAATAGGAATTATTAATTCCTATATTTCAAGAGCAAAATATTATAACGATTCTGTTAATATGCCCCAAAAAGCAATTGCAGACTTGAAATCGGCACTTTTTTATTTTGTATGTTTTGATGAAACATCGAGAAGCAAATACTCGGAAGCATATACGGCAGCAATTACGAGTTTGAATACTCTCGAAAACTCTTTGAAGGCGGATATCACGGCTAACGGCTTTGTTAAATCCGCAAAAAATTTACGTGTTCAAGGTGAATTTGCGGCGGCCGGATATGATTTTTACAGAGCAAAAGGTGATCCGAAAAATGCTGTTGTTGCAAACATCGGTTTGGGTGATGTAATGAAGATTTTGGGAAAACCAAATGATTCCGTTAAATATTATGAGACAGCGATGAATCTTGCTCCCGATAATACGGAATTAAGGTTGAAAATTGCCCGTGCATATGAAGAATCCGGTCAATACGCACTTGCGGCGGAACATTACAATTATGCTCTTCAAAATTCAAATGAAAAGGAAGAAATTTTAAATTCACTTGAAAAAATTTGTCGACAAAGGGTTGAACAAAATCCTTCGGATGCGGAAGCTCATTGTAATTTGGGGGTAATTTACCAAAAACGCGGATATTACGATAATGCCCTTGTTGAGTATGCAAAGGCTGATAAATTAAATCCGGCATTATTAACTTCAAAAGTTAACGCTTCCGTTTTGTATTATGACCAAAAAAAATATAAAGAATCTGTAGAATCCGCAAATAAGGCGCTTTTGATTGACCCGAAAAATATCAAGGCTCGTTTGCAAAAAGCAAAATGTTTCCAAGCTTTGAGTATGTGGGAAAATGCTACCGAAGAATATAAAAATGTTTTGAAATATGACAAATCTAATTCGGAAGCACAATTCGGACTTGCAGATATTTATTCTAAAAATATGCCGGCAGAGGATGCCATTTCTACAATTCAATCGGAAGGAATTGAACTTTCTCCGGAATTTTATGCACAAGCGGCTTATACTGCACATAAAAACAAAAATATTGATAAGGCGATTAAATTCTATAAACTTGCTATTAATTCAAATTCTGATGATGTTTCGCTTTATTTGAATTTGGGACAAATTTATAACGGACAGGAAAAATATCCGGAAGCTCTTGCTATTGTTGAATCAGCAAAACAAAAATTCCCCAATGACACTCAAGTTCAGCAATTGTATAACTCAATTAAATCAAGATATACAGGTTCAATATATGATTCCGCATCCGAACTTGCAAGCAAAGGTGATTATGCAGGGGCAATAGCTAAATATCAACAGATTATCCCTCAGGGTTATGATAGTTATGTCGGAATAGCAAGTGTTTATCAAATGCAAAAAAATTATCCTCAAGCTTTAGAATATTATAAGAAAGCTCTTGAGAAAAAACCGACGGATGAAGCCGTATTAATTACTGCTGCGGGTATTTGCATTCAACAGGATAATTTGAAAGAAGCTCAAGAGTTTCTTAATAAAGTTCCTAACAAAAATTCTGCAAAATTTAAAGAAATGCAAAATTATATATCCGCTCAAAACACTGATGCTGAGTTTAACAGAGCTATTGAAAAGTATGAAGCTCAAGATTATAAAACAGCGGAAGTTATTTTGACCGGTCTTATAAATAAAAAAGTTGGCGGTTATATGCCTCATTATTACCGTGCTATGGTTTATGATGCGTTGGGTAACTATCAAAAAGCAGTCGCTGATTATGAGGCTGTTGTTGCTAAAGATTCATCAATTGCTCTTGTTTACTACTCATTAGGTGTCGATTATGACAGTTTGGGCAATTTTGCACGTGCGGTACAAAACTACAAAAAATTCTTAGAATTATCAAAAGGTGTCGATGATTATACAAAATACGCAAGACAAAGAATTCAGCAATCTAAATAGCATTTCTATCGGAAATGTAAAAATTAATTCAAAGGTTGTTTCCGCTCCAATGGCGGGAATTACCGACTATGTTTTGAGAAAGCTAATCAGAAAATATTCAAAAGATTGTCTTTTGACAACCGAAATGATTAGTTCGGAAGCTCTTGT
Organism: uncultured bacterium; assembly: GCA_902783835.1. Lineage (GTDB taxonomy): Bacteria > Cyanobacteriota > Vampirovibrionia > Gastranaerophilales > Gastranaerophilaceae > RUG841. Next base: position 52,593 of record CACZSN010000040.1, read on the forward strand.
TCAAAGAGAAGATTGCCATATTGTCAAAACGGATGAGGAAGAAATTCCCGTATCTTTTCAGATTTCGGGACACAAACCTCCATTGGTGGCAAAATCCGCAAAAATTCTTGCTGATAAAGCGACTATTATTGATATAAATATGGGGTGTCCCGTAAACAAAGTTATGAAAGCTACTGACGGTTGTGCATTGATGAAGTCTCCCGATGTGGCTGCAAGTTTGATTAGAGCGGTAAAAGAAGTTGTTGATTTGCCTGTTACTTGCAAATTCAGACTCGGTATTAATCAAAATTGTATAAATTTTGTCGATTTTGCCGTAAAAATGCAGGAAGCAGGTGCGGCTGCAATATGTGTACATGCGAGAACACGAGTTCAAATGTATTCCGGAGTTGCCGATTGGAAAAGGGTTTCAGCTCTACGCGGAAAAATTGATATTCCGTATTTTATAAATGGTGATATTGTTTCAGTTGAAACAGCGGAACAGGCGATGAATGATTCTTTAGCGGATGGACTTGCAGTAGGCAGAGGACTTTTGGGCAATCCGTGGTTGCCTGCTCAAATTGATGATTATCTCAAATTTGGCAAAAAGCCCGACGAAAAATCGATTGAGGAAAAATTATCGGTTTTAAAAGAACATCTTGATGCGGAAATAGCTTTTCGAGGAGAATTAAACGGTATAAAATTCTTCAGAAAATTTTATCCTTATTACATTAAAGGTTTGCGTGGTGCTTCCGAATTCAGAGGTCGTCTTGTGACTGAAGAAAATTATGATAAAATAATTTCTATTTTACAAGAGATTAAAAATGCCTGAAAAAAAGTATTATGTCTATTTACTTTTGATTGAAAACGGGAGTTATTATTGCGGATACACCGATGATGTCCAAAAAAGATTTCAAAAACACCTTTCAGGTAAAGGTGCAAAATTCACTCGAGCCCATAAACCTGTCGAAATTGCTTGGCAAAGTGAGTTTGATACTAAATCGGAAGCTTTAAAGGCGGAACATAAAATTAAAAATTTGACCCACGAACAAAAAAGATTACTTGTCGAGGGTCAATATAATTTTGCTTTAATTTAAAATTGACGAAAAATTACGGACAGAGCGATTCCCAATCTATATCATCTTCGTCAGGTTCTCCGGGTTCTCTTATGACACAATCTTCGTCAGAAAGCATAACCATTAATGTCCAGCGAAGTTGAGTTTTGTAATTTGCACGTGCGGCTTCTTGTGTTTTTGCACAAAAAGCAAAACTCGGAATTTCTTTAATTTCAATGTAATGGTAAGGATTTCCGTTAAAATCGAGGTCAGTACCTTCGATTAACGTCCAATCCAAATTCATATAATATTCAATATCTTTTTTATCGTTACTCATCTAATGAATTCTCTTTTAAGGGTTGAGATATGGTGAGTCCTTCTCCTCCGACAACATTTGCCTGTTTTCCGTCCAAATAGAGGTAAACAGGTTTGTTTGAGTTTGCCAAAACGGTTTTGATTAATTGTCTTAATCGTGAATAAAGGCTGTCAGAGCCTCCGCCGTATGCAAAAGTGCTTGCCATATCAATGATTACTTTTGTGTCATAAGTTGTCACGCTGTTGAGGTGTGAATTTGCGGGAACTTCCGTGTAGACACCGTTTGCTTTTTCAGAACCGTTAGGTCCTGCAATAAGAAGTTTTACAGCATATGATAATTTATCTTCGCCTGCTTTTAACGGTCTTTTTACGGGTTTTAGGAATTGATTACCGTTTTTGTCGGTCGTAAGCATGTAAATATAAATATATTCATCTGCTATTTTTTGTTGTTGTTCGGGAACTTTTTTCTCTGGTTCTTCAACTTTTTTTTGTTCTTGTTTAGGTTGAGTTTCCGTCTCTTCTTTCGGTTTCTCAATGTCATCCGTTAAATGTTTTGTCTCAAATCCTTTAAGTTCGGGCATTGGAAACTTGTCTGATAAAAAATTATCATAACCCCACCAGAGACCCAAGCATACTACTATGAAAATTACTAATTTTGAAAAATTATTCATAATGTTTCCTTATTTCTTTATAACACAATTTTTAGGAATAAGAAATACACCTTTTACATAAATCTTGTCATCTTTCATTATTATATCGGTGATTTCCAGTTGTCCTTGGGCATCTTTAGCAAGTTCGACCGCTTGTGTAAACGGATTGAATTTGCTTAAAAATCTGTTAACATTTTTTTGCATTTGAGCGTTCAAATTGCTTTTAGAATTATTCAATACCAATTGACCGTTGATTATGTTGAAACTTGTTGTGTAAGTTACTTTTGTATCAACAATCGGAGTTACGATTTTAAAGCATATTCTTGCTTTTGAGTTTTCAGTTTTCCAAGTTAAATCACTGACTTTTGCCAATGTTATTTTTCCGAGCGGAATTCTCAAACTGTTAGGGTTTTGTTGTTCCATTCTTTTGAACATATAATTCATATCATCGTTTGTCAAAGTTGCAGAGAATGAAACGGGGATGTCGTAAGGAAATCCGATGTAGTCTTTTTTCATCAAGAATTTATTGTAAGGGCAAACACTTTTTGCCTCAAAATCCGAAATAGATATGTCGTCGACTTGGATTTTTTTAGCTTTTGCGGTAAACGATTTGAATTCACCGTTTCTCAATGCTTTTGCACTTGTCGCATCAAGGTAAAAATTAACTTTTGATTTGAGCGTGAAACGCATATATTTTTCTATAATCGCTTCAGCACCTTTTCTTTCAATAAAATCAACACCGGTAACTTTTTCAAACGCGTTACCTTTTGTCGGTGTTATTTCTTGGCAAGTGTAGCAAACCTTAGAAATAGCTTGACTTTGCAACATAATAAACACAAGTAAGAGATATGCTAATTTTTTCATTGTAAAAACACTTTCTTAATTTTTATTTGATTATCGGATTTTTCTCCGTATGCAACAATTTTATTGTCAAATTTTACGAAAATATTCTGTTTTTGACATTTTGCCGTAATAGAATTTCCGTTTTTGACTTTTTCAAATTCTTCTACGTTTAAATTATAACACTCGAAAGGTAAAATGTTTTCAGGTGAAATTAAATTATTTTTAATTAATTCCGGATTTTCGATTAAATCATTCAGATTAATGCTGTTTTCAACGCTCATTCCGCCTGATTTTGTTCTTGTTAAACCTGCCATAATTCCGCCGACATTCAGGTTTTGTCCTAAGTCATTAATTATTGAACGAATATATGTTCCTTTTGAACAATTAATTTTTAATTGTCCTGTTTGGGTTTCATAGTCGAAGTTTTCGAGAGAAATTTTGTTAACTGTTATTGTTCGCTCGGGAATTTCAGAAGTCTCTCCTTCTCGTGCAATCTCATATAACTTTCTTCCGCCGACTTTGACAGCACTGTAAATGGGCGGTTTTTGCTTTATTTCGCCTTCAAAATTTTTTAATTCATTTTTTATATCATTTTCGGAAACTTTTTTATCGAAATACTTTTCAAGTTCTGTTTCTGTATCATAAGATTTTGAAATAAAACCTAATTGGAAAGTTGCAAGGTACTCTTTTTCGTTCGACAAAAAATCAAGCAGTCTTGTCGCTCCTAAAATAGCAACAGGCAAAACACCTTCTGCTAAAGGATCTAAAGTCCCGGCATGACCGATTTTTTTTATATGCAAAACTTTCCGTAAACGACTTATAACGTCATGAGAAGTTATTCCTGCCGGTTTATAAACATTCAAAAAGCCGAACACGACTACACTTCACCTTTTGAAATTTTGTTAATAAGTTCTGTTACTCTTGAGCCGCGTTCAATAGAATTATCCAAAATGAACTTCAATTCAGGAGTTAAACGCAATCTGATTCTTCTGCCGACTTCATATCTGATTTTCGGAGCATCATCTTCGATTGCCGCAATCGTTTGTTCTTTAACGTTATCAGGTGCAAAGACCGAATAATAAACTTTAGCATAAGAGTTGTCGTGTGCAAGTTCTAAGTCTGTTATTGACACAACTCCTCCAATACGGGCATCATTCAATTTCTTTTGAATAATGTCTGCGATTTCTTTCATTAAAGTTTTTCTGATTTTTTCGTTTCTGAATGCAGGCATGATTTCCTCTTATACAAGTTCTTGTCTTTCAACTAATTCAACCGTCGTAACTTTAATGATATCACCGACTTCGAGGTTATTAAATTTGGCAAATGAAATACCGCATTCAAAACCTTGGTTGACTTCTTTAACGTCATCTTTGAAACGTTTGAGCTGGTCGATTGAGCCTTTGAAAATTTCTTGTCCGTTTCTCATAACAATCGCCATTTTGTTTCTTGCGACTTTACCTTCGGTTACATAGCAACCTGCAATCTTCGTCGTTTTGCCGACAGTAAAGATTTGACGAACTTCGGCTTTACCGATTTCAACAATTTTTTCTTCAGGTTGTAACAAGTGCAACATTGTTTTTTCAAGGTCTTCAAGGATTTGGTAAATAATATCAAATTTCTTGATTGTTACATTATATTTTTCTGCTGCGGCAAGAGCATTTGCGTCTTCTTTTACCGTAAAGCCTAAAATCATCGCTTTACCTGCACTTGCGAGCATAACATCAGCTTCTGAAATATCACCGACACCGACGTGAATGATTTTCGTAACGATTTCTTTTGATTCCATTTGGTTAATGGATTGAGCAACCGCTTCAGCCGCACCGTGTGTATTTGCTTTGATGATGAGGTTGAGGTGTTGAATATTGTCATCTTCCCCGATGGCATCATTTCTGACGTGAGCGGGCATCGTTGCTTCAAGTCTTGATGTACGTTCTTTTTCTTTACGTTCGGCGATAATTTGGTGCATAATTTTTTCGTTATCAACAGCTTCAAATCTGTCACCTGATTGAGGAACTTCTGAAAGACCCAAAATTTCAACAGGAGTTGAAGGACCTGCTTTTTTAATTCTTTCTCCGTTGTCGGCAATCAATGCACGAACTTTTCCGCCAACATTACCTACAACAAAGCAATCGCCCGTGTGTAATGTTCCGTTTTGAACCAATAATGTGGCAACAGGGCCTTTTCCTTTATCAAGGTTTGCTTCGATGATTACACCAGTCGCTTTTGCTGACGGATTAGCTTTATATCCGTTAACTTCCGCCAACAACAAGATGTATTCGAGCAAATCTTCGATACCTGTTTTTTGTAAAGCACTTACTTTAATGCAAGCGGTATCTCCGCCCCATTCTTCAGGTACAAGACCGTGTTCGGTCAATTGTTGTAATATTCTGTCAGGGTTTGCTTCGGGCTTATCGCATTTGTTAACGGCAACTACGATAGGAACTTCCGCTGCTCTTGCGTGATTAATAGCTTCAATCGTTTGAGGCATAATACCGTCGTCCGCTGCTACAACCAAGATTGCAATATCAGTAGCTTGTGCACCTCTCGCTCTCATAGCCGTGAAAGCTTCGTGACCCGGGGTATCAACAAATACAATCTTTTTGCCGTTGTGGTGTACAGTGTAAGCACCGATAGATTGTGTAATACCACCGACTTCTGTTGATGTGATTTTTTGTCCTGTTTGTCTGATTGAATCCAAAAGGGTTGTTTTACCGTGGTCAACGTGACCCAAAATACTAACAACAGGTGCTCTCGGCTTCAATAATGATTCATCAACATCATTGAGTTCTTTTAATTTTTCTTCTTTTTGAAGTTCTTCTTCGATATATGCTTCTAAATCTTCTTCTTGAACTTCAATGTCAAAATTAGCACAAACTTTCTTTTGTGTATCTATGTCGATAACTTGGTTTACAGTTGCCAAAATACCGTTCATCATAAGGAATTTTACAACTTCTGCAGAAGATTTGTTGATTTTTTCGGCAAGTTCACCAACTGTCATAACAGAATTAATTACAACAGATTTAACTTCTTTTTGAACTTCTTCGACACGTTCTTTTTTTCTGTGTTTTTGAGCCATAGCTTTTTCAAGACTGATAAGCTCTTGTTGTTCTTCTTTTGACTTATAATCTTTTTCTTTTTTATTTACGTCTTTACGTTTTGAAAATCCGGGTTTATTTTCGTAAATATCTTGAGAAATAAAATGTCTTTTAACGGGTTCGCGTCTATCACCGGTGTTTGCGGGACGTTGCGGTCTTTCTCCGTTATTTCCTTCCTGTTTTCTGAACGGTCTGTCTCCTTTGTTAAAAGGTCTTCTTTCGCCTTGTTGTCTTTGTTGTTGATTTTGACGGGCAAGAGCCTTTTTCTTTTCAATCTCCGCTCTTTCTTGTTCTCTTTTTTTACGGTTATTTTCCGCTTGAATTTCAGCACGACGTTTTTGGCTGTTTTGGTTGTTATATTCAAGCAAGGAACGAATACTTGTTCCTGAAGGGGCAATCATAGTGTTTTTATTTTCTTCAACCTTTTTTTCCGGAACTTTATGTTCTGTTTTAGGTGATTCTTCCGCTTTTACTTCGGATTTTTTCGGATGGACGACCGGTTTCTTTTCCTCTTGTTTTTCAGCAGGTTTTATTTCCTCAACAGTGACTTGTTGTTTTGTTTCGTCTTTTGAGGTTTTAACTTTTTTTACAATAAAAGCTTTCGGCTTTTTCGGTGCTGTATTTGCCGGTTTTTTTATTGTTTCTTTAAATCTCTCAAATTGAGAGAGTGTTAATGTACTTGAATGAGACTTTACCTTGACGCCGATTTTGGTTTCAAGTTGCTCAATCATTTCTTTGTTCGTTAAGCCAAGTTCTTTGGCTGCATCATATACTCTTATATTGTCCATTTATTTCTCACTTTAATTGCCTAATATAGTTGTAACACAATCTATTTGTGAAGTAAAACTATAATTTTATTTTTGAGTTCAACATCGACTCTTTTTTTTAGAATTTTTGATATTTTATCTTTCTTAAATGCAGTGTTTATGCACTTTTCATCCTTGCATATGTAACAAGAACGACCGTAAATATTGGTTAACGGATTTATAAAAATTTCTCCTGTTTTGCTTTCTGCGGTGATTTTTATAAATTCTTTTTTTTCTTTGTATTCACCGCAACCTATACATTTTCTCAAGAATTTTCTTTCGTCAGTCATTTTTGACCTCACAATTCGTATTTGTCAAGAAATCTATATTTTCCGACAAATTTTCTCTTGCTCGTGAAATTGTTTTTGCACTTTCTGTCAAAATTACGTTTGAATTGCTTGTATAAGCTATGTTTAGTGAATCATCATCAATTTTATCTTCGTCAATTTTTTCCGCTGTAATTTTAGAAACTGTTGTTTTGTTGTAAAATCTGATAAATTTATACTCATCAGAGAGAGAACCGCTTGCGGAAGACAGAAATAAATCGTACAAATCCTCGTCAATTAACGGCAAAATTGTTTGCAGGTGCATTTGTTTGAAGAACGGATTGTATTCAATTACGTTGTAATTTTCACCGTCCACAAATAAGTCGATCCCTATAATTCCGCAATATGGGCTGTATCTTTCCGCAATATCGTCAATTACGGGATATATTGCTTCTTTTAAAATTTTCATCTCAAGTGTGTCGGAAATATAATAATCCGGTGCATAAACGCTTTCGGGGTATGCAAAGTTTTTCTCATCGCTTGCACAAGTTCCAATCGGAAGTGCTGTGTATCCGTCTGTTATGAAGTACATCGAGACTTCTTTTGCATCAATGTAATCTTCAATAATGACCTTGTTTTCTGGAAAAGTAAAAGCGTGTTCTATTGCTGATTTTGCCTTAGAAAATGTTGCCGCAAAGGTCGGTCTTTCACCCAAAATGTGAGTGTCATTTTTAATAACAAGTGCTTTTCTGAATGTCGATGCGTATTCTACCGCCTGATTTTCTTTTTCAAAAATTCCAAATTTCATCGTCGGAATTTTCAAACGATACATCATTTTTTTGGCAGATGATTTATATAGCGAAATTAAGGCTGAATCTGCATTAGGGGCAAAAATTAATCTTCTTGCGTCAGTGAAAACTTCGCCAATGTTATTTTGAATTGCGTTAATTGAAGTTACAATTGTCAAAGATATTTCGTTTGCAATTGAAAAATCAAGTAATTCTTCAACGTCATTTTCCGAAATATCCGTACACTGAGCAAATTTTGCGATTTTTTCATTTCCCGGTGCAACGAAAACCAAATCAACGTTTTCGCTTTTACTCATCATTTTTGCTATTGAATAAGCATTTGCATCTGAACCTACGATTAAAATATTCATAGGTTAATTATACTACGAAAAAAATAAAATAAAACTACCTCAATTTTAAGTCAGGACGTAGCTTTTCGGCATTCCTTAAATAAACGTGTTTTATTTCTTTTTGAGTTTTTTCGGAATTTGTCACAACCAAAACTCGGATACATTTTTTCAATCCGCCTTCGAATTCAAATTCTCTGTAAACCATTAACGGTACTGTATTCCAGCCTAATTCCGTTCGTGCGAATTTGGCGGGGGTAGAGCTTTTTAAATCCTCTGTCACGGTAAATTCCGCAAACGCAAAATCGTCCGTGTTCAACTCATTGAGTTCGACAATTTTTGTGAGCATTTCAACCGTAGCAGCCTTAATCTCTTCAATAGTGTCGTTTTCTACCGTGATTGCACCACGAATTGCTCTTATCATAAAATGTCACCTTTTTTTAATCTTTTTCCGTTTGCAAAGTCGCAAGTACACATTTTGCCTTTGCTTTCGGGTTTTACTGTTTTAATCAAAATCGCTCTGTCCTTGCAGGCAACAGTCAAACCGTCTTTGTTTATGCAAAGAATTTCGCCTTGTTTTGCATTGTTTAACGGCATATCACTTAAATTTGTTTCTAAAATTTGAATATTTTTTCCGTCACGGCACAAGTACGCATTTGGCCAAGGTTGTAGCCCTCTGACTTTGTTGTGAAATTCTACCGCAGTAAGGTTAAAATCGATTTGTCCGTCCTCCTTTGTGAATTTCGGAGCAAAGGTTACTTCGTCCTCATTTTGAGCAATTGAGGTTAATTCACCGTTATAAATCTTTTTTAATGTATCGTAAATCAACTCGGGGGATTTTTCCGAAATTGCTTGAACCAACTCAGGAACGGTCATATTTTCCGAAATTTGAATTTTATCTGTTTGACAAATATCGCCGGCATCCATTTTTTTGACGGTTTTCATTGTCGTAATGCCTGTTTCCTTGTCTCCGTTGATAATGCACCATTGGATAGGGTTTGCACCTCTGTATTTTGGCAAAAGTGATGCGTGAAGATTGATTGTGCAAAATTTTGGGATATCCAAAACTTCTTGTGATAAAAGTTGCCCAAAAGCAAATGTCACAAAGAAATCCGGCTGCATTGATTTCAATTCTTCTATCATTTCGGGGGCTTTTGAAATTGACGGAGTTTGCAAAAATTTGATATCGTGATTTTTTGCGGCAATTTTTACGGGTGGTTCTTGAATTTTGCACCCTCTTCCTGCCGGTCTGTCAGGCATCGTAACGATTGCTTGCACATCAATATCATCTTTATTTGCAAGATATTCCAAGGATTTTACCGCAATTTCCGGAGTTGCAAGAAAAACGACTTTTATCATTATTTTTCTTCCTCTTCAACATTTTCTTCATTTTCATCAACTTTATCGATAACCTTGTTGCCGTTTGCGATGATGACATCTTCCATTTCCGATTCATCGAGCAAGTATTCAGGTTGAACGGGCGGTAGGCCTTTTTCGGCTAATTTTTCATCTGCATCAAATCTGTTTCTGACGTGGTCAATGAACATAATTCCGTCGAGGTGGTCATATTCATGTTGCAAAGCTCTTGCCAATAATTCTCCGTCTTTTCCTTCGATAATGAACGGTTTTCCGTGCATATCAAGTGCTTTGAATGTTACGTTTGCATATCTTCTTACGTCCGTGAAAACTTCAGGAAAACTTAAACAACCTTCGCTGCAAGCAACAGGAGTATCTTTTTTGATAAGTTTCGGGTTGATTAAAACAATCGGATTGTATCTTTCGTTCGGATCGGAAACATCAATTACAAACATTCTCAAAAGCTCTCCGACTTGAACAGCAGCAAGACCTACACCTCGATTTGCGTACATTGTATCAATCATATCTTCTGCCAAAATTTTAATTTTTTTTGAAACTTTTGAAATTTCTTTTGATTTTTGACGTAATATCGGGTCACCGTATTTTACAATTTTTCTGATTGACATCTTTTCCTACTTTCTTGCTTGAAAATTCAAAATAAGCATTACAACTGCAAGTGCCATTGCATAAATAAAATATTTCATAATTGAAACATTGATGCACAAAACACCGATTGCACCAAAAATAACCGATGCGACTGCAAGGATTAAAACAGTTTTATTTTGTGAAAATCCGGCATTTAAAAGTCTGTGGTGAATATGTGCCGCATCTGCCACAAACGGTGATTTTCCGCTCAAAATTCTTCTGCATGAAGCGAATGTAATATCTACAATCGGCACGGCAAGTACCAAAACAGGCACCCACATAGCAACAGATTCCGTTCTCATTACGCCGGTGATTGAAAGAGTTGCGAGCAAAAATCCCGAGAATAATGCTCCCGAGTCACCCATAAAGATTTTTGCAGGGTGAAAATTGTATGTTAAAAACGCAAGCATCGCACCCGCTAAAATAAATGCAATCAATGGACTTACCATTCCCGAAACGGATGTACCCGCCGCAACTAAGCCTAAGGTTACCGCACTGATTGAAATGACTGAACCTGCCAGTCCGTCAATTCCGTCAATAAAATTAACTGCATTTGAAACTCCTACAATCCAAGCAGTTGTTACAAACCACGATAAAAATCCCAAATGGAAAGACAATCCGAACGGAAGATAAACATCTTCGATTCTTATGCCTAAACAGTAGACTATTGTTGCGATTGAAAGTTGTATAAATAACTTGAATTTTGCATCTAAACAATAAATATCATCTATTAAACCCAATAAAAACATCAATGAACTTCCGAGCAAAATGCCTGAAAGTAATGAACCGTAAGGGTAATAGCTTAAAAATACCAAAAATAAGAAAGTAAGCATTGTGCTGAGCCAAACCGCCACACCGCCCAATCTCGGTACGGGATGATCGTGAATTTTTCTTCCGCCGGGGTTGTCAACTAAGCCTTTTTTTTCTGAAAAATATATTACTCCTGGAACGATAAAAATCGCAGTCAAGAACGAGATTACCGCCCCTATGATATGTGCTTCCGATAACTGTAACAGTGTCATTTTCTATTTCCTTAATATAACGGGTATTTGTCGCATAATTTTTTTGCTCTTGCTTTTAAGTTTTCAAGGGCAACTTCATTATCACACACGGTAATCGCAGATGCAATTATTTTGCCGACTTCAATCATGTCGTCTTCTTTAAAACCTCTTGTCGTTACTGCAGGTGTACCGATTCTTACACCGCTTGTGATAAACGGACTTTGCGGGTCGTTCGGAACGGTATTTTTATTTGCCGTAATACCCACTCTTTCGAGAAGATTTGCAACATCTTTACCTGTTTTGCCGGTTTTTCTTAAATCAATTGTCATAACGTGATTTTCAGTGCCGTTTCCGACAATATCAATATTTTCGTCCATCAATGATTGAGCAAGTGCTTTTGCGTTTTTGACGATTTGTGCCGCATATTCCTTGAATTCAGGTTTCAGAGCTTCTTTAAATGCAATCGCTTTTGCTGCGATAATGTGTTCCAAAGGACCTCCTTGAATTCCCGGAAATACAGCCTTATCAATGCCTGCGGCATGCTCTTTACTACACATAATAACTCCGCCGCGAGGACCTCTCAAAGATTTGTGAGTTGTTGTGGTGATGAAATCCGCATAACCCACCGGTGAAGGGTGAACTCCGCCTGCAACAAGTCCTGCGATATGTGCAATATCTGCCATCAAATATGCACCGACTTTGTCAGCAATTTCTTTAAAACGCTTGAAATCAATGATTTTTGAGTAGTTGCTTGCCCCGCAAATAATCATTTTCGGTTTGTGTTCGAGTGCAAGTTTTTCAACGTTGTTGTAATCAATTTCGCCGTATTCGTTTACACCGTATGAAACAATGTTGAAGTACATTCCCGAGAAGTTTACGGGTGAACCGTGGGTCAAGTGACCACCGTTAGACAAATCCATTCCCAAAACCGTGTCACCGTGTTTCAAAGCATAGAAAAATACTGCCATATTTGCTTGTGCACCGCTATGAGGTTGAACATTGGCATGCTCGACACCAAAAAGTTTCTTAACTCTTTCAACCGCAAGGGTTTCTATTTGGTCAACAAGGTCGCAGCCGTTGTAAAAACGTTTGTATGGCTTACCTTCTGCGTATTTGTTTGTCAAAACGGTTCCGGCAGCTGCCATTACTGCTTTTGACGCGATGTTTTCACTTGCAATAAGTTCGATTGTGTTTTGTTGTCTGATAAGCTCTTTATCAATCAATTCTGCCACTTCCGGGTCTGTTTCATTTATAAAATTCATTTCCATGCTTTTCACCTGTTTTCTTTATTAATATTTTATATTAAACGAATTTAAATTCAAAATTACCCGAAAATATATACGATTTAACGCTTAATAACGTTGATATTTTTTTTATAATCCGTAAAATAAATTCAGGAGAACGGAATTTGAAAAAATATTCATCACAAGATTATTACGGCTTGTTGGGTTTGTCTTTTGAGGCAAGCAAAGACGATATAAAAAAGGCATTTCGACGTGCAACCGTCAAATATCATCCTGATGTAAATAAAGACGGTGAAAAGATTTTTATGCAAATTAAAGAGGCTTATGAGGTTCTCGTAGACGAAAATGAGCGAAAAAATTATGACTTTGTGATGGGGTATGATTTAAAACGTCGTCAAAAGCAGGCTGAAAAAGAATTTCAAAGAAAAAAAGAAGAGGCTCAAAAACAAAAATATCAAGGCTATAAGTACAATTACAGTCAAGAATACAAAAATACAAAAATGGATACTGAAGCCCAAATGACGGGGAAGAACAGAAATTCTTACCGTCGTGAAAAAAAGGTTGAACCTAAGCAAGATGTGAAATATTCTGAAAAAAATTTCTCCGATACGATGAAGGATATTATCGGCAATCTTTTTCACGGAAAAAATAGCACAAAAAATTCCGAGGAAAAAATTCAGCCGAAAGATGGTGAAGATATTACCATGCCCCTTGAAATAACTTATAAAGAGGCATTAAACGGAACAAACAGAAAAATTAATGTTTTGCACACAGAAGTTTGCCCGATTTGCGAAGGAAAAAGGTTTACAAATGGTTCAAAATGCCATTATTGTAAGGGAACCGGCGAAGTTTCTTTGCATAAAAAATTGAATGTAAAAATTCCGCCGCATACGGAAAACAATAAAAAAATCCGTTTAAAAAACGAAGGAACAAAGGGTTTAAAAGGCGGAAAAAACGGGAACTTATATTTAGTAGTGCGAATTACAGACGATTCGTATTTCAAATTTGACGGAAACAATGTATTTTGTGAAGTTGAAATCAGTCCGTACGAGGCTGTTTTAGGTGTTAAAAAAAGCGTTAAGACTCTTAGCGGTCTTGCAACTTTGAAAATTCCTCAAGGGACTTCTTCGGGGCAAAAATTCAGACTTGCAAAAGAAGGCTTATTTGACGAAAATAGTAAAACGAAGGGTGACCAAATCGTTACCGTAAAGATAAAAGTTGACGAAAATCTCACGGAGCGTGAAAAACAGCTCTATGAAGAATTAAGAAATATATCGGCAGAAAAATAAGGATAAGACATGACAACAGCACAAGTAAAAGAAATTTTCACTTCTATTCAAGGTGAAGGGCATTTAGTCGGTTACACTCAGCTTTTTATCAGATTTTGCAGATGCGATTTCAACTGTAAAATTTGCGATATTGATTACAAACCCGACGCCACGACTGACACTTACACGGCAAATTCGCTTGCTGAACGTTTGAAAAGTTATGACAATCATAATATTCACTCGATTTGCCTTACGGGTGGTGAACCGTTGATGGAAGCACCTTTTTTGAAAGAATTTTTGAGAAATATTACTCTCCCTGTTTATCTCGAAACAAATGCCGCAATGCCGGAGGCTCTTGAAGAAATTATTAATATGATTAAATATGTTTCGGCAAGCATAAAACTCCCGTCAGTGTGTGGTTGCGAAGATTGTTTCGATAAGCATGCCGAGTTCTTGCGAATTTGCAAACGTGCAAGAAAAAATATGTATATGAAAGTTCCGTTTAATGAAAATGTTACGGACGAAGAAATCGATAAATGTGTTGAATTGGCGAAAGAAAACGATATCGAAATTGTCCTCCAACCTGTTACGCACAATGGCAAAATCGTTGTGCCGAACAGATATTTGCCGGAAGTGTTGGAACGTTTCAGAAAAAAATATTGGCACGTTCGACTGATTCCGCAAGTTCATAAAATTTTGTCAGTTAGATAAAATTAATAAAGTTGAAATAAGTCCTCTGTTTTTCTATAATGAAATACAGAGGATTTTTATTTACGAAATCCTGAATATGAAAAAGAGGTTTAAATGACACTTACTGTTGCGATTGCAGGCAAAGGCGGAAGCGGAAAAACTACCGTCGTAAAAAATATGACAAGCGTTTTTAGAGAAGTTTTTCCTGAAAAATCAATTTTACTTTTTGACAACGATTTGACCTGCGAACTCGGTCACGCTTACGGCAAAGACGTCCGAATGACGATTTACGGTATCAGAAGCGGTAAGCACGAATATAAAACGGGCATCCCCGAAAATATGACGAAGCAAGAATACATCGAATGGGCTTTAGAAGATATTATTGAGCCGATTGATGATAATACTGATTTAATCGTTTCTTGGCTTTCTGCCTCAAAGGATTGCCGTTGTCCGATTACAAAGCAAATTAACGATGCCCTCGTAAAACTTATCAATCGCTACGATATCGTGATTTTTGACTGCGAATTTGACCTTAAATACTTGTATCAACTCGTTGACATACCTATCGATATTACGCTTATCGTAACAAGACCGACTGAAGAATCTGCAAAACTTGCGGGAAGAATTGAAGAATATTCCGCAAAATACGCCGCTGACGGGCAAATGGGTGTCGTCCTCAATGCCGTAACCGGCGATAGCAACGAGATTTCATTCAAACTTTCAGAAGAAAATAATCTCTCTGTTTTGGGTATTATTCCAAAAGACGAAAATCTTGAAAAAGCAACAGGCGAAAAAGATTCCGAGATTGTTAAAAATGCCATAAAACAGTTCTATTACAGGCTCAATATTCCACGAGGTGATTTGTCATGACAACAATTATGGACGGAAAAGCTCTCTCTGAAAAAATTTACGAAAAAATTAAATCAGACGTCGAAAAATTAGACCGCAAGCCAACTTTGGCGGTAATTATCACCAAAGACAATGAGGCAGGTGCTGTTTATGTCAGAAATAAACAACGGGCGTGCGAAAAAACAGGCATAAATTCTATGACCATTGAGTTTGAACCGAATGTTTCAGAAAATGAAATGCTTTCTAAAATTGATGAACTCAACAATAACCCCGAAGTTGATGCAATCCTCGTCCAGTTGCCTATTCCGAACCATTTGGACACTGAAAAAATCTTGAATAGAATTTCGCCGGACAAAGATGCTGACGGATTTCATTATGTTAATGCGGGAAAAATGTTTACGGGACAAATGCCCGCCTCTATTGCTTGTACACCGAAAGGCATTATAAGATTACTTGATGAGTACAAAATAAAACTTGAGGGTTTGAATGCCCTCGTTATAGGTCGTTCAAACATAGTCGGCAAGCCGATTGCTCAACTTTTGCTTCAACGAAATGCAACTGTCACAATGGCTCATTCAAAGACCAAAAACCTTTCCGAACTTACAAAAATGGCTGATTTGATTGTAGTTGCAATAGGTAAACCGAAATTTTTAAAAGGTGATATGGTTAAAGACGGTGTTGTTATTGTTGATGTCGGAATTTCAAGAGTGGACGGTAAACTTTCAGGCGATGTCGATTTCGACTCAGTTGCACCGAAAGCATCTTTCATCACCCCTGTCCCCAAAGGAGTTGGTCCGATGACAGTTGCGATGCTTATTCAAAATACACTTGAACTTTCTAAAAAACACTAATCGTGTTATCGCCTGCTGAAGCTTTATTTGAGCGAATGTTTTTAATTTAACACTATTTGTGTTATTTTACTGCTTGCAAGTCAAAACACTATTAGTGTTAAAGAGATAAATAGTACTCTTTCATCAATTTTGCATCACCCTCGATATTGGGACTTTCGCTTATGATTACACCTTTTACGTCAAAGGTCTTAAATGCTTTGAGCAAATCTTTGTAGTTCATATCGCTTTCTTCAAGGTTCAAATGTTTTTTTTCGCCTTTTGCGGAATATTCAATGCCTGCAACGTGTGCGTGGAAGTTTTCGAGAGCAAAATTGCCCAATTTATTTCCGATGAGTTCAAAGACCTTGCAAAATTCATCGTATGTGTTGTAAGCACCGCCTGAACGTGCGTGAAGGTGCGAAAAATCTACACACGGGAGAACTCTGTCGAACATTGTCGAAAGTTCGACGATTTCTTCGATATCGCCCCATTGAGTACCTTTACCGGTTGTTTCAGGGCGGACGAAGATATCGTTGCCTTCTTCGTTCAGAATGTTTGTAATAATTTCAGTTTGCTTTGCGACACGGTCAAAAACGACCTTTTTGTCGTTACCCATGTAAAAGGCAGCGTGATAGGTAATCGAGTACCCTCCGAATTGCTTTGCTGTTCTTGCGGTTTCGAGAATTCTGTTTACGCTTGCTTCGACTTTTTCAGGTTCACGTGCATTTAAATTAATATAAAACGGGCCGTGACAAGTTACCGTAAAACCATATGAAACAGCCTGTTTGACATCAATAACACTATCTGTGTTAATTCTTACTCCGTGGACAAATTCTACTTCGAGTCCGTCGAGATTGAGGTCATTTAATTTTTTGAAGGCATTTTTATAGCCTTTGCCTTCTATTGATAGTGGCATGCCTGCCGTTAAAAACTTTAATTCATTCATTAGTCGAGTATTTCTCCGATTTTACAGTTTGATAATTTTATAAATTCACTTGCTTCGCCGATAAAATACGAACCGGCTTGTAAGACAGTTATGTGAATTATACCTTTTTTTGTTGCAACACCGAGGTCTCCGTCTGTTGAGACTATTGTTCCCGGGTAAAATCCGCTGTCCCGATTTTCAATATATGCGGTATGTATTTTTAAGTAATTTTGTCTGTATCGTGTTCCCGCGTTGATAAAAGGGTTTAAAGCTCTTATAAAGCGGTCAATTTCAGTGGCGGGTTTGTTCCAATTTATCAAAACATCTTCCGTTGCTGACTTTATAGATGGTGCTTTGACAAAATCACCTTGCGGTTGTGGGATTCTTATGATTTTTTCCCCTTTTTCATATTTTATCAGAAAACGCAAAAGCATGTCTGCCGCTAAAAAATTTAACCTGTTAAAAACGGTCCCCATTGTATCTGTGTTAAAGACTTCGACCTTTTGTTGAGCGACGATGTCGCCGGTATCAAAATGTTCGTCCATAAAATGGAGAGTAACACCGGTTTCTTTTTCACCGTTAATAATTACGTGAGAGTACGGGTTCCCGCCTCTGTATTTTGGCAATAATGACGGGTGAGTGTTGATAAATCCGTCTTTTGGGATATTTAAAAATTCCATTGGCAAAAGTTTGCAGTATGAGCAAACGATACCCAAATCAGGTTCTAAAGCCTTAATTTTATTGACAAAATCCTCATCAAGAACGGATTTATCGTAGCTGATAACGTTCATTCCCAATTGTTTTGCAAAATCGCAAAAAAGCTTGTATGTTCCGTCTGTTTTAGGGGGAGGAACGCAGGCAACAATGTTGACGTGCTCGGCAACCAATTTTGCCATACAAACAAGTGCCATATCCGGCATTCCGACCAAAAGAATTTTTTTCTTAAAGAAGTTTTGCACTGTACGCTCCTAATCCTGCTGCGACCACGCAAACAGTTACGCTCAAAAGGGTATAAAGTAAAAATTCCGTGACTTTTCCGCTTGCCAAATAGTCTAAACATTCTGCGGAAAATGTTGAAAATGTAGTTAAACCGCCGCAAAAACCGACTGTTAAAAATAGTTTTACGGTTGGAGAAAAATCTGTTTTAACAATGCTATATGTCAAAATAAAGCCTATGATGAAACTTCCGACGATATTGACGGAAAATGTTGCTATTGGGAGCGTCAAATTGTGGTTTTTGCACAAAAATCCTACTAAAAATCTTAGAACTGCACCGATTCCGCCACCTGTAAAAATCGCCAAAAGTTTTAACATTTTTTCTCCTTTGCAAATATTCTTGCATAAAAATGAAATTTTAAAAATTGATTAAATTTTTTATAAAATACTTTTAATTTTGGTATATTTTTACTAAAATCAAGATACAAAGTGAGGTAAATTATGCTTGATATTAAATTAATAAGAGAAAACCCTGAAAAAATTAACGAACTTTTAAAAAGAAGAAATCCTGAACTTTCTATCGACAAAGTTTTGGAAATCGATGCAGACAGAAGAAAAATCCAGGCTGAAGCCGATGAACTTCGTTCTAAAAGAAAAAATGAATCTCAAAAAATCGGTATGATGAAGAAAAATGGCGAAAATACTGATGCCATTCAAGAAGAAGTTCGTGCTTTAGGCGATGAAATTAAAGCTTTGGAAGAAAAACAAGTCGAACTTGATAATGCACAAAAAGACTTGCTTCTTCACATTCCTAATATTCCCGATGAAACTACTCCCATCGGAAAATCAGAAGATGACAACCCGACCGTTTCAACTTGGGGCGAACCGACGAAATTTGATTTTGAGTTCAAACCTCACTGGGATTTGTGCGAAGAAAAGAACCTCGTTGACTTCGAAAGAGGGGTAAAACTTTCACAATCAAGATTTACTCTTTACCGTGGCAAAGGTGCAAAATTGGAACGTGCAATTATTCAATTCTTCCTCGATTTACACACAGAAAAACACGGTTACGAAGAAATCTTGCCGCCGTTTATGGCTAACGCTGCAACAATGACTGGTACCGGTCAATTGCCGAAATTTAAAGAAGATATGTACAAATGTGTTGATGAAGATTTGTACTTGATTCCGACGGCTGAAGTTCCTGTTACAAACATTTATGCAGGTGAAATTTTGAGCGAAGATGATTTGCCGAAATATATGACTGCATACACTCCGTGTTTCAGACGTGAAGCAGGTTCTGCCGGTAAAGACACAAGAGGTCTTATCAGAGTTCACCAATTTAACAAAGTCGAAATGGTGAAATTGACAACTCCTGAATCAAGCCCTGAAGAACATGAAAAATTGACTCAAGATGCTGAACAATGCTTGAAAATGTTGGGCTTGCCGTTTAGAAGAGTTGCTCTTTGCACGGCTGATATCGGATTTAGTGCAAATAAATGCTACGACCTCGAAGTTTGGTTGCCGTCATATAACAACTACAAAGAAATTTCAAGTTGCTCAAATTACGGCGATTACCAAGCAAGACGAGCAAATATCAGATACAGAAACAAAGAAGGAAAACTTCAATTTGTTCACACCATTAACGGTTCAGGTTTGGCTGTCGGAAGAACTTTTGCTGCAATCGTTGAAAACTTCCAACAAGCAGACGGCACAATCCTCATTCCTGAAGTTCTTCAAAAATATATGGGAACGGACAGAATATAATGGCGAAAAAAGGTCTGTTTATTACTTTTGAAGGTATTGACGGTTGCGGAAAAACAACCCAACTTGAAAATGTCAGAAAATTACTTGAAGAAAATGGCATTGAATGTGTAACGACAAGAGAACCGGGAGCGTTGAAACTCGGTTCTCAAATTCGTGAAATTCTTTTGCACTACGACGGTGTTGTCGCAGATAATTGCGAAATATTTTTATTCCTTGCCGACCGCTCACAACACGTCGAAACATTCATAAAACCTATGCTTACAGAAGGAAAAGTCGTTCTTTGCGACAGACATACCGATTCAACTATCGCATACCAAGGTTACGGTCGCGGCGGAGATGTTCAAAAGTTGACAGAACTTAACAAAATTGCAACGAACGGACTTGTCCCCGATTTGACTTTATTATTTGATGTAAGCGTTGAAACGGGGCATGAACGTGCAGGTAAAGATTTAGACAGACTTGAACTTGCCGGAAAAGAATTTTTTGAACGGACAAGACAAGGCTATTTGACACTTTCAAGGCAATATCCGGAAAGAATTAAGGTAATAAATGCCGAAAAATCAAAAGAAAGTGTTTACAATGATGTAAAATCGCTTATAATGGAAATAGCAGGCTTGTAAAAAGGAATTAATATGGCAGAACAAAAACAGTACAGACGTTGGTACGATAAAGACCCTATCTTGAGAGAGGCTCTTGAACTTTTGAAACTGCAGTCTGAAGGTGGAAATGCTGATGACAGTACTTCCGACTTTATCATTAAACTTCAACAGGAAGTTGCGAAAGATGTTATCGACAGCGTTTACAATATGGTAACAAAATATGCCGGAAAAGGTAATCGTTGGTACGATAACGATCCTGTCATGTTAAAAGCGGTAGAATTATTGAGAGTTGCACCCCCCGAAACTCAACGTACGGCGGCATTAAAACTCTTGACAGCATTGGAGATGAACAGTTCGGACGAACTGGCAGAAACAACAGATAATGAGTAAATCCGAGACCATTCTCAAAGATGTTCAAAACCAAAATGACAAAAGAGGAATAGACATACAAAAGGTCGGAATTAACGACGTTGATGTCCCTTTGAGAATACAGAGAAAAGATAACACAAATCAAACAGTTAATGCTAAGGTAAGAATGAGCGTTGCGTTGCCGAGAAAATACAAAGGTACGCACATGTCTCGTTTTGTTGAAGTGCTTAATTTATATAGGATGAAGAATTTTTCTTCGGAAAATATCGTTTGTTTGCTTGCGGATATAAAAAAAGTTTTGATGGCTGAAAGTGCAAATGCAAAATTTTCCTTTCAGTATTTCATCGAAAAAAAATCCCCCGTAACGAAATTATCGTTTCCTTTGGCATACGATTGTTCGTTTGAGGGTAATTTAAACGGAGACAATTATAAGTTTACACTTGGTGTAAAGGTTCCGGTTGCAACGTTATGCCCTTGTTCTAAGGAAATTTCGGAATATTCCGCTCATAATCAGCGGGCAATTGTGAAATTAAAGGTTAATTATGACAGGCAAAACGAAAATATTTGGCCGGAAGATATTATCAAAATGGTTGAAGACTGTGCGTCAGTCCCTCTTTATACGATTTTGAAACGAAGTGATGAAAAATATGTCACTGAAGCTGCGTATAATAATCCGAAATTCGTTGAGGATATTTTACGTGATGTGGTTTTAAAATTAAGAGAAGACAAAAGAATACAAAGTTTTGAAGCCGAAATAGAAGCTTTTGAAAGTATTCATAATCACAACGCATGGGCTTACCAATCGGAAGGATTATGAAAATGAAAGAATTATTTAACGATTATGTACAATCGCTTGAAACATATATTATGTTCAGAATTAAACAAAGAACCGCTGAATTAACACCGATGCTGAAGGAAAAAGGCAGAAGCCCGATTTCTTTATCAATGGGTGCTCCAGTTCAGATGCCGCCAAAGTTCGCTTTGGATAAGTTGAATGAGGCAGTTTATAAAGAAGGCATGCATACTTATTCTTCACCGAAAGGAGAAATGTATTTAATTTCTGCCATTCAAGAACGTATGCAAAAACATTACGGTGTAGAACTTGATAAGACGGAAATACATTCACTTATCGGTTCAAAAGAAGGTATTGCAAATTTTATAAGAGAACTTTGCAATCCTACAACTGATGCAGATAAAAAAGATATTATAATGGTTCCGGACCCCGGATATGCTTCATATTCACAAATGATAGAAGTTTCCGGCGGCCGTGCATATCCGATTCCTTTGACAAAAGAAAATAATTATATGCCTGATTTGGAAGAAATTTTTTCAAATATGCATAAGGAAGGTTTTAATTCATCAAAGGTTAAGGCGATAATATTAAATTATCCGAATAATCCTCTTGGTGTTACCTGCACAAAAGATTATTTGCAAAAAGCGGTAGATTTTTGTAAAAATCACAAAATTATCTTGATGAGCGATGCCGCATATATTGATATGGGTTTTGTAGGAACGGAACAACCCGTCAGTGCATTGACTTGTGACGGTGCAAAAGATGTTACGATTGAATTTTTCAGTTTTTCAAAATCTTACGCTATGACAGGCTGGAGAGTCGGCTGGGCATGCGGAAATAAAGAACTTGTCGGCATGCTTGGAAAAATCAAATCCACTATCGATTCCGGTATTTTTAAACCCCTTCAATATGCGTGTGCTGAAATTATCAACAGCAAAGAAGGCGACGATTATATAGCAGAATCCGCAAAAAGTTTTGAAGTAAAACAAAACATTCTTACAAAAGGATTTAAGGAATTGGGTTGGGATATTGACAACTTAAGTATCCCTAAAGCAACGTTTTATTTGTGGTTGCCGATTCCTCCGAAATTTAAATCTTCAGAAGAGTTTACAACTGCTGTTTTGGAAAAATCAGGAGTCGTTCTCGTTCCGGGAAGTGCATTTGGCAAATACGGAGAAGGTTGGTTCAGAATTTCCGCAGTAACGACTGAAGAAAATTTGCAAGAAGTTATCAACAGATTAAAAATCGACGGATTTTTCTTTGAATAAACAGATTATCAGTTATTAAAAAGGTACAAATTTTTAGTACCTTTTTATTTTTGTAAAATTATGTTAATATTAAATTATCTGATTAACGAAAAACGAAAAAAACGGGTAATACTTATATGTGAGGTGTTAAGGTTCATCTTAGTTACCTTGCCGAAAATAATTTATGATAACAAAAAAATTTCGTTAATTGTTTTAGAAAGGGTATAGTCGCCAAATGAGTTCAAAGACGATAGCTTTATATGTTCAAAGATTTAAGAATTTTTTGCAATTCTCAAGAGCATATTTAGACAGAAATAACCCTATAAAAGCTTTTACGGCAACAATAGTTGCTCAGTTGAAAGACTTTTTGACAATCGGCAAAAAAATGAAAATGGCGAAATACCGTGTAAATTATCAAAGATACAAGCTTGATCAAATGCAAAAATTAATTGCACAAAACAACGAGCACGTATTTTTGAAAGGAAGAACATTAAACGAAACAAGGTAGGTTATAATGGGATACGCACTTTTATTTGCAAGAAGTTTGGCAAATACGGCAAGAAAAAATCAGCTTAATTATGAAACGATGTTGATTCAAGACAGAAAGAGCGAAATTACGCAGCGTTTGTCATACTTGCAGACAGCAGAAGATGCATTGAAAAAGCAAGCTGAAAATACACCGCAAAACGGTGGAGAAAATCCTAACGTTGTGTATTTGCAAATGTTTAGAGATACCTTGGTTTTGATGGACAAAAACTTGGATGCGAGACTTGCTTGCATAAAAACTCAGATTTCAAAAATTGAGTCTGAAGAACAAGGTATAAATGATGCTTTGGCAAATTCAATTCAAGCAGCTACTCCCAAATATTCAGGTTAATAGAAATTTATAACGGAAAAAGGCGGTTCTAAATTAAGAAACCGTCTTTTTTTTTGCAAAATTTTAATATTGTTGACAAAGCGGTGCTTAAAAAAATAAAATATTAATATGAAAGTAACGATAGAAGAATTAGAACAATCAAAAGACGACTTGTTAGAGTTCGATTTTGAAGATACTCCGGAAGGAATAGATTTCGCGGAACCGGCAAAAGCACATTTTGTTGTAAAAAGGCTTGGCGGCGGATTTATAAATGTTAAGGGATATGTAGATGCAAAAATCAATGCAGTCTGCGATAATTGCCTTAAGAATTTTGTGTATGAAGCACATGCGGATGTAGATGAAACATATGCGGAACGTACATTATACGAGGAGTATAAAGAAGAAACGGAAATAAAAGATAATTTTTTTGCAATCGACTTAAACGGAGCAGGTGAGATTGATTTAACAGATTTAATGTATCAATCCTTAATATTATCTGTACCAAATAAACTTGTTTGTGATATAAATTGTATAGGCGATGAAGAAATTAATAAATATATTAAAACAGAACTTCAGGACCCGAGATTAGAAGTATTTAAGACAATTAAAACAGAAAAGGAAAATTAAAATGGCAGTTCCTAAGAAGAGAACAGGTGCATCAGCACAAGGACACAGAAGAGCAAACTGGAAAGCAACAATTCCGGCTGTAACTACATGCTCAAATTGCGGAGCAACAATTCCGACACATACAGTATGTCCGGAATGCGGTCAATATAAAGGTCAAGTTGCAAGCAAAAAAGCGGTTGCAGCAGCAAAAACGGAAGAATAGTCAATATTTAACGGAATTTGAGGAAGAATGACAAGAATAGCAGTAGATGCAATGGGTGGCGATTACGCACCCAGAGCGATTGTCGAAGGTGCCGTATGGGGTGCTTATGAATATAATGTTCCGATTGAATTAGTTGGACGTGAAGATAAAATTCTCGCGGAACTCGACAGAATTAAACAAGAAGGCATTGTATTTTCAGGCAGCGGTATTTTCAAGCCGAGACGTATAAAAATCAACCCTGAAAAGCTTGATATTAAAGTAACTCACGCGAGTGAAACAATCGAGATGGGTGAAGCTCCCGGTCAGGCAATCAGACGTAAAAAGAATTCATCAATTGTACTTGCGGTAAAAGCAGTTGCATCGGGTAGTTCAGATGCGGTTGTAGCGGCAGGTTCAACAGGTGCGGCTATGGCATCAAGTCTTTTCGGATTGGGCAGATTACCCGGTATCGAAAGACCTGCTATTTGCTTGACATTACCCTCAATGAAGAAACCTGTAGTAGTCATTGACGGTGGTGCGAATGCAAGTTCGACCCCCGAAATGTTATTCCAATTTGGAATTATGGGTTCAATTTATTCAAAAACTATTTTAGGAATAGAAAATCCTCGTATCGGTGTTTTAAACATCGGTGAAGAAAGAGGAAAGGGTAACGAGCTTGTAAATGCCGCTTATCAAATGTTTGAACAAAAGAAAGAGCAATTGAACTTCATTGGTAACGTTGAAGGTAAGGAAGTATTCCTTGGTAATTGTGATGTAATTGTTTGTGACGGTTTTGTCGGAAACGTTGCATTGAAAACGATTGAAGGTGCTTCATCAATGTTGTTCTTTATGATAAAAGAACAATTTACGGACAATATAATTTCTTCTGTAATCGGAGCATTGGCTAAACCGTTTATGAAGAAAATTTATAAACGTATTAACTATGAAGAATTTGGCGGACAGTTGTTACTCGGTGTAAAAGGTATCACGGTAATTTGTCACGGACGTTCGACTGCTTATGCGATTAAGAATGCAATCAGAGTTGCAAAAGAAGCTGTTGAAAAAGAAGTAAACAAAAAAATTGATGCTTTTTACAAAGCCACAATAGAAAATTAACATAAGCGGAAACACACATTATGCCAAAGAACATTCCTGTTATGATTTCAGGAGTAGGGTACTATGTTCCGAAAACAGTAGTAACCAATGATGAAATTTCAACATTAGTTGATACAAGTGATGAATGGATACGCACTCGAACAGGAATTGAGGAGCGGCATGTTGTGTCCGGTTCAGAGAATTCGGTTTTTCTTGGTGTAAATGCGGCAAACAATGTATTGTCGCACACCAAGGTTAATCCGTTGGACATTGATTTAATTATTTCCGCCACATCAATACCGGCAAAGGCATATCCTTCCGTTGCTTGTGAAATTCAGACTCAAATCGGTGCGGACAATGCTGTGGCATTTGATGTTACAGCGGCATGCTCAGGTTTGATTTATGCGATGAGTATTGCCAAAGCTTATATTTCGAGCGGAATGTATAAAAAAGTTTTGCTTGTCATGACAGATGCAAATTCAAGATTTGTTGATTGGTCAGACAGAAGTGTTTGTTGTATTTTCGGAGACGGAGCAGGAGCTATGTTGTTAGAACCCTCTGTTGACGGAGTAGACGACATTATAGAAATTGATTTAACGGCTATGGGTAAATTAGGAGATTATATTTCTCTGGAAATTTCAGGAAAGAATTGTCCGCTTGTGAAACCCAATGAAGAAAAGCCTTTGCACATTCATATGGCGGGGCGGGATGTTTATAAGTTTGTTATGACTTATTTACCTGAAAAAATTAATAAAACATTGGAAAATGCTCATATGTTGGCCGATGAAATTGATTATTTTATTCCTCATCAGGCAAATTTAAGAATAACGGATGCTTTGACGGAAAGAATCGGTTTTAATAAAGAAAGAGTAATTGAAAATATTCAAAAATACGGAAATACCTCTGCGGCTTCTGTTCCGATTGCTATGACGGAAGCAATTCAAGAGGGAAAAATTCAATTGCCTTGCACTGCATTTTTAACAGGATTTGGTGCGGGCATGACTTGCGGTAATGCAATTGTAAGATTAAGAAAGGGAATTGCATAATGAAGAAAATTGCTTTTTTGTTCCCCGGACAAGGTTCACAAGTTTCGGGCATGGGCAAAGATTTATATGAAAAATACGAATCGGCAAAAAAGGTTTATGAAGTTGCCGATGAAGTTTTAGGTTTTAAGATTTCAGAAATCTGTTTTAACGGAACAGATGAAGAGTTAAAAATGACAAAAAATTCACAACCTGCTATTTTGGCAACATCGATAGCATGCCTTGAAGCATTGAAGTCGGAAATTGATGTTGTTCCGGCAGCAACGGCTGGTCATAGCCTTGGTGAATACGGAGCATTATATACGGCAGGTGTTTTAAGCATGGGAGATGCTATTGCTGTTACAGGTAAAAGAGCAGAGTTGATGAATGAATCTGCTGAAAAGACAAACGGTTCAATGGCGGCAGTTATCGGACTTACTCCTGACGAAATTTCGGAAGGTTTGAAAGAACTTCAAAATGAGGGTGTAATTTCTGTTGCAAACTACAATTCTCCCGCTCAAACTGTAATTACAGGTGAAAAAGATTTGATTGAAAAATCAGTAGAAATTTTGAAAGCAAAAGGTGCAAAGAGGGTTATTCCGCTTGCGGTTTCAGGAGCATTCCACTCTGAACTTATGGCATCTGCTTCTGAAAAATTTGCAGATTTTGTAAAAGATTATAATTTTAAAAATGCTGAAATTCCTGTTTATGAAAATGTTGACGGCATGCCCGTTACAAACGGTGAAGAATTAAAGAAAAGAGTTCCTTTGCAAATCCGTTCATCGGTTCATTGGACAGAAACCATTAATGGTATGATAAATGAAGGCATTACGACATTTGTTGAGCTTGGTGCAGGAAAAGTTTTGGCAGGTTTAAACAAAAAAATTAATGCAGAAATAAAGACTTATAATGTTTACGATGTTGCTTCACTTGAAGAAACAGTAAACGCATTAAAACAAGGAGAATAAAATGGGTGAAAAGAAAGTAGCGTTAATCACCGGCGGTTCAAGAGGCATCGGCAGAGCATGTGCTCTTGAATTTGCTAAAGCGGATTTCGATGTCGCAATCGTATACGCAGGTAATGAAGAAGCCGCAAATAAAACGGTAGAAGAATTAAAAGCAATAGGTTCTGATGCAACCGCATACAAATTTGATATTGCAAACGAAGAAGAAGTTAACGCAGGTGTTGCAAGTGTTATTGAAAAATATGGCAGAATTGACGTATTGGTAAATAATGCCGGTATTACAAGAGATAATTTGTTCTTGAGAATGAATTCCGCTGATTGGAATGCGGTAATTAATACAAATTTGACAGGTGTTTATAACGTTTCAAAACCGGTTGTAAAATTAATGATGAAACAACGTTCGGGCAGCATTGTAAACATGTCAAGTATTGTCGGAGTCATGGGTAATGCAGGTCAAGCAAACTATTCAGCCGCAAAAGCAGGTTTGATAGGCATGACAAAGTCTTTGGCAAAAGAACTTGCTTCAAGAAATATCAGAGTAAATGCAATCGCTCCCGGCTTTATTAATACAGATATGACTAAAGGTTTAGACCCTGAAAAATTTGCGGAACATATTCCGTTGAAGCGATTGGGCGAACCCGAAGATATCGCGAAAACGGCTAAATTCTTGGCTGTAGACGGAACATATATAACAGGTCAAGTCATAGGTGTTGACGGCGGACTTGTTGTTTAATTATAATAAATTTTGTAAATATATTGCATGGTAAGTTTTATCAGGTATAATATATACATAACTAAGTAATAAATCTAATAGTAAAATGAGGAAAACAAAATGAGCACAGTTTTTGACAGAGTTAAAAAAGTTGTAGTAGAACAATTAAGCGTTGAAGAAAGCTTAGTTACTCCCGAAGCAAGTTTCACAGCTGATTTGGGTGCTGATTCTTTGGATACAGTTGAATTGGTAATGGCATTTGAAGAAGAATTCGGATGCGAAATTCCTGATGAAGAAGCAGAAAAAATTGCTACAGTTCAAGATGCAGTAAACTACATCGAAGCTAACTCTTAATAAAATTAAGTTATTATAATGAATACGAGGGGCAAAGTGTATTTCTCCTCGTATTTTAGTATTAAGGCGGTTTATATGACAAAAAGACGAGTTGTTGTTACCGGAATGGGAGCAGTTTCTCCTTTCGGTATCGGAGTAGATAAGTTATGGGAAAACTTGATTGAGGGAAATAGCGGAGTTAGAGTTTTTCAAAATGTTAATCCTGAAGATCACGTTGTTAAAATTGGAGCAGAAGTCCCTGATTTCAAGCCTGAAGAATTTATCGACGCTAAAGATTGCAAAAGAATGGATAGATTTATCCAGTTTGCAGTTGTCGCATCTATTGAGGCAATGAAGGATTCAGGTCTTGATTTGGAAAAAGAAGACTTGACGAGAATTGGCGTTATTGCCGGTTCTGGAGCAGGCGGATTTATGTCGATTGAAAAAAATCATACAGCCATGCTCCAAAAAGGTTTTAATAAATGTTCACCGTTCACTGTGCCTATGTTGATTTGCAATATGGGTTCAGGCAGAATTGCAATGCACTTTGGCTTGAGAGGTCTTAATAAAGCGGTTGTTTCAGCATGTGCAACTGGTGCACACAGTATCGGTGATGCTGCAAGATCAATCCAATACGGTGATGCAGATGTTATGGTCGCTGGTGGCGAAGAAGCAATCATTTGTAACCTCGGTATTGGTTCTTTCTCTGCTGCAAGAACATTGTCAAAACGCAATGACGAACCACAAAGAGCATCAAGACCTTATGATAAAGACCGTGACGGTTTTGTAATGGGCGAAGGTGCAGGACTTTTGGTTTTGGAAGAACTTGAACACGCTAAGGCTCGTGGTGCAAAGATTTATGCGGAAATAGTCGGCTATGGTCAAAGTTGCGATGCTTATGATGCTGTTGCTCCTGATCCGGAAGGAAAAGGTGCAGAACTCGCAGTCAGAAATGCACTTAAAGACGCTAATTTGTCGGTTGAAGATGTTCAATACATCAACATGCACGGTACAAGTACCCACATCGGAGATATCGCTGAATCAAACACCGTTGCAAGAATTTTTGGTGATAAAGATACCAACAAAAATCTTCTTGTAAGTTCGACAAAATCAATGACTGGCCACATGATTGGTGCAGCAGGTAGCATTGAATCTATCGTTTGTATTAAGACAATCAACGACGGCATTATCCCTCCGACGATTAATCTTGAAAACCAAGACGAAGAAGTCGCTAACCTCGATTATGTCCCGAATAAAGCAAGAAAACACGAAGTTAAAGTTGCTATGAACAACTCCTTCGGTTTCGGCGGATGTAATGCAGTATTGCTCTTCAAAAAATACGAAGGTTAAAAATTATAATTTTCATTAATGAAAACGGTGGGTTTCGACTCACCGTTTTTTATTTTTCTAAAATGTAACGAAATGTAAATATAAATATATCGACAAAAAGACGGTTAAAAGTCTTGATATTATTGAATGTTCTGAAAAAGTGATTTAAAATGTATATACATTATATAGCAATTTTTTTAAAGATAAATACTTTATATAAGAGCAAGAGGAAATTATTAAAGGAGATATAAAATATGGCAAGAGTTTTGATTTCAATGCCCGAAGAATTTTTAAATAAAATTGATGGTGTTGCAGAAGGTGAAAATCGCTCAAGAAGTGAATTAATCCGTGAAGCTCTTAGAACATATATTAACAAACAAAGAGTCAGAGAAAATGCTTTGGCTCAAAGAAACGCTGAAATCCTTGAAGAACTTCTTGGTTAGTAAGTAAAATTGACGACTGTCAGGCAGAATAATTGAAATTGGGGAAAAATGTAAGAAGAAAAAAGGCTTTGTGAAAACAGAGCCTTTTTATTTTTTAAAAGTTAGGATTATCAAAAACGTTTTCAACTGTTTTTGGTTTCAAATTTTCCGCTTTAATGAGCATACCGCACTTTGAACAGGCTAAAATCTTTTTTGTGCTGTCAATCGGAAGAAAAACGTGTTCGCAGGTTTCCGCTTCGACCTGTTCTTCTTCGTGTTTATGTTTTTTTTGAATAAAATCAACAATTATTTTGTATAAAAATTCAAAAATCCACATTAAAATATCTCCGAAATAATTTTAGCAATACAAATCAGAGTTGTAAATTCAACCATAACATTTCTTGCTACGGAAAATTTAATTATAAATGCACGAACGTCAAGATTTTCGTATTTTTTTAAATTGCCGAGCGGTCCGAAAAATATATTGGTTCTAATCCTTTTTCTTGATTTAAGACAGTCACATTTCATTAATTTGAATAAAATAATAGCAGTCGGTATACTCAAAAAACTTAAAATGTAGATTTTGGGTAAACCAAAAAATATCATTACAAGAATATTTAAATATGCTAAAACCATTAATATTACTTGGTTTTTGACTGCATTTTGTCTGTTTCCGGCAAGCGAACAGAGTGTGACCTTTTTGCTTTTTTGGTCAAAATCGATGTCCAAAAACATATGAGCATGTAAAAGTCCTACGGTTAAAAGTCCCGTGGATATTGCGAGCGGAATTAATTCAGCAGAAAAAGTTTGCGTCATAACATAATAAACTCCGCTATATAACAACGGAGCAAACATTATTGCCACCGCAACTTCCCCTAATGCAACAAAAGATAAAAGCGGATATAAAATACCGATAAAACCCGCAATAATCATTATATAAATGACCGCAATACCCGTTTTGATTGCCAAAAATATTCCGCATAAAACAGCAATTGCAAAACATACACTTATTACGATTGCCAAATCATTTAAAGAGGCTTCCCCGTTCAATAAATATGAACATTTCCCCTTTTGTAAGTCAAAAGTTTCTTTTAACCCTTTTTCAATATTCCTTTTTTCGATTTTGTAATCAATTAAATCATCAAAAAGGTTTACACCTGCATGTGCAAATAATATTCCGACAAGAGATAATAAACCATATAAAATATTTCCGCCTTCAATACCTGCAAAAAGGAACGGTACACTCCACGACATAATCGACATCGGTAAAGAATATCCGCGTGCCGATTTCAACCAAAACATAGGATTTAAGTTCATAATTTTCTCCTTTTTTACAGTAACATTTATATAACGTTTTGTAAACATGACTTTCTGTCGTAATTCTTTATGCCTATTGACTTTTCAAATTTACGGAAAATTTTTTTAAAAATAATTGAAATAATGTAGTTACAAACTCAAAAAAAATGTTATTATATATTTTGTAGATTAAGTGTTCAGATTACGCTAATTTTTTAAAAATTCTTAATAAAAATTAACATGAATAATCCCAAATGACAATTCAGTTAATAAAAAAAACTTTAAGAACATGTGTGTAATATGAAAAAGATAATAGTGAAAAAAAAGAGGTAGTTATGACTCTTAGCATAAATTCCAGAAAAAAACAACTGAAGAAAAATTTTGATGAATTACTCAAGGATTTAAAGACGAGCAATTCAGAAAAAGTCAGATACAATGCTGCAAGAGTTTTGGGCGAAATGGGTGATTCAGATGCAGTTGAACCGCTTATTGACGTATTAAAAAATGATAAAAACGGTTCAGTCCGTTTATATGCAGCAAGAGCATTGGGTGAACTTGGTGATCCTGCGGCAACTATTCCGTTGATTGAATCTTTACGTGAAGACAGAAATGTTGACGTAAGAGTTCGTGCGGCAAGAGCACTTGGCAGACTTGGCGGAAAAATCGTTGTTGAACCGCTTGTAGAAGCTTTGAACGATGAAAATTCACAAGTTTGTATCACAGCAACAGATGCACTTATTGAAATTGGTGATGTTGCAACAGATGCATTGATGGAAATTTTGAACAGTGAAAAAATCAATGTACGTTGCGATGCAACAAGAGCTTTAGGTGAAATCGGCAACCCGAAAGCAGTTGAAAAGATTATTGAAATCCTTAAAGATGAATGGGTAAACGTTCGTATTTACGCAGTTACATCTCTCGGAAAATTGAATGACAGACGTGCAGTTCCGGCACTTATCGAAGTTATGGAAAACAAAAAAGAAAATGACCTTGTTAGAGCCGGTGCAGCAGCGGCACTCGGTATCTTGAAAGACCAAAGAGCATTAATTCCGCTTCGTAAGTTGATTATGGAAGCTGAAGAATTGGGTGAACTTGAAGATACAGCATTGAAATCATTCAAGAAAATTATGGCTGCTAACTGGCAAACAGTTCCCGGTGCAACTCAACAGAAAACAAAATAACGGTTTATATTCATAAAAAGAGGTATTCTTTTGAATACCTCTTTTTTTTGTCAATAAAAAATATGATTAAAACATCCATATGGAGTAATTTTTGCAGTTATTTTTTTTTACGGCAGGGTATTATAATAAGTGGAACATTAGAGGTTACCATATGCTCGATAACTCCTTATTCAATATTCCATATATATCATCTCAAACTGAATGTACGGAAAATTTAACCGAGGTTTATGACAATGTCGGCAGACTTTGCGGTTTCTTTGAACGCGATGATGATGTTCAAATGTCTGCTTACGATAATTTAGGTCGTTTTTCGGGGTATTTTATAGCTAATAAAAAAGGACATACCGTTACTTATGATTCACAAGGTAATTTTGACGGTTATGTTGTTCAGGATGAAAACTTGCTGAAATTTGATAAAGCCGGAAATTATCAGGGTTATTATGAAATTAATCAGGACGGAAATATTGCCGAGTATGAAAGTTCCGGCAAGTATAAAGGCATTTATATGGGGGTTAAAACCAATAAAATTACCAAATATGACGAATTAGGCCGTCCGGTTTTATTTATTGTAAGCAAGAAGTAGTTACCATTTTTTGAACACAAAAAATACGGCAAGAAGTATCAAAATAAAGCCTACTATGTAATT
>CACZSN010000041.1 GCA_902783835.1 uncultured bacterium
GTCAATTCGTATAAAACCGCTAAAATCTAAACGTGTTCGCCAACACAGGCTAATTAATTACAATTCAAATGTTCCAAATAAACCCCATTTATAGTTGGGGGTGGAATAGTAAATTTGGGGATAATAATGAAAAAAGTTGGTATAAAGGAGCTTTTTACAAGGTTAATTTAGAAACAGGAGAAGTAGAGAAAGTTGCCAAAACAAGACTCGGAGCGTCAGGTGGTCGCACAATATATATAGGAAATAATCAATTTTTATTATTACAGAGTGTAATTGATCCAGGTTCTTTATTTACTCGACGTAAATTTATTGAAAGAGCAATTCTTGATCTTAATAAATTCAAAGTAAAAAAGGTAAAAATTACCCATTATGATCATTGGGAACTCCAAGTAACACAAATCAATGACAAAACATATTATGTTGGCAGATATCATTCAAACAGAATAATACGACCAGAATTAGTAAAAATTAAATAATTAAGGAGAAGTTATGACAGAAGTAATTCAAAACACTATAGATGTAAATACTATTGCGAAATTAGCAAAAGCATCTTATTGTACAAATAGTGAAGGAGGAAAAGTCGACCCAGGAAAGGCTTTAAGAGATAAATTAGGTAAAAATACAGAATGGAAAGTATTGGAGTACGATTTAAGTCATAATGGACATCAAGCCGTTTCTTATGCTCGTGATACGGATGGTGATGGAATATACGACGATGTTGTAATTGCATATAGAGGAACTGATTCTCCTTTAGATATTTTGGTAGACGATTTGCAAATTGCATTAAAACAAGTCCCAAAACAAAAAAATAAAGCCTTGAGTTTTTACAACCAGGTGATGAAAACAGAAAAAGGGCAACTTTCTACAAATGTAAATATTGTCATAACAGGACATTCTCTTGGTGGAGCATTAGCACAACTTGTCGGAGCAGAAAAAAACGTAGAAACAATCACATTTAATGCACCTGGAATGTTAAATAATGTTGATGGGTCTAAAAGCTATGAAAAAGTGACAAATTATGTAAATCTTAATGATTGGGTAGGTTGTTATTTAGACCATGTTGGAAATACAAAGTATTATCTTCCTGATGGATTTGTTTCCAAAGATAAAAATGATAACGATACAAATTTTGCACCTCACTCGGACTATTTACATGATGCAAATTATAATGAACTATATAATGTTGATATTACTGAAGATGAGTGGGATGTCTCCTATGCTGCATCTCTATGGGGATATGACGTAGAAAACGGACGTGCAGGATTACAACAACTAATTGCTTCCTTTAAGGCTTCTCCTGAAAATTTAAAAAAAGCCGTTGCTCTTATACAAGAACGGATTGGTTCAAAAGACAAATTAGAAAAATTATACCATTATTTAACGATAGATGGCACAAATTATATTTTAGGAGATAAAAAAGATAATTTTATAGAAGTTAAAAATACTGCTATAGGAACAAAAGAATATGGGATTGTTTGGGGAAATGGTGGAGATGATATAATAAAGGGCATTGAAAATAACGATATATTAATTGGAGGGAAAGATAACGATTCAATTTATGGCGGAAAAGGTAATGATATCCTAATAGCCGGTGGTCAAAATCTTACATTGGAAGAAATAACCAATTTAACCCAAAATAAAAATTTTATAAATTCTTCGAAATTTGAAACTGATAATTCAAACAACAAGCTTGATGGCGGAGCAGGAAATGACCATCTTGTTCAAATACAAGAATTTTATATGATAGGAGCATAAGTGATGAAACAAAGAAGATTGTTTAACTTAATTTCAATAATTTTTTTGTTTTTAATAATAATGACTACATTAAGCGGATGTAGAAACAACCAAGACGATACTGTAAATATCAAAGTAAATCAAATGGAATGTTTTAGTGGCAAGACAAAACAAGAAATTTACGATATTAGAAAAAAATATGTAGCAAAATCTATATTTAAGTCAAAAGATTATGAGCCAAATGAAGAAGTTTTTGGAGAAATAGAAGACGGACTTCCGTGGAGAAGTATTTTTACGGAACTTTGTACATTTACACCAATAGCTGAAACAAAAGGTTGGTCGGAAGAAAGTCGTTTTATAAATAATCCAGAATTATTGTTAGGTATAAGAAACGGGTGTGGTACCCTTATAAGCAAAGCTGAAGAAAACAACAAACCGACATATTATTGTTTTTCAACAATGGGATATTTTATGCCGGATAAAATTACTTATTCAAAAAATAAAAAACTTATTACTGTATATTATAAAGATTTTCACAATATTCCGAGTAAATATATTTCTTACTATTTTGAAACAATAAATGCACAAGATTTTGGTTACAAATACGGAAAAATGATTCCAAATAATGAAATTTCGTTTAAAAATCCTAAAGATAATATTTCAACAAGAATATATAAGTTTCAAGATTTTATTCACAAAGGTGATTCTTGCGGTGTTGAAGGCGGGTGCAACAACTGTTCGCCATATATAGAAGGGTTTGAATTTTCTCCATTACTTACTTTATATAATCGTCAGAGCAAAGAAATGAATATAAAGTTGTGGAAAGAAAGACCTAATGACGACAATACAGAAGCAGATATGAATTATCGTGTTGTATTTTTAAATACAACAATAAAAAATAATTCCTTATATAATACTTTTAATGATGTCAAAGTTACTTTTTCAATAATAAAAGATACAATTAACAGAATACGTTTTGATATAAAAGAATAAAAAATAATAAGGAGATTAAAAATGGATCGAGTAGCAAAAGGCATTCATGCAATTATTGATTATCACAATAGCATAGATCAAAGAAGAAGAGATCAAATAGATATGGGGTTTGACCCTCTAATTCCTAAGAACGCCTTTAATCCCAATCCTATCGATCCTTGGGACAGGATAAAAAAACAAAGGAAAAAATATTGGGATCCAATAATTTTAGATTTAAATAATGACGGGAAGTTAGATACAACTGATGTATCAAATGGGATATACATTGATTATGCTAATGATGGATTTGCAGAAGCATCCGCATGGGTTGGAGAAAATGACGGCATCTTATTTTTAGATTCAAACAATAATGACAAGTTGGATAATGGTACAGAAATAATTCTTAAATCAACGTTATTGGAATATGATACAAATAATGACGGCATTATCGATACAAATGATAGTATTTTTAATTCATTAAAAATATACAAAGGTGATGGTTCTCTGATGACCCTTGCAGAAGCAGGAATAACCTCAATAAATCTCAACACTACATCAACCGAAATCACAGATGAAAACGGTAACCAACAATTCGCAGGCGGAACATTTACAAGAGCAGACGGAACAACAGGAACATTTGGAGAATTTCTCGTCAAGACCGAAACTTCAAAATCCATAGCAACCGAATGGCTCGAAGAAACCGATGGAATAGCAGAATTGCCTGATATAAGCGGTAGTGGCAACATATACTCTTTACACCAAGCAATGCGGCATGTTGCGTAGAAAATAAAGGTTTGCATTTATCACACTTTTTACTTTTGTAAATTGCCGACCTCGGCAATTTTGAAAACCAAACAGATAATATACAATAAAATAATATTTAAAATTTAGATTAAAAATTTGAGAGTATGAAATCAGTGACAGAAGATAGCGAAAAAGATAATAATAGTAGAAATATTTTTTTTGAATTTTTTGATTGGTGCAAACATTCCTTTTGGCACCATACAACTTTGAAAATATTCGTTTCCTTGTTTTCTTTTATTATAGCTTTTTATATTATTTTTATTCAGTGGACTAATTTATGTTTGTATAGTAAAGGGAATATAAATTATAATAATGGAAACTATCAAAGAGCAATTGATGTCTATAATAGCATTATATATATAAATACATTGTTAGGTTTAAAAAATACTTCGTATACTTTTGCTGCTCAATATGATAAAGCTTTGAGTTATTTAGTTTATGGTAATTTAAAAATTGCTTTATTAGAATTTGAGTAGTTAAGAAAAAATATTCAAAAGTATAATCCACAAGACAAAAAAAATATTCAAACTATTTTACACCAAATTTCTCTAATTTATACAGAATTAGGGTATTTTAACAAAGCTGAAAATTATATAAGTTCAAATGATGATGTTTTGAAAATAAGATATTTCTTATTTTCAAATCAAATAGATAGAGCAAAAGAATTTTTATTAAAAAGAGATATATTAGAACAAATTAATATTAATATAGATAATTTTGAAGGATGTAGGTGGATATATATGCTTGGTGAGTATTATATTCAATCTCTACAATATAATAGGGCAGAAGATTTATATAAAATGACTTTAGAAAAGACCAATAATTGTAATAATAAAATATGGATTGAACTATTTTTAGCAGATTTTTATAGAAGGACAAAGGCATATAAAAAAGCACAAATACTGTATTCTGATGTTTTAAAAAATGATATTTTTACATTTTCAACACTAATTAAAATAAAAATTGAAGAACTTTTATTATTGCAAGAAATGGGTGAAAAGAAACTTAGTGAAAAACAAGCAAGAGAAATTCTTATAAATGCTTATAAATTTTTTGAAACAAGTCCGCTAAGGATTTGTTCAATGTATTATACTTTACCAGAACTTAATAGTATAGAAAAAAATAAGTTATATAAAGAGGTTGAATTATCATTTAATAAATTAATTTTGACTGACGAAAGTTATTTTAAAAATGATATTAAAAATTTTTGTGAAATTAATAGGAGATATTAAATGCTGGTCAAAAAAAGAAGCGATCAAACAGATGTGTAGGGTTGACTTTAGATGTGTAGGGTTGACTTTAGTCTACCGATTAGACTATGTCATTCGGAGGTTTTGCAAAAAACAAAAGACGAGCCTGAACCGCCGGAAAAAGCTTTGAACTATTGTCAAAAAATTGTGCATTATAACACATGCTATGAAAAAAGTAAATTGCCAAGGTGACGAGTAGACGCTTGACTATACATATTGTATGATAAATGAGTTGTAATAGTATAAAAATGGCATCTGACTTAAGAATGGAAGTTATTTATGCGATTTATCGTTTTGTTTTTCGTGCTTATTTTTTGTGCCTAAAAATGAATAGGTGTTTATGTCAGAAGAGAATAATAAGAGTGTAGAAAATGAAAATTCCAATCTACTGGCTGTTATATTGAAATACATATTTATTTTTATAGAATATATTTTTTTGCATTTGTTTGAAATTATAAAAATAAATATAGAGTTTTTCTTTCCAAAATCCTTTCACAGAAAATATTATTTAAAAAAACTATTAAATCTATGGCGAGATGAATACTGTGATTCAAAGAATTTAAATAATTGTGAAAATTATTCTGAATCTATTGAAGTTCGTAAACTTTTAGGTTTGTCTAAAACATCCAAAAGAGATTTTAAATATATTGCTAAATATTTTTACTCAATAAAAATGTTCAATTTATCAAAAAATTTTTATAATAAATATTATAAAAATATATTTAGCTCAAAACGCTATTATTACAATGCTATATGTCTCACAGCCAAGATCTTAAATGATTATTTTTACAGAAACAATTATGAATATATTCTTGAATTATACATAAAAATTCTATATATTTTTTCAATATTTTGTTTACATTTTTCATTATTGTTAGAAACAAAAAAAAATAGCAGATTTTATATATACAAACAAATAGGTGTCGTTTTTGCAGCATTAAATTTAAATTCACAAGCCAAATATTATGATAATTGTGCAAAAAATATATATCCCAAAAATGGATCAATTTTAAACAATATTGCTTTATCTTATTACGAAAAAGATAAAAAATCAAAATATATAAAAAATAAAAAAAATATGTTTTCTTCTGTAAAATATATTTTATATGCAATGAAGTATTCAACAGAGGATAATCAAGGAAAAATTTTTAGTAATTTGATAACCATTTTTAAATTTTATAATTTAAATATCAAAAAATTTAAGAGCATTTTATCTCAAATAAAATTTAATGATCAAAGATCTTATACATATTTAGCAAAAAATTTTGAAGACATAGACAAAGAAGAAACATTATATTGTTTAAAATGTTTATCTAAAAGTATTACAAGAAATTTATATCAGCAAATTTGTGATTATGCATATTTAATAAAAAAAGGAATACCTAAAAAATATTTAAAAGAGTACCAATACTATATTATATATAACACATACTTAATTTTTTATCATTTGAATCAACTAAACTTGCTTAAATATTTTTCAAGAGATGAAATAAAATTGCCTGATGATTTAAAGAAAAAATTTATCAATATAATAGAAGGAAAATCCACTTCACCATCAGCAAATTTATTTTTTTAAATACAAATCAATAAACCTATTTCTTGAGTTTTTAGATTTAAAATTTTTGTTCCAAAAAGTTGATAATCTTTTTCTGTCATTGCAAGTTCCTTTCTGTTGCAATGACATTCATCACTCTTGTTATGGCAAAAATCAAGTCTAAATCCCAATCTCAGAGATAATTCGACACATCTCAAAATACAAGAAATTTCAAATTGGGCTTTTTGTACTCATTTTGTTCAATGGCTGAAAAGTAAATGTATTCAAGGATAGAGGTAATTTTAATTAAAAGATTAGAAAATTTTGTGGACTTTTGAGCACCCGAAAAGTCCCTTTTGGTATACTTTGAAACTCAAATCTCATTCTGAAAAATTAGCCTATATTAGCCTAGAATTGGGAAAGTTTATATAATTAAGCAAATCCAAATTGGACTAATAAACCCCAGTTCATTAATACAAAGTTATGCTATGCAGATTTTATATGAAGCAATAAAAAAGACCTCTGCTATGGAGGTCTCAATAGTGTTAGTTTATGGTGCCGAAGGCCGGACTCGAACCGGCACACAGTGTGAGCTGCGTCAGATTTTGAGTCTGATGCGTCTACCAATTTCGCCACTTCGGCTTGTGTTTAAATTCTATAACAACCATAAAAATTTTTCAACAACTTTTTTTCGCTTTGCAACATTTTCTAAACATTTATTTTTATTTTCCCTAAAAATATCCCCTTTTCCTTTGCTAAATCCTTATTCCCTCATAAAAATTAATCTTGCGAAAAATATCCGCAAGATTAAAAAAATCAAATATTTTAACTAAAATCCAAATATTATAAATCTTGTCCGTTTTTAATATTTTGGAATTGATTTTCTCTTGAAATAACAACTTTTCCTGAACGAACAAGTTCTCTGATACCGATAGGTCTCAAAAGTTCAATCAACGAGCGGATTTGACGTTCATCACCGAACGCTTGCAAAGTATAAGAACGGTTCGTTACGTCGATAACTTTTGCGTTAAAAATTTCCGCAATTCTCAAAATTTCAGAACGATTTTCTTCTTTCGCCGAAACTTTACACATAATAAATTCACGTTCAATACAATCCGCAACGGGCAAATCCATAACCTTAATCGTCGGAATTAACCTATTCAACTGTTTTGTAATCTGTTCAATAACCTTATCGTCACCGTTTGTCACGATTGTAACTCGAGAATAATCAGTATCCAAAGTCGGTGCAACGGTCAAACTTTCGATGTTATAACCTCTGCCTGAGAACAAATCACTTATTCTTGAAAGCACACCTGCTTCGTTTCTTACGAGAATTGAAATTGTATGTATCATAATTTACCTTTAACCTTTTTCGACGGGAGAATCGTTTGACATAAGAACGTGGTTGAGTGAATCACCTGCAAGTACCCACGGATAAACCATTTCAAACGGTTCAACTCTGAAATCAATCAAGACCGGACGTCTTGCTTCAATAGCCTTTTTAAGGGTCGGAACAACGTCCTCTTCCTTGTCAACCAAGAAACCTAACGCACCGTACGCTTCAGCCAATTTTACATAATCGGGTGAAGAAATTTTTGTTTGCGAATAATGTTCGTCAAAAATTCTTTCTTGCCATTGACGAACCATTCCAAGCCAGCCGTTGTTAATAATAGCAACGATTACAGGGATATTGTAATCCACGCAGGTTGCAAGTTCTTGAATATTCATCTGAATACTTCCGTCACCGGCAACGTTAATAACGACCTTATCTTTCATCGCAATGCTCGCACCCATTGCAGCCGGGAAACCAAATCCCATTGTGCCCAAACCGCCTGATGTTACAAATTGACGAGGATGCGTAAAGTTATAAAGTTGTGCCGTCCACATTTGGTGCTGACCAACTTCCGTACAAATGATTGCATCCATATTCTTCGTGACATAATTAATGTCATGAATTACATCAACAGGGTTCAACAAGCCTGTATTTGCCGATTTCGGCGGTTCATACTTTTTGCGTTCCTGAACCGTCAAGAACCATTCGTCCTTTGCCTCAAGATTTATGTCATATTTTTCTTCGTTATATTCGTTCAACATCGCCGTGAGTACGCTCTTTGCGTCCCCTACAATAGGAATGTCAACTCTGACGTTCTTCGCAATCGAACAAGGGTCGATATCAACGTGGATAACTTCCGCATTCGGTGCAAATTTCTTGAGACTTCCCGTAATTCTATCGCTAAATCTCGTACCGATTGCAAAAAGTACATCGCAATCATAAACTGAAAGGTTTGCAGCATATTCACCATGCATACCCATCATACCAAGCGAAAGCGGATTATCTTTCGGGAAAACACCAATGCCCATCAATGTATTCGTTACAGGAACATGCAATTTATTAGCAAGTTCTTGAAGTTCTTTCGAGGCATCAGAATGAACAATACCACCCCCTGCAATGATTACAGGCTTTTTAGCCTTGCAAAGAAGTCTTAACGCTCTTGAAATTTGTTTCGGGTGACCGTCATAAGTCGGGTTATATCCAGGAAGTTTAACCTTGTCTGGCCAAACAAATTCTGTCTTTGAAGTCAAAATATTTTTCGGCAAATCAATTACAACAGGGCCTGGTTTACCTGTCGTCGCAATATAAAACGCTTCCTTGATAATATGAGCCAACTGTTTAACATCTTTAACAAGATAGTTATGTTTGCAGCAAGAACGTGTAATACCAACGATATCAGCTTCTTGGAAAGCATCGTTACCGATTTGAGATAAACCGACCTGACCTGTAAAAACAACTATCGGATAAGCGTCATAATAAGCATTTGCAATACCTGTAATTGCATTACAAGCCCCAGGACCGGATGTCACAAAAGCAACTCCGGGACGACCGGAAACTCTTGAATATCCTTCTGCTGCGTGAATTGCGGCTTGTTCGTGACGAACAAGATAATGCTTAATATCTTTACACTTATAAAGTGCATCGTACAAATTCAATATCGAACCTCCGGGATAACCGAAAACTTCGTCAACACCTTCTTTTTTAAGGCATTCCAACAAAATTTCCGCACCGGTCATTACATTTGTTTTTTGTTCAGTATCAGGCATTTATCTTACTCCAACCAGTTTCTATAAATTTGCTTGTTTTCTTAACTCTTCGGCTTTATCCGTACGTTCCCAAGGAACATCAATATCCGTACGACCCATATGTCCGTATGCAGCCAATAATTGATAGAATTTACCGCCGTTTTTCTTCGGCAAATTTCTCAAATCAAATTGGTTAATAATCGCATACGGTCTCAAATCGAAGTTCTTTTCAATTAAAGTCATAATTTCATCATCTGAAATTTTGCCAGTTCCGAAAGTATCAACCATAATTGAAACAGGTTTTGCAACACCGATTGCAAATCCCAATTCGATTTCGCATTTATCAGCAAGTCCAGCAGCAACAATGTTTTTCGCAACATATCTTGCAGCATAAGCAGCAGAACGGTCAACTTTTGTAGGATCTTTTCCGCTGAATGCACCGCCACCGTGACGTGAATAACCACCATAAGTATCAACGATGATTTTTCTACCTGTCAAACCGGCATCGCCTTGTGGGCCGCCGATTACAAAACGTCCTGAAGGATTAATGAGAAGTTTTGTGTTTTCATCAATATTCAATGTGCTTTCCGCAAAAACAGGCTTGATAACAAGTTCAATCATATCTTTTCTGATAATTTCTTGAACTTTTTCGTTATCCGTTTCGCCGTTGATTTCGGGGGCGTGTTGAGTTGAAATAACAACCGTTTCAATTCTTACAGGCTTGTTATTTTCATATTCAACCGTAACTTGTGATTTTCCATCAGGTCTCAAATAATGAACAAGACCTTGTTTTCTAACATCAGCAAGTCTTTTGGAAAGTCTGTGAGCTAAACTAATCGGAAGAGGCATGAGTTCAGGAGTTTCGTTGCAAGCAAACCCGAACATAATACCTTGGTCGCCTGCACCGATATCTTCTGTTTCGGTAGTTGAAGTATTTGCGTTGTTATCTCTTGATTCAAACGCTTTATTTACACCGCCCGCGATGTCGACAGATTGTTCATCAATACTTGTCAAAACCGCACAAGTCGTAGCATCGAAACCGCCTGATGATTCACCAATGTATCCGATGTTCTTGACTGTTTCTCTGACGATGTGTGGTATATCGACATAACAATCTGCTGTGATTTCACCGCTTACCAAAACCATACCTGTCGTAACCGACGTTTCTGCTGCAACTCTTGCTTGAGGATATTTGCATAAAAAATTATCCAAAATCGCATCAGAAATTTGGTCACATACCTTGTCGGGGTGTCCTTCTGTTACTGATTCAGAAGTAAATAAATATTTCTTAGAACTCATTTTTTCTTCCTTTTGTTTTCGCCAAAACAAACCCGTCAGCATTAACTTCCTCAGAAAGAAAATTAAGCTT
Organism: uncultured bacterium; assembly: GCA_902783835.1. Classification (GTDB taxonomy): domain Bacteria; phylum Cyanobacteriota; class Vampirovibrionia; order Gastranaerophilales; family Gastranaerophilaceae; genus RUG841. The sequence goes on from CACZSN010000041.1 coordinate 10,742, forward strand.
TCGAGATTGCTTTGATTATTAAATTTCTAACTTGTTATTAGCCTCTTAAATTGAGTTTTTTAACAAGATCTCTGTAACCTTGAAGATCTTTATCTTTAAGGTATGAAAGAAGGCTCTTTCTGTGACCAACCATCATAAGCAAACCACGTTTGCCGCCGAAGTCTTTTTTGTTAGCCTTCAAGTGTTCTGTAAGTTCGTTAATTTTTTCTGTCAAAAGAGCGATTTGAACTTCTGTTGAACCAGTGTCTTGTTCGTTCTTACCATACTTTTTAACGATATCTTTTTTGTTTTTTAAATTAATCGACATTATTTTTTCCTTTGTTAATAGTCGTCTTCCGTTGTAGTCATATCATACTTACTGAAAATTGTTTTTCAAGCACTTTATTCGATTTAATTAAAAAAACTACTAAAAATGTTACATTTCGGGATTTTTCGAGGAGAAAAAAACAGACAAAAAACATTTTTTTGAGACATGCCCGAAAGAATATTTTTGAAAAAAATAAAAAATGTCGTTGAACAGATATTTTTATGTTGTAAAATAAAATCATTGAACGGAGAAATAAAAATGGAAGAAATAAGAGTAAGAATAGCACCGTCACCGAGCGGTAACTTGCACATCGGTACGGCAAGAACAGCACTTTTTAACTATTTGTACGCTAAAAAAACGGGCGGCAAATTTATTTTAAGAATTGAAGATACAGATGCAGAAAGAACAAGCCAAGCATACATCGACAACATTTTCGACAGTTTGAAGGCATTGGGCTTAAACTGGGACGAAGGTCCTGATGTAGGCGGTCCTTACGGTCCTTATACACAATCAGAAAGATTTGACATTTACCCGAAATATGTTCAGGAACTTTTGGACAAAGGGTTTGCTTATGAATGTTTCTGCACACCTGAAGAACTTGAAGCGGAAAAAGAAGAAGCTACAAAAAATAAAAAAGCTTATGTTTATTCCAAAAAGTGTGAAAATTTGACGGAAGAAGAAAAAGCAAAATTAAGAGCTGAAGGAAGAAAACCCGCAATTCGTTTTTCCGTTGAAAAAGCACAAAAAGCCTTCCATGACACACCGATTGTTCACTTTGAAGATTTGGTAAAAGGTGATTTGCATCAAGATACAAGCCTTATCGGCGACTTCGTAATTATGAAATCTAACGGTTCACCGACTTACAACTTTGCGGTTGTAATTGATGATATGTTGATGAAAATCAACACCGTAATCAGAGGTGAAGACCACATTTCAAATACTTTCAAACAAATTTTGATTTACGAAGCATTAGGAGCAGAAATTCCTAAATTCGGTCACCTCGGAATGATTTTAGCACCGGACAGAAGCAAACTTTCAAAACGTCACGGTGCAACAGCAGTAAGTGAATTTGTTGAAAGAGGTTACTTAACAGACGCTCTTATCAACTTCGTAGCACTTTTAGGCTGGTCACCTTCCGACGGAGAAGAAATCAAGACTGTTGATGAAATTGCAAAAGATTTTAGAATTCACGAAGTTTCTTCATCAAACTCAATTTTCGAATACGACAAATTGAACTGGATGAATGGTCAATACATCAAAAAACTTGAACTCAAAGACCTTGCGGAAAGATTAAAACCGTACCTTAAGAAGTACGATTTAAACGAACTTACCGAAGAACAATATCTTCACATGGTTGAAATCACAAGAGAACCGTTAACATTACTCTCTGACATCACTGATGCGGTTGAATATTTCTTCGGAGAATATCCGACAATCGATAAGGAAGTTCAGGAAACGGTTTTGGATACGGAAACTTCACAAACTGTTCTCAAAGAAGTTTTGAACAGAATTGACGGTTGGGATTTCAACAATCTCCACGAAATTCTTGAAGAATTCAGAGGATATTTCAAAGAACAAGGTATCAAACCGAAACTCACCATGTGGGCAATAAGAGCTGCTGTTACAGGCAGAACTCGCGGTGCCGATATGTGCGGTATTCTTGAAATTCTCGGCAAAGACAAAGTCAAAGCAAGAATTCAAAAAGTCGTAAAATAATCGGAGAAGATTTTTGACAATAAAATTTTCTACCCCGAAAATTTCATTTATCGTAACTTGTTACAATAAGGCACTCTATCTCAAAGAGTGCCTTTTGAGCATCAAAGAACAATCTTACGTCAATAAGGAAATCGTCGTCGTTGACGATTGCTCCTCTGACGAAAGCGTTTCTGTCATTGAAAATTTTAAGGCTGAAAACCCCGACATTGACGTAAAAATTGTCCGAAACAAACAAAATGTCGGTCAACTCACCTCGTTTTTGAACGGGGTAAAAGTCGCTGACGGAGAGTTTGTGACGATTACTGACGGTGACGATGTTTTGTTCTCAGAATTTGCCGCAGCACATATCAAAACTCACTTGAATACGACTGTTGCACTTACGAGTGCAAGGCAAATCGAGATTGACGAGGACGGAACTGTCCATTCGATGAAATCGTCTGATTGTCCGTTTTTGTCTTTGGAAAATTTTTCAGAAAACGTAAAATTCACTCCTGACATGTTTTCAACCGATTTTGAAACAAAAGATTTTGAAGTCAAAGTTTTAGACAATAAAAAATATACTTTTGCGACTTGGCACTGGTCACCGTCAAGTTCGGCAGTACTTCGAAAATCCGTTTGCGACTATCTTTTGCACCTAAAAAACCCCGAAAAAATCAAAATTACTGCGGATAAATTCATTTTTTCATTTGCCCACCTAATCGGCTCAAGTGCAATCATTGACGCACCTTTGTATGCTTATCGCAGACACGGAGAAAATTACTCAAAAGCAATTCCTATGACTGGAAGTGAAAAATATCACAAAAAATCGACCCAAAAAAATTACATAAGAAACAATCTTCTCATAAGAACCGTAGTTTGGCACTTTGTCACTGAGAACAAGGCACTTTTTGCCGAACAATTCAACCACGGCGGATACATTAAAATTTTAAATAAAATCATTTTTTCGTTTGATTTATCTACAATCAAAAGTGTTTTAAAATCATTGTGGGTATAAATGCCCAAAAAACACAGATTGGGGACAATATGCTTCAAGAAGCAACAAAAATATTAAATTCAGCGTTTCATAACAGTTTTATAAGACGGTTGAGCCTTTATCTTCACGATTGCGTGAGAGAAGAAGTCAAAAGTTCGACCTTCCGAAACCTCAAGCAGGACAAGGATAACAAGTGGATTTTCCTTAGAGAAGAACATCTTTCCGATGCAAGATTGCAAAAGAAAAAATCTACCGCACCATTAAAAGAAACTTTGTTCTCAAATTTCGGCGAACCGCTACTGCTTGACGGCTCGAGCAGCAACATCACGGAAATGATGATTCAATCCGAAAACGGACAAAAAGATAAATATTTGATTTACGGATATTTATTTTTGGCCGGAAAAAACAGCAAAAGCCGCCGCTACAACGAGTTTTTGACCCCGTTACTTTACATGCCTTGCAGACTTGAACGTGACGGAGTTAACATAAAATGTATTCTTCAAGATGAAGTTCTTTCGGTCAATACAGGTGCACTGACCGCACTTATGGCAAAAAGTGATGACGAAGAAGAAACCGAACAAATGCTCGAAGGCATACTTGATGTTGTACCGCCTTTGCCATTGACGGACGAGGGTTTACAGATTTTTATAACGACTTTAAAATCATTAATCCCCGATTTGGATATAAAACTTGCACACGAAGATGATGTTTATGACGATTCCACCGGAATTTCGTCAGGTTCGGGCAATAGCGATGACGACACCGAAGACGAAGGCACGGATAAACCGAAACGTGCAAAACTTGAAAAAGTTGCAATCACAAATCAAAGTGCATTGATTTTGACAAAACGTCCGGATGTTACGGCCGGAGTTCTTCACGAACTTACAAAAATTTCCGAAATGCCAAGCGGCATGTTCAGAGAAACCGTTTTAAACGTCATCAATGAAGAATTTGCAGCAGGAAAAGGCAAGTCAGAAATTAAACTTCCCGATGCAAATATTGAAGCGGCTTTTTGCCCCGTAACTCCGCTGTCATTAAGCGATTCTCAAGAAGATGTTTTGAGAAATCTTGAGACAAATTCTCTTGTTGCGGTTTCAGGCCCTCCGGGAACAGGTAAATCTCAAACCATTGTAAATCTTGTTTCTCACCTTGTTGCAAACGGAAAAACCGTACTTGTTGCATCAAGAATGGACAAGGCAACCGACGTCGTTGCAGAGCGTTTAAATGCTTTAGGAGCACCGTATTTGGCTATCCGTGCGGGAAGAATGAATTATCAACGGGAACTATCGGCAAAACTTCAAAATTTAATTTCGAACAAAATCGACCTTGACACAGGGTTCGAAGATGCGATGCTTGTTGGTGTTGACGATATGAGAGCGTTGCTTTCAAAAATTAATGACTGCAAAGAAAAAATTGATAAAATAATTTCTCTCGAAGAACAATGGCAACAAATTACAGAAGAAAAATCAAAAAAATTACACGAAAAACCCGTGTTTATTACTAAAAAACTCAACGTCGTTCAAGTCGAAGAGGTTAAGAAATTGGTTGACGAAATTGAAAAATCCCTCGAAAAACCTAATTTCTTTAATAATATTTCTTTAAAAACAAACAGTTTTAAGCTTAGAAAAGTCCTTAAATTGGTTGATTTTGAACCGGATTGGGATAATTTGAAGCAAATAAGAAAAGAACTTGTCGGTTGCGAATTGGGTGCAAAAGCATCAAAAACAGAAGCGGATATTTATAAATTGGGCAATATTACAGAATTGACCGATGAAATTCACGAACTTCAAAAAAAGCAAAAAACGCTTGCCGTAAATATTTTGAAAAATGTTAGAAGAGAAGCTCTCAAAGGACTTTTGAGAGACAGAGTAAAACGTCAAAGACTTTTTGTTCACACAAAAGCACTCGTGGAAAGAAAGAAAAACCTTCAAAACAGATTACTCGAAGATGAAGATTTCAAACCGTTATTGGAAGCTTTCCCTTGTCAATGCGTTACAACATATGCCGTTTCAGGCTCTTTGCCAATGAAGCCGGGGCTTTTTGACGTGGCAATCATCGATGAGGCAAGTCAGTGCGATATTGCAAGTTGTATTCCGATTTTATTCCGTGCAAAAAAAGCCGTAATCGTCGGTGACGACAAGCAATTACCACACTTATCCTTCCTCGAAAACGCAAAAGAACAATCGTTCTTGAGCCAATACGATATTCCTGATAAATATCGATTAATGTGGCGATTCAGAACAAATTCAATGTTCGATTTAGCGGGTTATTACTGCATGACACCTGTTTTGCTCGATGAACATTTCAGAAGTTTGCCTCCGATTATCGATTTTAGCAACAAAGAATTTTACGGCGGTGGTCTCAGAATTATGACCAAAAACGACGACAGCATAAAGGTTTTGGAACTTTGCAGAGTTGAAAACGGAAAAGTTGACGGCGATGCAACGAGAAATATCCCCGAAATTGAGGCTATTGTTGAAAAGTTGCACGAAATTATCATTCGAGACGAAGCCAAAAAGAACGATAAAAATTACAAACCTGTTTCTATCGGCATAATTTCGCCGTTCAGAAGTCAAGTTGAGGCAATCAAAAAGTCACTAATGAAGGCATTTTCAGACGCAACGCTTCAACGTCACCTCGTTGATGTCGGTACGGCTCATACCTTCCAAGGGGACGAACGTGACATTATCATTATGTCTTGGGCGATTGCAGACAATAGTTTTACCCAAAGTTTGGCATTCTTACAAAAGCCGAATTTGTTCAATGTTGCCGTTACTCGTGCAAGAAAACAGTGCATTTCGTTCCTCTCAAAAGACCCTGACAGTTTTTCAGCAGGTTTGATGAGAGATTACATCGAACATATCAGAACCTATGAAGCTCAAAGAAATTTGGTCGAAACCGAAGGCTATATCAGCACATTCAACAACGATTTCGAAAAAGAAATTGCGACCGCACTCGAGGCAAAAGGCTTCGATGTAAAAGGAGGATATGAATCAGCAGGATTCAAATGTGACCTTCTCGTCACCAACTCCGACGGAAAATCAATCGTTGTCGAATGTGACGGTATGAAAGACGAAGTCAAAACGAATATTTCACCCATCAAAAAACAACTAATTTTGGAACGCTCTGGAATGAAAGTTATGAGAATTTCATACCGAGATTGGGTAAGAAGTCAAGATGCCTGCATAACAAGGATTATCGAAAACTTATAAAGTAAAAGACGGACTTTAAAATCCGTCTTTTTTTATTAAATTTGTTTATTTGTACGACTAATTTTTACCCATCCAAAGTTGTAATACAGGTCTTATTGCCGTTAAAATTATTGCAATCACGAACGCTGCTCCCGCAAGAATACAGAAGAACAATGTGTGCGACATGTGTTCGTAAAATCCTGAGAACACACCTGCAATAAGATTTCCGAAGAAACTTGATAAGAACCAAGTTCCCATCAAAATTGATGCGAATTGAACAGGTGCAAGTTTTGTAACCAAAGACAAACCAATCGGTGACAAGCACAATTCAGCAAGTGTTGCACAAAGATATGTAAATACAAGCCATAACGGAGAAACTAACGAAGATTCACCCGCAAAATGTGCAGCCGTTGCCATAATTAATGCCGAACAACCGACCATTCCCAAAGCTATGCAGAATTTTACAACTGAAGTAGGTTCTTTTCCTTTACTTGCAAGCCAACTCCAAAACATTGACATCAACGGTGCTATCGTAATGATAAACAACGGATTTAATGATTGGAAATATCCCGTCGGAATTTCAAAATTACCTATATGTCTTTGAGTTTCGTTTTCCGCAAACAACGTAAACGAACATCCGGCTTGTTCAAAACAAATCCAGAAGAAAATTGAGAATGTCATTAAAATAAATAATGCATAAATTCTTCTTTTTTCACGTGTCGTAAGCTTTTTGCGAACAACAACATCTTCTTCTTCTGAAGATTCACGGACGATTTCTGTTTGAACAGGTTTTAAACCATGTTCGCCCAAAAGTTTATTTTCACCAAATTTATATGTTATATAACCGAAAATAATACCTAAACCCGCTGCCATAAAGCCGTATTTGAAGCCGTATAATTGTGCCAAAGTTCCGCAAATTAACGGTGAGAAAAATGCACCAAGGTTAATTCCCATATAGAAAATCGTAAACCCTGCATCTCGTTTTTGTTTGTCATCGCCGTAAAGCATGCCGACAATCGTACTGATATTTGATTTGAAAAATCCGTTAGCAATAATCATCAATGTCAATCCAAGAGTAAATACAAGGATTGAAACACTTTTTAAACATTCAAGCCCGCTTGCGGCAAGTGTAAACAAACCAATTGCCATAACAATTGCACCGATTGAAATACACTTTCTTTGACCCAAAAATTTGTCCGCAATATAACCGCCGACAAGAGGCGTCAAATAAACAAGTCCGGTGTACCAACCGTAAATATTACCAGCATACTGCGTAGCAACCTTCTCATCCATGCCCGAGAACAAATATTGTATTAAATATAATACTAATAATGCCCGCATACCATAATAGGAAAATCTTTCCCACATTTCGACCGAAAATAATAAATATAAGCCTTTAGGGTGGCCGCCCAAAACATTCTTATCCATAGTGACTTAATAATAAAACGACCAAAATCTATCTGCAAGAATTCATCAGGCATTCTTAACAAAAAACACAAAATATCCGCAATTTTTATAACAGACTAAAATTTGAAAAAACAATAATTTCAACTTATAACAGGTTTTGCGAAATCGGTTATTAGGTTTTGTTACAAAAAATAAGAAATTTAAGCAAAAAAGGCAATTTATTTTTTCAGCCAACTTCATGGAAGGGTAAGTATAAATAAAACAGCCAGTGTGTAAGAAAGTGTGGTATTAAATGGCAATCGCTCCGATTAATTCAGTAAATGCAGTTTCAACAAAAGCAGTTGAAAATAAAAAAGTTTCAAATCCTATTGCTTCGGAAAAACCTGAAGTACAACAACAAGTAGCTGAAAAGGGAGCATTGAAATCATACTTCTTGGGCGGTCAAGCCGCAACAGTTTCATTTGGCGGCTTCCCCGTAAGCACAGGCGGTTTTATCACAAAGAAAATTGACGATGTACCTTGCTGCTGCTGCGGTGGCAGAATGGTCAGAGCAAACCAAATGGACACGAAAGCGAGAGAATTTGCAAACCTTAAAGGTGAAAGATTAGCCGATAAAATCGAACAAGATAAAGATTTCTTCAGAACACCGCAAAGAGTAGTTATGATGCTTGCAGCACAAGAAGCAAGAGCACACGGCGGTGACCTTGCAAGAGCTAAAGGTATGGTAGGAAAAGGTCTTAAAGAAAAAACTCAAAACTATTGCATCAACTCATTGAAAGGTGCTGATACAATTGTTAAAGCAACATATGGCGAAGACAACCCCGTTTCAAAATTGATTTCTTCAGAAATTGAAAAAATTCAAGGCGGTAAAATTGACAGAATGAAATTTACCGAAAAATTGGGCAAAATCGCAGATTCAGTTGACCCTGTAACTTACGACAAAGTTATGGATGCTGCAATTCAACATTCCCGCAAGCTTTGATGAAGTTAAAAAAGCTTACGGTCAAGCAAACGGCAGCCCGCAAGCTATTGCAAGAAGAATGTTAGAACCTTCAATGCAAACAATTGAACACATTCACCCGAAATCATTGGGTGGCCCGAATGCAACTCAAAACTTCATCGCTGAATGTAAAGATTGCAACAACCCGAGAGGCAACATGTCTTACGCTCAATGGTTGAAAGTTCACCCTGAATACCCCGCAAAAGCTCAACAACACATCGAATGGTTCCAACAACAAGTTGTTGACGGCAAAATCGATAACAGATACGACGATTACGGTGTAGATGTTAAAGAAACTCTTTCTAAAGAATCTTTCGGTGCTATCGAACTCAAAGTTCTTAACCCTGAAAAAATTAAAGAACTCAGAGAAGCAAGACAAGCAGGAAAAGAAGTTAACGTAAGCGAAGAAATTGCTAAGCAAGAAGCTGAAAAAGCAAAAGAAGAAGAAGTTGCATAGTTAACTTAAAAAAGATTAAAAAAGGCGGATTATAAAATCCGTCTTTTTTTTATTTTGTATTACAAATTTAAGAACTAATCCATCATTTGAGCAAGCAATACAATCGTTTTCGGGAAATATTGTTGCAAATATTGTGAACGAATTGAGAATAAATCTTCCGTATTTTTTGTATTCAACAAAGCATTTGTTTCCGCGATTGCTTCTTGTAAGCCGTCTTTATACTCAGAATTTTTGATAAAGTAGCTTATGTGATCACGTTGTGCAAGAGGGAATGCTTCGTTAAACTTAGCCTTTTCCGCTTCAAATGTCTCATTAACTTTGGGATTTGAGAAAATTGAATTAGCTAAAGTTTCTTTGTTTTTAACGTCAACATGTTCATAATCCTTTGCGTGACCTGCTTCGTGCAAAATCGTAAACAAATTATCGCCTGATTTAATTGTTCTTGTCGTTGCAGCATAAGTCGATTGATATGTATTATCAATACCTGTCAACGTATCGGTTGTATCTCCGAGACGAATAATTTCTTCCGCCGGCATATGCTTGAAAGAAGCCATAAGTTTTTCTTTGTTTCCGTCAACCCTGCCGTCGAAGTTTAACGTTGAAATTTCTCCGTTGTTCAAATTTTTAACATCAATTTTATTTTCACTTATTTTAACTTCGTATTTTTTGTCATTTTCCGTGGAAATAAATGTATTATCGTCAACAACAGTCAAAGTTGCCGTTTTATCCATCAAAACATTACCGTCTTTATCGGTAATTTTGTAATGGGAAGCCATGTTTCCGTCGGGAGTATCTTCATAGAGGTATTCCGTTCTTGTTCCGTCAAGAGAAGTCATGTCTTTTTTAACGGTCGTTTTGCCGGTTTCTTCGTCAAATGTCCCTGAACTTACGATTTTTTCGCTTCCGTCAGGGTAAACATATTTGATATTCGGCGTTCCTGCCAAATCTGAAATGGTGTATAGTTCCTTTCTGACAGTGTTTCCGTTATTATCTTTGATAATTCTTGTTTCTTCCGTAACAATCGGCTGCGGAATACTTGGACTTTTCATCGAAATAACCTTCGAAACCGTGTTATTGCGGAAATCTTGGGTCTTTTTGACTTGTTGTAAGTAACCCTCTTTTGATTTTTCCATGTTTACAATTTCAAGGGCATTTGCCTGCAAATCTTTATCCAAAAGTAAAATTTTAGAACCGTTACCTTCCATATCCGCACGGACATTGTAGGCATTTTCATCAAAATCATCTTTTTGGAAAGAAACTCTTCTTATATCAGGAGAACTCTTTGCAAAATCATTGACGGTTTTGGCAAGTTTTTCCATATCCGTCAAATTTTTATCTTTAGCGATATTGATGATAATATCACTGTCAAGCGGAGTGTTTGCAAGCTTTCCGACCTTAGACAGTTCTTCACCGTTAAGTTGATTTGCAAGATTTCTTATTTCGAGCGACGAGAATTTTTTCTCCCCGTTTTCGGTTTTTAATTGCGACAAATCGGCTACAGAATTAAGAGTTTCGACATCACGACTTGCAAAATCGATAATCAAAGAACTAATCATTTTCGGTTCTTGTGCCAAAACTTTTATTGCGTTCCATTTTTCGGGATTATCGCTGACAATTTTCGTAACGGCATCCAATTTGTCATCTTTAAACTTCGGTTTGCCGTTAAAAGTTTGCATTTCACTTAATTCTTGGCGAATTGCATTTACGTCAAAGTTTTTATTATTATTTTCTTTTTTCTCCGCAGTCGGTGCCGCAGTCGGAGCTGCCGTCGTTCTCACGAAAGTATCATGCGTGAGTCCTTGTTGTCTGATTACCGTTCTTTGCGGTGTTTTGATAGGGTTTAAAGCACTTACACCCGTTAAAAAAGAAATGTTCATTAAAATTTTCTCATGTGTTTATTCGACACTTATTTTATCGTCAAAAAAATTTAAAACTTTAATATTTTTTTCATTTCTTAATAATTTATTTTTCCGCAACAACCAATCCCGTAAAAAGTTCCGCAAATTTTTCATAGCTCATAACAGAGCTTTGCGTTGCGTTCCAAGGATTAGAGACGTGTAATACTTTGTTTCCGTTTTTATCGATTTTAGGTTTAACAGAGAATGAATGCTTTGTGTAAACTCCGTAATCTTCATCCAAAAGACCTTCCGAGCCAAGAGTTTGACTGTTTCCGGTACTAAAAGCAGTAAAGATATATTTGTCTTTATTTTCAGGAGCAAAAAGCAAGTCTTGAGCGGATTTTGAATTTTGAGTATTCAAATCGAACATTTTGTTTATTTTTTCAAAACCGAATTTTTCCATAACCCATTCTTCATGCCCGCCACGACCTCTGTAATAATCAGAAGCACGTTTAAATTGGCTCGTTGTTTCGTCGAGTTTATTCCATTCAACACCGACTGAATCGTTCCAGGAAACTTTTTGATTTTTTATCGTTCGTTCAATTATTATATTGTCCGGATTTTTTGCCAATTCCTGTTCAAATTGTTTCAACTGTTTTGTAAACATTCTTTTTTTGAAAAAGCCTTTTGCGTTTTCCGATTGGTCTTGCAAAATTTCGTGAGCTTCTTTAAGCAAACTTTGTTGAACATCTTTTCCGTAGACATGCTCAAGAATTTTAAAACCTGCCGCCCCCATTGAATATTGTTCTCTGAAATCTTTTATTTCAGCGGGCAATTTATTTTTATTCATCGTGAACATATAATCGCTGTTTGGCAAAGAAACATTAAGGTTTTCGCCATCTTCGCGGAAACAACTCAAGAGTTTTTCTCTTGTTTGAGGGTTTGAATTTATCGCATCAAGAGTCGAGAGCATGTAACAATTACCCGCTTCACCCTGATAAATTGCAAATCTTTCAAGCGGAGGGAAAAGTTTCAAGTATGTTTTTTGGCTCAAACCCAATTGTTTAACATCATTTTCCGATGTTTTTATATAAATTTTTTCTTCTCCTTCAACACCGAAAACATCGCCTGTTTCTCTGTTTTTGATACCTTCCGCGGTTGATTTTAATGTAGGAACAAACGCTTCTTTTATATCCTGACCTTTGATATTTGCGTCATACATTAAATCTAAATCTTTTTCAAACTCATCGGACATTATACCTTGATTGCAAAGGTATAAAAGAGCATCGGGACGAACTTTTTTATCTTCGACAAGTTGCAACAACATCTCAACATTACTCGTCTCAACATCGTTTTGTGTCATAGCATTAACAAGACCTTTTACGGCAGAAACACCTTCTTCATCCTGCTCAAAAGCGGAAATAACCTTTCCGACAAGCGGGAGAGAATGTAAATATTTATTAATATCTTCCGTATTTTTACTGAAAAGAGGTGATTTATCAGAGTTTGACCGCTGTGCTTGGAGTGCGGGTTGGTTAGATTGAATACCCGCCATCGAACGAAGCAATTCACCCGACGGATAAACTTGTTTCCCTTCCGCCTTAACTTGCTCGGGAACCGCTGTCTCCGCCTTTGGCGAAGCTTTCTTCGGCATATTTATTCTATTGTTCGTGTTTATTTTTGAAATATCAACCATAACTCTAAATCACGCACGAAAATACATGCTCTCACAAAATATTAATCGGCACGAAAATAAAAAACTTTAATAGAAAATAATAAAATTACATTTTGCCCATTTGTTTTTTACGGGCAATAATTTCCATGATTTTTTTGCGTATATTATAAGCCGCTTCTTTTTTGTAATTACGTATTTGTTCAAGAGCGGCATGCATAGCACGAGTCGGATCGGGATTATTAATATTAACGTGAGCAAGACTGTCTTCCGCAATCCTGATATCAGTTTCCGCAAGAGTAATTACATCAAGAACTTCTTTAATTTCCAATTTCGTAAAACCGCACTGCATTAACTGCAAAGAAAGTTGCGTTTTGAGATTTGATCTGTTGGCAGTAGCCTCAAATGTAACTTCTTCCTCATTTTGAGCCATCATGGCATCATTTATGGCATTGTTTTTAAAGAACTCAAATAACCCCACAAAATCATCCTTTCATTCATATTATAACCACAATTTAACGAAAATGCCACCGTCTGAAATCTGTAAAAATTGTGTAACAAAATTATTATAATTTTCGGATTTGCCACTTGATTATAAAATTTGTTTAGTGTATAACTTACACGAAACCCAAGTAAGTTTAAAGGAGAATTAAACATGGTTAAAGTAGCAATTAACGGATTCGGCAGAATCGGAAGAAATACATTAAGAGCAGCAATCAGAGAAGGTATCTTCAATGAACTCGATTATGTTGCAATCAACGACCCCGGTTTGAAACCTGCAGACGCAGCAAGAATTTTCAAGTATGACTCAGTAATGGGCAGATTTGACGGCGAAGTTGAAGCAGCAGAAGACGGCATCATCGTAAACGGTCACAAGATTTTGTTCTTCGCAGAAAAAGACCCCGCTCAACTTCCTTGGGCAAAATTGGGTGTTGAAGTCGTAATCGAATCAACAGGTTTCTTCACAGATGCAACAAAAGCTCACGCACACATCGATGCAGGTGCTAAGAAAGTTATCATTTCAGCTCCGGCTTCAAATGAAGACAAAACAATCGTTTTGGGCGTAAACGAAAATGAATACGATCCTGCAAAACACAACGTAATTTCAATGGCATCTTGCACAACTAACTGCTTGGCTCCTGTAGCAAAAGTTATCAAAGAAAAATTTGGTATCGTTAAAGGTTTGATGACAACAGTTCACTCATACACAGGCGACCAAAGAATCCTCGATGCCGGTCACAAAGACCCCAGAAGAGCAAGAGCAGGTGCTTTGAACATCGTTCCTACAAAAACAGGTGCAGCAAAAGCAGTTGCTTTAGTATTACCTCAATTAAAAGGCAAATTAGACGGTTTCGCTATGCGTGTTCCTACTCCAGATGTTTCATTAGTTGACGTTGTATTTGAAGTTGGTAAAGACGTAACAGTTGAAGAAGTTAACGCAGCATTAAAAGAAGGTGCTGACGGACACGTTCTTTGCTATCCTGAAGAACCGCTCGTATCATCAGACTACGTTGGTTCATCACAATCATCAACAGTTGACGCTTTGTTGACAAGAGTTA
>CACZSN010000042.1 GCA_902783835.1 uncultured bacterium
TGGGGATTTTTTGAATAAGGCTGAATAAAATTTAATGTATTCGGATGAATTGAGTGAATTGGATGAATTGGATGAATTGGATGAATTGGAGTGAATTTGATGAATTAAAAAGCGAAGGAAAAAAAAATTTCCCCCTATTATTCGGGGGAAATTTTAAAGTTATAAAATAAATCAGATTATTCAAATTTTACACGACCGTCACTTTTAATAACGAGGGGTTTGCAATTTTTATTTTTCATAAAGTAATTGATAATAATTTGATCTTTATCGTAATCATATTTTTTCAAGACGTTAACTCCTTTCAAAGAAGTAAAAGCGTCTCCGCCTGCCAAAAGGTAATCGTCATAAGCTACTTTAAATATCTTTGTATCTGACGGATTATTAACATCGAGTTCAATCATTTTTCCGTCCTTACAAACGGCAGCTTGTGTAACTTTACCATCTTTTGACAAGGTATAATTCATGCCCGATACCTGAAGGATTGACGGTTTCAAATCCGGAGCAACGAGGGAAGAACCGCCGTGATTTAAAGCTTCAATCAAACGTTTTTCGGAAAGTTCAACTATGCACATTTTATTTTTGAACGGGAAGATACCTCCAATATCTCTTGCGGTAAAATTACCCAAATCCAAAGAGCCGCGGAAGTTTGCCGAGTTCATCAAAACGATATCCGCACCTGTTTCTCCGCGAACGATATCCAAAAATACTTCCGAATAGCCGTTTTCTTCAACATTCATTCTGTCAGTAAGAACGGGAACGGATTCAACTTGTCCCAAAATCGGAGATTGTCCCAAAACAACGTCAGCAGTAGTAGTCATAAGCAAACTTTTATTAAATTCACTTGTTTTATAAACATTATTTTGAGCTTTAACAATGACACCATTGTCATCATATTCAACATTTAAAATTCCGAAATTTTTGCCGTCACGACCTGCCTGAGTAATCACAACAGGTTCTCCGAGAGGAGAATATTGAAGGTTTTTGCCTTCGGTAATATCAAAAATCAAATCGTGAGAGTGTCCGCCCAAAATGACATCAACTCCACTGACATGTTTTGCAATTTCTTTTTCTTCTTCATATCCGGAATGAGAAAGCATAATAATTCTGTTGATGCCCTGATTACGGAGTTTATTAACCTCTGATTGAAGTTCTTTATACGCTTTTTCACCGCAGGAGATTGTAATTCCTTCAAAAAGTGTCGGATCTTTCATTCTTTCAATCAATGTCGGAGATTGAGCACCGACAATACCGTATTTTTCGCCTGATTTTCCCGTAATAACAACCGATTTCAGGACTTGACCTTTTATCGGATTTTTAGCAGGATATGTTGCATTTGCACCGACTTTAACAGCTTTTATCAACGGTAAAAATTTTGCAAGTTTTGTTGCACCCATATCAAATTCATGATTTCCCAAAACAGTTGCCTGAATTTCGTTTACGTTCAAGAACATCGTAGAAGCGGTGTTTGCCATATCATCGCTGCCGATATAAATATCACCGGAAGAAAATTTGAATGAGTCAATATTATCTTTATCAAAAACACACGCATCAAATTGCGTCGAAGCATTTGTAATTTTAAGCATCGTCGGCAACTGACCGTGAATATCGTTTACATAAAAAATAGACTGATAATTTCCGTTTGAAAAATCGAAACAATCTTTGGCATAAACGGGAGCATTCAACAATATTGCACTCAATGCCAAACCATACAACATTTTATTTATCGGTTTCATTCCAAATCCTCAAATTGTAATCTTTTCTTTAGTTTAACAATTTTTTTAAAGAGTTTCAAGCAATAATTTTGCGTAATCTATATCTATTTGATTGGTTATTTTTATGTTTGAGTACTCGCCTTCAACGTAATAAACTTCCCCGCCCAAAGCCTCAACAAGACAAGCATCATCCGTCATACTGCATTCACAAAGTCTCGTATGAGCATCTAAAATTAATTCATAATCGAAAATTTGAGGAGTTTGAACATTGATAAGATTAATTCTTTGAGGAGTACCCGTAATTTTTTTGTGTGCATCTACCGTTTTAATTGTATCTGTAGTGTGAACGGCAACAATTACAGCTTTTTTTTCATATGCCTTTTCAAGGCATTTTTCAACTGTTTCTTTTTTAATCAAGGGTCTGGCTCCGTCATGAATAATTGCGTAATCACAGGATTTCGCAGCTTTTAAACCTTTAAAAACAGATTGTTGTCTTGTTAATCCGCCCTGAATAACTTTAACGTTTGAATAATCTTTAAAAAGTTCTTGGATTTCGGGAATAAAACTTATATGAGCAGGAATTATTACTTCAAATCCCATTTCCGTAAACAAATCAACCGAATATTTAATAACGGGTTTTCCGTTCAAATTTTCAAGCAATTTATTTCCGTCGCCAAATCTTCTTGACACACCGCCGGCCGTCACTATAGCTTTAATTACAGGCATTTATCCCCCAAAATGATTGTACGTTTTTTCGTTAAATAATTTTTCGTCAATTACAAAAGATTTATCTTTATCTTTTATCGTAACCTTGGATTCAGTGTTTCCGACAACCGTACCCACATACTTAAATCCTTTTGAACTCAATGTTGCGAACAAAAAGTACGGAACGAACAATAAAAGTTCAAAATCTTCTCCGCCCCAAAGTACCCAATCTTTTAAATCAACACCTTTTTCTTCCGCAAGTTTTTTAACTTCGGGCAAAACGGGGATTTCATCGAAATTAACATCGATAGAAACATTTGAAGCCTTTGAAACTTTATACAACGCATCAGCCAAACCATCAGACGTATCCATTATTGCAACATCATTTTCAATATATTTGCCTGCCTCATGAGCTTCTTCAAGCCTTGCAACAGGAGTCAAATGTGCATCTAAGATTTCTTGTGAAACATTCCATCCGTTTTCCAACGCAGCAAGTCCTGCCGCACTTGTGCCATAATTGCCCGTCGTAATTATAAAATCACCGACATGAGCATAACTTCTCGAAATGTTCACATCATGTCTGCGTCTTCCAATTGCCGCAACAGAAATATAAACTTTGTCGGAAGACGTTATATCTCCGCCTGTAACAACCGCATGATACTTTTGACAAGCTACATCTACACCTCTGTAAAATTCTTTTACAAAATCAACGGAAATACTGTCCGGAACAGAAAGCCCGATTGAAATATATGCAGGATTGCAAAGTGTCGTCGCAAGATCACTAATATTTACGGCAACAGCCTTTTGTCCTAATTGAAACGGTGTTGTCGTGCTTAACTTGAAATGAACGTCCTCAACAAGAGAATCTTGCGTAATGAACATGCCAACTTCTTTTAAATCCGCACAATCATTACCGATGTAACTATTATCAGTCAATGTTTCTTTAATTATGTTTAAAAAATCGATTTCTTTCATAATCTGATATTATCACAAATCAATTCAAAATAATAAATAAATGTAAAAATATAAGAAAAATTATTAATTTTCATATGCCATTTTTTTATAATTTTGCTAAAATAAATAAGAAAATTTATATATTAAATACTAATAACTATAATATTAAAATATTTACTCGAAAGATAATGAATGTATAAATTTGACTACACCAACGTAAGACAAGAAGTTATCGGCGCTGAACACGGCATTGATTTTGACTTCGCTTTATCCAACTACTCCGGAAAAATTAACCACATACTAAAGGAGATTAAAGCCAAACGGGACAATAATTACCCGAACTATTTATGGCTAAACTTCGGTAACGATAAAAATATTATCAAAGATATATTAGAATATGCCGATATGGTTCGAGGTAAATTTGAAGATATTTTAATTGTCGGCAACGGAACAACCGTATATGGTGTAGAATCACTTTTAAAAGCTTTATTAAAACCATTTTGGAATATAAGAGATAAAAACGAGAGAGAAAATTTTCCGAGAATTCATTTCCTCAAATACATTGACCCTGATACTGTTAATGAATTTTCAAAAATTAAGGATATGAAAAAATGTCTTTTCATTATCGCATCAAAAGATTGTGAAAATCCTTCTGTGATGTCCCTTTTTATGATTGCAAAAAGACGTCTTGAATATGAAATAGGCGAAAATTATCGTATGCATATGCTGATTGTTACGGTGGAAGGCTCCGGACTTGAACAAATTGCATCACAAGAAGCATACAAATGTTTTTCCGTTCAAGAAGGTCTCGGATTTAATTTTTATTCCGGTATTACACTATTGCCTATGGCTCTTGTCGGTCTTTCAATCAACGATTTCATCAGCGGAGTTCAAGATGCCATCGACAACACTTTAAACAGTCCCTTGCACGAAAATAATACCGCAAAATTTGCACTGCTTCATCATTCGCTAAAAACTATCAAAAATAAATACATTTCCGTAATTATTCCCTATGCGGAAAGATTATTGCTTATGCCGAAATGGTTTTCTTATCTTATTGAAGAAACTCTTTCAAGAGATTTGACAAACGATAATCGTTATTCTCCTCACGGACAAATTTGTTATAACTCTCAAGGAAGCGGAGATCAACGTTCCCTTTTGCAAATGATGGCAGAAGGTCCTAACGACAAACAAATTACAATCATTAAAGTAGAAAACTTTAACTCGGACAATGCAATTCCTGAGTTTTTCAAATATACAAGTATCGGTTACTTAGGCGGAAAAACTTTATCAGAATTAACAAATGCGGAAATAGAAGCCATTAAAATGGTTTTAGTTGACAAACAAAGACCTAATATAACTTTGACATTACCGGAAATAAACCCGTACGAAATAGGCTCTTTGATGGCATCAATGACTTTGGGTGTTCTTATTAAATCCTATTTGTATAACATTAACCCGCTCCATATGCCCCAACTTGAACAAATGTATGATTATATTTGTGCACAATTAGGGCGATACGGATATGAACATACTCTTGAAATTATGAAAAGTAAACAGGCTCGTTTTACTGAACTATCGGCTCCTCTTGAATAGCAACCGCAGCTATTTGATTTGAGAGGAAGGCTACTCTTTTTATCGGTCCCGTCGTATCTTTTTCAATCAATTTCGCGATGGAACCTTGAGTACGAACGACTTCCATAAGTTCGGCATACTCATCATAAGGATTATCAAAGTATAATACTAAAGGTGCAAGTGTGCCTTTCAAAAAGACCAAAACTGATATTTTTTTCTTATAACTTTGTGAAAAACCTTGTGCCATATTGTTTCCTTTCATACTGTATTCGATTATAAAATTAATTTAATGATAAATTCGTTTCAGGTCAACAACCGAAAAAAGGATTTTTATAATATAATTAGAAAAAAGGATTGAATAATGGGAAATACGAGCATTAAATATTTAGGACACAGTGCATTTTATATCAAAACTGAAGATTGCGGAATTTTAATTGACCCTTGGTTTATGCATAATCCCGAAGTAAATTTTGATATAGAAAATGAAAATATTACGCATATTTTGATAACACACGGACACGGAGACCATTTCGGCGATACCGTTACAATAGGAAAAGCAAAAAATCCGACAATTATTGCGATTTTTGAAACAGGAATTTTTTGTGAAAAATTAGGTCTTAAAGCAATCGGTGTCGGAATGAGCGGAGCGGTAAAAACGGATTTCGGCACGGTAAGATTTTTACCGGCATTCCATACAAATTCACTTCCAAACGGAGATTACGGCGGAATTGCTGCATCTGTTTTAATAGAATTAAAAAACGGTGTAAAAATATATCACGCAGGCGATACAGGCTTGACGAAAGAATTTGAGCTTATTGGGGACCTTTATGCTCCAGAGATAACAATGCTCCCTATCGGCGGACATTTTACAATGGATGCAAAAGAAGCCGTAATTGCTTCAAAAATGTTGAAAACGCAAAACGTAATTCCAATGCATTACAACACTTTTGACACAATAAAAGCGAACGTTGAAGAATTTCAGTCAGATATTTCCGCAATCGGAAAAACTTGTATTCCGATGAAGATAAACCAAACAATAACTTTTTAAGATGAAAAACAATAAACGAGATTACTCAATATTTATCGTCCCGACCGGAGTCGGAGCAAAAATCGGCGGATTTGCCGGTGATGCAGGAGCTTTTGCAAGAAAATTTGCAAAAGAATTTCCTTTGATTGTAAATCCAAACGTCGTCAATGCAGCCTGTTTTTCTGCAATTACCGAAAATATGCTTTATACGGAAGGTTATACGATTACTGAATTTTTGAAAGGAAAAATCTCTCTTGTTCCGTCAAAAAACAATAAAATCGGAGTAATTTTTGATAAAGCTATTTCTCAGGATGTTTTAAACATCCACATTAATACAATCAATGCCGTAAAAACAGTTTATGGAATTGACGTTATCGGATGGGAAATTTCAGAAGAAGAAGCGGGTGTTGACTTTTATACAACCGAAAGCGGAATTTCAACAGGCGGAGTAAGAAACACAAAAACTTTAGTTGAAGCAGGAAAGAAATTACTCGAAAGAGGAGCGGATGTTCTTGCTGTAGTATGCAAATTTGACGAACCGGAAGAAGACGGTTATGCAAACGGAGAATGTGTTGATGTTGTAGGCGGGGCGGAGGCAATAATTTCGCATTGTTTAACTAAAGAATTAGGAGTTCCGACCGTTCATGCTCCTGCCTTTGAAGATTACTCAATTAAACCTGACCTTGTCCATCCAAAGGCTTCCGCGGAATACATAACCCCGACATTTTTGCCGTGTTTATTGTTAGGATTGCAAAATGCTCCTTTAATAAAACAAGGTCTTGACGAAAACCACATAACATTTAATAATGTAAAAGCATTGATAATGCCTCATAATTCATTGGGTTCGTCCGTTGTTACAAACGCAATCGAAAAGGGTATTATAGTTTTGTCTGTGACGGAAAATACGACTGTTTTGAATGTTACGGCGGAAAATTTAGGTATTGAGGACAAAGTTGTATCAATAAAAAATTATGATGAATGTCTTGATTTTTTAAGAAGGTCAAAATGAAGAGATATAAAGGTTTTACATTAGCAGAAGTATTGATTATGCTTGTCATTATAGGTGTAATCGCGACATTATCGATAACGGTTGTGGAAACACAAAAAGCAAAATTCGGACTAAACTGTTATTATTTGCTTCGTGAATTGCAATTGACGGCAGGCAGTTTAGCATCCCAAACAGATGCAGGAACATTAACCTCAAAAATTTCCGAACAAACGGAAGAAACCGATGCAGACGGAAATACAACAACAAAAGAAGAAACAAAATATGATCTTTCTTCCGATGCTGATTTTTGCAAATTTCTCGCTAATTCATTAAATTCGGCAAGTGTCATAAAATGTACGGACGGAGATTTGTTTAATGCAACAATTTCCGACATTTATAACGGTATTTCGGCAGATGCGGTACCTAATTTCCGATTGATAAACAAATATTCAATTTATTTATCAAAACACGTTGACGGAGGAACAACCTCCGCAGGAGAAGTTAAACCGGGGTACAGAATGATTGCCGTTGACTTAAACGGAGACGGAAAACCCAATAAAACCGATGATGACATTATTTCATTTGCAATATTTGACAACGGAACCGTCTTGCCATACGGAGTTGCGGCAACAAACAGCAGAACCGATGCCAACGGAAAAACGGAATATATTCAATATTTCCAAACTGTAATTAAAGGAAAAAATTTAGTTCCCAATAAAGTTGTTTTACAAGAATCAGGATTTTTAAAAAGACTCGAAAAATCTTCCGTAGCGTGGATGTTCCCGTCCGTAATTTTGAAAAATCCCGACAATGTTTCAGAAGCCGGTATTCCGAGAAATTTATCGTTCAAAGATGCATATTGTAAAGTCTATGCCGATGAAGTAGCTTGGTATGATTCAAACTATTGTTCAGGATATACAACCGTCACAAAAGATTGGATTTTAAAAATCCAAACAAATTCGTCAAAAACTAATGACGACAATTCAACGGAAACAACCGAAGTTATGAGAGATTACTCGGTTACAAAATGCGGTAAATATTGCGGAGAAGACGGAAGTTCCTGCGTTGACGATGCAGACACTTGGTATAATAATAATCCCGATAAAGACCCTGTCGCAATAATCGATTGTTCATTTAACATAATAAAACCTCAAATGTCTAAATTTATACCGATTTTGCAAGATGTCTATACCGCTCACTATGGCACGGACAACGAAAACTCAAGCGTAAACCACGCTATTTATAAATTCTGATAAAAAGATTTTATACAAAAAAACAGACCTCAAAATCGGGGCTGTTTTATTTTTAAAAAGAATTATTTCTTATGCAAAAGAAACATTTTTTTCGGCAATTGCAATCGGGGTAGTAAGTTTAGTCGCAACTGCAATTGTTCTTGGGAAATATTGTTGAAGAACTTGAGTTCTCATAGCCAAGATTTCAACAGGCATAGGCTTTTGACTGTTCATAGCATTTGTTTCTGCAACTGTTTCTTTTCTGCCTCTGTCTGATTGACCGTCAGTTTCGAAAATGAAATAATCGATGTATTCTTCTTGGAAACTCGGGAAAGCTTTTAAGAACATAGCTTTTTCTTCAACATAAGCCTTTTTAAATTCCGGATTGTCCGCAATCGGATTGTCTAAATAATTCGGTTCGGGTTCACCGTTTTCTTTAGCTTCTTTAATTTTTGCTTCCATTTCTTTGTATTCAGGCTTCAAATATGCATCTTTAGCATGACCTAATTCGTGAGAAACAACGAACTCATCATTTTTGCAGTTCAAATGACCGAAATAACCTAAGAATGCGGAATCAAGATCATCTTTTAACGGAATGATATATCTGACATCTTTGCTCATATCAATAAGAGTATCACCCGGAAGAGTGTGCAACAAATCAGAAATAACAGGTTCTTTAGTCTTTGCGGGATTAAAGCCTTGAACAGCACCTAAAAGGCTTACTAACGGTTTTTTGTAGAAAGGAACTTTGAATGATTTTTCATTCAAAACAGTCTTTTCATTATTAAATTCGTCAGTAACAATAGTATTTTTACCTTGTTGTTCAATTGTATAATGTCTGCCGTTAACAGAAGAATGAGCAAGTGTATCGCTTTCTTTGTCATAGGTTCTGTCAACAGTCGAAAGAACTTTGCCGTTCTTGTCAGCAATTTGGTTATACATTCTGATGTGTTTGCCGTCACCTGTTTTTGTATAACGGTATGTTGTGGTTGTTCCGTCCAAACTTGTCATGTTTTTGCTAATGTAAATTCCGCCATCCGGAGTTTTCTTAGCCATAGAAACAACTTTTGTTCTTCCTAAAGCATCAACTTCCGTAACGTTGTAAATACCCGGAACATCTGACATTGTGTATGTTTGCTTAGCTACTGTTTTACCTGTAACGGGATCTTTTCTGAGGGTAACCAATGATTGGTTTACGCTATCTCTCGGTGACAAAGGATTTGTCACAAGTCCTTGTGAAACACCGTTGTGTTCATAATCGACAATTGTTCTTTTGCCGACTACAGGCATTTTTTCATTTATTGACAATTTATCAACAGAATCCAAAGCTCCTGAAGGACTCCAATTTACTCTCGTAACGTTAATAATAACGTTGCCTTTTTCATCCAATGATTTTGAAATCCATCTTCCGTCACCGGTTGCAACAAATTGGTCGCCGGTTTCTTTTTGTTTCGGTTGTTGTTGGGGCTGTTGTTGAGTTTGCGGTTGTTCCTGAACTTTTTTAGCTAATGTAAACGGATTTGTAACCGAAGAAATACCTTGAATTTGCATTATTTATTTTACCTTATTTTAAATTTCTCACTTTAATGTGATTCACACTTACCGCTTATATAAAATCATGCCCAAAAATTTTTTTGCTAACAATAAGTGTAATTTTTACAATTTTGAAACAATTCTTAACATGATTGTTTATATTAATAAATGAAATATTAATAAAAATTGAATAAAAATTCATTTTAGTACTATAATAAGAATTATGGTAAAGAAGATAACAATTTTAGGGTCAACAGGTTCAATAGGAACGCAAGCCTTGCAAGTTTTAGAGAAACTCGAAGGCAAATTTGAGGTCGTAGCACTTTCAGCGGGACATAACATACCGCTTTTGTCGGAACAGATTGAAAAATTTCATCCGAAGCGGGTATGTGTAGGTTCGCAAGAATGTGCTTGCATATTGACGACGAAGTATAAAGATTTGGAAGTCGTTTACGGAGATGAAGGTTTAATTGACCTTTGTTCGGACAAATCTAATGACATAATTTTGGTTGCCGTTTCGGGGAAAATCGGACTTAAACCGACGTTGACGGCGATAAAAAATCATATAGATATTGCTCTTGCGAACAAAGAAACTCTTGTTATGGCGGGCGATATAGTTATGAGAGAAGCAGCTATGAACGGGGTTAACATTTTGCCTGTTGATAGCGAACACAGTGCTATTCATCAATGTTTAAACAATAAAGCGGGATTAAGAAGATTAATTATTACGGCTTCAGGCGGACCGTTTTTACATAAACATGTTGCGGAAATGAAAAAAGCGACACAAGAACAAGCACTTGCACATCCGAGATGGAATATGGGCAAGAAAATTACTATTGACTCTGCAACCCTTATGAACAAAGGACTTGAGGTCATTGAAGCACATCACTTGTTCAATGTCGATTATGAAAACATAAAAACCGTTATACACCCGCAAAGCGTTGTACACAGTGCTGTTGAATACAAAGACGGCAGTGTTATTGCACAATTAGGATTACCGAGTATGCACATTCCTATTCAGTATGCAATATGTTATCCTGAAAGAATTGAGGGAATAAAGACCGATTCATTTGACTTTGCAAAAATCGGAACAATGACGTTTGAAGAACCTGATTTCAACAAATTTCCGCTTTTAAAACTTGCCATAGAATGCGGCAAGAAGAGTGGTTCATATACAGTTTGTTTGAATGCGGCAGATGAAGAAGCAGTATATGCATTTTTAGACGGAAAAATTTCACTTGGCGAAATTTCGGATATCGTGTCGGATATGGTACAACACCACAAATCGGTTGCAAACCCTGACATTGATGAAATTTTCGAAATTGACAAAATGGTCAGAGAAGAAACCAAACGTTTAATTGAAAACAAATATTCAAAACGGAGCAAGGCATGAAATTTTTAGTTATAAACGGACCAAATTTAAACATGTTAGGCACAAGGGAGCCTGAAAAATACGGAACGACAACACTTTCTGACATTGAGAAAGAAATTTCAAATCACGCAAAAGAAAAAGGTGTAGAAGTTGATTTTTATCAATCGAACATTGAGGGTGAAATTGTTACCGCAATACAAAAGGCAAAAGGTGTATACGACGGTATTGTAATAAATCCGGCAGCATACACACACACGAGTGTAGCATTACGAGATGCGATTTTAGCGGTAGAATTACCCGCTGTTGAAATTCACCTTTCAAACATTCATACAAGAGAAGAATTTCGTCATCATTCATACACCGCACCTGTTTGTGTCGGACAGATAACGGGATTTGGAAAATTCGGATACATAATGGCATTGGATGCAATAATAAATCATTGTTGCAACCTGTAATTTCAACCTATACAAAATAAAAACTTCGGGCTATAATCTTTTAGGAATGGTATAGATTATGCTTAATCTTGAAAATATAACGGACAGAATAAGGGAAACCTTTGATAATGAAGATGATGACAAGGCTCTCAGAGAGATTCTTGACAGTTATCACTGTGCCGATTTGGCTGAAATTTTACAGGAATTAAAGCCCGAAGAAAGAGTAAAAGCGTTCAAAGCCATTGACGAAGATAAAGCGGCAGAGATTTTGGAATTTTTACCGCCACAAATTCAAGTCGAACTTTTGACTGACATCGGGGAAGAAAACGCAGCAAGACTTATCGTGAAAATGCCTCACGATGAAGTTGCAGATGTTTTTGCCGAAATGGAAGATGATGAAACGGAAGCATACCTTGAAAAATTACCTGATAATTTTTCGACGGAAATCCGTGAATTGTTGGCATACAAAGAGGATTCAGCCGGCGGTATCATGACACCGCATGTTTTGACCGTAAACAAAGACATGAGGGTTGAAGATGTTTTACTTTTCATCAAATCAAAAGCGGAACAAGATGAGTTTGAACTTTATTATATATATGTAACGGATAATCAAAAGCACCTTTTAGGGGTATTAAGTTTGCGGACATTACTCACCAAGCCTTACAAAGCTAAGGTTGAAGAGATAATGACAAAAGATATTGTCAAGCTTCATGTTGATGACCCGCAAGATGCGGTTGCAGATATTTTTATGAAATACCAATATTCCGCATTGCCTGTTGTGGACTTGTATAACAGACTCAAAGGTATGATTACTTGGGACGATGCGCAAGATATTGTCGAAGAAGAAACTACCGACGAAATCTTGCAAACATCAGGTATTTCGACCGAATTGGTTGATGAGGACGAAATTGTATTCGGCTCTACCGTAAAAGCCGTAAAGGCTCGGTTTCCGTGGTTATTTATCACATTAATCGGTCAGTTGATAGCGTCAAATGTCGTAAACAAATTTGAAAACACATTAAATGCAGTTCCTGTAATTGCAATATTTATGCCATTGTTGGCAGGATTGGGCGGAAATATCGGTACCCAATCAATCACAATCATTATCCGTGGGTTGTCAACCGGACAACTCAATATGAGTTCAGCCATTCATCAAATTTTCCGTGAACTTCGAGTCGGGGTTATCATCGGAACGTTGTTTGGCGTTTTGGTAACTTTATATACTTGGCAATGGAAGAATAACATCGATTTCGGCATCGTTGTAGGGGTTTCGATGGCAATTAACATGTCAGTTGCAACATTATTGGGTGCAATTACACCGTTCTTGCTCAAGAAATTCAAGATTGACCCTGCAATCGCATCTGGTCCTGTAATTGCAACAATCATCGACGTTTTCGGCATTGCGATTTACTTTACGCTTGTAACTTTCTATTTAATGAAAATTATGTAACGGAGAGCAAAGTTGAAAGAGAATAATGTAATAATCATATCTGACAATAAGAATTATGCGGATAAGTTTGCAGCAAAAATTTTACTTCTCCGTTCAAGTGATTCCGTCGGAGTAATGGATTATAAAAAGGCGAAGACAAAACTCAATAACCATCGTCCTGATTTAATTTTGCTCCATTGTGAAAATACGGAACAATTAAATTTTATAAAAGAAGTTAAAAATTTTTCAAATGTGAAAACAGCCTCTATTCTTTTAATTTCCGATAATAGAGAAAGTGATTTTTTATGTCGGGCCTTTGATTTCGGAATTGATGATTTTATCGATGAAGAAGCTGATGAAACAGTCTTGAACATGCGTATAATGTGGTGTTTAAAGAAAAAATTGCTTGCCGATTTAACCCACAAAAAATCATATTTGCTTTCATTAATTGAAGTTACCGACAAAAACGGTTATTTCCAAAAAACTTATACACAAATGATTTTTGAACGTGAATACAAAAAGTGTTTAACTCGTTATGACGATACAATTTTCATGATTTTGTCGGCTGATATACGTTGCAAATCACCGCAGGCAAATAACATTATTGAAGATGCTTTGTTCAAAAACCTTAGAAAAAGTGATATTTGCGGACATGCTCCGGATGAAAAATTTTATTTATTACTATACAAAACAGATGAAAAAGGTGCAAAGAAATTCTTTCAACGTTTAAATAATATTTTACCGTTTGAAACGTCTGTTTCAGCCGCAGCGATTAGAATTTCGAGTGTTGAAAATTTCAAAATTGCAGAAAAAAGCGTAAACAAAAAATTAATTGAATCATTGACGAGTGTAAATTCAATTAATTTTGTCAAAACGATGCCTAAAAATCTTCCTCAAAATTCCGAAGATACAGATATAGCACAAGAAAAAAGCAAAAACGGACTTGCTAATGTAAAATATCTTCAAAAAGATTTTGCAAAGAGAATGGAAAAACTTATTTCTCCGGCATTTTTCAAAATGCAGGCAATATACGAACCAAAACTTTTCAATACAGACATTTTGCAAGTTTTCAACAGTAATGAATGCAGATTTATTATAAAAAAAGAAAACAACAAATCGGAAATTGTTATAAAATACAATAACGGTCGTCAAATCGGCATAGAAATTACAGAAAATTTCAAATTTAAATCCAATAAAGAAGAATTATCTTTTTCACAGGAAGAATTTTCAAGTGATAAAATTGAGAATATAATTCAAAATGTTGCGGAAAAATTCAGGAAAAACTTATATAAAAACGAGGATGAAAATATATTATGAACCTGTTAATAACATCATCAGTCGAAAAAAATATTGCAGAAGCCGCAAAAACAGCTTCTGAACTTGGTTTAGGGCTTGAAATAAGCAGAATTCCGCATATGGAAAAAATTGATGATGATTTTCCGGCAATTATAGATGAACTTAAAAATTCTGTTGCCGATTTTTACGGAATAGTGACGTTGCACGCGTTATTTTCAGGTTTAAATCCGGCGGCAAAAGATGAAGCATTAAAAGCGGTCGCAGAAAAAAGATACCAACAATCTTTTGAAGCGGGACTTGCCGTAGGGGCAAAACACATAAACTTTCACTCGGGACACAAAGGGATGAGACATCACGTTTCCATCGAAAAAAATTGCGAAGGTTCAATAAAATTTTGGAAAGAATTCATAAAACAATTTGAAGATAACGGTGTTGTTGCGGTACTTGAGAACGTTTTAGATTTTGATTGTTATCATATCAAAACAATTGTTGATGCCGTAAATTCTCCATATTTAAAAGTTTGTTTAGATACGGGACACGCAAATCTTTGTTCCGAAACTTCTCCTCAAGAGTGGATAAAAGAATACGGAAACAGACTCGCACATTTTCATTTGCACAACAATTACGGTACAAATGATGACCATAACGGAATTAAATACGGAACGGTAAATTTCTTTGATATAGCAGAAACTATCAAATCCGAAAAACTTAATCCGTATATTGTTTTTGAAATTTTTAATAAAGCACAACTTATCGAAAGTGTAGATATTTTTAAAAACCTCGTCCGATAGTAGATTGCAGGCAATATCCGTTTGTTGAGACTTCAAATCCTACGGCGGTTTCCGACATTAACTCAGAACGTTGATTTTTATAATCTATACTCCAAGCACCCAAAAACTTTGCCCCAACGTGATTTTCGCCATAGGCATAAGCGTAAACAATAATTCTGTCTTTATTATATTTGTCCCAACCGATTGGATACAAATCCCACATATAATCTATCAAATCAAGATTGTGGTCGTTTTTCCAATGATAACGAATAGCTTCACGTAATGCGGTAAGCTCGTAAGCTTTGTTATTTTCAAAATCATATGTCCAAATATGAGTTTCCCAAGGTCCTTTTGTTTGAGCACCCACCTTTTCCGCAACGGCAATTTTCCGACCGTCTTCGGACCAATCAATTAAAGAAAGCGTACGTCTTTCGTATTGAAACAATTCTTTTGTACCGACTGCCAAAACCGGTTTTCTTTCCGCTTCAATCGTGTGGAAATCCGTCAAAGCACTTTCAATTGAAGTTCCTTGCGGAATTTTTATGTAAAACATTTCCGATGCTACTTGTTCCGAAGTCGGCAAAGAATAAATCACGGAATAAATCAACCGTGTTTTATCAGGGGATAAAATTGCAGGAGTGACAAGTTCCCGTCTTGTCATGAGCAATCTCAAATCTAAATTTTTAACCCCCGGAGGAGAATTATATTTTACGACACGAACGCTCGGATCGGGAACATTGTTAAGTTTCTCGTCCTTTTTGTAAGAATGTGCGGGAACGGTTTTGTCTTCCCGTTTAACTTCCTTTGACAAAGCAATATACTCCGCCCAAGTTTTCGGAGCTTTATTATCTCGTTCAACCAAGGCAAAATGGTATTTTTTGACCCCTTTTGTCGGAATGTATAAATCTTCTTTTGATTTAAAAATAGAATGTCTGAATTTTTTTCGCTTTTCCTGATTAGCAATTTTTTTACGGAGTTTCAAAGTTTCTTTAGTTTCAGGCATAGGCTGCAAAATGTCGGGCAAATCCTCATCCGGCTCACCTTGTTCTGTGTTGTCAAACTGAGTATGAACCTTTGTTTTTTTTGCTTTTTTAATTTTTTCAGGTTTTTGTTCATTTTGAACAACTTCTTTTTTTTCTTTTTTCTTAAAAAAACCCGAAAGCGAAAACGCTTCAGCCGGAAAAGCCACGCAAAGAGCGATAAAAATAGAAAAAAGAACCTTAAATTTTGACATTAAACGAGACCTTCTCGAAAAGCTTTTGCAGTAGCTTTATGTTTGTCAGCAACGTACAATTTACCCAAAATATTATGAACATGAGCTCTTACGGTAGATAAAGCAATTACAAGATTTTCCGCAATTTCTTCATTATCCATACCTTCCGCAATCAAACAGAGGACTTCATATTCACGTTTTGTAAGTCCATATTCTTTATATTTCAAGGGATTTGGAGTAACCGTTCTTACATCTTCTTTCTTTTGTTGTTGAATATTGGAGAGAACCAACTTAGCAATAGCTGGGTCCAGCCAAGCTACACCTTCAGATACGGAAGAAATTGCCGTTCTCAATTGATTTTCGTCAGCACCTTTCATAATATATCCGTCTGCTCCGGCAGAAAGTGCCGCAAATACATCATCGCCGCAATCTCTTGACGTATAAATCAAAATTTTTGCGGAAGAGCCTTGTTCCTTTATCGTTCTTGTCGCCTCAATTCCATCCATAACGGGAAGTCCGATGTCCATCAAAATTACATCGGGAGAAAGTTCTTTTGCAAGTTCAACACCTTTTTTGCCATCTTCTGCCAATCCAACAACTTCAATATTTTCAGCTTGCTCCAAAACCATTTGCAACCCGAGCCTTGTCATAGTGTGATCTTCAACTACAAGAACTTTAATCATATTAAACCTTACTTTTTACTGTTGCCGCATCTAAAAGGAGGAAGAAAAATTCGCTGCCTTTATTTTGAATACTTTCGAGCCAAATTTTGCCGCCATGAGCTTCAATAATTTGTTTTGAAAGGTACAAACCGAGTCCCGTGCTGACAGAACGTCTGTTTTTCGTACCTTGAGAAAATCTTTTAAACATCTTTGTAACATCATCGTGAGCAATTCCGATTCCGTTATCCTTAACCGAAAACATATAATCTGCTCCGTTAAGTGTTGATTTTACTGATATTTTACCATTTTCATTTGTATAATTTACGGCATTACCGAGCAAATTCATCATTACACGTCTGATTTCGTTTCTATCAGCCAAAATTTCCACATCAACAGTATCATCCAATTCTCTGATTAATTCAATATTTTTGGATTTTGCAAGAGATTCTATCTCGTCACAACATTGATTTACCAAATCATTAGGCGAAAATTCGGTTTTTGTAAGAGGAATTGTTCCTGATTCATATTTATAAACTTCCAAAAGTGCATTGACCAAACCAAGCATATCTTTGTTACTTTGAGTCATTGTTGTAAGTAAAAGATTTTGTTTTTCCGTTAACTCGCCAAGCTTACCTTCCGTGAAGAATTTAAGAGTTTGAATTGCCGCAAGCAAAGGCGTTCTTAAATCGTGGGTCAATGTTGCAATAAAATCTTCTCTTAAACGTTGTGCTTCTTTTTGTGCGGAAACATCTCGGACAACACAAACGTAATAATCACCTTGAGGAATTAATGCATAACTTATATCAGTAACGAAATCTGTACTGTTGACAGCATTTTTGACAACAATGTCATGTACCATTCCGCTATTGTCAAATTTTTCAAACATTTGAGAAAAAGGAACATCCTCGGTTTCAAAAAGTTCATCCAAAGACATCGCTTTCACCATAGACTCGGAAAGTCCGAACATCGTTTCCATCGCACTGTTTAAAGAATCAACTTTTTTGTCTTTTGAAATCAAAATAATTCCGTCAGCACAATTTGAAATTACGGCATTTAACTTCGCATTAGCCTCTGAAAGTTCTGCCGTACGAGCCTTGACCATATCTTCCAAATGCAAAGAATATTTTTCAAGCTCTGAATTAGCATTATTTAATTCTGAAATTTTTTCCTTCAACGAAGCAACCAAATTACTTCTTTCAATACCGTTTCTGATATTGATAATCAAATCATCGTTGTCCCAAGGTTTTTCAATATATTTGTATAAACCAACCTCATTAATCGCACGAACCGCATTTTCTTTGTCCGCATAACCCGTCATCAAAATCATACAAGTGTCAGGATATAAGGCTTTTGCCTCTTTTAAAAATTCCAAACCGTTCATCTCCGGCATAACAAAGTCCGAAATGATTAAATCCGGCTTATTTTCTTTTAAAAATTCAACCGCCTCTTTTGGGACATTAAAAAAATGAGTATCCGTGAAACCTTCGAGTGCTAATAACGTCTTTAACGTCGAAGTAACCATTTTTTCATCATCAACTATAACAATTTTCTTTGATTTATACATAACTATATCCAAAATGCCTAAAGTCAGCAAAAATCCGCTGACACTACACAATATAATGATAATGTATTTGTTTAATAAATACAAATTTATTAAATATTGTTAATACTTGCAAGGCTTTATTTTCGCTGAAATTCAGCCTTTTTGCTACTGAGGCATGGCTTTTGGCATGGTATAAAATTTTGAGAATTTTTCGATTTTGACTTATTTTTGATTTTATTTATAGTACAAAAACAAATAAAAAAAGCCGATTCTTTCGAACCGACTTTTTTCTATATTGGTTTTAGAACTATGCGTTGATTTTGTCAACAACACCAGCACCAACTGTACGTCCGCCTTCTCTGATTGCGAATCTCATACCTTCTTCGATTGCAACAGGAGCGATAAGTTCTACGTTCATTACAACGTTATCACCAGGCATTACCATTTCGCCGTCGAATTGGATTGAACCGGTTACGTCAGTTGTTCTGATGTAGAATTGCGGTCTGTATCCGGGGAAGAACGGAGTGTGACGTCCACCTTCATCTTTTGTCAAAACGTAAACGTTTGCAGTGAATTTAGTGTGCGGGTGAATTGAACCGGGAGCTGCCAATACTTGACCTCTTTGAACTTCAGTCTTATCAACACCTCTGAGCAATGCACCAATGTTGTCACCAGCTTGACCTTCGTCGAGTTGTTTTCTGAACATTTCAACACCGGTTACTGTTGTTTTCTTAGTTTCGCCAAGACCAACTAATTCAACTTCTTGACCAACTTTAACACGTCCTCTTTCAACACGGCCTGTAGCTACTGTACCACGACCTGTGATTGAGAAGATGTCTTCAATCGGCATAAGGAACGGTTGATCGATATCACGTTCAGGAGTCGGGATGTATTCATCGATAGCATCCATCAATTCCCAAATTTTATCAACCCATTTGTCTTCGCCTCTTTTGATTGACGGGTTAGCTTGAACTGCTTCTAATGCTTTCAAAGCTGAACCTCTGATGAACGGAATGTTGTCTCCGTCAAATTCGTATTGTGTAAGCAATTCTCTTGCTTCCATTTCTACGAGGTCGAGCAATTCTTCATCATCAACCATATCGCATTTGTTCAAGAATACTACGAGTCTGGGAACACCAACTTGTCTTGCCAACAAGATGTGTTCTCTTGTTTGAGGCATAGGACCATCAGTTGCTGCGATAACGAGGATACCGCCGTCCATTTGTGCAGCACCAGTAATCATGTTTTTTACATAGTCTGCGTGGCCCGGGCAGTCAACGTGAGCATAGTGTCTTTTTTCGGTTTCATATTCAACGTGAGCTGTTGAAATGGTGATACCTCTTGCTTTTTCTTCAGGTGCAGCATCGATTTCATCAAATTTCTTTGCTTGTGCTTGACCTGCTGCTGCCAATACTGCTGTAATAGCTGCAGTCAAAGTTGTCTTACCGTGGTCAACGTGTCCTACGGTACCGATGTTAACGTGCGGTTTCGTACGTTCATATTTTTCACGTGCCATGAGATTAATCTCCTTTTCTGTAATTAACCGTATATTTTCCTAAATCTACTTTATAGGCGATTGCAAATTAGCCTTTGACGGGATTTGAACCCGTGGCCTCTCCCTTACCAAGGGAGTGCGCTACCCCTGCGCCACAAAGGCTTATAAGAAAGAGTTTGGGCAGAGGTGGATTCGAACCACCGTACACTCTCGTGAACAGATTTACAGTCTGTCGCCTTTAGCCACTCGGCCATCTACCCATATTAACTTTTAAAGTGCTAATTATTAAAATTAGCCGGTGATAGGAATCGAACCTACAACCTACGGTTTACAAAACCGTTGCTCTACCGTTGAGCTACACCGGCACCACCACTTTCGCAGTTGTATGATTATCTTATTAAGGACATAATTTAATGTCAAGTATCTTTTTTTAAAAATTTATTTTTTTTATTTTTTCTTACTCCCTAACAGACTTTTTTCATTGATTATTTACTTATTTTTTAAATTGTGTTATAGTCAGAAAACAAGTCAGGAGGCTTATTATGGCAAATATTGAAGAAATTAATGACAACAATTTCAAATCACGCGTTTTGGAAAAAAACAACGTTACAGTTGTTGACTTTTTCGCTCCTTGGTGTGGTCCTTGCAGAAAAATGGGTGAAGTTCTCGCTCAAATTGCTGATGACTATCAAGGTAAAGTTAACATTTACAAATTAAATACAGACGAAAATCTTGAAACTGCTAAAAGCATGTCTATCAGCAGTTTGCCAAGCGTTTTAGTTTTCAAAAACGGTGAAGCTGTTGAAAGAATGGTCGGTTTAATGCCGAAATCATCACTTATTTCTAACATAGAAAAACATTTATAATATTATTTTCAACAAAAAACACCTCTCTTTTGAGGGGTGTTTTTTATTATATATAATTAAGCATGGAAGCATGCCGGTTATTGAGGGTATCTTGAAGTTGCTTTTCTAAGCATGCCCGCCAATTTTTCACAGCCGTCGAACCCTCTGTTTTCGAGTTTTTTTGCTGCCGTTTCAATATCATATTTAATTAAACGATGTTCTATTTCATAGTCACTGTTTTCGGCGATATTGATAATTGCATAGCATGCCTTAGGATTTTCGGCGAAAGGTCTTCCGACACTTCCCACATTAACTACGGTTTTTCCGGTATTTGTAGCAAAACCGCACGGAACATGCGTATGTCCGCAAAAAATCACTTCCGCATCAGCATTTGCAACAATTTCTTCAACTTTTTCAATCGGCAAATCGCCTGTAATATTTTCATCATTTTTTCTCGGAGAACCGTGACAGAGCATGATTTTTACTCCGTTTTCTTCAACAATAAGGTTTTCGGGCAAATTTGCCAAAAACTCTTTGTCGTCGGATGTCAAATTTTTCAAATCGGCACGATAAGCATTTGCCATGACAGGAACATTTTCATCTAAAACTTTTTCAAAATTTTCGTCATAAGTTCCCAATTTTTGGTCCGTATTTCCCTGTATCAGGAAAAAGTTATCATTTTTTAATAAATCTTTTATTCTGTTAACAACTTTTGACGGTTCCGGACCTGCCATCGCCAAGTCGCCCAAACAGAAGATTTTATTGCATTTTTGCTCTTCAATATCTTTCAAAACCGCATCAAGTGCTTCATTATTTCCGTGAATATCCGAAATTATTGCAATTTTCATAGTTCACTCCTCAAAATTGTGTTATCATCTAAATGTATTTTAGCAGGAATTAATTATGATTAAAAGAAGAAAAACAAAAGTTTTGGAAATCGGAAACGTCAAAGTCGGCGGTGACAATCCGATTTCGGTTCAATCAATGTGCAACACCGACACTCGTGACGTAAAAGCTACTGTCAGACAAATTGAAGAACTACAAGATGCCGGTTGTGAAATTATCAGACTTGCTGTTTTGAACAAAGAAGCAGCCGCTGCAATAAAAGATATTGTTCCGCAAGTTAAAATCCCAGTAATTGCAGACATTCACTTCGATTACAGACTTGCGTTACAATGTATTGAAAATGGTGTTTCCGCCCTCAGAATTAATCCGGGAAATATCGGAAGAGACGAGTTTGTAAAAAAAGTTGTTGACTCGGCAAAAGAACACCACATTCCAATCAGAATAGGCATAAACGGCGGTTCATTAGAAAAAAATCTTCAGGAAGAAACTATTCCTTTAGCAGAAAAAATGGTTAAAAGTGCGATGAGACACATCAAAATTCTTGAAGACAATGATTTTGATAAAATTAAAATTTCACTTAAATCAAGTGATGTTTTAACGACAATCGAAGCTTACAGATTAATGTCCGAAAAAGTTGATTATCCGCTTCATTTGGGGGTTACTGAAGCAGGAACTTTACGTGGCGGTATTATTAAATCAGCTGTCGGCTTAGGAACATTATTAGCGGAAGGAATCGGAGACACCATCAGAGTTTCCTTGACCGAAAATCCCATCGAAGAAGTCAAAGCAGGTTTCCAAATCTTAAAATCTTTGGGACTCAGAAAAAAAGGTGTAAACTTTGTATCATGCCCGACTTGCGGAAGATGCGGAATAGATTTAATTTCTCTTGCCAAAGCAACAGAAGAAAGATTTTTAAACTTTGACAAAGATATCACAATCGCCGTAATGGGTTGCCCGGTCAACGGCCCCGGAGAAGCGAAACATGCCGATTTTGGTATTGCCGGTGCAAACGGAGAAGGTTACATTTTCAAAAAAGGTGAAATTATTTGTAAAGTTGATGAAGACAAATTGCTCG
The DNA here is from genome assembly GCA_902783835.1 of uncultured bacterium. Taxonomy (GTDB): domain Bacteria; phylum Cyanobacteriota; class Vampirovibrionia; order Gastranaerophilales; family Gastranaerophilaceae; genus RUG841. The sequence continues at coordinate 22,707 of CACZSN010000042.1, forward strand.
ATGAATTTGTAAAAATTGTCTATGCAGAAACTTAACAAATACACTTTTTCCAAAAAGTACTGTATAATGAAATTATCAACCAATATGAGGTGAAAATGAAAAAATTTACATTATCTTTAGTTATATTGTCAGTAACGGCTTTGTCGGCATATGCAAATCTTGACACAAACCATACGACAACCGAACAGTATTTTTTAAATTCCGGCTATTCTTCAAATATGGCGAAATATGCAGAATTTACAACTCGTGATCCGTACGGACCGTCCGACGAAATTTACAAAAACGACGGTTTGACAATTTGGAAACGTATTTGGAAAAAAATTGATGCCACTGCTTTTGAAGATGAAAATGCTACTTGGCACGACATCAAAATGGAAACAAGACTTTCCGATTTCTAAAAATAATAAAATTTCTATAAAAAAACCGCTCAATATGGGCGGTTTTCTTTTTGCAACTTTTTCTAAAAACTATATTAACTAAATACCGAGTGCCGCAAACATCGAACACCAAACGACCTGATTAGCAAACAAACAAGTTACAATTGTCATTATTGTACAAAAATATAACACAATTTTGGTATTCATTTGCGGAGAAGTCATTACAGTCGGAATTTTTGTCTTTTCAAACAGAACTTTTATCAAATTCATATACGCAAAAACTCCATAAACAGTTAATATAATTGCGATTATTACTACCGGCAATCCCGACAAATCCATTCTTGTCAAAGATGAGAACAAAAATATTTTTGCCAAAAAGCCTGCCGTAGGCGGTAATCCGGCAAGAGCCATTAAACAAATTACAAATGCCGTCGTATAATACGGTCTTGCATAAAAAATTCCCTGATAATCTTTTATATTGTCACTTCCGACACAAGCAACAAACGTAATACCTGCTGCCCATGCACCAAAATTCATAAACAAATATACTACCGCATAATAAATAAACGAAGCAACTCCAAAAACAGAGAAAATACTTAATGCCAAAAGCATAAAACCACAATGGGCAATCGAAGAATATCCGAAAAATCTTTTTATATCCGTTTGCTTAATCGCACCTAAAAATCCGAATGCAATCGTCAAAATAGCAATAAACGAAAGCACAATTTGCATCAGAGGCATATCAGCAACAAAATTTCCGATAACTCTCGCCAAAATACCAAATCCCGCTAATTTCGGAATAACGGATAAATATGCACCAACAGGATACGGCGAACCTTGATAAACATCAGGAACCCAACGTTGAAAAGGAACACAACCTGTTTTGAACATTAATCCGATTATCATAAATGTCGAAGCAAGCATAAACAAAACTGAAGAATCTTGTCCGTAATAATGCAAATTCAGCATTGTAAAACTGATTTCGCCTGATATTCCATACAATATCGAAACACCAAAAAGGAAAATTGCTGTCGCAACCGCTGAATTAATCAAAAATTTAATCGCGGCTTCTTTGGGTCTGTATTTGTTCCAAAACGCAATCAACATGCAGCATGACACAAATAGTGTTTCCATCGCAACAAACATCGAAACAAAATTATTTGCACTGACCAAACACATCGCTGAAAATGTACCTATCAGCATTATTAAATAATATTCAAATGCTCTGTATCGGATTTTTTTTACAATATTCTGAGATAACAAAATTGAAAAAAATGTTCCGATTAAAATCAATAACTTTAATACGATTGAAAAATTAGTTTGTAAATAAGCTTCCGAAAAAATAGAATAACCTGTATGCGTTATCCCTGTTGAAATGGAAAGCATCGGAATAATCGTTGAAATAAGAGCTGATCTGCTCGACATTTTGTAAAGCGGTCTTGAGAAAAACAATTCCATTACAAAAATAACCGCTATCGCAATCAACAATGTTAATTCGGGTAAAAATACGTTTTTAAGTTCAAACAATAATAATTCCATATTATACCCCCAAAACATCCAACAATGTATCCGTTACATCTCCGTAAATATTCATTAATGCATCGGGATAACAACCGAAAATTATCAAACAAAGACAAATTACGGAAACCAACATTAATCTGTGTCCCGTTATATCATTGTATTTTTTATCAGGAGATGGTGTTGAACAAAATATTCCGTGATAAAATCTCAACATATAAACCGCCGTTAAAACCAATGATAACAATGCGATTAATGCTACAACTTTAGGGAATAATGCATTTTCAAAATCAGCCGAAAAAGCACCGACCAAAGAAGAAAATTCTCCGACAAATCCCATCGTTAAAGGAACTCCGATAGAAGCAAGTACTATTATGCAAGTTCCGAACATTAATCTCGGCATAGAATTTCCAAGTCCTGAAATTTCTTGCAAACTCTTTGTTTTCGTAGCCTGTTGAACAAGTCCCGTAACCAAAAATAATCCGGTTACCGCAAAAGAATGTGCAAAAATTACAAATAATGCACCGTCAATTCCGACTTTATTTAACGAAGCTAACCCCGTCAAGAATAATCCCATTGAAGAAATGCTTGAATAAGCAACAATTTTTTTAATATCACCTTGCTTATACGCAACTAAAGCACCCCAAAGCAACGTAATCACACCTAATAACATTATCACGGGAGCATATTGCGTAAATAATTCCGGAAATAAATCAACGTTAAATCTGATTAGTCCGTAAGCACCTGTCTTTAACATTAATCCCGCCAAAATGATACTTATAGGAGCGGGAGCTTCCGAATGTGCATCAGGAAGCCATGTGTGCAAAGGGAAAACAGGAAGTTTTATCGCAAAACCTATGAAAAATGCCCAAAAGAGCATTTTTTGCAAAAACAGAGGATAAATTCCGTCTGCCTCACAAACACGTAAGAAATCAATGCTTGAGCTTAATTCACCGTTTAAATGATAACCGTAATAATATAATCCTATCATTGAGGCAAATATGAATAAACTACCGACAAAAGTATATATAACATACTTCATCGCAGCCTTTTTTGCTCTTTCCGCTCCCCATTGAGAAATTAAAAAATACATCGGAATTAATTCCGCTTCCCAAAACATAAGGAATACGAACATATCTTTTGCACAAAAAATGCCTAAAATTACACATTCCAACAAAAACATCAGTGTATAATACATCTTATGTTTTGTTCTGATAACGGTTTTTGAAAAAATTAAAGCAACCAAAAATAAGAATGATGTCAAAGCCACAAGCAATACGGAAAATCCACCCACACCAAATGCAGCGGATACACCCAATTTGCTGAGCCATCCTTCTCCTAAAACCGTCAATTCATCATAATACGTGCCTTCTCCGAAGTTGCAAAACGCAACAAATAAAAGAGAATACAAGAAATGGAACGTTGCAAATGTTTTTGCAAATCTTCTTATATAAATAGGATTAGTGCCGAATATTGGCGACATTATTGCAATTGCTGCAAATATCGGGGCAAATATCAATAATTTTAACGACAATAAACTAAACATTACACCTCTCCGATTCCAATTGCCATAACTAAACAAAATACAAGTATCAAAATGATTACAAATACTGAATGAGCAAGGTATGACTGAATGTTTCCGCCTTGTGAATATGCAACAAACCACGAAATCGTTTTTGTTGCGGTAGCTTGGAAATCGACAAATGCATCAATTACATATTTATCAATTTTCTTTGCTAAAGATGCAATCGGTTCAAAAATATAATCAGAGATAAATGCAAAAATCTTATCTATATAAGCACCGTTACGAGCAAATCCGTTCACAACAGGCGGCAAAGATTCCCATTTTTTTAATACAACACCGTAAGCTGTCAATGCCCCCAAAACTGATATTATGATTAAAGAAAGAACACTTTTGGGTTCTGATAAAATTTCAAAAGCATCACAAAAACCGCCAAAAGATAAATCGTTGCTTACGAAATAAGTTGCTCCGATTACAAAAAACATCATAACAACGAGAGTTGTTTTCAATGAATTAGGGATTTTTACGACATCACAACCGCTTTCAAAAATTAAGAAATAAGATTTGAAAAGATAATATGCCGTCATAAAACAAATTATGCAGAAAATGCTTACAACCGCAAGACTATTGGTGATTTGCAAATTTTCAAAAAGTAATTCTTTTGCAAAAAATCCGCCAAAGAAAATACCTGATAAAGAAAGAATTGCTATAAAATAACATAAAGCCGTTACAGGATTGCTTTTTCTGGAAATTTTCATATCCGCATATTCCAAACTTCCGTTTCCGGCATATTTAATCAAAGCCCCGGCGATAAGGAACAAAAGAGCTTTTGCAAATGCATGCGTTAACAAATAATACGTTGCCGTAGCGGGAACCATAATTCCCAATGCCGTAAACATCAAACCCAATTGAGAAGATGTTGAATACGCAAGCATTTTTTTAATATTTGTCTGAGCCACAGCGAAAAATGCACAAATAAACGCAGTTGCCAAACCGAAATAAAGCATTGTATCCGCCATCATTTCGGAAAGATTAAATATAGGTAACAATCTTATGCATAAGAAAATACCCGCGGAAACCATTGTTGAAGCGTGAATTAACGCACTTATCGGAGTAGGAGCTTCCATCGCATCAATTAACCAAACATGCAAAGGGAATTGTGCCGATTTAACAAGAGCCGCACCGAAAAACAGTAAAGAGGTTAAATAAAAACCCGTGTCTGAAAAATATACATAAAAGTCCGAAGCAGAATCCGTTAATGCAGTATACGAGAGCAATTCACCGCTCGCATCTATCGGATAGTTGAATATAAAATATATTAATATCAACAATCCCGCACAAAACATCATATCACCGATTCTGTCAATGATAAGAACTCTTTTCGATGCTTCGGAAACTTTAGCATTTTTGAAATAATAATTGACAAAAAGATAACTGCAAATTCCGATAATTTCCCAAAATAAATAGGTTTGCACCATATTTGAACTCAAAACAAGTGCAGTCATTGAAAAAACAAATAAATTGAGAAGGAAATAGAATAAATCAAAATTTTCGTCATCAGCCATATAAGATGCCGAATACCATTGAACGACAACACTTATCAGCATTAATATAAGCAAAAATAACGTTGAAACTTCATCAATTAAAATACCCAATGAAACGTTCAATGAACCGAGTCTTAGCCAATTCATTGAAAATTCCGTCGGCTCAACAGTCACTCCCGTATGATAATAAAAATACAGAGCAACCGCATATATTAAACCGACCAAAGTTGATGTTACGGAAGAATATACAACCGTTCCTTTAGAAAAGGAAAATTTGAAAAATTTGCCAATAAAAGCAATAGCCATCGCAATTAACGGCAAAGCGAAGATTAATAAAATATTATCAATAAAAAATTGCATTATCCTTTTAATTCTCCGATTTCTTCGACATCCACAGTTCCCTTAAACCCGTGTATATTCAACATTATCGCAACTCCAACCGCAATATGAACGGAAACCATAACCATGACGAAAAGAGCTAAAATTTCGCCTTTGAAATGTGTTCCGTCGCTATACACGGAAAACGTTGCTAAATTTAGTGTAATCCCACAAAACATGATTTCAAGAGAAATCAATATTCTTAGTAAATTTTTTGAAATAATTGTTCCCAACAACCCGATTAAAAACAAAAATAATCCAAGAAGTAAAAAATGATACATTCCGATATTAAACAAAAAATCCATTATTTTTTACCTCCGATTTTCATGGAAAGAATTACCCCGAAACCTAATATTACCGCCAAAAAGAATAATCCGGAAAATACAAACGGTGCTCCGTAAGACATAAATAATTCAGCGGAAATAGCCTTGGTAGAAGGAATAACACCATTAGTGGTTTGTGCAATATTATCGGACATAAATGACCCGACTCTAAAGAAACAAGCCAATATTCCCGTCAATAAAAGTAAACCGATGATTGAAAGATATGTTCTCGGTCTGTGAACAATCGGAGAAATGATTTCATCCTTTTTGCCCGTTAATGCAATTGCAAAAACGAATAAAACAGTCATTCCAACACCGCAAAGAGCGAGTTGAACAACCCCCAAATACGGTAATTCAAGGGCAAAAAACAAAAGTCCGACTGCTATGAATGACATAAATGCATATAAAACCGAATAGAAAATTTTTCTTGTAAAAACGGCCCTAAATGCACCGACTACGGCAGCTAAAGCGACAATATAAAAAATAATTGCTTGAAGTTTATCCATTAAACTATTTTCCTTAATTCTGATTTGACATCTGTGGCAAACTCGTACTCTTTCGTGAATTTCAAAGCTTTTTGAGGACAATTTTCAACACAATTTCCGCAATAAATGCACTGAGCCTCGTCACGTTCGTATCTTATATGTAATTTACCGTTTTCTTCGGTTTGTTTTTCAATATTTATAACTCCGTTACAAGGGCAAACTTTTTTGCACAAGCCGCAACCGATACAAAGCAATTTGTCGTTTTCGTCCTTAACAATTTCGATTCTGCCTCTGAAATTATCGGAAACATCGCGTTTTTTTTCGGGATATTCCAAAGTCACACGCTTTTGAAAAGCCTGTTTCATTACGGTTTTATGCCCGTTAAATAAAGATTTTAAACCTTTAAAAAAATCAGAAAACATACAAGCCTCCAAGTTTGATAATGCAGACTATCAAAAGATTTACAACTGAAATCGGTAATAAATATTTCCAAGAAAATTCCGCAAACTTGTCCGTTCTCATTCTTGGCAAGGTTGCCCTAATCCAAATTACTACAAAGAGGAGCAAACAAGTTTTCAAAACGAGCCAAAAAATTTGTTCACAAGTCAAAACGATACCATACAGCAATTCTGATTTTGCAAATAAATCCGCCAAACTAATCGGTAACGGAGACATATATCCGCCCAAAAACATAATTGAAGCAAAAGCACAAATTATAAAAGCCGCAGCATATTCCGCCATATAGAACATAGCAAATTTCATGCCCGAATATTCTACCGTATGACCGCTGATAAGTTCACTTTCAGCCTCATGCAAATCAAACGGAGTTCTGTTCATAGAAGCAAGAGAAGCAATAAAGAATACCAAAAATCCCAAGAATGACGGGAAAACATACCAGCTTAAAAGTCCGTATTTATATTGTTCCGTAACGATATCTATAAAAGACATAGAGCCGGAAAGTACAACAACCGCAAGGCTTGCAAACATCATAGGGATTTCATAACTGATTAATTGGACAACCGCACGAAAAGATGCAAGAAGTGAATATTTATTTCTTGACGCAAATCCCGCAATCAAAATGCCCATAACGGGAATAAGCATAACCGCCATAAAAAATAGCACACCGACATCTGATTTTACGGGCAAAATCGACATTGAAAACGGTAAAAGAGTCCAAACAAACATTACCGGAGCAAAAACCACAATCGGAGCGAGACCGAACAAAAATCTGTCGGCTTTTTCAGGCACAAGGTCTTCTTTGAAAAGCAATTTTATAGCATCTGCAACCGTTTGCAAACAGCCGCCCAATCCCACACGGTTAGGACCTTTTCTAACAGTAAATAACGCGAGAAGCTTTCTTTCCGCAAGTATAAAAATCAAAACCGCAATCAATAAGAATACGGATATCAATAAAAATTCAAGCACATACCACATTGAAAAAGCCAATACATAAGGTATTTTATGCTCAATCATAAATTCCACATAAGGTTGAATTACAAATTCCATTATCTGTCAACCTCCGATAAAATAACGTCCAAACTGCCGAAAATCGCCATTATATCAGCGAAATTTCGGTCTTTTAAAAGTTCCGGCAAAATTTGAACGGAATAAAACGAACCCGTTCTCCATTTTACACGATAAGGTTTTTCGCTGCCGTCAGCAGTAACCGTACAAATCATTAACCCCCTCGGAGCTTCGACAAACGAACTTGCCTCTCCTTGCGGCTTTATCGCCAAAGGATTTACGGAAGAATTTTTAAATTCACCCGAATTATTTTTCAAATAATCCACGCATTGAGCCGCAATCCTTTGAGACTGCTTCATTTCTGCAATTCTAACCAAATATCTTGCATAGCAATCGCCTGCCGTTTCTGTCGAAACTTCAAAATCCAATTTGTCATAAACAAGATACGGTTTTTGTTTTCTAAAATCAGTATTAAGCCCCGAAGCACGCAAATTTGCACCGGTTATTGAATAATTCAATGCTACATTTTTCGTTAAAATACCAAGCCCTTTTGTTCTCGAGAGAAAAATGGGATTATCAGTCAGAATACTTTCGTATTCTTTAATTTTTTCAGGAAAAATTTCTAAAAATTTCTCAATTTCATCAAGAATTTCCGCACTCAAATCCCGCTTGACACCGCCAAAAACGTGGAAATTATACATCATTCTTTGTCCTGTCAAGTTTTCGAAAATTCTTAAAATCATTTCTCTTTCACGGAAAGCATAAAAAATCGGTGACGATGCACCCAAATCCATTAAATACGTACCAAGCCAAAGAAGATGAGAAGTAATTCTGTTTAACTCCATAAGCAAGCAACGGATATATTTAGCTCGTTCGGGAACTTCAATGTCCGAGAGTTTTTCAACCGCAGAGCAAAATGCTTCTTGGCAAAAAAATCCGGAAAGATAATCTACCCTGTCAACCATAGGTAAATATTGAAGATACGTACGACTTTCCGCCAATTTCTCCATACCTCTGTGTAAATATCCGATAACAGGCTCAACTGACTTAACAGTTTCCCCGTCAAGTTCCGTAATAAGCCTTAAAACACCGTGTGTAGAAGGATGTTGAAGACCAATATTAATTTTTAAAAGTTCTTTAGTCATTCCAAACCAATCTTTCGTCTTTGCAGCAAGCATTTTTCAAAAGGGGATTACCGACATAAAATTCCGGCATCAAGAGTCTTTTCATTCCTTCATGCCCGTCAAAACCAACGCCGAATAAATCAAAGATTTCACACTCATCGAAAGCAGCGGACTTGAAAACTGAAATAACACTGTCCGTAACAGGATTAGAAGCCTCAAGCATAGTTGAAATTGTTATAAAATCATTTAATTTTGAGGAATATAATAAATAGACCAATTCAATTTTTTCAACCCAATCGACAGCTCTGATTGAAAGAAGCATATCCGCAGAAAACTCAGCTGAATTTTTGAGATGGAAAATACAATTTTTCACTTCATTTTTTGGCAAAACATACTTAATTGAACCGTCTTTTTGTTCAATTTTATCAATTATATTAAATTTTTCCGTAAAATTTTCCACAATATTTATCCGCTAATTAAGTAATTTTTCTTTTAATAAAACATCCTGATTATAGAGCAATTTCGGTTTATTTTCGGCAAGGTATTTTCGCCTGTGTTCAACCGTTTCCGATTTAATTTTTTCCTGTAATTTCATCAAAGCGTCAAGCAGAGCCTCAGGTTTCGGAGGACACATCGGCAAATAAATATCCACCGGAATAATTTTATCAACTCCGTAAACGACAGAGTACGAGTCATTCTTGAACATCCCGCCAGTACAGGCACAAGCACCCATCGCGATAACATATTTTGGTTCAGCCATTTGTTCATAAAGTTTTAAAAGTGCAGGTGCGGCTTTTTGAGTAATAGTACCGGCCACAATCAGTAAATCCGCCTGTCTCGGAGAACCTCTGAAAATTTCCGAACCAAATCTGGCGATATCATAATCCGCACAAGCCGTACTCATCATTTCTATTCCACAGCAAGAAGTTGCAAAAGTCAATGGCCACAAGGAATTAGCTCTTGCAAAATTATAAATTTCATCAAATGCGGAAGTTAAAATATTTCCCATTACTTAAACCTCAACATATTTTTTTGAGTTGCATAAGACAGACTTAAAAACATTAAAAACAAAAATAAAAGTCCCTGCACAAAAACAAATCCGTGCAAAACATCAAAAGATAATGCAAACGGGAACAATAACATCATTTCTGCATCATAAACAACAAATAAAAGTGCATAAACAAAAAATCGCGGATTATAAAAAGTTTTCTCATCTGAAAAAACGGGCATGCCGCACTCATAAGAAGAATTTTTTAAATCCGAATCCGTTTTTGGGGAAAATTTTACCCCGCAAAGGAGCATTAATCCTGCAAATACAAGCGATAAAATACCCATAAATACAATGACTGAAAGACTATGCACAACATTTTCCTTATACTGCAACAAAAGTTATTATTATATTTATATCATGTATTCCTGTTGCTATAATAAATGTAAAGAAGAATTCATAAAGTTTTGTAAGATGAAAAAGATAATTTTAAAAACTATATTTAAGCTGTCCCTGACGCTAATCGTAATAATATCGGTTTGCGAATTAACGGGCATGCATAATGTAAATAAAACATCCAATCAAAACACAAAAGCTCAACAAACAGAAGAAGAACAATATATTCCGCCGCATTTAGACTATTCTGAAGTTATAAAAAGCATAAAAGAAGAAGAAGGAATAGAGGACGAAGAAGAGGAAGAACCTCAAGAAATTGCAAATGCACCCGAAGAGCAAGTCAGAAATGATGATTACATGCTTACAAGAGAAGAAGAACCTTCTAACCCGTCGGAATATATGGAAAAAGCAAGATTTTGCGTAAGAACGGCAGTTCAAGCGAAAGACGAAACGACAAGAGTTCGATACGTAAGAAAGGCACTTGAATGTTACCTTCAGTATTTGAAGTATTATGAAGGAAATTTGGATGCTCTTTTAGGAGCGGGAACGACGGCGACATATCTTGGAAAAGAAACGCAGGCAAGACATTTGCTTATGGAAGCATATGCAACTTATCCTAAAAATCCGAATGTTCATAAAGCATTAGGGGATTATTGTTTTAAATTTAACAATTTTAACAATGCAATCGAATACTACAATTTGTCATTGTTATCGGGTAATTTGAAAGATTACAATACAAATATTGCAACGGCTGTTTGTTATGAAAAATTAGGAGATATTGAAAAAGCAATTGCATATTATAAAGTTGCACAACATATAAATCCGAATTCACCGATTGCGAACCAAAGACTTGAAATGTACGCAGCGATGGAAAGAGACGGCTATCAATCAGACTCAAGATTATACAATACCTCCCGTCCCGACGATGAACAAAAAGATGTTGAACTTGAAACATTGATGTTGGATTCACAAAGAATAAAATAACCTGTTGAAAAAATTTTTTGTTTATTTTATAATAATTACACGAATGCGGAAGTAGCTCAGTTGGTAGAGTATCTGCCTTCCAAGCAGACTGTCGCGAGTTCGAGTCTCGTCTTCCGCTCCATTTTTTATGGCGACTTGGCCAAGTGGTAAGGCAGAAGCCTGCAAAGCTTTTACCCCCGGTTCGAATCCGGGAGTCGCCTTTTGTTTTTTATAAAAAATGTTGTTAAAATAATATAACTTGTTCATAATATTTTCGGATAAAAATAGTGATAATTGAAAAAGCGGAAACAAAAAATATTTCTGAATTATACAAGTTACAACTTCTATGTTTTGAAAGTGAAGCCGAAATGATAGGTAGTCGAAAAGTACCTGCATTAATGGAAACAGAAGATTTTTATGCAAAAGATTTCTGCAACCGGACTACATTAAAAATAGTCAATAACGAACAAGAAATCATAGGAGCAATAAGATATAGAGACAAAAATGACATTGTTGAAGTCGGCAGAATTATGATTCATCCGAAATACCGAAGACAAGGACTTGCGAAACAATTAATAAGCAAAGTTGATTCAGAGTTTTCACAAAAGATAAAAGAATTATATACTTGCACCAAAAGTTGGACAAACATAAAATTATACACAAGTATGGGATATAAAAGTTATAAAGAATGTCAGATAAATACCGGTTTATCTGCTGTTTATATGAGAAAAGGATTGGAAAAAATATAGGTTGATTTTAACCCCGCAAGTCAATATCGCGATAGAAAACAAAATGAGTTAATACAGTCGTTCTTAAATCTTGAAAATATCAAAGCACAGCACAGTAGGGTATTTACCAAACAAAATCTTCGTTGCCTAATGTCGACTCTACGTTTATTAAACTAAAACAGTTCTCGTCATACTGAGGCTTTAGCCGAAGTATCTATTCTCAACGTTTTTTTCCAAGATTCTTCACCACTTCGTGGTTCAGAATGACTGCATTATAAAAAACAAATCTCAATGGTCGACTGAAGTCGACCCTACTTTTATTTTTATTGAAAGATTATAATATTTTTCATTCTCTGTCATTCCGAACTTGTTTCGGAATCTGTTCATTATAGACCCTGAAACAAGTTCAGGGTGACAAAAAATTCTTGTCGGCTAATGGTCGACACTACTGCTCTTGGTATTAAAAATATTTTAATATCTCATTAAACCAAATCGCCGTTTCATAAATAATATCGGATAGGGATTTCCCTGCTCGTCAATTTCGCTTCTATTGTATACGATGAACCCATTTTTTTCATAAAACTTTTTTGCACTCGGATTTTGCTCGTTAACTCGCAAATCATTTACATCAAAATTTTTTATCCCATCTTGAAGTAATTTCGTGCCAATCCCTTGTCCTCGCTCATTGCACTTACAAACAACATTTCAAGTTTGTTATCTTCAATCCCCATAAAAGCTACCGGTATATTTTCGTCATTTTCAGCCAAAATCAATATATCAACTGTCTTTAACGCTTGCGGGACGAAAGATTTAATGTTTTCAATTTCTTTTTCTGATAAAAACGAATGAGATGCTCGCACAGAACTTTCCCACACTGAAATAAGTTGTTTTATCAACTCACAAGAACGATTTGATTTGTTGATGCTTATTATTTTCATAACTAATTATTTTTTCAAAGATGTGGACGTTGAACGCAAGAAATTTCTAAGCTTAACCAATTTTCGTTTATCTTTCATTTGACTGATATAAATTCCGACGAAAATCAAGAGGCATGCCATAATTTGCATAAAATTAAATGTTTCTCCGAGAAAGAAACAGCCGAAACAAATTGATGAAATCGGTAAAGTATACAAAAACGGAGAAGCTTTACTTGCGGAAAGCGTACAGAAACCGTAATTATAAAGAGCATAAGAAACAACGGTTAAGACACCCAAATATATCAATATCGGCAAGCTTTCATTCATTACGGGAATAAAATTTCCGTGTCTGTAAATGTTTAAACAAATAAAAAATACCGCACCCAATATAACTTGCGATCCTGCAAGGAAAAACGGCGGATATTTGTCCATCAAATATTTTGTTGTAATAACGCTTGTAACCGTCAAAATTTCGGCACAAAGTTCAAGAGAATTACCTAAAATCGGATTTGGAGCAAGTTCATTTACATCTGAGCCGACAGAGAGGAGAATAGAGCCGATAATCCCCATAAATACACCGATATAAGCAATTTTAGGCATATGTTCTTTTAGTATTATCCTTGCAAAAATAATAATCAAAATCGGTTCCAAGGAACTTACAACACCGGCTTGTCCGGATGAAGTAAATCTCAAAGCATGCGTTTCAAATAAAAAGTAAAGGCATGGCTCACAAATAGTCATCAACAAAAGGAATTTGTAGTCAATTTTGTCAACATGCAAGTCTTTGTATACCGTACAAAAAAACGGCAAAAACAAAATCGAGGAAATAAGCATCCTCAATGTTATCATCTCAATCTCGCTGTAATAATTCAGGCAAACCTTCATAGCAGTAAGCGTAGTGCCGTACAATGTCGTCGCTAAAATTAATGAAATATATGCGAATGTTTCGTTTTTATTACATTGATTGAGTAAAAATCTTTTCATTTCATACAACAAACCTACTGATAACTTTGACATGATGAAATAAAAATAATATTTTATCAACATGCAAAAAAAATTTTAAAAAAAATCAAATTTTTACTTGTAAAGAAATTGATTTTGTTTTAATATAAATTCACAAAAGAAATATTTTGTAATACATAAAACTTATAAATAATGGTCAAGAAGTAATACAAAGGATTAGATAGAAGGCATAAATTATGACTGAAAAAGAAACAGATATGCAGGAACAACAAGATTCTCGTCAAAAGATTTTGGTAGTTGACGATGAAGCAAGTATCAGAAGAATCTTGGAAACCCGTTTGAAAATGATTGGTTATGATATCATCACGGCAGCTGATGGTGAAGAAGCCATCGCATCATTTAACAAAAACAATCCCGATTTGATTGTTTTGGACGTAATGATGCCGAAAATTGACGGTTACGGTGTTGTTAGAGAAGTTAGAAGAACATCAGATGTTCCGATTATCATCTTGACTGCATTGGGTGATGTTTCTGAAAGAATTACAGGTTTGGAACTCGGTGCGGATGATTACGTTATCAAACCGTTCAGCCCGAAAGAATTGGAAGCCCGTGTAAAAGCTGTCCTCAGAAGAACAAACAATAAAGAATCAGTTGTTCCGACCGGCAAAGTTGCTAAAAATGTTATAACAACAGGTAACATCAAAATTGATACGGCAAGACGTCAAGTGTTCAGAAAAAATGAACGTATCAGACTTACGGGCATGGAATTCAGCTTACTTGAACTTTTGGTTAACAACTCAGGTCAAGCATACTCAAGAAACGAAATTCTTCAACACGTATGGGCATATCCGCCGGATCACAGAATTGATACAAGAGTTGTTGACGTACACATTTCAAGATTGCGTTCAAAACTTGAAGCCGATCCTGCAAACCCCGAACTTATTTTGACGGCAAGAGGAATCGGATATATGTTCCAAAGAATTGCATAAGCAATTTTAACCAAAATCTAAAAAAGCCTGCTTTTTTGAGTAGGCTTTTTTGTTGAAAAGACTTAAAAATTACCGCTAAACATCTTTGTTTCAATAGTCTGACAGGTCGACTGAAGTCGACCCTACTCCTGTTTTTATTACAGAGATTGTAATATTTTTCATTCTCCGTCATTCCGAACTTGTTTCGGAATCTGTTCATCATAGACCCTGAAACAAGTTCAGCGTGACAAAAAA
>CACZSN010000043.1 GCA_902783835.1 uncultured bacterium
GAGTCGCCTGCGTTGTCACCTGTACAGTCAGCGATAACACCGGGGTTTCTCGGGTCATCTTCTTTGATTGTAAAGTGAATTTTCATAAGGTCAGATCCGATATCTGCAATCTTTGTGAAAATACCGCCTGCAACACGAAGTGCTGATGCACCTAATGATTCACCGATTGCAAAACCGATGAAGCAAGCACCTGCGATTTCGCCGGGGATAAATAACAAGATAAGAAGCATCATGATAAGTTCTACAGAAACGAGAACAACACCGATACTCATACCTGCTTTGAGCGGAATGCCCATAATGTTGAGCGGTTTGCCTTTTAATGAAGCAAATGCTGTTCTTGCGTTAGCAAGAGTGTTCATTCTGATACCAAACCAAGCAACACCGTATGAACCAAGGATACCGATAACTGACATACCCAAGATAATCAATACGTTTTTAGCCGGCATACCTTGAAGGTATCCGAAATAAAACGCAATACAAAGTGCAATCAACACTTCGAGTGCGATTAAGAATTTACCTTGTTGAATAAGGTAAGTCTTACAAGTTTCGAAAATAACATTTCCGATTTCTTTCATACAATCGTGAGCATCGATTTTTCTGATGTCACAGAATGCTTTTAAGCCCCAGAGCAAACCAAGGGCTGAAACAATAATACCCGCAACCAAATAATTAAAATTGTCGCCTGTGATTTTCGGAACAACCAAGTCCGCTTCACTTGCGAGTGCGGGGGCTGAAACGAGCATAAATGACGAAATTGCCATAAACACCGTCTTAACAGCCGCTAAGAATTTGTTTGACATTTTTATCTCCTTTTTTTGCCACACGTAACACTACATAATGTCTATGAAATTTATTTTAATTTGAATAAATAGTAAAATCAAGGACTCGACATAATTTTTATGAATGATTTTTTGAAAAATCTTTACATTTCGTAACGATGTTTTTTTGTTATGTTTTTTTGTTATTTTTTCTCGTTATTATTTTTATTACCAAATCTTGATGACAATTCCGCTTCCGCATGAAGTTTTGTAGCGAAATCCACCGATTCAACATCTCTTGCAATAGCTTCTTTCAGTGCAAAAATATCGCCGGCAGTAAGAGAGTTAAAATTTTTCACATTAGGATTTTTATATATTTTTTTAAATTTTTCCTGAACTTCATACTCAAAACCCGCAAGATGTTTTTCAAAAGCTACAAATTTATAGACCTGTGACGCAAGATAAAAAGTATCGATACCGCTTGTTGTAAAAACGAACATTTCTTTCGATTTAGTGCAAAAAACCAATTTTTTATCACACAAGAGTCCGAGAAAGAAATTCAGATAAAAAGCCTTATAGCCTTTCAACGGAGTAATAAAGCCCTGTTTTTCATTAACATTACCCAATAATTTAACGGCAAATTTTGTACGATAGACTCTAATTCCTTTTTTCTCGAGCAATTTAACGGTTTTTTCAATATCACCGAAATACTTTTTGACAATCTTTTCAGCGGTTTTTTCAATTTTTTTGATATCATTATCGGTAACTTTATTAATTTGCAGACTTGCCGCCTGATTAACAGAAGTTTTTCCTTTTGAATTTTTAAAAACCCGATAAGTTGTTTGAGTTTTTTGAAGATTATCTTTAAAAGTCTTTATTTTCAGCAATAAATTAAGAAAAAATTTTTTAATTTCGTACATTTTTTTCACCTGTAATTATAATAACCGATTTTGTAAAATTTGTCTTTAATAAAAAATATGTATTTGATAAAATAGATTTATGGAAAAAGAAATTTTCACGGCAAAAATCGAAAAATTATTATACGGTGGCAAATCACTTGCAAAAATTGACGGATTTCCCGTTTTTGTTGAAGGCGGATGTCCTGATGATATTGCGGAAATTAAGGTTTTAAAGAGAAATAAATCTTATGCAATCGGAGAAATTGAATCCGTAAAAATCGAGTCAATACACCGTGTTAAACCGTTTTGTCCGATGCATAATGTTTGTGGAAGTTGCGGTTTACAACATATTTCTTACGATGAACAATTACGGCAAAAACGTTTGATTGTTCAAGAAACAATTTCAAAAATTTACGGCGAAAATATTGACGTTTTGCCCGTAAAATTTCCGAAAAATAATAAAAATTACAGACACAAAGTTCAGTATCCGATTAGCCAAACGAAGGTCTCAAAACGCATAATTGCAGGCTATTACAAGAAAAATTCTCACGAAGCAATTAATATAAAATACTGTCCCGTTCAGCCGGAAATTTTGGATGAATTAACTGAATTCATCAGAACGGCTGCCTCCGAATTTAATATCACGGGTTATGATGAAAAACATCATAGCGGGCTTTTGAGACACATCATATACAGAATTTCCGATTTTACGGGGAAAATACTTATAACTTTAGTATTAAATTCAGAAAAAATTGACAAAAATATAAATAAATTTGCCGATAAATTAATGAAATTTGAGAATGTTTCAGGTGTTGTCGCTAATTTTAATACGACAAAAACAAACGTTATCACAGGAAAGCGTTTTGTTTGCATAAAAGGAGACGATTTTATCATTGAAAAAATCGGAGATGTCCAATACAAGGTAAGTTCGGGAAGTTTTTTCCAAGTCAATCCGCAAACGGCAGAAATTATTTTCAATACGGCAAAAGAAATGATAAAATCGAACATTGAAAATCCGTCGATTTTGGATGCATATTCCGGAGTTTCGGCTTTTGGTCTGCAAATGAAAGATATTGCAAAAGAAATAATTTGCGTGGAAGAATGCAAATCATCCACTGACGATGCAAATTATAACGTTAAACTTAACAATGCCGAAAATGTCACTGTTATAAACGATGATGCTTCGAAGACTTTTGAAAAATTTGTAAAAGATGGCAAAAAATTTGACGTAGTATTGCTTGACCCGCCGAGGAAGGGTTGTTCTGTCGAGTCATTGGATTATGCTTCAAAATTATCCTCAAAACTCATTGTTTACGTAAGTTGCAACCCTTCGACACTTGCGAAAGATATGAAATATTTAAAAGAAAAAGGTTTTGAGCCAAAATATGTTCAACCTGCAGATATGTTTTGTCACACTCCGCATATTGAGAGTGTTGCACTTTTGATAAAGGAATAAATATGTTTTTAATAATTTTAAAAGCCAATAAAGATGATGAAAGAGACATTTTTGAGCTCCAAAAACTTGTTTTCGAGCAGGAATCGGACAAATTCGGGATTTCACCGTTGAAACAAACATTGGCTCAAATTCACGCGGATTTTCAAAAATGTACCGTTTTAAAAGCCATTGAAAATGATAAGATTGTAGGTTCGGTAAGGGCATATTTAAGTAACGGAGCGGCACACATAGAAAAATTATTTGTTCATCCCGATAAAAAAAATATCGGAATTGAAAACGAACTTTTAAGACAAATCGAGAAATGTTTTAAAGTGCAAAGATATGAAGTTGAAGTTATTGATAAAGACAAATCTGACTTAAAAGTTTATCAACAGGCAGGGTACAAGATTTATTCGGCAAAAGATATTTCGGAAGATGTTATGATTGTTTATCTTGAAAAAAGAGGTATGACAAAATGAAGTATACAAACACAGTAATTTTTGATTTAGACGGAACACTTTTAAACACGTTATGGGATTTAACCGAAGCCACCAATTATGCCCTTAAAGAATGCGGTTACCCTGAAAGAAGTTATGACGAAATCAAACAATTCGTCGGAAACGGTGTTGAAATGCTTATCAGACGTGCAGTACCTAAAGATACAAGCGAAGACAGAATACAAGAAGTACTTGCAATATTTAAAATATTTTATTTGCATAATTCAAAAAACAATACAAAGCCTTATGACGGAATTATCGAGCTTTTAGAACACTTAAAGAAAAAAGGATTTAAAATCGGAGTCGTTTCAAATAAATTTGACAAAGCGGTAAAAAATCTATGTAATGATTATTTTTTCGGTTTAATTGACGTTGCAACGGGAGAAAGTTCGGACGTTCCCAAAAAACCCGCTCCGATTGGAGTATTAAAAACAATTGAAGAACTCGGAGCCAACCCCGATAAAACAGTTATGATTGGCGATTCCGAAGTCGATATTGAAACGGCAAAAAATGCAGGAATTATGTCTATTGGTGTTCTTTGGGGATTTCGAGACGAAAAAACATTGGTTGATGCGGGGGCAGATGAACTTGTTGATTCTCCGGAAAGACTTGAATTAATTTTATAAAAACAAAATATCAAAACAAAAAAAGTCGCATTCCTCACGGTTTGCGACTTTTAATTTAAATTTATCGATTAAACTACTTCTTTGCGGGAGCTGCCGGAGCTGCAGGTGCAGCAGGAGCTGAAGAAGGAGTAACTTTTTTCGCTCTTACTGTGATAACTTTAAAACCGTCTTGACCGAATCTCAAGTTAATTGAAACAGTCGGAGACATCATAGTAAAGCTTTCCCAGCTTTGGTTCGGTTTTTCAAAGACAAATCCTTCTTTTAACAATTTTACATAGTAATTTTCAAATGTTTTTTCATCTGTATTCATAACATAAGCTGCAAATGAATCTTTTGTATTAACAACTTCTGCAACGTGACCTGAAGGAATAGACGGAACTTGTGCAGCAAAACCGTCTTTCGGCCATTCAACTTTTTTGTCGTTTTCTGCTACGTTCAAAGCACCAAAATTAACCGTCGGATTGATTTTTACATAACCCATTGTCGGGTCTTTTACACCTTGTTTTGCCATTGTAGGAGGTTCTACAACTTTATATGAAGCTGTTTCCTTTGCGGGAGCTTCTTGTTTTGCATTTTCTGCAGGTGTATTGTTTTCTGTTTTATTACCACAACCGGTAATAAACAATGTTGTTGCTATCAAAGTTGTTGCTAATAAATATTTTTTAAACATTTTTAACTCCTTTTTTTACCAAAATGAAAATAGCATAAATAAATGCAAAAAACAACATGGCAATTTATTTTTTATTTTGATTTAAAATATAGTATGAAAGTGAGATTTTTATGAATAAAAATATATGCGTATATTGTTCCTCGAGTGAATATCTCGATGAAAAATTTTATAAAGTGGCTTATGAAGTAGGGGAAATGATTGCAAAATCAGGAGACAGCCTTGTTTACGGCGGCTCGACCTGCGGTTGTATGGGCAGAGTTGCAAACGGTGTTTTGGAAAACGGCGGCAAAGTCATCGGTATAATTCCTAAAGCTATTATGGAAAAAGGAATTGCAAATCCCGACGCTTCTGAAATTATAGTTTCTAATGATATGAATGACAGAAAAATGATGATGGAAGAAAAAGCGGATGCATTCGTGGCTCTTCCCGGAAGTTTTGGTACTATGGATGAAATTTTTCAGGTTATCGTAACAAAACAACTTTCTTATCACAAAAAGGCCATTGTTTTTCTCAATGTTGACGGATATTATAATCCATTATTTGAAATGATTGAAAACTTTTACAAATACAGATTTGCAAGAGAATTCAACAGAGAATTATATTATATTGCAAATTCCCCCAAAGAAGTTGCTGACTATTTGGCAAATTATACAGAAAAAGAATTTGTCTTTAAATATTAGGAGGAAGAATGAAATTTAAATCTATAATTATAACCCTTTCCGTATTTTTAGGAATTACTGTTTTGCCTTGTTTTTCAGCGGAACAATACGATATTCAATACAAAAAGGCCTTGATTAAATCGAGCGGACATTCGGAATACACACTTAAAAATATGAAAGCCGTAATCGGAGAACAAGAACTTGAAAAAGTCATAAAAAAATACAATAACAAACCTTATAAATATTGGTCGGATAAAAAAGTATTCCCGGACGAACTCGGCTTGCAAGAAAGAACATACAGAGCAGGTCTCCACTCCCATACAACAGCTTCTGACGGTAAATTGACACCCGAAGAAACTCTTAATCAAGCTGCTGAATATGCCAATAAAGTTAAAAAAAGACATCCGTTTGAAAAATATCCTATGATTGTAGCTATTACTGACCACTACAACACGGAAGGATGCCAACAAGCTATCGACATAATTCAAAAAAATCCTCAAAAATATAAAAATATTAAAGTACTTTTGGGAATGGAAACTACCGCATTAACTAAGTTTCCATCCGATGACGACGAAGGAACTCGCGTTCATATCTTGCTATGGGCAATAAATCCTTATGACAAAAAAATGACTGAAATGAACTTTTTACCGTATGAAGAACTTATTAAAGATGCTCAACAATTGGATTTTGGTGTTGTAGGACTTGCTCACCCACTAAGATACTACGAAGAAAAATACAGAAAAAATCCGGAAATAACAAAAAAATTGATAACAGAATACTTTGATTCTTATGTTTCTATGAAAAAAGATAAATTTTTGTTTGCAGAAGCATATTATCAACCTTACAGATTTTCAATTTCTCCGGAATTATATGACTACGTAATTAAAGAAGCAAACAGATGCGGATTGATTAAAACAGGCTCTCAAGATTCTCACGGAAATACAATTTTCCACAATAATACCGTGAAAAAATAAAAGAAATACTTGGCTCGATTTTCGTAAAATAAAATTCCAAACAACGATGCATCAGAAAAATATAACAATCCTCTAATCAATTCTTTGTTTTACGTATTCACAAAAAAAGTAGGGTAGGCTAAAGCCTACCCGCAGAAAACAAAACTAAAGGCAGATTTCCAAATTTGGTCGACTAAAGTCGACCCTACTTCTTTTATTTTTCTATAAAAACCACCCAATGGTAGGTATTTAATCGTCATTCTGAACTTGTTTCAGAATCTGTATATCAAAGACCCTGAAACGAGTTCAGGGTGACAAAACAGACTCAAACTGAATAGGACTAAGACTTCGTCATTCTGAAGGGGACTTCGTCCCGTTCTGTTTGCGTCTGCTTATATTTTTTTGGTTCCGTCATTATGAGGGGGACTTCGTCCCGTTCTGTTTGCGTCTGCCTATATTTTTATGATTCCGTCA
>CACZSN010000044.1 GCA_902783835.1 uncultured bacterium
AAGAAAATCCCGTTTCTGCATTGATTGAAGAAGAAAAGAAAAAAGTTGCATCAGGAAGAATTGACAGAGTTAAATTCACGGATAAATTAGTTCATATGCAAGAATCAGGCAAAATTGATCCGATGTCTTTTGAATTAATTATTAACTCAGCGATGGAACTTCCTCAAAATGATGAATTGGCAAGAAAACAATTTTCAAGAATTCAAAACCAAGACAACCATTCAATTTTCGATGAATTATTAAGAGAATCAACTCAAACAATCGAACACGTTCATCCTCACTCAAAAGGTGGTCCTAACAATACGGACAACTACCTTGCGGAATGCGGTGAATGTAACCATAAAAGAGGCAATATGTCTTACTTGAAGTGGATTAAAGTTCACCCTGAATACCCCGTAAATGCCCAAAAACATATCGAATGGTTCCAACAACAAATCGTTGACGGTAAAATTGACAACAGATATGACGATTACGGCACAAAAATTAAAGAAACTCTTTCTAAAGAATCGAACGGCAGAATGGAATTAAAGGTTCTCGACAAACAAACAATCAGAGAACTCAGAGAAAGAGCCGAAGGCGGCGAAAAAATTAACGTTGCCAAAGAAATTCAAAAACAAGAAGAAGCTGAAAAAGCAGCTGAAGAAGCTTAATTAAACAGAAATTACTTACACATTATTGAGCCCCTGACCACACGGGGGCTTTTATTTTGCAAAAAAAGAGAAAACACACGGTGTTTCCTCTTTTAAATAAAAATCAGAATATAAAAACTATTCTTCGTCTGATGCCATAATCATTTTTACGATAATATCAGGATCTTCAACTTCGCCGCTATACGGAGCACCTTTTTTAATATTATCAACGTGTTCCATACCGTCAATTACCTGACCCCAAACCGTATATTGACCGTCAAGCCAATTACAATCTTTAAAACAAATAAAGAACTGACTATCAGCACTGTCCGGATGTTGAGCTCTTGCCATTGAAACAGTACCGCGTTTGTGAGGCAACTCGTTAAATTCCGCATCCAAATTTTGACCGCTGCCACCCATACCTGTTCCTGTCGGGTCGCCAGTTTGTGCCATAAATCCGTCAATTACCCTGTGGAAAACTATTCCGTCATAAAAACCTTCCTTAACAAGTTCCTTAATCCTTGCAACATGGTTTGGTGCCTTTTCGGGATACATCTCAATCGTTACTCTGCCGTCTTTTAAATCAAGATACAAAATATTTTCTTTATCCATCTTAAACTCCTTCATATCTGCTTTCTAAATTATATCACGACTATATTTCCTTGCAGACTTTCTTTAAAACATTTTATATTAAGTTTTGTAACGTATAATATATACAAAAAGTCAATTTTTTCCGAGAACGAGACTTTATATAAGAGTAGAGAGAATAAGGAAATAAACAATGATTACAGCACTTTTAAATTTCGTTAACAGAAAACAATCAAAGAAATTTTCACCTCTTTATCTTATCAATATGTAATTAATTGATAGCATTGAGGAAGGCATCATAAATATCAGTCGGGAATTTGGTCAACTTCATATCGGACCCGCCGACGGCACAGCAAACGAACTCCGCAGTTATATGTATAACTCCGGATTTTTTGTTTTTAATCGTTTGTGAAAATGTTACCGTTCTTGATTTCAACTCCGTAATTTCGGTTTCGATTTCAATTTCTTCAAAAAGTACGGCAGGTGACTTAAATCTTACGTGCATGTCAATTACGGGAAATGTAATTCCGTTCGTATCGATTTTATCGAGGTTTATGCCGATATCTTTACAAATATTATATCTTCCGCGTTCAAAAAATCTCAAATATCCGCCGTGCCAAACAACGCTGTATGCGTCCGTATCACCGTACATTACGGTTGTTTCAAATATATTTTTCATTTCTTACCTTACACTTACCAAACTTATTCTCAACTATGAGAATAAATCTTGAATTTTATCTTTAATTTCTTGAGGATCTAACTCGTTTGTGATGTTATTAATATCCATCGCAACTTGATATAACTTCGCAGCTTCAACCTTATCGCCCGTAATTGCTATTGAGCGGGCAAGGTTATAATGAGCCAAAGCATAATTCGGATTGTACTTAATTGCTTGTTCAAAAAGCTCAATCGCCTTTTGTACTCTGCCTAAGTCGTCAAGATAAATTACACCCAAATTGTTATATGCAATATCATATTCTTCATCATACTTAATTGCGGTTTCATATGTTTTTATCGCTTCATCAAGCTGACCTTTACCCCAATACAAATAGCCAAGATTACAATAAATTTTTGCATTATGAGGTTCAAGTTCTATGGCTTGACGATAAACCGAAAGTGCATTATTATATTCACCTTTTTCATAAAAAGCACTGCCTAAATTGATATAAATATCAATATCTTTAGGTGTCAAAATAAATGCTGTTTGATATGCACCGATTGCAGCATCAAGGTTTTTGACATTTTCCTGAAATACATATCCCAAAGTTTGAGCAACAATACTTGTCCAAGTTATTTTCGGATTAATTGTAATTGCATTTTGGTATTGAGAAATTGCCCCTTGAATATCCCCCTTAAGGTACATAATGTTCGCAAGATTGCTGTGATATTCAGCCAAATAAGGCTGTATCGTTATCAATTTTTTGTAAATTTCCGCAGCACTGTCATAATCGCCAAGTTCCTCATATACTCGGCAAAGTGAACGATATGCAAAAATATTTAAGCTATCAAGCCAAATTGCAAGTTTATACTCACAAATCGCCTCTTCAAATCTGCCAAGCATACTGTAAATATCACCGATAATACAATACAAATGGACAAATCCAGGTGCTTTTTCCACCGCAGCCTGATAAACCTCAAGTGCTTTTTCCGGACCGTGCATTTGAGATTGAATATATCCTTTTAAAAGTACCGGTAAAAACTTAAAATATGACAATTTACGGGCCGTTTGCTTTTGTGCTTTTTTATCAAAGGGTAAAGTTAACGTAGACAAAAACATTTCCCAATAACTTTTTGCCGTAACCTTAAAATCACGAAAAGCCGATACTCTGAGCAAACAAGCAATCAAATAATGAGCTCTCGAAGATTTCCACGGAGCAACCTTAACCGCTTCTCTTGCAAACTCAGTCGCTTCATGAAAATAACCTTTTCTCATAAAGCATTCAGCCTTCATATATCGGGCATCGCCTGATTTTTCATCATTTTGAATAGAAAGTTCAAAATAATTAATCGCTTTATCGAGGTCATTTTTATAGAAAAATGCCATACCCAATTTATAAAAGATTTCCGCAGAATCAATATAAGACTCAAGAGCTCTCTGATATTCGGAAATAGCTTCATCAGCATATTGTTTCGATTGATAAATATCCAAATGTTTTTCAAGATACAAATCCCCCAATTTTACGTGCAAATCAGGGTTTGTTCCGCAAGTTGCAAGTGCATACTGACAAGTTTCAATAGCCTTTTGCAAATTGCCTTGCCGTTGAAACTTGTTAATCTTTTTCTCTAATTTTTTTTGCTCTTGCGTTCTTGTCATAATTCTATTTATAAATCGTAATTCTATTATGGTCTATTTTCAAAAAATTTACAATATTTGATTTTTTACGGGAGTTATAAATTTTTCAGGAGCCAATACTGCCAATACTTTTGGTGCAGAGAAGCACTTTTGAGCACATTTCAAAATGTCTTCGGATGTTACATTTTTGATAGAATTTATGAATTTTTCTTCATAATCGCAACCAAGACCTTGAGCTTCATACATGCCCGTTACCGAAGAAATCAAAGCGTTTGTTTCAAAATAAAAACCTCTTTTTCCGATAACATTATTCTTTGCATTATTAAGTTCTTCTTCTCCGACGGGAATAGTCTTGATTTTTTCAATTTCAACTTTAAATCCGTCAATAGCGGTCTTAATATTTTTGGGTTCGGTACCTATGTAAATAGAGAAAGTTCCGCATTTTGCTTTAGGCTCAAACACTGTTCTTACTGTATAAGCAAGACCTTGTTTTTCTCTGAGTTCAAGAAATAATCGAGATGACAAACCGCTTGAACCCAAAATTGAATTCATAACACAAAGAGTTGCATATTCTTTATCTGAATATGTCGGACAAAGCCATCCTTCAAGGATTTGAGCTTGTTTTGCATCGTCTTTTTCAACAATCGCAAGTTTGTCTTTTTCAAGAGTAACATTCGGAATTTTTGATGAAAAATCGTTGTTTTGAGTCATTTTGCCAAAATGTTTTTCCAAAACATTCATCAATTTTTCTCTGTCAAAATCACCGGCAACAGATATTATTTTCTTAGAAGTTGCTAAAATATCGTCATAATCCGCTTTTACATCTTCTTTTTTAATACTGTCAATTTCTTCCAAAATTTTTGTATAAGTATTGCCGTACGGATGATTTTCGAACAATGTTTTGTAATACGTATCATTTGCTTTTGTCTTCGGAGAATCAAGCTCAGCACCGATTTCGCCCTTCAATTTTATAACTTCTTTGTCGAAATCTTTCAACGTTGAATGAAGCATAATATCTTCCATAAGCTCAAGCATATAATCAAAATCTTCATTTAAGCAAAGACCCTTAAAACGAAGATAGTCGGCTTTCATTTCGCTATATAATTCTATTGCATTTTCTTCCGTTTCGATTGCAATATCTTCGGCGGAACGCTTTTCTGTACCTTGAAGAAACAATCTGTTCAAAATAACATTTTCACCGGCTTTTTTTTCGGAATTTTGCAAACAAAGATAAAACGTAACAGCAACTCTCGGAGTATTTTTGTTTTCGTTTAAAATTACCGTAATACCGTTATTTAATTGAGTTTTTTCCATTTATTTTTCCTCCGGCAAAAGAACCGCAAACGTTGCATGTTTTAAGTTCAAATATTTTTCCGCAAATGCTTGAACATCATCAATCGTAATAGCCTCAAGCGTTGTTATGTATGAATTAATCGATTCTGTTCCTTCACAAACAGTCAAGTAATAACCGATTGTTTCCGCAATATCAGAAACAGTTTCACTTGATTCCGCAAAACGAGCCTTCAACTTTTTAACAGCTTTTTTGAGTTCTCCGCTTGTGATTTTTTCTATGTAAAGCTTTTCTATTTCTGATTTTACAGCTTCAACTGCTTCTTCTTTTTTATCGGGTTGGAAATTGGCCTGAACGAAGAAATTACCGCCATCCTTAAAACTGTAATAATCAGCGGCAACGATATTAAATATCGGTTTTTCAACTTTTTCAATCAAGTTCTGATAAAGTCTTGAACTTGAGCCATCGCCCATAATAATTGCAACCATATCACCCAAAATCGAGTTTTTGAGGTCATTTGCAGGAGGACAAAGGTATCCTACTGTTAAAAATCCTGTAGTAATATCCGATTTTTGCTCAACATATTTTGTTTCTTGTGTCGGCTCATCAATTTTGTTAACTCGTTGAGGATTATTCTTTCTGCCGTTAAAATCAAAAGCCTTAACAACGTGTTCAAGAACAGTATCAAAATCGAACTCACCGGCTATTATTGTTGTCATCGTCGCGGGAGTATAATGGGATTTATAATAATCCAAAACGGTTTCTCTCGGCATTTCGGCAATCAATTTTGCAGTACCGATTACATCAAATTTATACGGATGAGAAGTATACATATTATGGTTACAGAGATTGTAAACTCTTGTCCACGATTGGTCTTCTCTCATACGGATTTCTTCAGTAACAACGTGACGTTCACGTTTTGTTTTGATTTGAGGATTATCAATATCAAACGTATCACCGATTTCTTCAGGCGGAACGACAGGATTTAACATCATATCGGCATGCAAATCGATTGCGAGGTTAAAATACTCGTCATTAGGACCTTTCGGAAGTGTCACATAATAGAAAGTGTAATCTTTCCAAGTTGCGGCATTTACAATAGCACCTTTTGATTCAAGAATTTTATCAAATTCACCGGCTTTATGGTGAGTAGTTCCTTTAAACATCAAGTGTTCCAAAAAGTGCGAAACACCGTTATTGCTTGCATCTTCATTAATAGAGCCTGTTTTCACCCAAGTACTTACATTTACCAAAGTACCTTTTTTGTAAGCAAGCACAATTCTATGACCGTTTTCACGTTCGTATATCATTACGGGCTTTTGCAAAAACGGATATATCATTTCTTTTTTTACGATTTTTTCTTCCAAAATAAAGTCCTCATTTTCTTTTAACATAATTGTACCATTAAAACGTCAAAAGGTGAAATCGGTTTAGTTTTCGTAAATTTTTGAATAATTATATCTGCTTCTGTAAACCTTTTTTATGTAATATTGTGATTCGGGATACGGAATACTTTCTACAAATTCATCAGAATCAAGAGTCTTAAATTTTTCTCTCCAAGAATTTACCGCATTGGGACCGCCGTTATAACCGCCGGTTGCATACATCGGAACATTATTCACAACATCTAAAACATAAGAGAAATAAGCCGTTCCGATTGCAATATTGTAAGTAGGATTTTGAAGTTTAAAATCATCGGGAGCTTCAAAACCTTTCTTTTCCGCAATAAATGAAGCTGTCGGCAACATAACCTGCATTAAGCCGAGAGCATTTGACGAACTTCTTGCTTTAGCATCAAAATGACTTTCTTCCCGCATTAACGCAAGGATGTGGAAAGCATCAAGATTTCTCATTTCACAATTTTTATTAATTTCATCCGCAAAATATATAGGAAATGCCAATTTCCAAACAGGACTTGAATAATCAAGCGGTTCTTTTTTCTCCTGTAAATATTTGTCGGCAAGGTACGTCGAGAGCGGAATATTGCCTTTTTTATATTCATTCCAAGATGTTACGGCATTATTTTTGAGCAAAACATCATCCCATACAGACCTGTCACCCAAGTCCACAAATACCTTAGCAATCGCGACATCCTCCGATTTCAATGTCTTATACGGAAAAGGTATTTCTTTGAATTCAGGAAGGGTTGCTTTTGTAAATGCCCAAGAACTTAAAGACTCAACCCTCGCCCTTGAAGCACGGAAAGCATAATAAGAATCTTCATATTTGTATTGAAGCATTTTGAAATATTTATCCGCTTCTTCAGCCCTTTTTAATTTTAAAAGATATTTCCCCGTCCAAAAAAGTATTTGCGGCTCAAGCGGAGCATCCGGAAATTTTTTAATATAAATTTCACCGACTTTCACAGCGGAATTGTACTGTTTTTTTGCGGCAAAATCAAAAAATACACCGACGAGACATTCGTCAAGAAATTCACTTTTTCCGTATTTTTTAACTATGTCTTTATAAATAGAAACTTTTTTATCTTGCGGCAAAAGTTGTGCAATTCTGTAAAGAAAATAATCGGGAATAGCCTTACCCAAAGAAGATTTTTGCAATTCATACAAACATTTTAAAACATCATTTTGCGTAGAAACATAAAAATCTATAAATGTCTTTAAATCTTGCAAATTAATATTCGCAGCATATTTTGCAAATCCGTCCTTTATTGTTGCCTGATATTTTTCAAAATCATTTTTATAATATTGAGCAATAGCCACGTATGTCCAACTCTTAGCTATCGGAACATCTTTCAGAACAACCAAAGCCTCATCATACTTTTGATTTGAAAGAAAAATCTTCGCAACCGTAATTGCTTCATCATCAGAAAGAGCCATATCCATTCCGTCATAGGCTATTGTTAATGAATATGTGCCGGAAGGAGAATTTTTCAAATAAGAAAAATAATATTTTTTTGCTACTTGTGAAAGGTTTTTAGCAAGCGAAATTTTGCCTAAAAAATAATCTGCGGCATAACGATAATCCTCGATTGGTGAATTTTTCTTTATATCAAGAAAATCTTTTATCGCCTTATCATAATTTTTTGTCATGTATCTTGATTTAGCAAGAGAATATTTTGCTTTTGCCGTGAAAGTATTGCTTTTTGACCCAAATAAAAATTTTTCATATTTACTTTCCGCAACAGCCCAATCATTTAATTTTTCAGCAGACAAAGCCTGTTTAAAAACAGCAACTTTATGATATTTTGAAAAATATTTAATCTTTAAAAATTGAACGTATGCTTCTTGATAATTACCGTTTTCATACTGCTTTTCAGCAATTTCATATTGCTTTTTATTGTCAAAACCCCAGCTGTTAACAAAGTACAACCCAAATCCGATTGCACAAATTAAAAATAAAACAACAAAAGATATTATTAACTTAACTTTTATAGACAAAACTTAATTCCCTTGACAGTATTATACTTTAGCGAAAATTAATATTCAATATATGCGGGAGAAGTTAATTTAATAGTAGCCGTAGTTCCTTTATTAATATAAACATTATCGCCCTTGTGAAAAAGAGCAATCACGGGAGATACAACCGTATCACCGACTAAAAATACAGCACCCGGAAGGTATGTAAACGGAGTTAATATTGCACCGGGACCGTTCCACAATTTCTTCGTTACTTTCATTGATTTTCCGTAAAAAGTTTTCGCGGGCTGTCTTACTTTTTGAATACCTTTAAAATATCCGTTATCTCCCTTAACATTATTGAACAACACCGCTTTATGATTTAAATTTACCAATTTACCTTCACAATATGAAGTTCTTCCGTTGTACTTAATATAATCAGCTTTAATCGCAATTAAACCGCCGTTCCCAAGCATTTGCGGAGCATGAGAATTTACAACGGTACCGTATATTACAGTTCCGGACGGAAGAGTTAAATGTTTAGTAACAACAGGAGCTTGTGTTATAAACGTAACTTTTGCCCCTTTGGATGTTCTGTCCGAAACATTTGTATTAAACTTAACGTTAATTTTTTTGCCCCATCCAAGCTTTGAAGTTCTTACATTGATTTTTTGAGGAACTTTCGGCAAGTCAGTTTTTAATGTCGGTGTATTTGTCTCTGTCGATTTTGTAATCGTAGGAGCAGACGGAACTTCCGCTTGAGCAGGCTTATTTCCGCTGAAAATAGTCTTCGATTCAACAGATTTTGGTGATGTTTTCGGTAATGCGGGCAAAGATGATGTGTTATATTCCTTCTTTATAAATTCATCAATAGAATCATCCGCCTCAACCGCTGAAACCACCATCGCATTCAATATAAAAAATATTACTAATACTAAAACTTTTTTCATATTGATATGATAAATCAATTTTCAAAATGAGGGAAAAAATTTATTTATTTTAACAAAAAAAATGCCTTGACGATAGCCAAGGCAGAACACACACAATAAATTTTAATAGAGAGAGATAGAGAGAAAATTTTGTTTATTAGACTTCAACCATTTCTTCTGCTTGTAAGTCTTCGTAAGCTCTTTGTGCTTCAGCAAGTTTAGCGGTTGCTTCTGCTAATTGAGCTTTTGCAAGGTCAGTTCTTTCGTGAGCAACTCTTGAGTTTGCATCTTTTTTGTTAACGTTTTCTTGCAATTTAATCATTCTGTCAGTCATTTGAGCTTTAACATCAGCGTTTGCTTGTTCATATTGTTCTTTTGCTCTGTCTAATCTTGCTTGAGCAACTTCCAATTTTTCTTGAGCAACTCTTTCTGATTCTTCACGTCTTTCAACTTGCATGCTCAATTGTTCTTGTTTTTCTTGAGCTTTTGCATATTTGATTTGTGCTTTTTCAAGAGGAGTTAAAACTCTTTCTTCTTCTTTTTCTTCATCGTTAGCTTCAACAACTTCAGCTGCTTCAGGAGTTTCAGTAACGTCTCTTGCTTCAACATCTGCTACAACTTCGGGTTCTTCTTCTTGTTGTTGTTGAACATTTTGTTGATTGAATTGAACTTGGAGTTGTTGCATTGCAGGATTGTTAGCCATCAAAGCTGCTGATAATTCTTGTCTGAAAGATTGACCTTTACCTGAGAAAAGGAAAGCTGCTGATGCAACGAGGAATAATCCGGGGCAAAAACCGAGAGCAAAACCTGCCAAGTAGAACATCGGAATTGATTTTAACAAAACACCCAATTTGCTTGTGTTAGGTTGGAATGTGTCTTGTGTAATTGTTGCGGAAAGTCTCGGTTGTTCTTCATTAGCATTAACGTTTACATTGTTATTGCTTCTAACGGAAAGTGCCATTGAACCAAATGGAGGACGAATAGCAAGTTGTGTATTTTCTTGTCTTCTCGTATTGTTTACATTTGTCATATTTGCTGAAATTTCCATCTTTTCGTTTCCTTTTTCTCTCTTATGTCTTATTAAAGTATTCCAAAACCATGAAATTGCCTGATTTTAGCATGTTTGTGAAGAAATGTTACAATAAGCATATATCAATATATAAAACTAAGAAAAATCATATAAATACAGGTCTTAATCGGATAAAAAAATTGGTATAAATATAATGTAAGAATTAATTACTGAGGCGAAATGAACGAACAAACATCCGAAATGACTTTAGAACGTGCAAGAGAAGCTCATGAACGTTGGTTAATTAAGAATAACAAGAATGATTTAGACAAAGCAATTGAATATTATTCAAGAACACTTTGTGAAAATCCTACTATTCCGGAAAGTTATTACCGATTAGCTATGTTGCTTTGGGAAAGCGGTCAAATCGGCTTGACATCAGCCATAAACAAGTGTCAGTTGGCATTAACCGTTTCGCCGGAAAATATCAATGCACATCTTTACACGGGATATTTTTTCAAACTTGCGGAAAAATTTGACGAAGCGGAAAAAGAATTTAAAAAAGCGATAGATATCAGTCCTATGTTTTCTTCGCGAGCAAGATTAAATTTAGGTTTATTAAATGCAGAAAAAATTCTTTCAGGCAAATTCAGATTAACTTATGCCTTAAAATCGGCTTATTACCTTACAACAGGAACACTTTTCGGGATATTGGATTATCCTTATGTGAGAATGGGCATGCAAAAAATAAGGGAAAGTTTTTCAGTTGGAAAATATCTCGTGACGGGAGCCTTACTCCAAAAATTCGGATTAGATAAAAAAGCAATAAACACATTTAAGACAGCACAATTTGAAACGGGTCGTTCTGAAATTTTCGGAAAATTAATCGGTGATTTGGACATTAAAAACGAAAATGTTGATGCGGCACTTGAATCTTATGAAAATGTTTTAAAGGTAAATCCTCATGACAGAGAATCGTTATTAAAAAAAGCAACGATATTACAAACATATTACGAAGGCCGTGAAGAAGAAGCAATTGAAGCATATACAAGAGCTCTCGAAACAGATGGTGACAAAGATTATATATATTATGAATTGGGTCACTTATATTTGAAAAAAAATGAGATTATTAATGCAATAACGGCATTTAAACTTGCTGTTGAAAAAGACCAAACAAATGCATTTTTCCACAATGCACTCGGATTTGCGTTGTTTACGGCAGGTCAATATGATGATGCGGAAGATCATTATCTTGTCGCAATCAATATGAATCCTGACGCGGAATGGACGGCTACAGTTTGCAGAGCTTGTGCGTTAATTTATTCCGATGTCAAAAAGAACAACGAAAAAGCAATCAGAATGTATATGCAATCACTTTCGCTTTACCCTGATTGTGCGGATACTTATCTTTCGTTGGGTGATTTGTATTTTGACGAAGAAGATTATGACAAAGCACTTGAAAACTACACAAAATCGATTGAATTAAATCCTCAAGACCATTATGCTTTCAACAAACTTGCAACTTGTTTGTGGCAAAAAGATTTTGTTGAAGAAGCTATAATTTCTTACCGTCACGCAATTGATTTAAATCCCGATTATGATGCGGCCTATAATAATTTAGGTGCCGTGTATCTTGACGGAAAACAAATGTATAACCAAGCAAAAGATTGTTTCTTAACTGCAATTGAAAAGAATTCGGAATATGAAATGGCATATTACAATGCAGGAAGAGCATTTGAGGAGCTTGGTGACAAAATTCAGGCAGCAAAATATTATCAAAAAGCATTAGAACTTAATGAAAAGACAAAACAAATTACGACAATTGACATACAGTCAAAAATCTTTGAATTGTTTGAGGACTAATCTTTTGTAATTTTGCTCATTAATTCCTGAAATTCCGGGAAAGAAGTATTTACCCACTCAAATTCTTTGATTAATAACGGTTGTTGAGTTATTAAACCTGCAACATAAAAGCTCATAGCCGTTCTGTGGTCGTGATGTGTATCAATCTCGATACCGCCCGTTAATGAGGTTTTGCCGTTAATAATCATACCGTCGGGACGCTCTTCAATATCTGCCCCGATTGCTTTGAGTTGGCTTACAATCGTCGAAATTCTGTCTGATTCTTTATTTCTCAAATCAGATGCATCTTTAATGACCGTGGTACCTTCTGCCTGAGTTGCAAGAACGGCAATCACGGGAATTTCGTCAATCAATCTCGGAATGTCCGCTCCTTCTATTGTTGTACCCTTTAAATCGGAATATGAAACTTTGATGTCTGCAACAGGTTCTCCTGAAATGTTGCGTTCATTCAAAAGCTCAATATTTGCTCCCATTCGTTTAAATACATCAATAATTCCTGAACGGGTATGATTTACACCGACATTTTCAATAATTATTTCTGAATTTTGAACAATTGCAGCGGCAACCATAAAAAATGCGGCAGAAGAAATATCTCCGCAAACTTCCATGTCCTTGGGAGTTAAAATGCACGGTCTGATTGAAGTTGAGGTCAAAGAATTTTCCACAATATCGGCCTCAAGATACTTGAGCATTAACTCGGTGTGGTTTCTTGATTGATAAGGCTCATTGACAGTCGTAATACCGTCTGCAAACATTCCAGCAAGCAGCACAGCAGATTTAACCTGAGCTGATGCAAGCGGAGAATTATAAGTAATTGCGTGAAGTTTTCCGCCTGTAATTTTAAGAGGTGCTTTATAGTTGTTATGACTGAATTTTGCCCCCATTTCAGTCAAAGGAGAAATTATTCTTTTCATCGGTCTCTTACTCAAACTTGCATCACCGAAAAGGGTGGAATTAAAAGGTTGTCCCGCAAGTATTCCCGACATCATTCTCATTGTCGTACCTGAATTTCCGCAATCCAAATCGGAATTCGGAGCCTTTAGGGCATTTTTAGCATTGATTGTTAAATCCATATCCGTGTGAAATTTTACTTCGCAACCTAATTGTTGCAGAATTTTCAACGTTGAATGACAATCAGCTCCTTTTGAAAAATTTTTAATATTTACAACACCTTTTGTAAGTGAAGCAAACATAGCGGTTCTGTGACTTATAGACTTATCCGGAGGGATAACAATATTACCTGTTAATTTTTTTGCATTTTTAGTTTTGTAATCCATTTTGTACTCTTTACTTTTTGATGTAATAAAAATCAGGGTGTAACAATGCTAAAAAAGGTATCAATTCAAGACGTCCGATTAGCATGTTGAAAATAAAAATAATTTTTGTAGAAGTTTGCAGGAAATCGAAATTTCCCATCGGACCTAAAACCCCAAGTCCAGGTCCAATGTTGCCAAGAGAAGCGATAGCACCCGTGCAGCCGATTGTAATATTATGTTCAATCATGGTTGAAATAAATGCGGTAATTGCAAATATTCCGAAATAGAAAATTACAAATGACATCATTTGAGCCATAATTTCATTCGGAACCGTAGAACCGTTTACCCGAACCGGAACAACAGCATTCGGATGCAGAATTTTAAACAATTCACGTCTGATGTATTTATAAACAAAAACGAGTCTTATAATCTTCAAACCGCCTGATGCGGAACCTGCACAAGCCCCCGTGAATAATAAAATTGCCAAAATCATTTGTGCAGCAAACGGCCAGGTTGTATAATCCACAGTCGCAAATCCCGTAGTCGTAATGACAGATATCGTTTGAAATAAACTTTCTTCTATTGCAGTCGAAAAATAATACGTTTTTCCGAAAAACAATATCAACATAATAGCCAAAGCACAGAATAATGTTACCGAAAGATATGTAAAAAATTCATCATTTTTAAACAAAATTCTTATTCTTTTTTGAACAAAAACCCGATACAACATCGAAAAACCGGTTCCCGATAAGAACATGAAAAATGCAATAACCCAAACAAATTGAGGATTGTTATAACCGATTATGCTGTCAGGGTTGGGAGAAAATCCGCCGCAAGAAATTGTGGACATAGCATTACAAATCGCATCATATAACGGCATTCCCATAAATTTCAAAATAATAATCAATACAACCGTAAAAGCCGTATACATATTCCATAAAACAGCCGCCGTGGATTTAACACGGGGAGTGAACTTTCCGTCCGTCGGTCCGGGAGATTCTGCCGAAAACATTTGACGACCAGCAACCGCAAATTGAGGCAAAATTGCAATAAACAAAACGATAATTCCCATACCGCCTAACCATTGAGTAAATGATCGCCAAAAGAACATCGTCTTGGGATACATCGAAAAATCCGTCAAAATTGTAGAACCGGTAGTAGTAATTCCAGAAACAGCTTCAAACAAAGAATTTACGGGACTCAAGCCGTAAAATAAATACGGAATCATGGAAATAAAAGACATTATTATCCACGAAAATGCAACCGTACCAAGTGCTTCAACCTTTTTAAAATCATTCAGCAAATCAGGTTGAATACGTTTAGGGTTAAGAGAAAAGCCTATAATCAAATTAACCAAAAGCGTTACGGCAAAAGCGATTGCGGAAGAATAATCTTTAAAATACAAAGCAACGGCAATAGGAACTAACATAACAATCGTCATGTATTTTAAAACCAAACTTATTGCCACTGCCAAAAAACGTAATCTCATAGCCACCTAACAACTTTTTAAATACTTTTGAATAGGAGCGGAATTTTCCTGCATCGTAAATATAATTAAGTGGTCTTCAGGCATAATCAACGTGTCGCCTTTTGGGATGATAACGTGTTTACGACGTTCAATGATTGCAATTACAGCCTTATGAGGAAGTCTCAAATCCATAACTTTTCTCTGCTCAAAAGTTTCCGGTAATTGAATTTCAACGACTTCGCCCTGACCGCTTTCAACCGTTGCAAGGATTGAGATATCAGGAACAATAAAGTGGTCGTAAATGTCGTGCATAGCCGCTTCGTTTTGAGATATCGCAACATCGATTCCGACTTTTTCAAACAAATCAACGTTTAAACCTTTTGACACGCGGGATACGACCTTTTTTACACCGGCTTGTTTCGCAAGCAAAGAGCATAGCAGATTTTTTTCGTCATTGTCGGTTACACAAACCAAAACATCGGCATCTTCAGCTTGTTCATTGAGAAGAAGCTGAATATCCGTACCATCGCCGTTAATGACAAGTGTTTTTTTCAAAATTTGAGAAATTTGTTCGCAACGCTTGTAATCTTTTTCAAAAATTTTACACTTAATATCAGCCTGTTCAAGTCTTTCCGCGAGTAGCAAACCGACGTTTCCTCCACCGACAATGGCAACGAAACCGACTTTCGTATCCTCTCTAAACACTTCCGCAGCAAGCAAATCGAGTGATTTAACCGAACCCATAAAGATAACTTTATCACCGACTTTAAGTTCCGTATCCCCTGACGGTATAGAAAGATGACCGTCTCTTGTAATACCGACAATCAGGGTTTCTTCGGGAAAAGAACATTCTTTTACTTTTTTATTGACAATCGGAGAAGAATCTTTAATCGGATACTCAAGCAAACGAGCTTTACCTTTTGCGAAAATTTCCACTTGAGTAGCACTCGGAACGGTAATAATTCTAAAGATTTCACCCGTCAAAAGTTCTTCGGGTCGAATGATATAATCGGGTAAAATTTCTCTGTCAAATTTTCCGTTTTTGATGCTCCAAACAGACTCGTAATACTCTTCATTACTTATAAAGCAAACCGTTCTTGCCGATGAAACAGCTTTCATCATAATACAAGCAACGATATTAACCTCGTCACTGTCGTTGCAGGCAATAAAGACATCACATTCATCAAGGTGATTTTCTTTCAAAAACTTGATATCTGAAGCGTTTCCTTCAAGAACTTCTATGTCTAATTTGTAGAAATCCGAAGAGATGTTTTCGGGCTTGTCGACAATAATAATGTCGTGGTCCTCGAACAAAGAAGTTGCGATTAAGCACCCCCTGTTATTTGCTCCAAATATAACAATTTTCATTAACAAATTCCTTTTTGAGCTAATTTTACATAAACAATAAAATATTTTCAATAGATTGTTAAAATCGAGTGTTTGTGCTTTAATAAACCTATATTTAATATTATATAAGAGAGGCTCTCTGATGGGAAAAATAAAAATCGGCATAATCGGACTCGGAACAGTGGGTTGCGGAGTCGTAAAAACATTAAGAAATTTCGATGAACAAGTCGAAATAGTAAGAATTGCCGTTCACAATTTGAATAAGAAAAGAAATATTGATAATTTGGATGAATCGATTTTAACGGACAATCCGTTCGAAATTGTTGATGACAAAGATATTGACATAGTAGTCGAAGTTATGGGGGGTGTAAACCCGGCATTTCAACTTCTCAAAAAGGCAATCGAAAACGGCAAACATATCGTTACCGCTAACAAGGAACTTCTTGCAAAACACGGCGAAGAACTATTCCAATCAGCAAAAGAAAAAAATGTCGTAATTCTTTATGAAGCGGCAGTTGCAGGCGGTATTCCAATTATTATGCCGATTAAAACGATTTTGCGTTCAAATAAAATCACAAAAGTTAAAGGTATTTTGAACGGCACAACAAACTACATTTTGACAAAAATGGATGAGGATTGTGCATCTTACGAAAAAGTATTGAAAGAAGCACAGGAATTGGGTTATGCGGAAACAGACCCGACAGGAGATGTTGAAGGTTATGATGCTGCATACAAAATCGTAACACTTGCAACAATTGCTTTCGGAAAAAGAATTAAAATTGAAAATACATATCGTGAAGGAATTACAAAAATTTCAGCAAAAGATATCCAAAGAGCAAACGAATTAGGCTATAAAATTAAGCTTATTGCATCAGCGGAACTTGATGAAAACGGTACGGCAGATGTAAGAGTTCATCCGATGCTTGTCCCGAAAGAACACGTTCTTGCAAAAATCAATAACGTCACAAACGCAGTAATGTTAACGGGAACCCCCGTCGGAGAAATTATGTTTACAGGCCCGGGGGCCGGTGAATTTCCGACAGCAAGTTCTGTTGTAGGAGACATTTTGGCTCTTTGCTCGGAAGTAAGAAGAACGGCATATCCTTTGCCAATGATGAGATGTAATCACACGGAAACCGCAAAAACATTGAGCATTGACGAAACGACAAATCGTTATTACATAATGCTTAATACCGTGGATACCCCGGGTGCAATCGGTATTATCGGAACTATTTGCGGAAAACATAACATAAACCTTTCCGATATCCTTCAAAAAGGAGCAAAAGACGGAAAAGCAGAAGTTGTTGTAATTACCGGCTTATGCAACGAAGGTAATATGAAAAATGCACTTGAAGATATGAAAAATTCAAATGTAATTGAAGAAATAAAAAGTTTAATCAGAGTAATGAATTAAGGATAAAAAAATGAGTACAGATAAACATTATCAAGGTTTAATCAATAAATACAGAGAATATTTGCCCGTTTCGGACAAAACTCCGGTCGTCACTTTAAACGAAGGAAACACACCGCTTATCAAAGCTGACAACTTGGCAAAAAAAATCGGTCTTGATGCTGAAATTTACTTGAAGTTTGAAGGTTCAAACCCGACAGGCAGTTTCAAAGACCGCGGTATGACAATGGCTGTTTCAAAGGCAAAAGAAGAAGGCTCAAATGCAATCATTTGTGCTTCAACAGGTAACACAAGTGCAGCAGCCGCAGCATACGGTGCAAAAGCAGGAATGA
Source organism: uncultured bacterium (assembly GCA_902783835.1). Lineage (GTDB taxonomy): Bacteria > Cyanobacteriota > Vampirovibrionia > Gastranaerophilales > Gastranaerophilaceae > RUG841. The sequence continues at coordinate 17,773 of CACZSN010000044.1, forward strand.
AAACATTCGTACTTATTCCGGACGGTTATATTGCCCTCGGAAAACTTTCGCAAGCTATGATGTACGGTGCAAATATCATCGCAATCAACGGCAATTTTGACGAAGCTCTCGAAAGAGTTATCGACATTTCAAAAAATTACCCGATTACAATGGTTAACTCACTCAACCCGTACAGAATCGAAGGTCAAAAATCAGGTGCATTCGAAATTATCGAAGCATTAGGCGATGCACCGGACTACCACTTCATTCCCGTCGGAAACGCAGGAAACATCACTGCCTACTTCAAAGGTTACGAAGAATGGCTCGCAATTAATAAATCAACTCACTTACCCAAAATGATGGGATTTGAAGCGGAAGGTGCAGCAGCAATCGTTCGCGGCGAAAGAATTATGCACCCCGAAACTCTTGCAACAGCTATCAGAATCGGCAACCCCGCAAGCTGGGAAAAAGCTGAACGAGCAAGAGACTTGTCCGGCGGTGTAATCGATAGCGTTACAGATGATGAAATCGTCGAAGCATACAAAATGATTGCATCAACAGAAGGTATCCTCTGCGAACCCGCATCAGCAGCCTCAGTTGCAGGTTTGATTAAGTCAAACAAGGCAAAAGCAGTAAAAGAAGGTTCAAAAATCGTTTGTATTTTGACAGGAAACGGATTGAAAGACCCCGATAACGCAATCAAATATGCACTTGCAGATGTTAAAAAGACAAGTTCGGATATTACAGATATCTTGAGAGCGATGAACATTTAGTATTCACAAAATTTTTTCATAAGGCGGTCAGAAATGACCGCTTTTTTAATGCACGATTTGCTCATTACACTGAAACAAATCCTAAATATACAGGACTGCCACGGGCAAAGCCCTCGCAGAGACAGTGAATATTTAGTCATACTGAAGCTTTAGCCGAAGTATCCGTTTTGAAACCATTGGATTTCACAGATTATTCGCTACGCTCAGAATGACAATTTTATTCCCCATAAACCCAATTTTTACGGGCAAACCATTGAATTAAAGACAAAATTGCGATGATAACAAACAAAACGTATGCCGTAGCCGATGCTCTTCCGACTTCAAAATATTCAAAAGAATTTTTATAAAGCCAATAGACCAAAACGTCCGTAGCACCGTCAGGGCCGCCTTGCGTCATCAAATAAATCAAATCGAAAACTTGAAACGACGATATTGTCGTGATGATTAAAACAAAAAATATCACGGGACTTAACAAAGGTAAAGTTACTTTGAAAAATGTCTGAAAATCATTTGCACCATCGATTTTTGCAGCTTCGGGAAGAGAAGAATTTATGCCTGCATAACCGCCAATTAGCATAACGGTGTTGTATCCGATTAATTTTACAACAGAAACCAAAATCACCGCAAACATCGCCGTATCTGGATTGTAAAGCCACTGAATGTTTGTTCGCAAAATATAATTCATCAATCCGATATTAGGGTCAAAAATCCAAGCCCAAACAAGTGCAACAACAAGCATAGGTGTAATAAACGGGATAAAATATATTGTTTTAAACAAATCAGAAAACTTGAATTTTTTATTTAATATATCAGCCAAAAATAGCGGGATTAAAACGGCAAATAACGTCGTAAATACCGCATAAACAACAGTATTATTCAAAACCCGAAAGAATTCGGGCTCCTTAAAAAGTTCTGTATAATTTTCAAAACCGACAAATTTCGGAGTCGATAATAAATCCCATTCAAAAAAACTTAATCCGAAAGAACAAAACACGGGAATAATAATAAAAACAAGACAGCCTGCCACACAAGGAAGCAAGAACCAAAATGCGATTTTATTATCCGGAAATTTTTTTTCTTTATTCATAAGAAATCCATGTTTGAGTTATTATTTATATTATAATTATTACGTCAACAATACAAGGAGTTTACATGATTACGTTAAAAGCATTCGGAAAAAACGATATAAGAGGAGTTTACGGAGAAACCGTAACGGAAGAATTATTTGAAAAAGTCGGAAGAGCTTATGTTTATTACGTTAAGGAACGTTTAGGCAAAGATAAAGTAACTCTTTCTGTTGTAAGAGATGCAAGATTGCACTCACTTCCGCTTGCAAAAGCAATCGTAGACGGTGTTTTGGCTGCAGGTGGCGACGTAATCGACCTCGGAATGGGACCGACACCTTTCGGGTATTATTCAGAATTTATTGAAACTCCTTACGGCACGGTTGACGGTGCATTAATCATTACGGCAAGCCACAATCCGCCTGAATATAACGGTTTGAAGATGACTTGCGAAAAACAATCACTTCACGAAGAACAAATAAAAGACGTAAAAAATATTACTCAAAAAGTTATTGACGGTGAGTACAAAGATGCCGATAAAAAGGGCAATTACCACGAATTTAACATGGTTGACAAATATATCGAAAAACAAATCGAACTTTTTGGAACAGATAAAAAAGACGTAAAAATTGTCACAGACTGTGCAAATGCAGCTGCAGGTGTTGTTGCTCCGCAAATGTTGAAAAAATGCGGATATGAAGTTGTTGAACTCTTTACGGAACCCGACGGAAGATTTCCTAACCACCACCCGAATCCGAGCATCGAAAGCACTTTAGATACACTTAAAAAGACAGTTGTCGAAACAGGTGCCGATATCGGGGTTGCATTTGACGGTGATGCTGACAGAATCGGTGTTATTGATTGTGACGGTAACTATTTGACGGGAGATAAATTACTCTACATCTACTCGACAGACATCATTCCGAGATTTAAAAATGCAGACAAAAAACCTGTTATCGTTTCAGAAGTAAAATGTTCGCAAGTTTTATTTGACAGCCTGAATAAATTAGGAGCCGAAGCTGTTATGTGCAAAACAGGACACGGATATATTAAGGCGAAAATGAAGGAAACAGATGCGATTGCAGCAGGTGAAATGTCAGGTCACATGTTCTTTAAAGAAAACTGGTACGGCTTTGATGATGCGGTTTATGCGGCATCAAGAATTGCGGCACTTGTTAACGAAAAGAAAAAAGAAAATAAAAACTTTAAACTGACAGAACTTCTTGAACCGTTCAATGCCGTTTACACATCTGCGGAAGTTCGTTTCCCTTGCAAAGACGAAATGAAAAAACCCGTACTTGCTAAAATCGATGAAGAGATTGGAAAAAATCCGAAATTTTTCGGAGATGAAATAAAAGACATTATAAGATTAGACGGATTGAGAATTGTATTTGACGGTGGATTTGCGATGATAAGACAAAGCAACACCGAACCTGTATTCACTCTCAGATTTGAAGGCAGAAACGAAGAAATTTGCAACCAATATAAAAAATCAATGCTTGACGAATTGGAAAGAATTTGTAAAGAAATGAAGGCATAAAATGGTGAAAAATAAACTTTTTATCATAGTTTTGACCCTCTGTATAATTTCAATGTTAGCAGGATTAATATCTCCATTGTTTAATAATTCAGAGAATAACAATGATAAAGGCAAAGACAAGGCAAAAAGCAATATCAGCAAAATTCTGAATTCCAATAAAGTTGCCGTAATTTCATTGAACGGAGTAATTAATTCTACTCCTGAAAATAACATTTTCGTTGAAGAAAATTCATCGCTTGTTGCACTCAGAGCGTTAAATCAAGCCGAAGATGATGAGAATGTAAAAGGAGTAATATTAAGAATAAATTCTCCGGGAGGAACCGTCGGAATGTCTCAAAGATTGTACTCGGCGGTAATGAACTTAAGAAAGAAGAAACCGGTAATTGCGGTTCTTGATGATATTGCAGCAAGCGGCGGATATTACGTTGCAAGTGCGGCAGACAGAATTATAGCCCTTGAAGGAACAATGACGGGCAGTATCGGTGTAATTATGTCAACGACAGATGCACATGAACTTTTGACAAATAAATTAGGTATTTCTCAAAATGTTATAAAGAGCGGAAAATTCAAAGATATAGGTTCTTCAACAAGAGCGATGACAAAAGAAGAACGTCAACTTTTGCAAGATATGGTTAATGACTCATATCAACAATTCAAAGAAGCAATAACAAAAGGCAGAATTGACAGAAAAGATAAATACAATGCCCAAAAAGCTGCATTGACAAAAAACAATCTCAATAAATATGCAGACGGCAGAATTTTCACAGGCAGACAAGCTTTAAAATTAGGATTTGTTGATTCAACAGGCGGAAACCGCGAAGCAAAAGATATGATGTTAAAAATTCTTGCGGACAAAGGCTATACGAAAGATAATATCGACTTTGCCGATTACGGTAAAACAAGTAATTTCTTATCATCATTGGGATTAAATCAAAAGACAACGATTTTAGACGGACTTGTTCCCGCAAGCGTAAAATATGCAAGAAAACCGCTTTATCTATGGGAGTAAACGATGAATAAATACTTTGAAAATTTATATAAAGTTTTATTTGAGTTTAATTTCGATGATATTTCCCCTGAAAGACCCATATATAAACCAATGCTGACTCTTATTTGGACATCATTGTTTATATATTTACCCAATCATAACCTGCCGAGCGGACTGACGGAAGATATGTTATTCATTGGCGGAATAGGTATTTATCTTATCGGAATATTGTTTGTATGGATGATGTCCGCAATATTTTTCGATTTTATTGCGAAAATTTTCAACAGAGGCGGAAATATCAGACAATTATTGACATTTTCGGCATATACACTGTTGCCGTATATTTTTGTGGCACCATTCGAAATTCTTAAAAAATCATCGGATATCGGCTATTTTTTAGGAACTAAATTTGAAATTTTGTTACTCTTATGGGTAATAATTTTGTACGTAAAAACCCTTGCCAAAACGTACAATTTAACAAAAGCATCATCAATTATGCTTGTTTTTCTTCCGTCCTTAACAATTGGATTGGCTCTTATTTGGCTGATAGGAACTTGTTTCAATATGGGGTATATTTATACCGTATAAGGGGATACGGTTATGAAGAAAATTATTTTAACAGCGACAATGTTGTTCACATTGTCCTGCCAAGTTTACTGTGCGGAAATTTCTGACATTTCGGCAATCGAAAAAGATTTATTCGGTGTTGAATATAAGGAAGAACAAATTCCGACAAGACTCAACAGAATAGAAGAATATGTCTTTGGCGAAAAAAAATCAGGCACAAATACGGACAGAATAAAACAAATTACCGATGCAACAGGTGTTTCTACAGAGCCTAAGAAAACAGAAAACGAAAAAAGAATCGCGGAAGCTGAATATCTTCCCGAAGACAAAAACGTCACCTATCCTGTCATTGATATGATGGAAGATAAAGTTTTTAATAAAACCTACCAAGGTGAAAATGTTTATAAACGTGTTGAAAGATTGGAAAAAAAGACATTCGGCAAAATTTCACAAGGAGAGCTTTCCGACAGAACGGATAAACTTAAGGCATCAGTACTTGCAATAAATGCAAACGAAAGCATGCTTGCAAACAATTCCGAGCCGCAACCTACAACACCTGAAGAATTTTACAGACAATCACCGCAAAATTATTACACTCCGCAAGAGAGAAATTTCTCATTCGGAGGAACAACAATGGGCGGCTTCAAAACGGGAAGTTCAAACAATCCGTACAGTTACGGCAATTCAAAAAACAATACTTATTCTTCTTACCCGACAGGAGGAGCCGCAGCATATCACGATGATTTTCAACAGGCATTGTCCTCTGCAGAAAGTATGATTTTGGGCAAAACGAACCCCAATGCAACAGAAAATGAAAGACTTTCAAAATTAGAGAAAAAAGTTTTTAAGAAAACTTTCAACGGAGACAGCCTTACAAGGCTTGACAGAGTTGTGAGTGCAGCACATGCTCAAAAAACTGGAGCAGGTTATCACGAAAATAAATTCGACAGATATTTATCTGGAGGATTGCAAGCGGGAATGATTTTATTAATGATTTTGGCCATGATTTTATAATTTAATTTAACATTATTTAATACCTTGAGTTTCTCTCTTATGTTTATGTGACAATAGTGTAACAAGACTAATAAGGGAGAACTTAATATGAAAGATAAAACATTTTTGATGATTCCGGGACCGACTCCTGTACCCGAAAGCGTATTGTTATCAATGGCAAAACACCCGATAGGACACAGAAGCACGGAATTTTCCGCAGTATTAAAAAGAGTTTATGAAGATATGAAACTCTTATTCCAAACAAAAAATGATGTTTTAGTATTTACGGCAAGCGGAACGGGTGCTATGGAAGCAGCTATTTTCAACCTCGTTAACCCCGGCGACAAAGTTTTATCTTTGGTAATCGGAAACTTTGGTGAAAGATGGGCAAAAATTTCAGAAATGAAAGGTGCTGTCGTAACAAGATACACAGTTGACCCCGGTTGTGCAATCGATCCTGCTGAAGTTAAGAAAATCTTGGATGCTGACGTCAATAAAGAATACAAAATCGTAACATTGACTCACAACGAAACAGCAACAGGTGTTACAAACGATGTTGAATCAATCGTCAAAATCATCAGAGAACACGGTGCATTGTCAGTTGTTGACGGTGTAACAAGTTTAGGTGCATTACCTTGTAAAATGGACGAATGGGGCATCGATGTTCTCATTTCAGGTTCACAAAAAGGCTTTATGATTCCTCCGGGACTTTCATTCTTAGCAGCAAGCGAAAGAGCAATCAAAGTAAGCGAAGAATGTGCAAACCCGAGTTTCTATTTCAACTGGAAACAAAACAGAAAATCAGTTCTCGACGCATCAACAGCTTGGACACCTGCAGTAAACCTCTTTGTTGCACTTGATACAGCACTTCAAATGATGAAAGAAGAAGGTCTTGAAAATATTTGGGCAAGACACGCAAGAATCGCATCAGCAATCAGAGCGGGTGTAAAAGCTATCGGCTTAGAATTGCTCGTTAAAGATGAAAAAGTTGCTTCAAACGCAATCACAGCAGTTCTTCCGCCTGAAGGAATTTCAGTTCCGGATATCAGAAAGACTATCAAAAAAGACTTCGATATCGTAGTTGCAAACGGTCAAAAAGAACTCAAAGATAAGATTTTCAGAATCGGTAACTTAGGCTTCGTTTCAGACAGAGATGCAATCACAGCAATCGGTTCATTAGAAGCATCACTTTACAAATTAGGTTACAAATTTGAATTAGGTGCAGGTGTTGCAGCAGTAATCAAAACACTTGCAGAAAAAGCGTAAGAAAAGGACAGATAATGAAAGTTTTAATTACAGATAAAATTAACGAAAGTGCCGGAAAAATCCTCGAAGGTGTTGCAGAAGTTGTCTTTTTGCCTACAAAAACAGAAGATGAACTTTGCGAAATCATCGGCGAATACGATGCACTTATGGTAAGAAGCCAAACAAAAGTTACCGCAAAAATTATCGAAGCGGGTAAAAACCTTAAAATCATCGGTAGAGCAGGCGTCGGCGTTGACAACATTGACATCGAAGCAGCAACACAAAAAGGTATTTTGGTTGTAAACTCTCCCGACGGAAACACAAATGCAGCAGCAGAACACACAGTTGCTTTGATGCTTGCGATGTCAAGAAATATCCCAATTGCAGCAACTTCAACAAAAGCAAAAAACTGGGAACGTTCAAAATTCACAGGTGTTGAAGTTTTCGGCAAAACATTGGGTATTATCGGATTTGGTAAAATCGGTTCACACGTTGCACAAGTTGCACTCGCTCTCGGTATGAAAGTAATCGTTTCAGACCCATACACTTCACAACAAACTGTTGAAAAAGCAGGTGCAAAATATGTTCAATCATTAGATGATCTTTGGGGAGAATGTGATTACATCACCGTTCACGTTCCGAAAACTCGCGAAACAATGCACTTAATCAATAAAGACACTATTGCAAAGATGAAAAAAGGTGTAAGACTTATCAACTGTGCAAGAGGCGGAATTATTGACGAAGCGGACTTGAAAGAAGCATTGGAATCAGGTCAAGTTGCAGGTGCAGCAATCGACGTTTACGAAAATGAACCCGATATGACAAAATGCGTACTTTGCGACTGCGACAAGAACGTTGTTTTGACTCCTCACCTTGGTGCAAGTACAAAAGAAGCACAATTAAACGTTGCAATTGACGTAGCGGAACAAATCAGAGACGTTCTCTCCGGCGGAAGTGCAAAAGCAGCAGTTAACATTCCTGCTTTGAAACCTGCCGTTTTGGAACCTGTAAAACCGTATATGGCAATAGCCGAAAATGTCGGAGCTATGGCATTCCAAATCGCAAACGGAAACTTGAAATCAATAAATCTTACAGTAGAAGGAAAATTGGCTGATTTAGACATCTCACCGATTACAATCGCTGTTTTAAAAGGCGTTTTCTCATCAATTGATGAAGGTGTAAACTACGTCAATGCCCCTGTTATCGCTAAGAAACGTGGCATCAACGTTGTAACTTCAAAATCACAAAACGAATGTTCATATCAAGGTATCATTACCGTTAAATTGTTGACAGACCAAGACGAAATCTGCGTTTCAGGTGCATTAATTGCTAACGGTATGCCAAGAATTACCGAAATCAACGAACACAAAATGTGCATCGAACCTGAAGAACACATGATTGTTCTTCCGCACGAAAACAAACCGAGTATGATTGCAAAAGTTGCAACAGTAATCGGTTCAAACAACGTCAACATCAGCAAAATGCACGTTGCTGACAACAACGGTTCTGACCCGCTCTCAATTATGATTTTGAGCACAGATACAAAAGTCGACAACGATACGTTGAAAGCAATTTCTGAAATCGACGGCATTAAAGATGCAAAATACATCCACTTGAATGCTTAATTAAAAAATCAATCAAGAAAAAAGCACCCCGAAAGAGGTGCTTTTTTTATGAAAATTTATTGTTCAACAAACATATCCTTGCCTACTCCGCAAACAGGACAAACAAAATCTTCCGGCAAATCTTCAAATTTTACATTGTCGTGCTCTGCAGGTACATAAATCCATCCGCAAGCGGTACATACGTAATTTTCCATATAATTCTCCTTTCATCTCAACTAAAATATCCCCTTTACTGCAAAATTTCATACCCCGTGTGATTAATATCCCGTTACAATTATTTGACAACTTATGATTTGATTGCTATCAAACAAACTAATCAAACGTTTGTTTGATTAATAGGAAATAAAAAATGGAACAAGAAAATAAAGAAATAGCAAAACAGAGAATATTGAAGGTTGCGACAAAACTGTTTGGACAAAAGAGTTTTGACGGAGTAAGCATTCGGGAAATATGCAAAGAAGCAGATGTAAATGTTTCGATGATTTCGTATTATTTTGGAGGAAAGCAAGAGCTTTACAACGCAATTTTGTCAGATTTAGTAAAAAGGCAAACTGAATTTGAGGAAACGATTTGTAACATATATGGAAACCCTTTCGAGCTTGAAAGAGATATGCAGATTGACATTTTGTATAAGCTTATTGACAGGTCGATTGACTTTTTCTATTCAAATATTACGGGAGATATGATTTTATTTTTGGTCAAAGCCCAACAAAGCCCAGACTTTAAGATGACGACACCTGCTTTTGAATTTTTAAAAAAGTTACTCGCTTCAATTTTGCACATCAAAGAAAATTCGAAGGAGTTAGTCTTTAAAATGCTTACAATAATCTCTTTTATTAATTCACATAAAATTATGCAGGGTATTTCACTTCGCCAACTTGGGCAAGAGGATTTTACCGAAGAAGATATTAAAATAATAAGAAGTAATTTGAAAAATTATTTGAAGATGTTAATAAAGGAGTCGGACATTGTTTAAAAAGTTATTTATAATAATTGTTTTAACAGCAATAGCTCCTTGTAGTTTTGCGATGAATAGGGAAGAATTGAACATAGATTTTTTCTCAAAATTCAACGATGATTGCCTTCCTTTTTACATAAATTCAGCATTAGAGAACAATCACGAATTAAAAAAAGCGGAGAAGGTTGTAGAACAATACAGGCAGCAGGCTAAAATTTCTTTGGGAAAAGAATTACCATCTTTGAACGTCAGTGCAAACTATTTGGGAGTTCATGTTCCTAAATTAGATAATTTTCAATTAACTAAAAATGCCTTTGTTTTACCGTTTTTTGCTAATTACGAAGCTGATTTTTTGTTAAAAAACAGGGATAAAACAAGAAGTGCAAATAAAGCCTATGAAGCAAGTCAAGAAAGAGAAAAGGCTGTTTTTATCGCACTTTTAACAGATGTGGCAACGGTATATACAAATATTATGCAATACGACGAATTGATAATAATTGCACAAGAAAATGCTGCGATTGCCAATAACATTTTCAAATCCGACGAACGGAAATTGAAACGCGGAACAATCAGCATAACACAATACAATAACTCAAAAAACAGAGTTGAAACAGCTAAAAACAATCTTATAAATTTAGAAAAACAAAGAGATATTTTGCTGATGCAACTTGCCGTACTTTCAGGGATTTCTCCCAATGAAGCGAAAAATTTGCAAAGAGGAACGTTAGATGATTTTGAATATTGTGAGAAAATTCCGACTGAAATTTCATCTGATGTAATTTTTAGTCGCCCAGATGTTCTTATGGCGGAAAAGAACCTTGAAAAAGCGAAAATCGATGTGAGAGTAGCCCGAAAAGAATTTTTGCCTACTTTCAATATAACGGGAGTCTGGGCATTTAATACGATAGCATCAGGAACGTTTTTTTCTTGGGAATCATCACTTGCTGCACTTTTAGCAGGAGCGGCTCAAGATATTTTTACGGGCGGAAGAAAAATTGCCAATCTGAAATTGAAAAAAGCAAAATACGAAGAATTATTTGAAGAATATAAACAGACTGACTTAATTGCGGTAAAAGAAGTCAACACTGCACTTTGCCTGATAAAAAATGACAGAAGTACAGAACTTAATACAACATCAAAACTTCAAAATTCACTTGGTAATTTAGACAATTCAAAGAAAAAATTGAAAAGAGGAATAATTTCAAATCCCGAATATTTAGCGGAATTATCCGAATTTTTAAAAGTTCAAAATGAATTTGTGCAACAAAAAACGCAGAGAATAACTGATTATTACACACTTTATAAAGCGGTCGGAGGACAACTATGAAAAAAATATTGATATTGCTATTAATAATAATTGCAGCCGGAGCAACAGCATTTTACCTGTTTACCAACAAAAAACCGACCGACGAGTTGACATTGTTCGGAAATATTGAAATACGTCAAGTTGATTTAAGTTTTCAAGTTTCCGGTCAAATAGCAAAAATGTTGAAAGAAGAAGGCGATAACGTTAAGGCAGGCGAACTTATCGCAGAACTTGACAATAAAGATTACAAATCAAATTTGGCCAAAGCAACTGCAGAAGAAGCTAAAACACTTGCTCTAAGCAAAGATGCCAATTCAAAATACGAAAGAAATTACCCTCTTTGCTCAGACGATACAATTTCAAAACAAGACTGTGACAGCTTTGTAAACAACAAAGATAAAGCAAATGCAGACTATCAATCAGCAATTGCACAAAAAACATTTGCAAAAAACCAACTTAATTACACAAAACTTTATGCCCCCGAAGAAGGAACAATAACGGTAAGAGTCCAAGAAAACGGAGCAACAGTAACAAAAGGACAACCCGTTTATACAATGGCAAAAACCCATCCCGTGTGGATTAGAGCTTATGTTAACGAAACAGATCTCGGAAACATAAAATACGGAATGAAAGTAAAAGTTTTAACAGACACTATTAATCCAAATACAGGTGAACAAAGAGTTTACGACGGACAAATCGGATATATCTCTCCCGTTGCTGAATTTACTCCAAAAACCGTACAGTCAACAGACATAAGAACAAGCCTTGTTTACAGAATAAGAGTTTATATTCAAGATACCGACGAATTTTTGAGACAGGGAATGCCGACAACAATTAAAATAGATTTGAAATCGTAAAATATGTATGCAGTAGAAATCAAAAATTTAACAAAAAAATTTGATAGCAGAACAGCACTTGATAATTTGTCTTTGAATATTAAAAAAGGTAAAATCACAGGGCTTATCGGTGCTGACGGTGCAGGCAAAACCACACTTTTACGATTGATTATCGGACTTCTTTTGCCAAATAACGGAAACATAAAAACATTGTCTTTAAACCCCACAACGGAAAAAGAAATTCTGACACCCAAAATCGGGTATATGCCGCAAAAATTTGGTTTATATGAAGATTTAAGTGTCATCGAAAATTTAAAACTTTATGCGGATTTAAAACACGTCTCATACGACTTTGAAAAATTGTTGAATTTTACAAAATTAGAACCCTTTCAACAAAGAAAAGCTGGTGCATTATCCGGCGGAATGAAACAAAAATTGGGACTGGCATGTGCATTACTCGGTAAACCTGAATTTCTTGTGCTGGACGAACCATCCGTCGGTGTTGACCCTATTTCGAGACGTGATTTGTCTAAAATGGTTAAAAATCTCATAACTCCCGAAACCACTGTTCTATGGTCAACGGCATATCTTGATGAAGCACACGACTTTGACACGGCCGTGGTTATTGACAAAGGTAAAGTCATTTACAACGGAAAACCGCACGATTTGGCTGAAACTTCAAAAGAATTTGAGGAAAAAGTAATTGAACTTATGGGCGGTTACAAACCTGAAATATCAAAAATAGCAGAGAATTACAAAGATACCGCAGATGTCCTTGAATGTACGGTTGAAGCAACTAATCTCGAAAAAAAATACGGCGATTTTTATGCTGTAAAGAATAATTCATTTTGTATACAAAAAGGTGAAATTTTTGGTCTTTTGGGGCCAAACGGAGCAGGAAAATCGACATCTTTTAAAATGATGTGCGGACTTACAACCCCAACTTCAGGCACTGCAAAAATTTCTGGAGTCGACATTCTCAAAAATCCGAGTAAAGCACGCTCTAACCTTGGTTATATGGCACAAAAATTTTCTCTGTACGGAAGTTTAACCGTAAGACAAAATCTTGAATTTTTTGCGGCAGCATACGGAATCGGTCTTTTTGACAGAAAAAAACGAGTGGATGAAATTGTTGAAATTTTTGACTTTCAAGAAATTCAACATCAAAAATCCGAAGATTTACCCCTCGGATTTAAACAAAAACTTTCAATGGCTTGTGCGCTCATTCACAACCCGCCGATATTGTTTCTTGACGAACCTACATCGGGTGTTGATATTGTAACTCGCCGTGAGTTTTGGAACCACATAACACAACTTGCAAAAAAAGGGGTAACAATTCTCGTTACAACACACTTTATGGACGAGGCAGAATATTGCGACCGCATAAGCCTTTTCTACAAAGGAGAAACTATTGCAATCGGCACTCCGAAAGAATTAAAACAAAAAGCAAATGAATCAACTATGGAAAATACTTTCATAAAATTAATCAAGGAGTCTGACGAAAAATGAGAATTTTATCAGCATTGATTAAAAAAGAATTTTTACAAATTTTGCGAGACCCGAGCAGCATAATAATTGCGTTCGTATTACCGCTTATCTCAATATTAATCTACATGTACGGCATAAACCTTGACACTGTCAGCGTAAAAATGGGGATTAAAAATGACGATGCAAATCCCGAAGTTACTACCCTTGTAAAAGCCTACGGCCACAGCAAATACATCAATTCCACAGTATACGACAACGAAAATGAATTAACAGAAGATATTGTTCGTTCAAAATTAAAAGGCGGAGTAATTATTCCAAACGATTTTTCAAAGAAAATTTCGAAAGGGCAAACAGCCGAAATTCTCGTAATCACGGACGGTTCCGAAGTTAACACAGCAAACTATGTTCAAAATTATGCCTCACAAATCGCAAATCAATGGCTTTTAACAGGAAAATACAAATACCTTGCTCAAAAACCGATTGTAACTCCGGAAATAAGAGTTTGGTATAATGAAGATGTCAACAGTCACTACTTTATTCTCCCGGGCTCAATCGCAATTACTATGACTCTCATAGGTATTTTGCTTACGGCACTTGTTGTTGCAAGAGAATGGGAAAGAGGTACAATGGAAGCACTTTTGAGTACTCAAGTAAAAAAAACACAAATAGTGTTAAGCAAATATATTCCTTATTTTACTCTCGGAATGCTTTCAATTTCGTTTAATGTTTTTATGTGCACAGTTGTTTTCGGAGTGCCTTTCCGGGGAAATTATCTCGTTTTATTTTTCGTAAGCGGATTATTTTTGTTCACATCATTAGGAATCGGTCTTTTGATTTCAACCGTATTGAAAAATCAATTTTTAGCAAGTCAAGTTGCAATCGCAATAGGCTTTTTGCCCGCATTAATGTTATCGGGATTAATGTTTCCGATTAATTCAATGCCGACGTTTTTTCAATATTTAACACAAATTCTTCCGCCGAGATACTTTATAACATTCATCGAAAGTGAATTTATGACAGGAACCGTGTGGGAAATTGTTATTATAAACTCAATTTTTCTTACTGTCATCGGAGTTTTCTTCTTTATTCTTGTTTGTAAAAAAACCGAAATGAGGTTGAACAAATGATAAAAGAGAGCCTCATCAGAATTTTTGCATTAATAAAAAAAGAATTTATCACAATATGGAAAGACCCGAAAAGTCGGGGAATTATCGTTGCTTTACCGCTTTTACAACTATTTGTGTTTGCTAATGCGATTACAATGGAAGTAAAGAATATTGATGTGGCGATAATTGATAAAAGTAATTCTGCGGAATCTCGGGAAATGCTGTCAATGTTCGAGCATTCACCAAGATTTAGGACATTTTATTATCTTCAAAATGAAAAAGATTTTAAGGATAAAATTGATACACAAAAAGTTCAATTAGGTCTTTATATAAATAACGATTTTGCGAAAAATGTCAGAGCCAAAAAGCCTGCAAATGTGCAAATTGTGGCAGACGGAAGACAAACGAATTCCGCATCAATAGGTGCCGGATATGCATCGCAAATTATAAATTCATATGATGAAACAATTAATCCTCACACAGGAGCAAAAATTAACCCGATAGTAAGAAATTGGTATAACGCAAATTTGGATTACAAACGTTACATTTTAACGGTCATTGTTTCCATGTTAGCATTAATCGTAACGCTTTTGTTGACGGCTCTTTCTGTAGCACGAGAAAGGGAAACGGGAACATTTGACCAACTGATAGTAAGTCCTCTGACCTCGTACGAAATTCTTGTAGGAAAAACAGTTCCTCCTCTAATCATCGCTATGGGAATGACAAGTGTGATGACTCTAATCGTTATCACCGTATTTAAAGTGCCCTTTGTCGGTTCTCCATTATTGTTTTTAGTATCAATTTTTATTTCTTTGCTCTCAATTGTCGGTGTCGGATTATTTATTTCTTCAATTTCCAAAACTCAACAACAAGCAATTTTGGGAGTTGTAACGTTTCAAATGCCGGCTGTATTGTTATCGGGATTTATCTCTCCAATCGAAGATATGCCTATATTTTTGCAATACTTGACCTATTTGAACCCAATCAGATTTTTTATGGTTTTAACACGAGGAATATTCCTTAAAGGAATGGGATTTGCAGATGTTTGCTCTAATCTTCTTCCGCTGATTTTGATTGCAATTTTAACCTTAACCCTTGCAAGCCGTGCTTTTAAAAAGAATTTAGACTAAAAATGCCCCACATAATGTGAGGCATATTAAAAAAAAATAATAATATATTATTTCACTGCAATAACTTCGATTTCAGCAAGTGCATTTTTCGGAAGAGCCTTTGCCGCAACACATGAACGTGCCGGCTTTGAAATGAAATATTTTTCATAAATTCCGTTAAATGTTCCAAAATCAGCCATATCAGACAAAAAACAAGTCGTTTTTACAACATTCCCGAAGCTCATACCTGCTGCTTTCAAAACACCTTCGACATTTTTACAAATTCTTTCAGTTTGAGCAACAATGTCGCCTTCGACCATTTTTTGAGTTTCCGGGTCAATTGCAATTTGTCCGGAAGCATACAAGGTATTATTTACCAAAACTGCCTGAGAATAAGGACCAACCGCCTGCGGAGCATTTTTTGTAGAAATAATTTCCATATTTTATCCTTTAATTATGTTATAACCTTTGTTTTCAAGTGCTTTTTTAATTTCAGCAAGATGTTCGTGATTTCTTGTTTCCATCGAAACCTTGAGATAACAACCGTTGATATCGGTATTTTTTCCGCCCGGGTTGTGGTGAACTCGAACAACATTTGCACCTAAATCGGCAATTGTTGAAGCAACTTCCTTCAACTGACCGGGTTTATCCAACAGTTCGATTGTAAGTTCTGACAATCTTCCTGATGTCATAAGACCTCTGTTAATAACCCTTGAAAGTATTGTTACATCAATATTACCGCCTGATACAACGCAAGCGATATTTTGATTTGCAATCGGCAATTTATTAAACATAGCTGCCGCAACAGAAACCGCACCTGCACCTTCTGCAATAAGTTTTTGTTGTTCAATCAATGTCAAAATCGCAGTTGCGATTTCATCTTCCGTAACAGTTACAATATCATCAACATATTTTTCACAAAGGTCAAAAGTCAAACTGCCCGGAGTTTTTACTGCAATACCGTCTGCAACGGTAGAAACTCTGTCCAATGTATGTAATTCGTGCAATTCCATAGCATTAACCATACTCGGAGCACCTTGAGCCTGAACACCGTATACTTTGCAACGAGGATTGATATTTTTTATACAAGTTGCAATACCCGCAATCAAACCGCCGCCGCCTATCGGAACGATAACCGCATCAAGTTCAGGAAGTTGTCTCAAAAGTTCAAGACCGATTGTTCCCTGTCCCGCAATTACAAGTTCATCATCAAACGGATGAACAAATACCGCACCGCTTTCTTTATAATATTTTACGGCAGCTTCATATGCATCATCATAAACACCGTCAATCAGTCTGACTTCAGCTCCGTAGCTCTTTGTCGCTTCAATCTTTGACAAAGGAGCAATACTCGGAATAAAAATCGTTGATTTAATATTATTCTTTTGAGCGGAAACAGCTACACCTTGAGCGTGATTTCCCGCAGAACATGCAACTACACCCTTTTCACGTTCTTCTTGTGACAATTGCGAAATTTTATAAAAAGCCCCTCTTATCTTAAACGAGCCTGTAACTTGTAAATTTTCACATTTTAAATATATATTTGCATTCGGGACAATATTCGGAGCTTGAATTAAATCAGTAACTCTGATATTTCCGTTCAAAACCCTTGCCGCATCGTGTATTTGTTCTAATGATACCATAATTCCTCTTTTCAAAAAAATTATATCACATCAAAAATTTTATTATTACTTATTCTTATATTTTACTTGATTACGGGCAAATATTCTTTCTTGAGTTTTTTCATTCTTCTAAGAACAAAATACATTTCAACAAAAGCAATCGCTAAACCTGCCATAAATAAACCAATCCAAAAACCTTTTAGAGGGAGAGGTCGAGTATGTGCAAGATAAAACCCTACCGGCAAACCAACAAACCAATATCCTGCAAAAACAGAAAACGTAACTTGTTTCGTCATTTTTAAACCTTTTAAAATACCTCCCAAGGCAATTTGAAGACCATCAATAATTTCATAGAAAACAAACAATGAAACTATAGGCAAAGCAACATTATAAAGTTCTTTATCGTGAGTAAATATTCCGATAAATATATCGGGCATAACCGCAAACATGAATGAAGCAAATATCATAAAAGTAAGACACATCATTACCCCGACAATACCGAAATTTCTAATTTCATTGTAATTTCTTGCACCGTTGTAAAATCCGACTTTTATCGCAATTGCCGAAGAAATAGCAAGAGGTATCATAAATGCGGCATCTACAAGAGTTATCAAAATATTGTGAGCAGCTGCATAAATTGCAGAATGACGACCTAAAGCCAATGTAACTATATTAAATCCTAAAAATTCAACCAAAAAACCTATACCGATTGGACATCCGACTTTCAATATATTTTTGACATATTCCATATCGTAAATTTGATTTCCGTGACCGGATTTTTTAATAATATTCCAAGTATAAACAACCATCGCGATACCAAGAATTATACGAACGAGCAAAGTTGCAACGGACAAGCCCAAAACACCCATTGAAGGTATAAATCCCCATCCGAAAACAAATATCCAGTTTAATACCAAGTTCAATAATACAGAAGATATCAACAAATAATTCGGGAAATTTACAATTTCATGGGCAAGCAAAAACTCTTTAATCCCTTGAAATAAATACATTCCGAAAACTGAAAATGAAGTTACATACAAATATATTTGAATATCTTTAACAAGATGAGGTTCAAATCCAAATTTCGGGACAAAATAAGTTATCGCAACAAGTGCAAGCCAAGTTATAAAAGCAAGCACTTGTGATAACATTACACCGGATGAAAAATAGCGTTTTGTATGTTGTTTTGCCCCGCGGTAATTTGAAAGAACAATTGATATTGCAATCAAAAAACCTATTCCGAGCATAGAAACAGTAAAAAATATAGAATTTGCAATTGCAATTGCGGCAAGTGCATCAACAGAATATTTTGCCGCAACAAAAACGTCTACCGCACCCGTCAATGTATGTCCCAAGTTTCCGACAATCAACGGTGCGGCAATAGTACAAATTTCCAAAAAATATTTTTTGAACTTTTCCATACAAAACCTGATAAAATCCCGTAAACAAAATCTTATCACAAATCAATTTTTTATACCAAATTTTCAAAATAAATTTTAAACTTGGCAACCGTCTTCGTTTTGTTTGTGTTCTTCTTCGTATTTTCCAAACGAAGCATATTCGTACGGAATAAAATCATAATTCGGGAAATCTTGTTCATTATTAACAAAATATCTCGCTGAATTATACAATATAATTTGCAAACCTAATTCCGTTGCACGCTCATGCATAAAAGAAATTACATCACGGGCATGTTGCGGGAAAGCAGCTTTTTCTCTTTGTCGCTTAAACCATTCGTGTTCAATATCGATTACAATAGAACGAGCACCGCATTCATACGTCATATTCAGCCATTTTTCAGCCTCTTCAATATTGTCATTGATATTAGGCATTATAATGTATTTTGTCGCAACCAACGGAATATTATTAACATTTTCAGCTTCCGCATATCGACGAACATTTTCGACAACTTTATCGTATGCATCAACATTTTTTATTTTTCTGAAAGTTTCTCTTGAGCCTGAATCAAGTGACAACACAACATCAACGATTCCTGCACTGATTCCTCTTGCAATAGCAGGCGAATATTTGATACCGGAAGTATGAATAATAACTTTAGGAACTTTCTTTTCCACAAGCAAATCAAGTAATTCTTCAAATTCATCAAGAATTGTCGGTTCTCCGCCGGCAAATGTTATTTCCCCACCGCCTCTGAATAATTTTTTATCAAACATATCTTTTACAACCGGCAAAACATTGTAATAACGTTGTTTATTGAAAAAGTCCTTATTGTAATCCGTAAAGCAGTAAATACATTTACAATTACAATGTGTCCAATGGTTAAAGTGAAGATAATTGAAATAATGATCTTCATCATCCCAATTTTTTTCCCATAAATTGAAACAACCTTCGCATTTCGGATTAATTTCTCCACGTTTATTTTCGTCAACAAAAGCCTTTTTGAGTTCAAAAATTTCGTCCCAATCCAAAGGTTCACCGTTATAAGGCTGTTTAACATACAAATTTCCGCCACCGACATGACATCTTAAACAACACATTTCAATGTGTCCCGGCTCAAAATTCATACCATGTGTTATCCAATTACAACTGTTATATTTCATAATTTTTCCTTTGAATTTATAACTGAATTTTTATGCTTGTTGTGCAATTTGTGCGTCTTTTTGACGTTTTTCTTCGAGCATATGTGCCGCACGTTCATATACCCCGTATAATAATCCTCTATTCAATGCACCTTGTTTTGCATATTCAAACAAGTCATATATATATTGAGGAACTCTGTCCCGTCTTGCATAAAACCATTGTGATTCAATTTCCTGTAAAACATGCCCGATACCGCACTCAACTGCTTTATCAAGCCAACTGTCAATTTCCGCCTTTGTATCATTTACCCCCGGAATAACAATGTATTTTGCCATTACAAGTTCGGGGCGTTGTTGAACAGATGCATATCTCTTCAAATTTTCCCAAACTCTGTCATAAGTTTTTACCTCTTTTATAAGGGCATGCATTTCTTCCGTTCCGGAATCAACAGAAACAATTAAATCAACTTTTCCTCTGCGTAAGCCGTCTTCTATAACTTTTGAATAATCAATACATCCCGTATGAATTCGGATAAAATAGTCGTAATCGAGAAAAATTTGTAAGCATTCTTCAAATTCTTTGAGCAAACAAACTTCTCCGCCTCCAAAACTTACGTCTCCGCCTCTTATCAAAAGATTTTTGGAAATCATATCTTTTAAAATAGGCAAAAAGTCATAATTTTTTTTCGTATTATAAATATCTTTTTTGTTATGTGTATGACAATAAATACAATTGCAATTGCAATATGTCCAATAATCAAGGTTAAAGAAATTAAATTGGTCGGACTCCTCCCAATCACGTTCTTCCAAATAAATACAACCTTCACATTTATGGTATGTTCCGCCTGATTTATGCAAATCTTTTATTTCTTTTTTAAAAGCAAAAAATTTGTCCCAATCAATCGGACCGCCTTGATAATTTTCAATAACTTTTGTGTCTCCGCCGCCTTTTGCACTATATTGGCAACAAAGTTTTATTGAATCGATGTCAAAGTTTATTCCGTGTTCTATTTTTGTGCAACTTTTATAAATCAATGTCCGTATTCTCCACGATGAATATTCATATCATTTGCTCGGTCATACAACTCACAGCGTATCATTCCGAGTTCTTTCGCTTTATTTACACCGTAATCAATAAGATCATAAATATGTTGAGGAACTTCGTGTTTATGCCACTGATACCAACCGCCTTCAATGTCAAGCACAATCCATCTTACACCGGCATCAACAGTAAGTTCAAACCATTTTTCAAGTTCTTCAAACGTGTCATTATACCCCGGAATAATAATAAATTTCGTTCTTGCCAAGCCTTTATCTTTTGTTTGGGCATCCGCATAACGTCTGATATTTTCCCAAACTTTATCAAATAAAGGTACATTTTTAATCTTCTTATAAGTTTCTGCCGTACCTGCATCGGGAGAAACAACAACATTTAATATTCCTTCGGAAATTCCTCTTGCAATAGCAGGTGAATACTTAATTCCCGAAGAATGAACTCTGATATTATCCATGCCCGCATCAATAAGCAAATTGACAAGCGGTTCAAATTCATCCAAAATTGCAGGTTCACCGCCACCGAAACCGACTTCTCCGCCTGCTCTTAACTGTTTTCTTTCGGCAAGTTCTTTAATTTGTTCAAAAATCGGATAGTTAGGACGTTTTGCAAATTCTTCAAAGTTTTCGGAAGTAAAGCAATAGTTACACTTGCAATTACATCTTGTCCAATGATTGAAAACCATAAAAGATATATAATCTTCATCATCCCACTCACGTTCTTTCAGGAAGAAACAACCTTTGCATCTGTCAAGAGTAATGCCTTTCTTGTTGAGTTCACGCATTTCCCGTTTTTCTGCAAAAAATTTATCCCAATCAATTTTTTCACCGTAATAATCAGGGATTAAAATCTGACGTCCGCCACCTTCATGGGTATTCATACAGCACATTTTAATGTCTTCATAATCAGCATTAAAACCGTGTTGAATGTATTCACAACTCAAATAGCGGTGCTTCGACTTGTTCTTATTAAACATATCTTTTATGCTTTGAAAATTCATTTTGAACTCCGTTAAAAACTTAGTTCATGATAATACTAACTAACCATTTTTACAAGTATATAGCTAACAGCAGTGTAATATATTTTATGATTTTTTACAAAAAAAAGACCTCTTTCGAGGTCCTTTTATTAAATTTATGAAACAATGTCTGAAAGTTTGATGAAACCTGTAAGAGACTTGTCATAAATACTTTTCTTATTTGACTTAACTTGGTCGCTTGAGTTACCTTCAACGGTTGTGAATGTTCCGTCTGATTTAATTGATTTAACGATACCAGTGTGAGAAGCACCGTTGCTTTTCCAAATGATAACATCGCCGACTGACAAGTTATTTTTAGCGTAATCAAGTTTTTGGTTGTTGGACATTTTTGATGTGTTATCGAATACACCGTTCTTTTGTGCCCAAGACATAAGATTTGATACTGCCGGTGAACCGAAGCCTGAAGCAACTTTAAGACCGTTTTCTTTAGCATATTCTTTTACTACGTATGTTACGAAGTCTGCACACCAAGATTCAGTTCTTCCGTTTGTAAACATTTTATATGAGCCGTCTTTTTCGTTGATACCCATATATTTGCTTGCAAGGTCAACCAAACCGCTTCCGACGTCATTAGCCATTTTACCTTTGTTTACACCGGCTTGTTTAGCTTCTTTCTTTTGTGCTTTTTCTTTTGCTTCGATTTTTTCATCAATCTTAGCTACATCTTTTGTCTTTTGTGCTTTCAATTCTTTGATTGAAGAATTCAAAGAATCAATTTTCTTGCCAAGAGAAGGACTTTGTTCGCTAATTTGTTTTTCAACATTCTTAACGTTCTTTTGTTGTTCTTTTTCTTGTGCTTGTAATTTTGTTATTTTAGCTTCTTCGTTCTTAATTTTTTCTGAAAGTTTTGTTTTCTTTTCTTTCTTTGCTGTTAAAGACTCTTTGATTTTTGATAATCTTGATTTGTTTTCTTTATTAACTTTTGAATTTTTTGTATCTGTCTTAAGTTGACCTTTTTCACCTTCAAGAGCGGCAATACTTGCTTCCAAATCAGCTAAGCTTGCTTTGTGAGTTGCTAATGAAGATTGAGTGTCTGACAATTTTGATTGGATATCAGACAATGCTTTTTGTTGAGATGAATATTCAGCTTTGAGTTCTGAACTGATTTTGTTATCATCTGCGATTAGTTTATCTTTTTTGCTTTGTTTTTGTTCGATTTTCTTATCTGCATCTGAAATTGTTTCTGATCTTTGTTTTCTCAATTCTTCAACTTCATCAGCCGCAGTTTTTGTTTGAGTTTTTGAACTGCTGTTTGTGCCTGAGTTGTAGTTTGAGTTTGACCTTGAAGTTGAACCGCTTGTGCTGCCTGCTGATGAAGAAGAACTTGCGGAAGAAGTTGATTTAGGAGCTGATTGTGCAAGAAGTTTTTGTTCTGCAAGATCATCTTCAACTCTTTGGAAAGCTTCTTTAATCAATTTTTCCAAATCTGATTCAGTTGTTACGCTTATTGAATCAATAAATTCATCAATATCATTTTGAGTAAGGCTTGTAGCATCACCGTCATAACCTGCAAGGTTTTGCATAAATGCTTTAGCTTCATCTTCCGAAACACCGTCAACACCATCAGTATCAGCAAGTTCTTGAACTTGGTCATTTGACATTAATGATTGGAAGATTGATGATAAATCTCCGTTCTTTGCTTTGTTTGCAGAATCTGCTTTACCTGAAGTTAATGCATCTATTGCCGAAGTGTAATCAAAATTTTCAAGATTTGAGAAACTAATGTCATCAAAAATTGAAGTGTTTGATTTTGTCGTACTTGAAGAAAAGTAATCGGCAGATGTCTTGGAACTGTTAGCTTGTTCCAATCTTTTCAATATGTATTTTGATACATCTAAGTTTGCCATTATTTTACACTTACACCTTTCATGTTTCATGTCGGCAATTTAGATGATTTCTTTAATAAATAAAAAAAGATTGTAACGAAATTGTTACAATCTTTAATTCTTACTTTCTTAAAATTCTATGATAATTTTACATAACCAAGAATGTTACCGCTGTTTCTTTTCTTGGAAGCTACTTGGCTTCCTGAGTTATTACCCGAAGTATTACCTTCGATGGTTTCAACTGTTCCGTCTCCGTTAACACCGATTACATAACCGATGTGATCAGCATTTCCGTCGCCGTCCCAGTCAAACAATACCGCATCACCTGCTTGAGCTTGTTCCGCACCGACAAATGCATTATTTGCCTGAGCATTTCTCATAATGTCGGGGCAATATGCTCTGTTACAATTTTTGTACCAATCAGGAAGATTTTCTTCTCCAATTGTTTGGCTTGCGATGAAGCTTACGAAATCTGCACACCATGCTCCGTTATCGAATTGATAACCTTTAGCTCTCATGATTTCACGCATTTCGTCTTGAGTTTTGCCTTCAAATTGTTTTGCGAGATCAATAACGTCATCACCGGAGAGGAATGAATTTTCCTTCATGAATCCGTCACGTTCTTCTTTTTGTTTTGCATCTTGAAGTTGAACGTTCAATTCTTGAATTTCGCTTCTGAGTCCTGCAACGGTTTGTTCTTTTTGAGCACGAATGTCAGCGATTTTTGTATCATATTGAGCAATTTGTTGCTTCATTTGTTCAACAGCTTGTGAAGAACCTACTCCTTTTGCAAATCCTGCTGAATCATCCAAAGTTTTTGACAAAAGTTCTTGTTTTTGAGTTTCAAGTTGTTGTTTTTGAGTTTGAGCAGTTTGAACCGCTTCTTTTTCTTTTGCGTTTTCTTCTTCTAATTTTTTGTTATCTTCTTGAACTGATTGTAATTTTGCTTCAAGATTATCAATTTTTTGTTGAATTTCTGATTTTTTAGAAGATGCATTTTCATCATCACCGGAAACTGCACCTAACGCTGTTTTGTTATTTGCAATTTGTGATTCCAAAGAGCTGATGTAATTGCTGTTAGAAGAAATTGTAGCTTCATTTTGAGAAATCTTTTCGTTATGACCGTCTATTTCCTTATCTTTTGCGGTAATATTGTCTTCTAATTTCTTTTCTTGTTCTTTGTAAACTTCGTATTCTTTTTCAGAAACACCTGCTTGTTCCATAGCGGTTTTCTTAGCTTCTTCTTGCTCTTCAATTTGAGCTTGAGCATCTTCTTCCGCTTTGGTTATTTCGCCTTCTTTGTCTTTAATTTTTTGTTCTAATTCATCAACCGTTTCGGCAGTTGTTTTTGTTTGATTAGCGTTGTTAACGGATGAACCGTAATTTCCGCCTGATGAATAATTGCCGCCTACGTTACCTGAAGTTCCGTTAGTGTTTGCAATTTCTTGATTTTTCTTTGTATCTTCAATTGCTTCTTCTTCGTCAAGACCGAGAGATTCTTCAATTGCTTTATCAATTTCATCATTCAAATCAATATTTAACGATTGAATAACAGTATCCAAATCGTCCATTGTCAAATTTGTCAAATCACCGTCAAAAGCCATTGCACTCTTTAAAAATTCAAGGGCTTCATCTGCATCTAAATCACCGCTTTTGTCTGTATCGGCAGCTTGAACAACACCGTCAACGTCCAAAAAAGCTTTAACCATTTCAGCCAATGCTTTTTGGTCTGCTGATGCGTTTTCATCAACTGCATCAAGTGCATCATCGGAAGCCAATAATTTTTCGATATCAAGATTTTTTAAATCTTCAATCGTTGCAGAATCAAATGCCGAAACATTTTGATATTGTTCAAATTTGTTAGCTGTAAGAGTTCCGAAAGAAGAACCGTCAAGGGCAATCTTCTTTAATAAATAGCTATTAAAATTTAAGTTTGTCATGATTCAATCTTTCTTGTTTCACTTACCTACAATTACTAAATCGGCAAAAATGCATGTTTCTTTAGGGTTTCCGCGATTTTGTTTACATTTGTTAACATAGTTATTATTTCTGAAAATTTTAAAGTACAATCATATTGTTAGGAACAGAGATAAAATTATGAGAAACATACATCATTTAGCCGATAAAATAAATAAATTAAAAAAAGAAAAAAATGCAGTAATTTTGGGACACTGTTATCAAAATCCCGAGATTGATTTAGTTGCCGATTTTGTAGGTGATTCATTACAATTAAGCAGGTTGGCGGCCAATACAGATGCAAAGATTATTGTCTTTGGCGGTGTATATTTTATGGCGGAAACAGCAAAAATTTTATCTCCTGAAAAGAAAGTTTTGTTGCCTAATATTGAATCAGGTTGCAGAATGTCGGATATGGTTGATTTAAAACAAATCAGAGAATTTAAAGCGATGTATCCCGATGTTCCGGTAGTTTGTTATGTAAATTCTTCGGCAGAAGTTAAAGCAGAAGCTGATATTTGTTGCACAAGTGCAAATGCAGTACATGTTGTAAAATCAATGAACGTACCGAAAGTACTTTTTGCTCCTGATAAATACCTCGGAACCTATGTAGGAAACCAATTAGAAAATGTTGAAGTAATTACATATCCCGGATATTGCCCGACACACTTGGGAATTTTGGTTGAAGATGTTGAAAAAGCTAAAGCCGAACATCCGAATGCTAAAGTTCTTGTTCACCCTGAATGTCATCAGGCAGTAACAGCTTTCGCCGATTATATCGGTTCGACGACGGGTATTATGAAATATGCAAAAGAGTCCGATGAAAAAGAATTTATTATTGTTACGGAAAAAGGTGTTTCTGACAGACTTACAAGAGATTATCCCGATAAAAAATTCTATCTTGTTTGCAAAAGAGCAGTTTGCCCGAACATGAAATTAAATACTCTTGAAGATGTTTTGAGGGTTCTTGAAACGGAAGAAAATGAAATAACCGTTGATGAAGAAATTGCATCAAAAGCAAGACAAGCTATTGAAAGAATGATTGCAATAAACGGATAATCATTTTTTCATCCCTTTTTAGAAAAAGGGACAACAAGACATAAACTCTTGACGGAGAAATGAAAGATTTTCTAAAACTATATAAAATTCTCTTTTTTAATTTGTAAAATAGTCAGGTTTTAAAAACATATTTTAAAGAAAAATTTTCAATTTTCTTCGCACATTCGCCAAAAGTTTTCAACAAAAATACCCCTGACAGATTGTCTTGACCCGTTCGCAATAAACGTGTCTGCGGTTGATTGCTGAATAATCTATTATTCCGCAATCAAGCCTCCGCACTCTGCTCACGGGTCGCTCGAACGTAAATACGTTCTCGTTCGTTCGTCAAAAAAAAATTAAAGAGGGCTAAAAATTTTGTCCTCTTTAATTTACCCCTGACACGATTCGAACGTGCGACGCCTTCCTTAGGACGGAAGCGCTCTATCCAGCTGAGCTACAGAGGCATTTGACTATATAAAAATTCTTATTTCGACTGTTTTTAGATTATTTTACGACACTATAAAGCTTTTTTCAAGTCGATATATAAATCATACAAAGTATGGTATAATTTTTTCAGGAGAAATTATATGGGTTATTGTTCGGTTTTTGATATATGGAAAAAAGCATCTGAAAAGTTTCCTGAAAATGTTGCCCTGTCTGACGGCAATTCATACAATGATATCACTTTCCTGACTGCGTTTCGGGAAATTTGTTATCTTGCGGAAAAATTCAAAAACTTTGGCATAGAAAAAGGGGACAAAGTTTGTATTTTTGCGGAAAATTTTCCTCATTGGTTACTTCTTGAACAAGCAACAATTTGTCTTGGAGCAATCAGTGTTGCAAAAAATTCAAAAATCGGGATACTTGAATTAAACTACGTATTCAACAACAGTGACTCATCGTCATTAATCACTGACAATCCGGATATTATCGATTATTTTATGGAAAATTACCCAAATTTTCTTTCGAAAATGAAAATGATTATATACACGGGACAAGATGAAAAATATCGAAAAAATGAGAAAATTATATATTTTTCAAATTTAATGTTAAATTTCAACAAAAATACGGAATATTTTTCAGATTACGATAATAAACCCGACGATATTTGCTATATTTATTACACATCAGGAACTTCATCAATGCCCAAAGGAGCGGTTCTTGTAAATTACGGAATGGCATATCAAGTCGAAGAAATCGAACGTGTTTTAGACGGTGAACATCCCAAAATATTTCTTGAAACATTCCCGCTTGCAAGTGCAGGAGGAAAAACATTTAATTTGTATGCAATTTCTATGGGATGTAAAATTATCTACACTCCATATGCTGGATTTTTTGAAAAATTACAAGAAATCAGACCGTCTTTACTGCATTTTGCTCCCAAAATCGTCATGACTTTGCTCGGAAAATATTATGCATACATCAATTCGAAGAATGTATTTTATCGTAATTGGTTCAAGTTGAATTATTCGATATCAATGAGAATAATGAAATTACAAAGAAAATTTTATGCGAAAAGAAAAGCTAACACTAAGGCAAAAGGACTTGACGGACTTTGCGAAAAATTTCTTTCATCTTTGAGAAAAATTCAGGATAAAATAATTTATAAAAAAATCAGAAACCTTTATATAAATGATGAAACAGTGCTTGCTATCGGTTCCGCAAGTCTTGCGAACAAAGCTGAAGACTTTTTCAGCATTATCGGCATAAGATTTTTACAAGCCTACGGAATGACCGAAACCACGGGTCTGACCACTCATGCAACAATTCAAGACCAACAGGAACGACCCTATACTGTCGGTGTTCCGTTTAGCAAAACTCAATACAAAATTGTAAATCCTGAAACAATGGAATCGCTTCCGCCAATGGAAAAAGGATTATTATTACTAAAAGGTCCTGAAATTTTAAAAGGTTATTACAACAATCCCGAAGCAACCGCGAAAACTTTAACCGCTGACGGTTGGCTTATTACGGGTGATTTAGCATTTGCATATCCCGATGATTACCTTGTTATTTTATCAAGATACGATGACGTTATCGTCATGATGAACGGCTATAACGTATACGCACCGCCAATTCAAGACCAAATAAACGCATCGGAATTTGTTAAGCAATCTGTTGTTGTCGGACAGGCTAAACCTTATCTTGCTGCTATAATTTCACTCGATAAAGATGCCTATAATAAATGGTGCGAAGAAAACTCCGTTGAAAAAGTTTCGCCAAACAACAATGAAAAATTCAAAGAATTTTTGCTGCAAAATATCAATGAATTAATTTCAAAAAAAACTTATTATAAATATTATGAAAAAATCAAATACGTTTATTTGTTAGACGATGATTTTTCCGTTGAAAACGGAACGTTGACAAATACGTTAAAAATCAAATACCGCAAGGTTTGTGAACTTTACAAAGAACAAATTGATAATTTATACAAAGCATAGAAACAAAAAATCTTATATCATTTCAACATTCTGTGCTCTGTCCGTCAATTCATAAAAAACTTCCAAACATTCAACACTCTTGCTATCTTGAGCAAAACTTGAATTTTATTTTCCATAAAATGAAATTCAATAACTATTCCTCGTGAAGAACAATTTCGTCACGTTCCAAAGACTTTTGAACATCGATGACTCTTTGGTTTGCACTGCCTTTCCAATGAAGATTATTATCCTTCAAATCAGCCATAAATTCGCCGTCAACCAAAACATCAATGTATTTCATAATGTCCAAATCTTTGATGTTTTCCCAAGAAAATCCGGTATAAAGCCACGCTGTCTTTTTAGGTTCAAGTTCCTTGAACTTCTTCGCGAGTCGTGTAATTTCACCTTGATTAAACGGGTGCAAAGGGTCACCGCCACTGAATGTTACCCCTGAAACATAATCAGGCTTCAATGCTTCAAAAAGTTCGTTCTCAGCATCTTCATCAAACGGCAAACCACCAGCCAAATCCCAAGTTATAGGATTTTGACATTCAGGGCATTGGTGGGTGCAACCAGCAACCCACAAAACTACCCTTAAACCGTCGCCGTTTAGCATGTCATCTTTTGTAATATTATGGTAATTCATTACATGCTTACTCTGTCTTTGATTTCTTCCATTTTTGCTTCGTTAAGACGAGTATCGCCGTTAACTCTTGAGTATGAAAGATATCCGTTCATTCTGTCGATTTTAGTGAGGTTTTTGCTACCGCACTTAGGACATACATCCATTGATAATTCTTGGTGTCCGCAATCATCGCAATATGCAAGAGAAAGGTTTACACCTTCATAGAAACCTTTGTCCATTGCTCTGTGGATAAGTGTTTCAATCGCTTCTGTATTGTATGAAATAGGATATTTTACATATTGGATTTTTCCACCGTTAAACAAATCCCAAAATCTCTTTTCAAGGTCTTGTTTTTGGATAGGTGTAACGTGTTCTGTAACGTGGCAGTGGAATGAGTTTGAAACATATCCTCTGTCAGAAACTTTTTCTTGAATACCATATTTGTTTCTGAATTGTTCAACTTGCAAACCGCAAAGTCTTTCAGCAGGAGTACCGTAAATTGCGTACAAATTACCGTCTTCTTCCTTATACTCATTGATTTTCTTATTGATATATTCCATTACTTCAATTGCAAATTGACCGTCTTCAACAAGTGATTTTCCGTTATAAAGTTCTTGAAGTTCGTTCAATGCAGTAATACCGAACGATGCAGTTGCCGATTTCAAAATCGGTTTGATTTTATCGTGCGGCTTCAAGTGTCCGCCGTAGAATCCGCCTTCGCAATAAGCAAGCGGGTTTACGGAAGCTCTCATTTCTCCCAAATAATCATAAGTTCTGATGTGGATTTTTCTGATTAATTCCATATAATAATCAAGAACTTCATAGAAATCTTTGCTTTCTTTTCTTGCTTTTGCCAAAATCATCGGCAAGTGCAAGCTTACTGCACCGATATTAAATCTTCCGACAAATACAGGTTCATCGTTTTCATCGGCAGGTTTCATTCCGCCGCGTTCAAACCAAGGTGACAAGAACGCTCTGCAACCCATCGGTGAAATAACTTTTTTATACTTCTTGTAAATCGAAGCAACATAACCTTCGCCCGTCAATGACAACCAATCAGGGTACATAGCTCGTTTTGAACATTCAACACCTGCTTTATAAACATCATAAAGCGGTTTGCCTTCACCGTGAAGTTCTTCGTCATACAAGAAAACAACTTTCGGGAAAAGAACAGGTTTCTTGTTATTCTTTTTGCCTTGTCCTTTTTCACGGATTTTGAGCATTGTAATTGATGCCATTTTTTCAAATTCACCCGTTCCAAGTCCCATTGTCATCGTAATGAACGGATAGTCACCTCTTGAAGAAGCAACAGTGTTGAACTTATATTCCCAACCTTGGAAACCTTGTTCAAAATCATTTTGAACATCTTTAACCGCTTCTTCTCTTGCCTTTTCAAGTGACAAGCCCATGCAAGTGTAACGTTCTAACTGTCTGTCAAAAGTTCTTTGTGCATAAGGAGCAAGAAGTTTGTCAACTTCAGGAACTGTAAATCCGCCGTATTGTTGGCTTGCAGCAGCCATAACAATATCACCGATTACATCGAATGCAACGTCCAATGATTTCGGTTCGTTATACCAAAGGTTACCCATTTCAAAGCCACCTTTTAAAACTTCGCCAACGTTGAACAAGCAGCAATTCATCGTATCACGTCTTGCTGACATATCGTGAATGTAAATATAACCGTCACGAATTGCTTGAAGTTCATCAACGTTCAAGAAGAATTGTTTGTAAAGTTCTTTATTTAATTGATTGAAAATCAAAGAACGTTTAGTCGAAACCAAAGCAGAATCAGCGTTTGAGTTTTCCTTGTCGCCAATATACATAATCTTTTGGCTTTCTCTATAAACTTTATCCAACATGTGGACAAATTCTGTCTTATAGTTTCTATAATTTCTGTAACTTTGTGCAACTTTCGGACTTACCGCATCAAGAGCAGTTTCAACAATAAAGTGAATTTCTTTAATATCGATATCGTTTTTGTTCAAGAGCAAAATTTGCTCTTTTACAATATTGCAAATTTGTCTCAACTGATTTTCGTTAAATTTAATCAACATTCTTTCAGCAGATTTTGAAATAGCATTGATAATTTTTTGGATATTAAATTTTTCGTGAGTACCGTCTTTTTTCACAATACAAATTTTATTTTCGTTTAAAATTTGCATATCCAAAAGAAGTTGCGGTGTAAAATCAGACGGATTAGCCATCGCTTTTACGGCATTAGCCAAAACTTCATTTTGTTGTTTATTTTCATTCAAATTACTATTATTCTTTGCAGAACTTTGCATTCAATTCTCCTTATATTCCAAACGGAATATTTCCCAATTACATAAAATCAATCCGAGAGCATGCCTAAAACACTTACATCTTATCGGTATTTACTAAATTATAGTACAAGTTACACTTAACTTTAAAGCGTGGATTTAGTCAGTCTTTTGTTGAATATATCTATAAGGTGGACTCTGTATGAGTTTCAGAGATTTTGCAAATTATTAAGTTTTTGCAATATAAAATCAGTTTAGCAAAAATGCACGC
Source organism: uncultured bacterium (assembly GCA_902783835.1). Taxonomy (GTDB): domain Bacteria; phylum Cyanobacteriota; class Vampirovibrionia; order Gastranaerophilales; family Gastranaerophilaceae; genus RUG841. The sequence continues at coordinate 50,002 of CACZSN010000044.1, forward strand.
TACAAGTGAGTTTCAGGCTGTTCAACCCCGTAACATACCCACTCAGACAGTTTCAAATCTTGTCAAGTTTTGAAACGCAATAATAACTTAATTTTGAACTTTACAAAAAAGTTTACATTTTAACACATATATTCACAATCGCATTAACGCAAAAAAGCAAAGGGTTTCGAGCATGCCCGAAACCTCAAACGCTTTGATATCAAGGATTTTTATTTTTTCTTTTTTTCCATTCCCTCTGGAATTAATCTATAACCCCCACCATAAATGGTTTCTATGTATTGTTTGTCACCAGAAATTTTATCTAATTTTGTTCTGATATGACGAATGTGGACACGGATTGTTTCAACGTCGTCATCCGGATTATAGCCCCAAATATCGGTCAAAATTTTTGCCCCCGAAACCATGTTTCCATAATTTTGCATAAGTAAATTTATAATATCAAATTCAATCGGAGTAACTTTAGCGGTTTTCCCTTTAATTTCGACAGAGTAAGTTTCAGGAATAAGCGTAATGTCGCCCATTTGCAAGATTTCTCTTGTTGTTGCGGACTTAGGCATTTTATCGGAACGTTTAAGCAAAGCACGAACACGCATTTTAAGTTCTTCGATTTCGAAAGGTTTAACAAGATAATCGTCAACACCTATATCAAAACCTTTCGCTTTATCCTGAAGCATGCCGAGAGCCGTCAACATAATTATCGGAGTATCTTTAATTCCGTCATTTTCACGAATTCTTTTTGCGACCGTGTATCCGTCCACATCAGGCATCATAACATCAAGCACAATTAAATCGGGCTTTTCCTGCTTAGCCATAGCAAAACCTTTAATGCCGTCAGTTGCGGAAAAAACCTCATATCCCGCAAGTTCCAAATTTATTTTTACAAGTTCATTAACCGAATCATCATCATCAATTACGAGAATTTTATTCATAATTGCTCCTAATTACTTTTCAATTTTTTTATTTTATCAATAATTGTACGTATTCTTATTTGAACAGAATGGTTGTTTACAGCCGCCATTCTTGCATTATCTGCAATTGTGCGTGCGAATGACGGATGTTCAAGATAAAATTCAATTTTATCAATCAACTCTCTTGAATACTTATAAGTTTCAATTTCTCTGCCAACATCGAAAAGTCTTTTCACCTCAGAAGTTTCTTCACAGATTGCAAATCCCGAAGACGCAATAACTTCAAACACCGTAAAATCAACACCTTGATGATTGTGAGAAGCCGGAACAACGGTCACAAAACTTGTCGACATAACTTTGGAACGCTCACGTTCACTTGAAATATCTCCGCCATATGACTTTCTGTATGCATCTTTAAGTTCGGGATTATTCAACTCGTCCCACAATTCATTTTCCAAACTGTGCAAGTAATCGAACTCATCAGCAAAAAACGTAATCTTTCCAAAATGCTCAATCAAATCCGTCATTATTTTTAAATTATTTATATCATCGGGATTTGCAAACATCGAAATACCTTGATTATAACCTTCAAAAAGGTTTTTATACTTACGAACGTTAACTCCGCAAGGAAGGTAAACGGAATTTTCAATTATCGGCAAATTAGACTTATCTGCCGTAAAAATCAATTTTTTACCACCAAAATGGCTTAAATTTGCTATATCTTTTTTATGGGTTTTGGCATTGATTGCCGTCAAAAAATCAAAAATGAACAAACAATTGGGATTAATTTTATGCAAATTTTCAAGAATACCGTCGTTAAGTTCCATAAAATCAAAACACATAACAATGTCCGGATTAAAATCGATAAATTTATTATCATCAAGTTCCGAAGAAAAAGATTTCTCCATATAAAAACCGGCATGCTTAAAACCTTTGGCAAAACTTTTTGCACAAAGTGAATAAGGAGGTTTATCAGGTAAAACAACAAATACTTTTTGCATAAAAACCTATTAAAAATGCCGCTTTACGAGAAAGCGGCACGTGAAATTTTCAAAAAAACTATTCAGCTTTTTCTTCTGTAGCTTCAGCCGCTGCAGCTGCTTCTTCCGCAGCTTTTGCTTCTTCTTCAGCTTTCTTAGCCAATGCTTTCTTTGACAATTTTTCTACTGTTGATTTTTTGTAGTTCAAAGTACCGTCTTCGTTAGCATTGTTGATAAGATATTTAACTGTTTCAGTCGGTTGAGCACCTTTTGAAATCCAATCGAGTGCTGCTGCTTTATCCAACTTCATTTCTTTTGTTTTCGGGTTGTAATGACCTAATTGTTGAATTGCCGCACCGTCACGTTTTGTAGTTGCGTTGATAACGATGATTCTATACAAAGGGTTTCTCTTGTAGCCCATTCTCTTAAGTTTGATTTTAACCATTTTAAAGGTTCTCCTTGTTTTACTGTAACAACTTTGGGAAGAAATACTTGACCATTTCGCTCCCAAAAGCGGAATTTCCGCCTTGCCGCAACGATAAGTTTTGAGGATAACATATCGCCAGTACCTAAATTTAAGCATAACAAAACATCAAAATCAATATTATTTTTGCAAAAATTTTTTAATATATTTACAAATTATGTATTTGAACGTTTCTATGGTATATTATTTTTGTTAAGACTGACGGTTTCAGGTAAACAGAAAATTTCAGCGGGGAAAATAATGAAAAATTTTTTCAAGTCGATTGCGGAAAAAATAAAAGAATTTGATAATTCGCTTAAAGATTATTCTCAAAAGACAGAAGGCACCGGACAAATTCCGTATCTTGCCTATGTTAACTGGGGTGTTAATTTATCATTGAGCGAAGATTTGGATGAAGCAATTGAAAAGCTTGAAACTTCCGCTCTTATGCAACCTCACGCACCTATTGTTCAAATGAATTTAGGTCGTGTTTATATGAAAAAAGGTTTATACCAAGAAGCAATTGAACGTTTTAACAAAGTAATAAGACTCGAAAAAACAAACAGTACGGCTTATTCTCTTGCTGCAGCATGCTACATTCTTCAAGATGAATTCCGAGAAGGAGAAAATTATTACAAAAAAGCATGCAAGGTAGGTCCCAACAATCCGCAAGTTCATACAAATTATGCAACGGCACTTGCTCAAAAAGGAAAAAGATTTAAGTCCATAGAAATTTATAAAGCAGCCTTAAAAATTAACGAAAGTGATTTTGAAGCTTTGCATTATATGGGCATTATCCTTTGCGATTTGGGACGATTTGACGAAGCGGAAGAAGCTTTGGAAGCGGCTGTAAAAGTTGAAAACAAAAATCCCGTTACGTATTTTTATCTTGCAGTTGCCAAATTCAGACTTGATAAACCGCAAGAATGCTTGGATTTAATTGATAAAGCACTTGAACTTAAACCCGATTATTCCGATTGTATGATGATTAAGGGTGTTGCTCTTGCAAAAATCGGCAAAGAAGCTGAATGTATTTCCTGTTTTTCAGCAAATGCAAAAGGCGAAGAAAATAATCCGCAATACTTCACCTATTGGGGTATTTCACTTCAATTATTCGGTCGTTACGAAGAAGCAAAAGAAAAATTCTTGCAAGCATTTGAACTCAACAGAGATGATGAATACAACCTTTTTTATCTTGCTGAAAACTATATAAAAGAAGGAAATTCAACTCCCGCTTTACAACTTTATACAAAAATTGTTGAAAAAAATAACAATAATGCGGTTGCACACGAAAAAATCGGTGATATTTTATACAGAAAAGGTGAATACAAAGGTGCTATAAACGCATATTTAAACGGAATTAAAGTTTCAAGAAAACACACACATTTGTACAATAAAATTGCAAAATGCTATTATTATCTTGAAGATTTTGCAACAAGCGAAGCTTATTACATTAAAGCAATCGATTATAATCCCGATCTTATTGAAGCATACACGGGATATACAAACCTTTTGATTTTAAAAGGAAATACAAAAGAAGCATTAAGAAAAATCAGAACAGCTTACAAAAAAGCACCCGATGCATTCGATGTAATTGCCCTTTATGCAAGAGTTTTGGTTAAATCGGAAATGTATTACGATGCAATAGAAAAATTGGATAAAATTTTAGAAATTGATCCAAAATACTATGAAGCCGTATTTACAAAAGCGGAAGTTTTAAATTCATTAAAAAAACCGCAAGAAGCAATAGGAGTATTGCAATCATTACCGAAAGAACTGCACGATACAAGAGATTTCTTGTACATCAGCACAATTTCTTATGACAATATTGCACAACAATCTCCTACGCAATACAATATAAACAAAGCCATCGAGTTCTGTAATCGTTTAACGGATAAATATTCATCAGAATATAAGTTAGACGACATTAGAAATCGATTGGAAGAATCGTTAAAGACAATTAAAGGTGAATAAAAGTGGGTATTATAGTACAAAAATTCGGCGGAACATCAGTCGCCGATCCGCAAAAAATCCACAATGTAGCGAAAGCCGCACTAAAAGAACAAAATAACGGAAATCAGGTAGTTGTTGTAGTTTCAGCGATGGGACATACAACGGACTATTTGGTCAGCCTTGCAAAAGAAGTTACCGAATCACCTTCACCAAGAGAAATGGACATGCTCCTTTCAACAGGCGAACAAGTTTCGATAGCTCTTTTATCAATGGCAATCCAAGCTGAAGGCGGAAAAGCTATAAGTATGAATGCTACGCAGGTAGGAATTATAACCGAATCTGTTCACGGCATGGCAAGGATTTTAGACGTAAAAACTGAAAAGATTATAAAGAACCTTAAAAAAGGTAAAATAGTTGTAATTGCTGGATTCCAAGGTATTACACCGGATGGTGAAATTACAACATTAGGCAGAGGCGGAAGCGATACTTCCGCAGTTGCGATTGCTGCTGCATTGAACGCAGACAGATGTGACATTTACACCGATGTTGACGGTATTTATACCGCTGACCCGAGAATTGTTCCTACCGTTCAAAAATTGGAACAAATTTCTTACGAAGAAATGCTTGAATTAGCAAGAGTCGGTGCAAATGTTTTGCACCCTCGTTCGGTTGAAACCGCAAAACAATGTAATGTTTTGATGAGAGTAAGAAGTTCTTTCAAATTGGAAGACAAAGGAACATTAATATTAGGAGTCGATGACATGGAAATTTATAAACCCGTCGCAGGTACTGCAGCAGATACTTCGCAGGTCAGAATCGTTTTGACACACGTTAAAGATGCACCGGGAAATGCGGCTTTGCTCTTCGGTAAACTTGCCGAAAATAACATTAGCGTTGATATGATTATTCAATCTTTCGGAAGAACTTCAGGTTCTAACGATATTGCTTTCACAGTTTCAAAGGATGATAAAGCTCAAACTATTAAAGTTTGTGAAAGCTTGCTTCCTGAATTGGATAAATCCGGTGAAATTTACGTTGACGAAGATATCGCCAAAGTTTCAATCGTCGGAGCAGGAATGGTTGACCGCCCCGGTATCGCGGCTTCGATGTTCCGTGCTCTTGCAAACGTTGGTATCAACATCAAAATGATTTCAACTTCCGAAATCAAAATCAGCTGCCTCGTTAACAAGGGAAATGAAAAACTTGCAATCAAAACTCTTTGCAAAGAATTTAACCTCGATTGCGAAGAAGCTGCGGTTGTCAACGGAGATTTACCTCCCGGAGAAACAAAATAATAGTTTTTACTCTATAAGAAAAGACCTGAGTTTTATTAAGAAATTCAGGTCTTTTTTTTATATTTGTACTTATATTTGAATTTGTGTATAAAAACAAAAAAAAGTCCTCTTGCGAGGACAAAAGAGATTTTAGAGAGAGAGAGAGAGAGTTTCGGCTTATGCCGAATAGATAGTTTACATCTGTTTTAAATTTGTATGAAACAAATTAATTATTACTTAGCACAAGTTTAAATGTGGCAAGTTTCTTTATCGATAACATTTTATGTTCAATTTTTTGAGCATTTGAGATATTCATAATTCTAACGATTCTTTCAATTTCTTGGCGATTTTTTCTCGTTGACAAATCATAAACATTTTTTTCGGGATCTGCAATTACACCCATAATCGTCATCAATTGATTTTCGTTCATTATAAATACCTCTATCTTCTCTTTTTAATTGAATTTGTAATCTCTACTCTTATATAAAGTATTTGTTCACTAAAATATTGCTTTTTTGCCTATTGTTATGTTAAGATTTGTTTACAAAACATTTTACAAACCAAATAAACACGAAAAGGCAGGTATAGCGTGATTATTGACGAGTTGAAAAATTTTAAAAATTACATAAATATAAATGAAAAATTCAAAAAGGTATCAGAATTTTTAGAATCTAACGATTTATCAAACATGACCGCAGGAAGTTATGAGATTGACGGAAGAGACATCTATGTGAACATTGATGAATACAAAACAAAAGCCGTTACTGACTCTATTCCGGAAGCTCACAGAAAATATATTGATATACAAATTGTAATCAACGGGCATGAAAAAATAGGTTTTGCAAATGTAGAAAACGGACATACAGAACTTGCCTATGATGAAAACAGAGACATAGAATTTTTGAAAGCAAAATGTGAATATATAAAAGCATATGCGGGAAGATTTTTTATATTTTTTCCGCAAGACTTGCATCATCCTTGCATAACGGACGATAAGCAATCTGAAATTAAAAAAGCTGTTTTTAAAATAAAATTATAAAAAAAAGAGCGAAATAATTCGCTCTGCTGTCTGGAATTAAGAATAGTTGGAAGTATGAAAAAGATACTATAACTATATCTCATAGAAATCCTTTCGCAATTAGTCAGTCGGGTAGTTCAAAAGGGTAGATGCTTACAGAGAGAAATGTTTGATTAACGCAGGAACGACTTCACTCCAAGCGGAATACGAAGGGTGAGGTCTTTCCATATCGTCTGGAATTCTGTCAGTTTTTCCGTCCATTTTTCTGCCGATTAAATCTTCTGTCGAAACAGCTGTTATCCCAAGATTTTCAAATCTTTTACGGATTTCGGAAGAATACAAAAAGTCAAATGATTTATCAATTCGTTCTTTGTTTTCTTTTTCATTCAAATTAAAATTTTCACTCAAATCATTATTCACATCTGAATACAAAAGCACAATAAACTTGCTGTCAGGAAATTTTTTGTCACATTCAGCCTTAACAGCTTCGACAATTTTGAAAAAGAAATCAATGTTTTCCTCAAACGACAATTCCCAAAGATATCTTTGAAATTTAGTGTTTTGAATATATTGAACAGACCAAAGTTTATAAGCGAAGTTATAGCCCTGATTCGGGATAAGATTTCTTTTTCTGTAAGAATCAAAATTTTGCCATTGACCGCAACGTTGTATATGGTCAAACATATAAGTATATATAATATACTCGGGAGTTTGGAGGTTTTTATCTTTATTATTATCGAACAACAACAACGCTTCCGAAATATTATATCCGCTTAAACCGAAATTATAGCATAATCTTTTTGTTGCTTTTTCTACAAGATACGGAAATGTTTCATCATCTGAAAGTCTGTAACCATATGTATAAGAGCATCCTAAAAACAAAATCGGTCTTTTTTCATGCTTTTCAATATGCTTTTCCGCCCTTAATTTTGACCAAGACGGAATTGAATTTATTTCAGTTTTTCCGCTGACAAAATTTGCTACGGAACCGGCATTTGAGGTGTATTTACAATATGAAAAAAATTCAAACAATAACAGCAACGAAACAATACAAACGACATTAATTGCCAATATTTTGAATATTTTATTTTTTTCGCCAAAAAGTTTCATAAGTTTACACCCATCAAAGATTAAATTTTTTCACAAATTCAGGGGCAATTTGTTGCCAAGCGGAATACGAAGGATGAGGTCTGTTTTCATCATTTGCAACTCTGTCTTCAACTCTGTCCATCTTTCGACCGAGTAATTCCTCCGTCGATACAACTGTTATGCCCATTTTTTCAAATCTTTTTCTAAACTCCGAAGAGTTTAAAAGTTGAAAAGTTTTATCCAAATCGTTATTTACGGCTTCGTATTTATCAGATAAACTTTTGCTCAAATCTTTGTTTACGTCGGAATATATCAAAACAACAAATTTGCTGTCGGGAAACATTTTATCACATTCGGATTTTACAACCGCAAGAATTTTAAAATAAAAGTCAATATTTCCTGCAGTATCTAAATTTGAAAAATATTTCTTCGCTAATCTTGCACTTTGAATGTATTGAACCGACCACAGTTTATACAAAAAATTGTACTTCTGGTCAGGTATCAATCCACGTATTCTGAAAGAATCAAATAAATTCCAATAATCATTTCTGTTAATATGGTCAAACATATAGGTATAAACTATATATTCAGGCTTTGAAATTGTAAGCAATTTATCTTTGAATTTTTTAGAATCGATTAATAACAACTCTTCACTGATATTATATCCAATCATGCCGAAATTATAGCAATTTCTACCTGTCAATTTTTCAACAGTCGCCGAAAATGTTTCTTCATCTTTTAAATGAAAACCGTATGTATATGAACCGCCAAAAAATAAAATCGGTCTTTTCTTATTATCGTCAAGATGCTTTGTTTCTCTTATTTCCGCCCATGTCGGGATTGATTTTTCACAATTATAGCCACCAACAAAATTAGGCTTGTAATCAATTTTTTTTAAAAACAAAGAATAAGAAATATATTCAAAACATAAAAATATAATAATCAAGAAAATCAGATTAATTAATATTTTTGAAAAACCTCTTTGTCCCATATTTTTACAATAATATAAACAAAAAAATTGTTCAAAAAAAGAAACGGCACCTTTTTTCGAAGTGCCGTTTTCTTTCTATTTTTTAACTTTAATCTTATAAAAAATTCGCCTGAATTTTTTCTTCAAATCAACTTTTGTGTCACCAAAAAGACTGTAAAGAACAGGCAAAACGATTAAAGTTAAGAACAATGACGATATCAAGCCGCCGATAATGACTGTTGCAAGCGGTTTTTGAACTTCTGCACCCGAACCGGTTGACAGAGCCATCGGCAAAAAGCCCAAAGCCGCAACCATTGCCGTCATTAAGACAGGACGCAATCTCGTTGCCGTACCTAATCTGATTACATCGTGCATCGAGTGACCTTCGGCTTGCAATTTATTGAATGTGGAAATCAAAACCAAACCGTTCAAAATTGCGACCCCGAAAAGTGCGATAAAACCAATAATTGCAGGGACACTGATATACATACCCCTTAGCCATAATGCCGCAATTCCGCCGACCGCCGCAAATGGAACATTGAACATTACCAAGACGGCATCTCGAACAGACGAGAATGTACCGAGCAAAAGCAAGAAAATTATGGCAATCGAAATCGGAACAACAACCGCAAACTTTGCCATAGCACGTTCCTGATTTTCAAACTGACCGCCCCATTGAATGTAATAACTTGGCGGAAGTTTGATTTTAGCATCGATTTTCGATTGAGCATCTTTTACGAAACTGCCGATGTCTCGACCTCGAACGTTGCATTGGATAATAATTCTGCGTTCACCAAATTCCCTGTTTACCGCCTCAATTCCGTTATCAATTCGAACAGTTGCAACCTGACCGAGCGGCACTTTTCTTCCGTCTTCTGTATCGACCAAGAGATGTTTAAGATACTCAACGTCATTGTTTCTGCACGTTTCAGAAAATTTTACACGGAGAGCAAAACGTTTTTTGCCGTCCAAAATTTCAGAAACACTTTCACCCAAAGTTGCAGTCGTCACGAGCGTTTTGATATCATCAATATCGATTCCGTACCTTGCAATCGCAAGTCTATCAGGAACAATCGAAAGTTGATTTTGACCGGAAAGTTGCTCAACTTGAATATCCACAGCACCTTTGACCGTTTGCAAAACACTTTCGATTTGCTCAGCCTTCTTCGTCAAAATATCCAAATCCTCGCCGAAAAGTTTTATCGCAATATCCGATTTAACCCCTGAAACGAGTTCGTTTACTCGCATTTCAATAGGTTGAGTAAAACTGAAATTTACACCTGGGACTTTTTCTTGCAATACTTTGTCCATTTCGATGCCGATTTTTTCTTTGTTCATACCAAACCGCCACTTCGATTTCGGTATCAAATTGACATACATATCTGTTTCATATACGCCCATCGGGTCTGTCGCAAGGTCGGCACGTCCAATTTTCGAAACAACTTCCTTTACTTCAGGAATATTTTCTTTCAAAGTTTTTTCAACGAGCGTCGTAGTCTTGACCGCCTCAGACAATGAAATACTCGGCAAGTCCGCTATCCCAATCGAAAAACAACCTTCATCAAGGCTTGGAATAAACTCCGTTCCCTTGAATGAAAGTGAAAAAATGCTTACAACAAATAGTGTTATCGCTACTAACACGGTCTTTAAGCGGTGTTTCATAACGACTTCAAGAAAATCATTATATGGTTTTCTAACCTTCGAAACAATCACGCTTGGTTTATCTTTGTTATCATTTTTAAGGAAAATGCTGCACAACACAGGGGTCAAAAACATTGCAACCATAAGTGAACCCAAAAGTGCAAAACATACCGTAAACACCATTGGAGAGAACATTTTGTACTCCATTCCCTCGAGGGTCAAAACTGGCATATAAACAACAGTGATAATCAAAACACCAAAGAAAATCGGCTTCGCCATTTCTTTTACGGCGTTTTCGATGATTTCAAGTTTTGACATTTTGCCATGCTGTTCGCCGAGTCTGTGAATGATATTTTCCGCCATAACAATCGAGCCATCAACAATCATACCAAAGTCAATTGCACCCAAACTCATAATGTTTGCACTAATTCCGAGTGCTTTCATACCAATAAATGAAAACATCAACGACATCGGAATTGTAAAGGCTACAATCAGTGCGGCTCTAATGTTTCCGAGCATTAACAAAAGCACGAGTACAACGAGCATACCCCCTTCAACGAGGTTAGTTTTAACGGTTTTAATTGTTTGCTCAACAAGGTTTGTTTGGTCGTAAAACGGTTTAATTTTTACCCCTTCGGGCAAAGATTTTTTGATTTCTTCCATTTTCGACTTGACATGTTTAATGACGTTACGGCTATTTTCGCCCTTCAACATCATTACAATTCCCGTGACGACTTCACCCTTGCCATCTTTTGTTGCAGCACCTTGACGGAACATTTCACCATACTGGACTTTTGCAATATTTCTGACGAAAATCGGAGTACCGTCACGATAAGCAACGACAATGTTTTCGATATCATCGAGCGAATTAATCAAACCTTGACCTGAAACGATATATTGTTCAGAGGAATGTTCAATAATACCTCCGCTAAAGTTAGCATTATTGTTCTTTAAAGCCTCAAAGACTTGTTTCAGGCTCAAATTGTATGCCAATAATTTTTCAGGATAAAGCACGACCTGATATTCTCTCGTTTTGCCGCCCCAAGTGTTGACTTCATTGACACCGGGGACAGTTCTGAGTTGATATTTTATATCCCAATCGTGTAAAGTTTTGAGTTCATCCGGAGAGTAGCCTTTACCCTCGATTGCGTATTGATAAATTTCGCCCATACCCGTTGTGATAGGCCCCATTTCCGGAGAAACACCTTCCGGCAATTTTCCGATAGCGGATTGCAGACGTTCATTAACAAGTTGTCGTGCAAAATAAATGTCCACATTATCCTTGAAAACAACCGTTACAAGTGATAATCCGACTTTTGAGACAGAACGGATTTGAACAACATTCGGAATACCGTTCATCATCGACTCAATCGGCATCGTGACAAGCTGTTCCGACTCAGTCGGAGACATTCCCAACGTATCCGTCAATATTTGAACCTGATTGTTTGTTAAATCCGGAAAAGCATCAATCGGCAAGTTTCTGAAAGCTAAAATTCCGCAGATGAAAATTACCGCAAACAAAAGGCAAACAGGTATTTTATTTTTAATTAATTTAGCTAATATCTGTTCCATTTTGACCTCTAATCTTCTTCCGCAAATTCTGATTTAAGCATTTCCGATTTGAGGGTGAAACTACCGTTGCCGACGACTTTATCGCCCAAATTCAAGCCCTCGTTGACGAAATACCCTTCATTGTCACGTTCGCCCAAAACAACCTCTTGTTTTTTGTATTTCCCATCGCCCAAATCCAAGAATACAAAGGTTTCTTTGCCATATTTTTGAACAGCAGAAATAGGAACATAAGCCTTATTTTCCTTGTGGTTATTGATAATTTTTATATCTCCGTACATTCCGGGACGAAGGAGAGACAATGAATTGTCCATAAATGCTCTCGCCACAAATGTTTGAGTTGCATCATTACTTTGAGGTTGAATATAATCAATCGTGCCGTAGAATTTTTTTCCGCTCAAACTGTCAGGGGTAAATTCTACCTTTTGTCCCTTTTCAACTTGTGCAATATCTGATGAATACAAAGTTATATCAAGCCAAAGTTTTGACATATCCGTAATTTCAAATAAGACTTGCTCCGGAGTAACAACTTCGCCCAATTTAATACTTTTCTTTGTTATAATTCCCGATTTCATTGCACAAATCGGATTTTGGGTTGCAAGATTTTCCGTATCAAAATTCGGTCTTACACCATAAGTTCCCATTATAGCGTTAACCTCTTGTTTTATGTGAGTTTCACGTTCCAATGACATAGCCAAATCATCTTTCGCCAAAAGATAATCACTTTGAGCCTGAATTAAATCTTTTTGGGGACTTATTCCTTCCTGATACAATCTTTTTTCACGTTCATAATTGGCTCTTGCAAGATTTAAACGTGTTTTTACCTGTCTTATTGCAATTCTGTTTTCATGTAAAGATTTCGTGGCCTCCGCATTAATCCTTGTAATTTCAGGATTTTGTATATATGCCAAAACTTGCCCCGCACGTACGTAATCACCTAATTTTACGGGAGCTGAAGTTATTCTTCCCATTATCATTGAACTTACGGAATAAAATTTATCTTCATCGGTTTTAATTTCACCCGTTGTTGTAATCGTCGTCGTAACAGGTTTTTCCATAACGGTAACTGTTTCGATTTTACTTTCTTTAACAACATCTTCGGAAAGTTCAATGAAATCATTCACTTCCGCCTGATTGTCTTCATCTTTTTGACAAGCTGTCATTATCGGCATAACCGCCAATATTATCATTAATACAAATATTTTTTTATAATTCTTCATTACTGTTTGCTCCCAATGCACGTTCTAAATCACTTAGCGATGTATGATAATTTGCAATCGCATCAGTATAACCGTTTCTTGCTTTTTCATATGCCTGCTGCGAAGTCAAAAGCATTAAAATATCACTTTTTCCTTCTTTAAAACTCATTTCTGATTTAGTCATAACTTCTTTTGCTTTTGGCAAAAGTTCGTTTTCATAAATCTTTAAAGCGGCAGCCGTTCTTACGACCGAAGAATAAGCATTTTTTACTTCCAGCTCAACTTTATTCTCTTCAGCTTTCAAGTCTTTTTCCAATTTGACTCTTTGAGCTTTTGCTTCTTTTAAAGCAGCCTGCCCGCGGTTAAATACCGGCAAATCTATTGCAACCGTTGAATAAACACTAACGTGCGTTACTTGTCCTTTTTCGGTATTTTCTATCATAACGTTAGGTCCGACGGCAAGCGTCAAATCAGGCACTGCCGTAGCTCTTGCAAGTTTCTCCAATTGAATGTTTTGTTCAAGCAGTTTTGAAATTCGTTTTAATTCGGGACGATTATCCTTAGCTTCTTTAATCAAAATTTCCTGAACATTTTTATCATCGATTTCCGATTTACCGTAATCATTATTAAGTTCAGGCTTTTTAAGTTCAATATCTTCCGGCAAAACTTCACCGATATAAAAACTCAAATTGTGTATAGCCTTTGCTTTTTCAAGTTTTATAGCTTCAATATCACTTTTTGTATTTATTTCAAGAATTTCTGCCTGCAAAACATCAAGTTTAGCAATATCACCGGCGAGTTCTTTTTTTCTTGCAATATCGCTCATCGACTTTGTAATTTTTAAAATTTCAAATTCGGTATTTAACTTTTCTTGAGCGGAATACAACTGAATATATGCCGTACGTATTTGAGCACGCAAATCAATTATCGAAGTCGCTATCTCTTGCAACGTAACTTCTTTTTGCTGCTTTGCAATATTAACACGTTTTCTGATTTTTCCGCCAAGTTCGATTGTTTGCTCAATACCGCCTTTGTATGACTTATCGGCAATTGATGCATCAAGAACCAACCTCGGATTTGTCCTTAAACCTGCTGTTTTTATTTGTGCATCGCTAATTCCTATTTTTGCACGTTCCGATTGTATTGCGGGATTATTTGCTATACCTGACGTAATTGCATCGTCAAGCGTAATTTGTTCACTTAGTGCCGTTTGCCCGCAAAAAAACAGCATAAGCAATAACATTATTCTTTGTTTCATATCTTTCACCATTATAAAATTTTACTGCACAAAACACCATTTAAGGTGAATTTTCGCTAAATGGTAAGTCTTACTGTTTTAATTTTTTCCAAATACCCTATATCAGGTGCTCTTGCTTGTTTATCAGAAAAATTTATCTGTTTAGAATTTATATTGTAAATAGAATCCAATGTCGGTAAAACATTGACGGCAACGTAATCCCCAACATACAAAGGAACACTGTTGTCAGGAACAATTTCATTACTATTGGAAGAAATACTTTTATCCGAACAATCTTCACTTGTGATACTGATTTGTCCTTCATCCGTTATAATAACTTGATGTCTTGCTATACAACAAGCATCTATGCCAAACATATTCAATCCGATATGATCTTTGGCAATACAAACCGAAGCACTTGCAAACGTTGCAAAATTAACGATGCAATAAACTATCATTAATACAGTTATTAACGGTTTTGTGAAAAACTTTTTCATAACAGTTTGATTATACTATTTTAAAAAACTTTTTTCCAGTTCTGTAAAGTTTAATGAAATTAAACTTTTGCAATACAAACTATTTCAAAGAATTCTGTCAATTTATCATAATCCATTACAGAATTTTGTGTAGCATTCCAAGGATTTTCAACATAAAATTTAATTTGACCTTTATCATCTTTGAACGGAGCTATTTTGTAAGCATGGCAACCGTAAACACTGTATTCTTTCGCAATCGGTTTTTCTGTCAAAGTACCGTCTGACAATGCACCTGCCGTAAAAATGAATTTATCGGCATCTTCAGATGTCATCAATGCTTTTAATTGTGCTTTTTGTTCGGCATTTGCTGTTTTAAATTCTTTAACACCTTCATTACCGAAATCTTTCATTACAACGTCCAAATCGCCACCGATTGAACCTCTGTAAAAATCAGCCTGTGTGGACAACTTTCTTTTAACATCTTTATTTGCTGTCTTCAAATCCTTGAACATAACACCGTTTTCATCCGTTTGCAAAGTCAATTTTCCGTTTGCATCAGGATTTTCAAATCTCATCAAAACAGGTTTGAATTCAGGATCTTTTGATTTTTCATCAAAATCCGCAAGTCTTTGTCTATAACCGTTAATCTTATCGGTGTTTTGAGGTTCTTCTTTTTGCATTCTCAAAATTTCATAATTCATAAAATCATGAAATTCGTTTTCGAGTCTGTATTGTAATTCTTCCCCATAAGCATGTTCCGCCAAAATCATACCGGTAGCACCTTGCATATGTTGCCATTTATCAATGCCTTGTCTAAGGTCTGATTTCGGTGCAGTATAAACTTTTTCGCCTGTCGGAATTTTTACGTTAACCGCATCATCGGTTTCTTCAAACATATCATACAAAACACCACGTTTTACGGGGTTTTCAATCATTGTATTTAAAGTTGCGAGCAAATAACAATCACCGGCTGCACCTTGAACACCCGCAAATCTTTCGGCAGGAGGGAAAAGTTCGGCAAATGTTTCTTTTGATACTTTCAACTGTCTTGCATTATCTTCGGAATCTTTGAAATAAATATTTTTTTCACCGTCAACTTCAAAAGTATCACCGATTTTTACCGATTTAATACCGTCTTGTTTATTTCCGACTGTCGGAACATATGCATCGATAGGATTTTTACCTTCAGCATGTGCGTTATATATTAAATCTACATCGTTTTCCATATTCTTTGACATTTTGCCGTTTTCACAAAAATATCTGAGAACACCTCTCCAAAGTTTACCTTCAGCAACAAGGTTTACCATCATTTCTGTATTGCTGGATTCAACATCCATTTTTTCCATAACTTTTGCAACGGTTGCAAGTTCCGTTTTAAAAGATTGTTTTACATTCGGCAGAGTCAAGAGATAATCATAAGCCGAAAGCTCTTGTTTTTGTTCGGTTTTAGGTTCATTAATACCGACATAAGACTTCAACAACTCCGCAGAGGGCATAACTTTATTTTGCTCAATCGGATTTGTCACAACACTTTGTTGTATCGACTTTACCGAACTCTTTTTAACGTTCGGTAAATAAGTTTGTTGAATGTTATTAAAATAAATTGGTGTTATTTGCATGATTAATTTCCGCTTGCTTCAAATCCGAAAATAATATTTTTTGCTACTGTTTCGATATATTTATTAATATTTATTAAGTTTTTTATGATAAAATTATTTTATGGATTTTGTAATTAAAAAATTTGAAAAGACATATTATGAAGAAGTTTTCGGGATGATGAAAACTTTTTACAATTCACCTGCCGTTTTCACAAACGGAAGTGATGAAATTTTTCAAGCCGATTTAAATGCTTCACTTGATGAAAATTGCGTATTTATTGAATGTTACGTTTTTTTATCAGAAGAAAAAATTTTAGGTTATTCTATGATTTCAAAATCTTTCTCGACTGAATTCGGAAAACAATGTATTTGGCTTGAGGATTTGTATTTAAAACCTGAATTTCGTGGACACGGTATTATTCCGAAATTTATTTCATTCATCGAAAACCTATACAAAAATTCAATTTTGAGATTAGAAGTTGAAGATGAAAACGCTCATGCAGTACATGTTTACGAGAAATCAGGTTTTTCAAGACTTCCTTATGTTGAAATGAAAAAAGAAATTTAGCTCCTTTCTAATTTTTTTTAAAACTTATACATTTTGCGGAAAATATTGTCGTTAACATACAAATCAAAATTGCCGCAAAATATGTGATTACATAACCGTTCAAACTGATTTTGTCCGCAAATGTAAATAAAAATTCAAAAATTACAACACCAAAAAGCATCCCAAATCTTCCCGTCATTCTGTGCAAACCTGCAACAGCTCCGGCATTCTCTTTTCTTGCCTGCAACATAACAAAATTGTTGTTCGATGTAATAAAGAAAGAAAATGACATTCCGAGTAAAATGAAATACAAAATTACAAAAATATTGTTTGTTTGAAAAATATTCAAAACAAAAAATATTACAGACAAAGTCGCCGAAATTCCTGCTGCTGTACTAACTTTTGACGGAGAAACTTCAGATGAAATTTTTCCGTAACAAAGACTGAAAAACATATAACTTGCTGAATAAATTATAAAGTACAAACCTATTTGAAATTCGCTAAAATGCTTGATTTCAGTCAGATAGAAAGGCATTATAAAATTGTTTCCCGCAAGAAAAGCCGAAATTAAAAACATAGCAATATTTGCATCCGAAAAATATTTATTCTTAAACAAACTTAATTCAACAAGCGGATTTTCAGCCTTGACACAATGAAAAATAAACCACCCTGTCAAACAGACTGAAACTATCAACAACGACAACATCAAAGGATTTATAAACCCAAATGTATTGAGTCGATTTAACCAAAACGTCAAACCTAAAATCGCAAAGAAACTCAAAACCGAGCCTTTTATATCAAAATTTCCGTTTTTTTCGGGTTGATAATTTTCAACAAAAACATCACTGTCTCGCAAAAGTAAATCAACAATTACAATACCGACAGGAACATTTATCAAAAATATCCAATGCCAAGATGACAAGCCGGTAATCAACCCGCTCAAAGGCGAACCGAGCATAATGCCTAATGCCGCCGCTGATGCACTCAAGGCAAAACCTTTGCCTCGTTTTTCTTCTGGCAAAAATTTACCGATAATAGCTTGAGGTAACGCATACAATATAGAAGCTCCGATACCTTGAACAACTCGTGCTGACGTCAATTCCAAAATATTTTTCGACAACGCACAAGAAAGTGAACTAACAGTAAATAAAACGAACCCGCCTACAAATAATTTCTTAAGACCGATTCTGTCTGCCAACTTGCCACAAATCAACAAAAGAGAAACAACCATCAAGTTATATGCCATTATAACCCATGAAACATCTGCCTTACTAACCCCGAAATCCGTAGCAATTGCAGGAACGGAAACATTTATGATATATGTATCAAGATTGACCATAAATGATGCCGCCGCCGTGGAAATTATTAAGGGTAAGTATTTTTTGTCAATTTTCATTAAACAGCCGCCATTTCTTTATAATACTTAGCCTGTTCCGGATAAAACCCAATCTTGTCCGCATTTCTGCCTTCTGAAAAATAATCAACATTATTCGACATCGATGCAAGATTTATAATTGAATCCATATTCGGTGAATTTATACCTAACTTTTTGCCGATAGTTGAAATAGGAACAAGTGAATAAGGAACATCTTCCGTTACATATCTGTGCTTAAGATTATTGGGAGCATACTGAATTTTGAATGCGGAAATATTTTTGATTGTGTCATAAATATTGTCGTATTTAATGTTATATAAACTGCACATAATTTCGGTGACACTCATTACATTTTTGAAAAAATGAGATGCAATTTTACAACGCTCTTCATCGACAGTTTCAATAATTCTCGCAACTGCGGGAGTAATATCATAAAATGAATTTTTATAAGACCCCATTTGCTCTATTCGACTCATATTACACAATGTCGTAATAGTATGAAGCGTCGAACTCGGATTGCTGAAACTTGTTTGCCATACATTTTCCGCCTTGTAAAATTGAGGATAAATCTCATTCATTATTCCCAATACATAATCAGTATTTTCAGGCTTTACACAAGCAAACATGACACTTGATTTCATATCCTTTATCAATACGCTGCCTAATCCCGTAAGTTTTGTCGTATAAATAAAAGAGCCTGTTTCACAAACGTAAAAATCATTTTGACGACCAATAGATTTAAGATAATTATCAAAATTTACGGCAGAAAAACCACCGCACGGGAAAACGACAATCTGCCCCTTTCGACCGTATTGCCCGATTAATTTCTCATAAACCTCTTGTGCAAATGCAGGTGTATTAATCATAATAATATCCGCTCTGTCAATAGCCTTTCGGAGTGTTTCCTCAATAAAATCAGTAGGAATTACCACAGGTTTTTCATACTTAGAAAACATTCCTTCTATCTTAATATTTCCAAGCATTTTAAACATTTTTAATTTTGAATTATGCGGTGCAACCGATGACAAAACAACATCATATCCTGAATACTTCAAATCGGATGCCATCGCAAAACCGCCATGCCCGCTGCCTAAAACCGTAATCTTAATAACTTGCTCCTTTCATATCACAAGACATTGTAAGGCACACCTTACACAAAAAAAATTATAAAACAATTTTCAGAATATAATCCAAATTGTTAGGCATGTTTAACAATTATTTACAAAATAATTTTTATCAATTTTTAAGAGTGAAATGTTTTTAATAGATTAAGGAGCAAAAAAATGGCAATAAGTAATAATTTGCAAACGTCGTACAAAAATTATATAGATATGCAAAAAGCACAGCAGGCAAAGATGGCAGAGCAGACGAAAAGTGTAGCCAATCCGCAAATCAGAGAATATTTAGAAGCCTCAAACAAAGTTATGAATCAGCTCAACCAACTTGATGAGTTTGTTTTAAGCACAACACAACCCAAAAAGCCTCAAGGATTTTTTGAAAAAATCAAGTCTGCATTTAAAAACCATTTTGCAAAATAGGGTTAACGGCAGAGAAGAAATTATTCTTCCACTGCTGCATCGATTACGAAATTTTTATCCGAAACCTCAACCACTGCCCAACGCAAAACGTTGAGGTTTTGTTTTGTAAATTCTTCCTCAACGTATTTTGCATCAAAAGGCAATTTCTTTTTTATGATAATTTGCTTAGTTGAAATCATAAAGAACCGATTATTCAACAGTTACCGATTTTGCGAGGTTTCTCGGCTGGTCAACATCTTTACCTAAGAATTCCGCAATATAATATGCGAGAAGTTGACAAGGAACATTTGCAACAATCGGAGAAAGCATTTCGGGAATTTCCGGAATTGTTATAACATCTTCAAAAATATCTTTAAGATTTTCATCTTTTGAGGACGTCAATGCAATAAGTCTTGCGTTTCTTGCTTTAGCTTCTTCGCTGTTTGACAAAATTTTATCATAAGTAACTCCGCCCGGAATCATAATTGACAAAACAGGCATTGTTTCATCAAGCATAGCAATAGGACCGTGTTTAAGTTCGCCGGCTGAGTAGCCTGTTGCATTGATGTAACTGATTTCTTTAAGTTTCAATGCACCTTCCAAAGCTGTCGGCAAATTTATGCCTCTTGCAATAAAGATAAAGTTTCTGAAGTTTGCAAATTTTTTCGCAACTTTTTTGATTTGTTCTTTATTATTCAAAATTTCTTCAATTTTAACAGGTACTTGAATTAACTCATGCTTAAGATTTTTCATATATTCAGGAGAAAGAGTACCTTTGATTTCAGCGAGTTTGATAGCCAAAAGGTAGAACGAAAGGACTTGAGCGGTGTAAGATTTTGTTGCCGCAACAGAGATTTCGATACCTGCACTGACAGGAATTAAGCTGTCCGCATAGCGAGCCATACTTGAATCGGGACGGTTTGTAATAATTAAAACGTGAGCACCCTTATCTTTCGCTTGTCTGATAGCGGTAATCGTGTCGGCAGTTTCACCTGATTGAGATACACCGATAACTAAAGTTTTGTCATTTGTAACGGTTTTTCTGTAAATATATTCACTTGAAGCTTCGACATCAACTGCAATTCCGGTAAAATCTTCGATAAGGAATTTTCCGACCATAGCGGCATGAAGTGAGGTACCGCATGCAATTATCTCAATTCTGTTAAGGTTTTTAAGAGATTCTTTGTCAATTTTCACTTCGTCAAGCACAATCGGTTCATCAATATCGAACAATTTTCCGTTCAAAACGTTTCTGATAACATCCGGTTGTTCGTGAATTTCCTTGAGCATAAAGTGTTTGAAGCCCAATTTGCTAAGAGCAACCGGTTCCCAAGGAAGTTGTTCGATTTTCTTTTCAATTTTATTCAAATTAGCATCAAAGAACTCGAGAGAATTTTCCTTAACGACTGCAATTTCGCCATCTTCGAGATAAATTGCCTTCTTGGTATATTCAATAAATGCCGGAATATCACTTCCGATAAAGTTTTCGCCTTCGCCGACACCGATTACGAGCGGAGCATTTTTTCTTGATGCAATAATTTTGTCGGGTTCATCTTTGTGCATAACGCAAATTGCATAAGCACCTTTAATTTGCTCCAAGCCTTTTTTGACTGCGAGGGTCAAATCGTGAGTTTTACCATATTCATGTGCAAAAAGGTGAGCAATCGTTTCAGTATCAGTTTGAGAGCGGAAAACACAACCTTTTTTGATTAAATCTTCTTTAAGTTCCTTGAAATTTTCGATAATACCGTTGTGAACGACAACTAATTTTCCGCAAGTACAAGTATGAGGGTGAGCGTTAATATCGGTAGCTCCGCCGTGAGTTGCCCAACGAATGTGACCGATACCCATTGTCACATTATTAATTTCGTTTTTCTTTTCTTCGAGCAAGTTTTTCAAATTAATCAACTTGCCGATTTTCTTGTAAACTTTAATTTCATTATCCGAATTGACTGCAATACCAGCCGAGTCATATCCGCGGTATTCAAGAGTTTCGAGTCCTTTAATCAAAACATCGACAACGTTTCTTTTACCTATATATCCAACAATTCCGCACATGCCAAAATCTCCTGTCTGTATGTCTATTTGAAAATTATACAATAACAATTTGTTTTTAGATATTAATTTTACATAAAGAATTTTATATAGGGATTTGAAGGTTTACAAAAATTTCGGTCGACTAAAGTCGACCCTACTCTCTATTTTTTATCGCAAAAATTTTTCAAGATTCTTCGCATCGCTCAGAATGACGTAATGATTTTCTCAAAGATTCTTCGCCTAAATTTACCCTACTTCTCCCCCCCCTTTGTAACAAAAAAATCCCCACAAAAATGTGAGGAATTTTTTATAAAGCCAAATAACACTATTTGTGTTTTTAGGCTTCAGTATTAGGATACAAGTCAATAATTTTTTGAATGGCATTTTTAGAAAGTTCAACAATTTGATTCATTTTTTCAATATCGTAAGGATCACCTTCAGCGGTCGTTTGAAATTCAATCACTTTGCCCGATTTAGTCATAACGGCATTACTGTCAACTTGTGCCGAAGAATCTTCTTCGTAGTTCAAATCCAAAATGACTTCGCCGTCGTGAATACCCGCAGAAACTGCCGCAATCGGTTCTAAAATCGGAGATTCTTCAAGTTTTCCGTCCTTAATCATTCTGTTAATCGCAAGCGAAAGTGCAACATAACCGCCGCAAATACTTGCACAACGAGTTCCGCCATCAGCCTGAATTACATCGGCATCGATAATAATCGTTCTGTCGCCCAATTTTGTAAGGTCAACGCAAGAACGCAACGCTCTGCCGATAAGTCTTTGAATTTCCTGAGTTCTTCCCGAAACCTTCGAGCGTTCACGCTGACAACGAGTTGATGTCGAAGTAGGCAAAAGCGAATATTCCGCTGTAATCCAGCCTCTTGAGTCCTCTTTATCCATCCATTTCGGTTTTTTATCGTCATTTGTAGCGGTAACAATTACCTTCGTATCGCCAAATTCCGCAAGCACTGATGCGAGTGCGTTTTTCGTATAATCAACCGTAAATTTAATTTTTCTTGTTTCGTCATTTGCTCTGCCGTCATTTCGCATAATTTCGCCTTTCAAATTATTACTTTAAATTTATTTATCTTTGTGATAATTTTTTAATAACTTTATTATAAATGTAAGAGGCAATATGAACAAGTTTTATTTAACAACGGCAATAGATTATGTAAACGGAAAACCGCACATCGGTCACGCTTACGAAAAAATTATGTGTGATGTAATTTACAGACATTTTACGCAAAGAATTGAGGACACATATTTCTTAACAGGCACGGACGAGCACGGTGTCAAAATTCAAAAAACAGCAGAAAAACGTGGCATAACGCCAAAAGAACTTTGCGATGAAAATTCATCATCATTCAAAGCAACTTGGGCTGACCTCGAAATCGGTTACACTGATTTCATCAGAACCACTGACGAACGTCACAAAGTCGTTGTTCAAAAAATCTTCAAAAAATTAGTCGAAAACGGCGACATCTACAAGCACTCTTACAAAGGTTTATATTGTGCAGGTTGCGAATCATTCTTGAATGCACGTGATTTGACTGAAGACGGACTTTGTCCCGACCACCTCAAAAAGCCCGAAGAAGTTACGGAAGAAAATTACTTCTTCAGACTTACAAAATACAAAGACGCTATAATGGCGCATATCAAGGCTCACCCGGAATTTTTGCAACCGTCATTCAAAGTTAACGAAGTTTTGAAACAACTTGAGGACATTGAAGATATTTCAGTTTCGAGAAACAAAAACTCAGTCTCTTGGGGTATCCCCGTTCCAGACGATGACGAACAAGTCATCTACGTTTGGATTGATGCACTTTCAAACTACATCACGGCATTGGGTTATGCCCCCGAAAATCCGTCAGAAACCTTCAAAAAATATTGGCCGGCTGATGTTCAAATTATCGGAAAAGATATTTTGAAATTCCACGCAATTTACTGGAGTGCAATCTTGATGGCATTGGGTATAGAACTTCCGAAAACTATTTGTGCACACGGTTGGATTACAATCGATGAAACCAAAATGAGCAAATCATTGGGCAACGTTATTGCACCTGCTGACATTTTGAAAAATTTTGAACTCGAAAAACCGGACGCACTTCGTTACTATATGGTAACTTCTGCACCGTTCGGTCGTGACGGAAACTACTCCGACGAAGATTTCAAAGAAAAGGTAAACGCTGACCTTGCAAACAATATCGGCAACCTTCTCAACCGCTCACTCAATATGCTCGTAAAATATTTTGACGGTGAAATTAAGCCCGAATTTATCAAAGACGGTAACGACATTGAAAAAGCAGGCGATGAAGCGATTGAAAATGTTAAAAAATTCTTTGACGGATATCAAGTTTGTGAAGCGGCAAACGCAATCGTTGAATTTGCAAACACAGTAAACAAATACGTTGCGGACAGTGCACCTTGGTCACTTGCAAAAGAAGAAAAAATGCAAGAATGCGGCGAAGTTTTATACAACGTTCTTGAAGCGATGAGAAAGATTGCTGTAATGCTTTATCCTTACTGCCCGAACATTTCTAAGGAAATTTTCGAACAACTTTCAGCAGATATGAACATCAAATACGATGAAGTTGCAAACAACAAACTTCAAGCGGGCAAAATCACTGAAAAAACGAAAATTCACCCCGTATTTCCTCGTATGGATTCAGAATTTGCGACAGACAAAAAGAAAGCGAAATAATTGATTTACGACGATTTAAAACAGTCTTATAACACTGCTAAAATCGAACTCAAAAAGGCTGAAAAATACCTCAAGCCCGACGAGTTGCTTTCTGTTGTCAAAAAATGCGAAACGGAACTTCAAAAACCTGAAATTTGGCAAAATTCAGACATTTCTTCAAAAATTTCAAAAGAACTTAAAGATGCAAAAGACCAAATCGCTCAAATCGAGCGTTGGCGGGTTTTATTGGAAGATGTCGGAGTATTTTTCGAACTTTATGACGAATGTAAAGAGGAAAATGTTCTCAAGGAAGCGGAAAAGAATTTGAAAAAATTAAATGCCGAACTTGAGGCAAAAGAAATCGAAAAGACCCTTGGCGGAGAATATGACAAAGACGATGTCATCATCACGGTTAATGCCGGTGCTGGCGGCACAGATGCTCAAGATTGGGCTCAAATGCTTTTGCGAATGTATTCTCGCTGGGCAGAAAAAAAAGGTTGGCAAGTCGAATTAATCGAACGTTCTGACGGTGAAGAAGCAGGCATAAAGTCAGCCACAGTAAAGATTTGCGGAAAATACGCTTACGGTCTTGCAAAAGCAGAAAAAGGGGTTCACAGACTCGTAAGAATTTCGCCCTTCAACGCAAACGGCAAACGCCAAACGAGTTTTGCAAGTCTCGAAGTCAGCCCTGTAATTGAAGATTTTGAGAAAAAAATCGTAATTCCGCAAGAGGACATCACGGTTGACACAATGCGTTCCGGCGGTGCAGGCGGACAAAACGTAAACAAGGTTGAAACAGCCGTTAGAATTTTGCACAAACCGACAGGTATCGTTGTTCGTTGCCAACAACAACGCTCACAACTTCAAAACAAAGAAACTGCAATGCAAATTCTTGCATCAAAACTTCTTGCTATAAAGCAGGCTGAACACGAGCAGAAACTTTCTTCGCTAAAAGGCGAAAATATGGACATCAATTTTGGTTCACAAATCCGTTCATACATCTTTCACCCGTACAAAATGGTCAAAGATCACCGAACTAACCTTGAAATCGGCAATGTCGATGCGGTTATGGACGGAGAAATTGATGCTTTTATCGAATCTTATTTAAAAAGCACAATGAATAGTAATAGTGCTAATTAAATTTATTTTGAGCAATTTGCAACCCATTTTGAAGATAACATAAGACTGCATTTGAGGCGAAATCTACAGATGCTCGCAAAAGTTCTTCATTTTCCTTGCCAAAAGGAGCAAGCACAAAACTTTCGGACTTCATAAATTGCGGTTGAGGCCCGATTCCGACTTTTAATCTGTCAAATTTATCAGATTTTGTTTCAAGAATAACGGACTTGACCCCATTATGCCCGCCATCAGAGCCTTTAGCACGAAAACGAACCTTGCCGAGGTCGAGATTTATATCATCATAAATCAAAAACAAATCGTCCGTCGAAAGTTTATAATAATCCAAAAGCGGACGAACGGATTGCCCCGACAAATTCATATAAGTTTGAGGCTTGCAAACAATAACGCTTTCGCCATCAATGTTTGTTTTTGCAATCTCAGCGTTAAACTTTGACTCAAGTTTAAATGAGAAATTATATTTTTCCGCAAGTTTATCCGCAACCATAAAACCCATATTGTGACGGGTTTTTGCGTATTTTTCTCCGGGGTTTCCTAATGCTGTTATCAGTTTCATATAAATCTTTCGTTTCTTTTTTAACTATAAACTATTAGCCGTCTCGTCAACCACAAACAGCCGATTATAAAAAATGTCGATTGAGGTTATTAATGTATATGATACAACCCCATAGAAGATTTATCAACAATAATTCGATAGGAGATAATGTATGGTTACAAAAAATAAAACAACACAGGCAAAAAGCAGTAAAAAATTAGCAAATTTTCTTGCCAAAACAGGTTTACATAAAAAAGATTTTGCTCAAATGGTCGGTGTTACGCTTTCTTACGTATACAACCTGATTGATGAGTCAATACCGTTTTCAACACGAAGTGCGACTTTAGAAAGAATTGCGGTCGTCATGGATATTCAACCCGAAGAATTTCCTGAATATCGTATCCCGCAAGAACCTGTACTAATTGACGATACAATCGAGTTTTTTAAGAAAAAACAAAATGACCTCGGACTGTCTACAATCCAATTTTTGAAAGCCTTTCCGAGAAAAAAACGTATTGAAATCGTCGATATGATGAGAGGAGCAATTCCTGTTCCATTGGATTGGAACGAACTCAAAATGATTGGAAATGTACTCAATATAACAAATTCCGAACTCTACCCCTTCTGGGAAAATCGGCTTAAGGAAGTTCTCAAAACTGCGGGCATGAACTTGAGAGACAATCAAGAATTGACTGCAAAAATGCTTTCTTGTGCCGAAAAATTTATCAAATCACAAATTGACTAAAATTTAACATCCTTAACGTTAATTTTAACGTTTTCGGGTTTCTTTAAAAATTTCTTGTCATAAGTGACCTTTACCACTTCATATATTCCGCTTCCGGTTGAATTGGCTCTTGAGCCCAATGCCGGAACGGAAATGTGGTACAGTCCGTTTTCATCAATTATTAAATTTTGATAATGGAAATGCCCCGATGCAACTAATACTACATTAGGATATTTTTTCAACAAATCCAAATATCTGTCCGTTTCAAATGTATAATGAGATTCATTGTTATTCGGCGGGATAAGCGGAAAATGTTGAAATACAAAAATTAAACTATTCTTTTTATACTTAAAAAGTTTTTCAATTTCCGTCAAAACTTCAGGCAAATATCTTCCGTGACGTCCGGGAACAACATAAGACGAACCGTCTACAACCAATCCGTAACAATCTGAATTAGCTTTAAAGTAATAAGATGTATCTTCCTTGGGTTGACGTTTGTTATATGCATGAACAAATTTTGAAAAATCCTCTTTCGGAATTCCTCCCGCCTGATATGAATCATGATTGCCAAAAACCAAATAATATGGCTTGTTCAAGCTTTGTGCTATATTCATGAAAGATTCTAAACTTTTCATGTTCGATTTATCAATCATATCACCCAAAAATACAACAAACTCGATGTCTTTGTTCGCATTGATAGATTGAATAGTAAAAATGATATTTTTTTCGGACTCGGTAAACTCTGTTTTTGAATCGGAAGGTTTCAAGTGACTGTCTGAAACTAATGCAAACTCAACGGATTTAGCCAATGCCGGGAGTGTCAAACAAGTTAAAACAGCCAATGTCGCAAAAAACTTTTTCATTATACCGCCCCGCTCGCAATCCTTGAATCAATATAACGTTGAATAATTAAAGCTTGCTCTAAATCTTCTTTTGAAATAACTTTCATAACAACAAAAATTACTCCCAAAGGCATTCTTTGAAACCTTTGAGCATCTAATGCCATCGATAATCTGATAAGGTCGATTTTGTCGGCGGACATAAGAATTTCACCAATCTTTTGGTGAATCGTTACATCATCCCAATCATGTTTTTTATACAAATCCTTGAACATACAAAAATTATATCAAAAAACGCACAAAAAATCTCGAAGTTTACAAAACTTCTTTAGCAAAAGAACTTAAAACATCTCGATTAAGCAATAGCGATTTGATTCAAAATGTTAGCTTTGCCATTGTAATGACCGGCATAAACATTTTGCAAATCACTTGAAGGAGCAAGTCCGTTTCTGTAATTTTCACGAGCATTAACAGGGGCAACACCTTGAACCGGAGTTTGAACCTTGTTAACCGATGCAAACGGATTTAAACCTGTAGCTTCAACATTAAATTGATTGAAAATACTTGAATTTCTGTCAATAGAAGAAACTGATGTTTGTTTATTATTGTTTTGATTTTGTGAAAAGATGCTTGTTGATTGAGCACCTGAAACGGAACTGCCGGCGAAAATGTTAGCACCGTAAGCTTTTTGGAAAGGATTTATTGAATTAATACCTAAACTCATGCTTGTTCCTGTTTCTTTCTACACATATATAAAAACAAATATTAAGATTTTTTTGCGAGTTTTAGAATATTTTGTTACAAACTTAATAAAATAATTAAAAAACAATGTTGCTAAAAATTTTTGTTAGTGGTATAAATAAAACACAGATAAAAATTGAATACTTCATATGCGTCCGTAGCTCAGCTGGATAGAGCATCTGCCTTCTAAGCAGAGGGTCGCGCGTTCGAATCGCGCCGGGCGTATTTTTTTTTGTAAAAGAGCCGCTTTGTTGGCTTTTTTACTGTTTTTACAAGGATTTTTCCGTCCTATTTGCAATAAAGGTTTATGATAAAAAAATTTATTTTACTTCTTTTAACTTTTTATTTAATTATTCCTGCTTCAAGTGCCGAGGAAACAGTCAGTAAAGTAAATATTTATAAAAAATACAACAAAGAAGTTCAAAAAAGCATAAACCGATTGCCAAAAATAAATGAAGCATCAATGGGTAATCTTCAATTAGTGGTACGTTCAAAGAATAATAACTATGAGAAATGGAAGAATAACTATTATCCTTTTTATTGGACTGCTGTCGGCAGAATTGATTTAGAGAACAGCTACATTACCGTTCAAGCCGATAAATCAAATTTCGCGGAGAGTAAGTATTTTCTAAGTACTTTGGAATATCGCAAAGATGATTTAATAATTGGATTTATAAAAACAAATATTTAAAAAAACTCTAAAACAAGAAAGAAAATAATCGGTTTTAAATATAACTTAAAAAATGCGGTCAAGGAAAACGACAAATCTTGGCATGCTGCCAATCTTGAGTTCGTAATACTTATTGATATAGACTCGAAAAATCATAAATATATGCAATTTATATGATTCAAACGGTACTTTACTTTGTTCTCAAATAAATGATGAAACATATATTAATAACGGAAATAAAAATTTGCTCATAAAAACGAGCGATTTAAAACTTGAAGAAAATGATACTTTTGCAAAGTCATTCATCAATTCTCAAAAAAAACAATATACAACACTTTTGCGTTTGTCATTTGGTTTATAAAAGGGGATAACTAAAATTTTTAAAGCAATAAAAAAGCACCTCTCAAGAAGTGCTTTTTCTTTAATTAATGTTTGATATCAGTTACATCTTTAGCATCATCATAGGTTTGTTGGCGGCCGTTTGTAACTCTTTGAATTGTTTTCTCCGTTTTAATTTTTTGAGAAGTGTCATTAACCAAATTTGCAAAATCAACATTTTCATAAACCCAATAAATGCCGTATCCGATTGCAACGAGAAGAATTAACTTAATTAAATTACCCATAATATCTCCTTAATTTATCTTTTAAAATAATACCATTATTTTTGAATTTTAAACAATATTCAATTTAATTTATTTTGCAATATAATACAGAAGAGGTACAAAATGTTTCTAACGACGATTGCAGTAATTTTAAGAATTTTTTCAAACCCTGTCGCAAATATGTATGAAAAGAAAGTTTCGACAGGCGGTTCGTCACTTTATACAGCTTTTTACTCATACTTAATTATGGGTTTATGCTGCATACCTTTTGCATTTAATGTCGACTGGACTGCCATGCCGCTCGATTTCTGGAAATACGCGATTACTGCAGGTGCATTATGTGCAACAGGACGGGCTTGTATGGTCAAAGCTCTCCAATTAGGCGAACTTTCTATCTTAGGCCCCATAAACTCCTACAAATCAGTCGTCGGATTAATCATAGGTATCTTTTTACTTTCGGAAATTCCGAGTTTGTACGGTCTTTTCGGAATGGCCCTTATCATTTGGGGCAGTTGGTTCGTCTTCGATACACAAGAAGAAGGTTTTTCTTGGAAATTGTTTAAACGTAAAGATATACTTTTAAGATTTGCAGCATTGATTTTAACAGGTATCGAAGCCGTTCTTTTGAAAAAAGTAATCTTATTATCAAGCGTCACAACGTCTTATATGATGTGGGCCTGGACAGGTACGTTCTTTACTTTCCTCATAATTCTTTTAACAAGAAAAGAATATACCCCCATAAAAAAATCCCAAATTCATCAATACTTAATTATTTGTATCGGCTTAGCAATAATGCAACTTTCAACCAATTTTGTATTCCAAAATATGAAAGTCGGCTACGCTTTGGCTCTTTTCCAATTATCAACAATCGTAAATTTATTGTTTGGTATAAAATTCTTCCACGAAGGACAGTTTGCTAAAAAGTTAATCGGTACAATTATTATGACAATAGGTTCTGTCGTCATCATACTTTGTCCGTAACAACACTAATAGTGTTATTTATTGCAATTGCAAGGTTTTCAATATAACACAAATAGTGTTAAATGATTTATTTTGTATTCATTCGAAAATAACACAAATAGTGTTTTCAGAAAAAATATCAAATAATAAAATAGAAAATACAAACTAAAGAATTTGAGCGGTTTGTTCTTCTTCAGAAGGTTGATTTTGAGTTGAAACTTCCTGATTTAAAGGAGTTTCATTTTCCTGAACTTGATTATTTACATTATGAGCAGAAGGTGTAAAAGATTGGACGGAACGATTTTTTGCTTCTTGTTGAATTGAATCTCCTTGAAGAGAATTTGAATTTTTTGAAGAAGAGAAAAATTCGCCCAATTTTTTTGTATCAACTTTATATGAGACTTCTTCGTCTTGAACGGAAGGTTGATGATAAAGATTTACCTTAACTTCCACAGGTTTAGAAGGAATATCCGTTTGTTCATTCATCAAATTATTTTTTTTGCTTTGTTGTAAAACAATTTCATTAACATCTACCAATTGAGAATTTTGAGTATCAAGCAAATGTTCATCAACTTTTGTTTCTTTAAAATCGACATTTGTTCTTGATTTAGGTAAGAAAAAAGTTGAAACGAGAACAAAGACGAGGAAAAACAGCAAAAAACCGGCCATAATCTTCAATCTGTTACGATTTTTTCTGCGATTATTAACCTTTTTAAAATTATCAGATAAATCAACCGGTGATTTACTTTTAGCTTTACTCATTTTTATACTCTAATAACAACAACTCTTAAGAATGACATTATATTATAACATCATTGATGCTAAATTTCAACATTTTTCATCATGTCAATTAAAGTCTGAATTGTTGTATCCATCGAAACACTATCGGAAACTCTCTGTTGCAAAAATGCGTTAATTTGAGGCATATACTCAATCGCAACGTCAAGTCTCGGGTTACTTCCTGGGTTATACATACCTACGTCAATCATATCCTTGTTTTCACGGTACAAAGACATCAACGTTCTCATCTTCGCTGCAGCAGCCTTATGCTCCGGAGAACAAATTGCCGAAAATAGACGGCTGATGCTTCCCAAAACGTCAATCGCAGGATAATGGTTCATTTCCGCAACTTTTCTCGACAAGAATATGTGACCGTCTGTAATACCACGAACAGTATCTACAATCGGGTCGTTGATATCGTCACCTTCCATAAGTACGGTATATAGTGCAGTAATAGAGCCTTTCGGAGAATTGCCCGCACGTTCAAGAACTTTTTGAAGCCAAGAGAAAATTGACGGCGGATAACCTTTCATTGTAGGCGGTTCGCCAATAGACAAGCCAACCTCACGACCAGCCATCGCACAACGTGTAACCGTATCTGTCATCAAGAATACTTTTTTACCTTGATCTCTAAAATATTCACAAACCGAAGTTGCGGTATGCAAGCATTTTTGTCTAATCAAAGGTGGTTGGTCGCCAGTTGAGCAGACCAATACAGACTTAGCCATACCTTCAGGACCAAGCGAATCTTCAACGAATTCTTTAACTTCACGACCACGTTCTCCGATTAGTGCAACAACGTTAACATCTGCATCAGAGTTTCTCGCAATCATACCCAATAGCGTTGATTTACCTACACCAGAGCCTGCAAACAAGCCCATACGTTGTCCGCCGCCAAGGGTTAACAGAGAGTCAATAGCACGCACGCCGCAAGAAAATTTTTCCGTAATAATAGGTCTTGAAAAAGGTTCCGGAGGTGGGTTGTCAATGTGCATCCATGTTGCATCGGTTGTATCTAAAGGTTTTCCGTCAATCGGTTCTCCTAACGGGGAAATCAATCTGCCGAGCAAAAAGTCTCCCATCGGCACTGTGATTGGATTTCCAGTCGTTGTAACCAACGAACCTTGTCCAATTCCGGATCCGTCATAAAGCAAAAGCAACTGAGCATATTCACCTTTAAACGCAACAACCTCAGCGGGTTTTCGCTCTCCGTTATAAGTTTCGATGAAGCACAAATCTCCTACTTTCAGTCCAGGAAGGTTAACTTCAACTGTCAAACCCAAAAGTTTTGACACAGAACCTTTATAACTAAAAAGCGGGGTATTGTGAATGATATCAAAAGCCCTTTTTTTAGTAAATTCAATCGATTTAATAATACTTTGATTAAGTTCCATTATCCGTTATTCCCAAAGTTATAGTCTTGAATGTATGATTCACCGATTGTATCGACCGCTTCAACACGTATATCCGTAATCAATTCAGAATATGAAATTACGACGATAGTCGGAATATGACGTTCCAAAAGTTGATACAGAGGAAGTCTAATACGAGGCGAACAGAGAATTACAGGCTGACGACCGATATTTTGGTGTGCACGCATAAGTGTTTGTGCCGAAGATTCAATGAGTTCTTGAACTTGCAACGGGTTCAAGAGGAACATTGTACCAAGTTCTGTACGTTGGCAACTGTCGTCCAAAGTCTTTTCCCAATCTGAAGAAAGGGTCAATGCGTACAAAATCTTATCCTGTGTTGAGTTTGACAAACAAATTTGTCTACCGAGTGCCGCTCTCAAACGTTCTGACAAGATATCCGGCTCTTTCGAAAATCTTGCATAGTCGCAAAGACGTTCAAAAATAAACATGATATCTTTGATTGAAACCTTTTCTCTGATTAAGTTTACAAAAATCTTTCTCAAATCTGATGTAGAAATAATTGTCGGAACAAGATCGTTTACAAGAGTCGGGTCTTGGCTCTTAACAAGTTCCATCAACTTCAATACGTCAGTTTTTGTCATAACTTCATCAACGTACTTACGAACGCTTTCTTGTAAGTGAGTTACGATAACGTCAACAGAGTCGACCTGAGTCAAGCCGTCTCGAGGGTCAAAATCATCTGGGTTCAACCAATAAGCCTGAGTTTGATACGTCGGGTCAATACCGACAATAGCATCTTTCGGAACATCTTTGCCCAAAGCATCCCATTGGTCAGCGATAACCATGTTTTTGCCAGGGTAAACCGAACCTGTTGCAACAGTGTTACCACGAATTGAAATCATATATTCATTCGCCTCAAGTGCAGAAGAGTCCATAATACGAATGTTCGGAATAATGAAACCTAATTCATCAGTAACTCTTTGACGTAAAGCAGCGATTTTCGGCAACAACTGACCTTCTTGGTCAGGGTCTGCAATAATCAACAAGCCAGAACCAACTTGCAAACTCAAAACGTCGACGCCCAATCTCTCGTACATTCTGTTCGGGTTTACCAAATCTTGCATGTTCTGACGAACACTTTCCAACTGACCCAACTGAGCCTGAACATCTTGATTTACCAAAACTGAGAACGCTGCAACAGCAATGATTGCAGCATATAAAACAAACGGGAACCACGGCAAGCCTGTAATCGGCCCCGTAATACCGATAAATAACAAGAACCCTGCCGCAAAAAACAAACTGAACGGTTTGCTCAAAATTTGAGATTCCAAATCTTTACCCAATGAAGGGCTTGCTGCCGTTGAACGGGTCATTACGATACCTGCTGAAATTGCCATCAACAAAGAAGGTAACTGAGCCGAAAGACCATCACCCACGGTTAACATTGTATATTTTTGAACAGCTTCTTCCGGTGCAAGTCCGTTTTGCAAAATACCAATCAACAAGCCGCCGACAATGTTGATTACGGTAATGATGATACCCGCCATAGTATCACCTTTTACGAACTTCATCGCACCATCCATAGAACCGAACAAACTTGATTCACGTTGTAAGTCTTCACGTTTTTTTACCGCTTCTTCAGGAGAAATCAACCCCGCATTGAAGTCAGCATCGATGGTCATTTGCTTACCGGGCATAGCATCCAATGCAAATCTTGCGGATACTTCAGCGATACGTTCGGCACCTTTCGTAATTACCATAAACTGAACAACGGTAATAATCAAAAAGATTACAAAACCTACAATCAAATTACCGCCGGTTACGAAGTTCGCGAACGCATCAATTACGTCTCCCGCTTCACCTTTCGCCAAAATTGAACGGGTTGAAGCAATTGACATAACCAATCGAAACATTGTACCGATAAGGATAATTGACGGAAATGAAGACAATTCAAGAGGTTTCGTAATATACAAGGATATCATCAGCAATACAACCCCAAGAGTGATATTAAAGGCAATTGCCATACTGATAATAAACGGCGGTAACTCGCAAATCAAAATGACTACGAGAACAATTACGAATATTGCCAACCCGATTTCACTTATCGGATTTCCTTGTCCACCCTGAGCTTGTGCCAATTATTACCCCTGTTGAAGATTTTTAAATGCCTGTTCCAATATCGATAACCCTGTATCAATTGTAGCATCTATAATTCCGTTTTCCGTCATAATTATAGCACCACCAGATGCAATATTCTCGTCCGGAATAACTTTAATTTTTGCCTCAATAGCATCTGCCGATAAATACTCCGGCAAATTTTCCTTTACGGTCAAAACGTCCTGAGGCTGAACCTTTACCGTAATCCTGTTTTCAAGTTTAAACGTGTCACCTAATGCCGATTTTATCAATCCCAAAAGTGCGGTTTTATCTTGTTCAATTTCTTTATTAATAATTTTTTTTGCAATTTCTACACTGACCTCTAAAATATGAGGAGCAATCATATTAAACATTTCATCTTTATATGCAAAAAATCCCTTTATTGCTTCAATTAACTGATTAACCTCTTCTTGAGCATTTTCAAGTCCGATTCTGTGACCGTCTTTAACTGCTTGTTCTCTGATGGAATTTGCTTCTTCCTGAGCTCTTGAAACAATGTTTCTGTCGTCAATTCTTCTGTAACCGCGTCTTCTTGAGCCTTGTCGACGTTCTTGTCTTGCATCAAAAACTATATCCTCAAACCTTAACGGTTCGGGAGTTGTATTTTGTGCAACGGAATCTCCGCCTGACAATGCATTGTTAGGCTGTGAATTTTGAGGTTTATTTTGTCCTCCCGCGGATTTTTTATCAGATTGACTTCGTTTTATAATCATTTATTTTTCGTTCCAAATGGTCACAAATTATCTTCAATAAAGGTTCGGATATTCCTAATTTTTCGTAATTTTCAGGGTTTTTAACCAATGCTGAAACCAAAGGTCTTTCCCTTTCCACAGCAGTTAACAAATAATCTTGCGGTACGGATTTTACATTTCGTCCGAATTTTCTCAAAGCTTTAGCAAATCCGTTGCTTTCATCAGCCGGAATTACCGTTTGAAAATCTTGCAAGCACTGTTTCAACAACGACGGATCGATTTTCGTTTCCAAATCGTCCAACTGCATATATTGAAGAATTACGTTTGCATCAGACTGTGCAAATTTATTCAACAATACTGTCATTTTATCATTCGGCAACTTCTTCGCAATTAATGCAAATGCCGCCAATTTCAAAATTTTCAAATCACTTGCGTTATCAAGTGCTTCATTATCGGCTTTAGCCATTTCATCAATGTTAGATTGACTTGCCGCCTGTTGAGCCTGTTGCTCCGTCAAAGCTCCTCTTTTAGCCAACTCTTCAAGAGCTTCGTTATAAGCTTTTTTTACGTGGTGTTCAACAAGTCCTATCATTTGGTCTTGCGGCAACCCCTTAAACGTTGCCTGTTTAGCTATTTCAAAAATCGTGAACGCAATTTTTTGCATAATTCCGTCACGGAATTGAACGGGAACATTTCCTCTGATTATATCCAATGACTTGTGAAAAGACCATTCCCCGATAAACTGCGTAATAATTGATGCTTGATCTACCGTATACGAGTGATCTTTATCATTGGCAAGAGCTTCCCCTGCAATAAAGCAGAAATTCTTTACGGTATTGTAAACATATTCTCTGTCTTGGGGTTGCAAATCATTCGGGACAACCGCTTTCGCCTGTCCCGATAAGTCTTCCGCAAATTCTTTATACTTAAATCCCTCTGCCGTCATTGTTCGTCTGCTTTACTATATTTTTCCCTATGACCTTTCAAGCCAACTCTTTACCTGTTCGCCAAGTTCATCCACATCGGCAGAAGATAAATCAGTTCTTACATCATCAAGCACATCCTGTAACTCTCCTACCGCTTGAGAAGATGCTTGTTGTTGAATTGCAGGTGTAGGAGCCTGTTGTTGATTTGAAATTTGTTGAACAAATTGTTGTGACAAAGCTTGTTGTTCAAGTAAACCTTGTGCCATTTGTTGTTGTTTTTCAATCAATTGAGAAGCTTTCAAGTTTACATCATTAAGTTGTTTTTCTTGATCTGCCGCTTTTTTACGCAAAGCTTCGACTTCTTCCTGTTGCTTTTCAGCTTTTTCCTTCAATTTTTTCGATAAGAACGTATAACCTGCCGTAAGCAATATAATTACGAGTGCAATCGTTAACCACCAAGGGTTACCGCTTTCATCAGGCTTCGGAAGATTAACCGGCTTGTCTCCCGCAAGATACGGTTCAATAGAATCTGAAAATGCAATAGAAACGTTGTCTATATTAACTTTCGGAGAAGCCGAACGTGCAACTTGAGCTTTCAATTCATCCAATGTCATATTTGAAGGCATAGCAGAAGATTCAATTGTTACGGCAATTGAGATTTCTTCAACCGTACCTGTTTTTGAATATTCCGTTGTTTGCGATTTCGAAATACCGTATTGGGTTTCACGTGCCGTTCTTGTGTAATTTCTGTTTTGAGATGAATCACTGCCTGAAGCGGGAAGTCCGTTCGGAAGATATACACTGACTGCATTCAAACCCGCATTACTATCTTGAGTTCTGTCACCCAAACCTTCCGAAAAAGTTTGTTCTGTTAACGCAATTTTACTGTTCGGGTCATATTCAATTTTTGTCGTTTCCTTCGGAACCTGACGCAAGAACGTACTTACCGTAACAACATAATTTCCTTTACCTACTAATCTGTCCAATTGTGATGAAACTTTTGACTGCATATATTGGTCTTGTTCCTGCAATTTTGCAAGTTGATCATCGGATGAATTAACAATACTGTTATAAACATTACCGTTTGTGTCCGTAATAGAAATATTTTCCGCAACAAGTCCCGAAACACTTCCCAACAATAAGTTTTGGATTGCTCTGACCTTATTTGATTCAAGTTTTGTGCCTGAAGGAATAACAATTTGAACAGTTGCAGTTACGGGTTTTTTGTCTGAGGCAAACATTGTTTGTTCAGGAATTGAAATAAATACCGAAGCGTTTTCAATCGGATCAATTTTTCTGATAAGACGAGAAAGTTCGCCGTTTATTGCTCTTGCAAGTCTGATTTTTTTATCTTCTTTTGTTGAAGTAAAATCACCTTTGTCGAAAATTTCAAGTCCGACATATTGATCCATTAAACCGCTCGAAACAATCGTCAATAGAGCTTGGTCACGCTGACTCGGAGTATATTTATCAAGTTGCAAAGTCGTTTTTGAACCTTCGGCTTTTCTTGTGGCAACAATATTTTGACGAGCCAAAAGTGCTTGAACTTCAATAGCTTTGCCCGCATTGTCAGTTGTAAACAATACAAACGGTGTATCTATAACTTTTTCATAAGTTTGAGCACCGTCTTTCGGCTTTGACATCATAACTATTCCGACGATTATAAGCACGACAAGCAGAACAACTGCACCTATTGTCGAGTACAATATCGTCTTATTTTTTAATAACTCCTGTATTTTTTCCATATCCCTGTTTTTCCGTTAGACATGTAGTATTAAGATTATACTATTATTTTCGGAATCGGGCGACAACTTAACACTTGTAACACTAAATGTTAATTTGCATAATTTTTTCGTAGGCTTGAATAATTTTTGTTGCTACGTTTGTCGCCAACTGAATTTCAGTAGTTGATTTATTAATTGCAATTACAACGTCGTGGATATCGACATTTTCATTACCCATTAATTGTTGTTTCATCAATGTATCGGGAGCTTCCAAATCTTTGTTAAGGTTTTCGACAAGACCTGAAAAAACAGCTTTAAAATCAGGAGTTTCAGGTTGTTCAATACTTTTAAAACGCAAACCGCCATTTACACCCCAATCGGTGTATTTTGTCGGTTCTAATTTTGTGAAAACATCTACGTTTGGAACTAACCTGTTTTGAAGCATTTACATATCCTTATTTTTTTAAATAATTAGCTAAAATATTTTTTACGTAATTTTGAGTTTCTTTATACGGAGGAACTCCGCCGTATTTGTCTACCGCTCCGGGGCCTGCATTATAAGCGGCAAGTGAGAGTATTAAATTTCCGTTATACTTTTTCATCAAAGACTTTAAGTATCGAACACCTCCGTCAACATTTTGTACGGGGTCTTTCGCATCAGAAACACCTAATGATTCCGCTGTTGCGGGCATTAATTGCATTAATCCCGTTGCACCCGCTTTCGATACGATTGTCGGATTAAAGCCTGATTCTTGTTTAATTAAAGCACGTACCAGCTTTTCATTCACCCCATGTTTAGATGAAATTTCCGAAATAATGTCATATATTTCATCTCTTGAATATTTTCTTTCCGCTGCTGATGTCGGTTTTACGAGAGAACCGAATACAACTTTATTGGAGCTTCCCGTGTCTCTAAATCTGTAAGCATTTTCGTTAATACTTTCGTTAAGAACATCTTGGAATTTTGTGGGAGTCGGATTTTGAGCCGGAGTTTCGGTTGCGGAAACCTTTCTGTTGAAATTATTTACATAGTTAATTAACTGTGCAGCTCTTGCTTTCGCAGCACTTTCTCCGCTTGTATTTATTAAATTTTGTATGTTTGCAGAAAACATTATCCCTTTTTATCCCTATAATCCTTAACCAAATTTATCGGTTTTTATTAGCTTCCTAATTGTAATGCGTTATCAATCATTTCCTTTGTAATCTTCATAACACCCAAGCTGGCCTCGTAAGCTCTTTGTGCCATCGCAGCATCGGCAAATTCAACCATCGCATTTACGTTTGAAGTTCTTACATAACCGTAGCCGTCCGCATCGGGGTGTCCCGGGAGGTACATTTTATCACCCAAAGTAGGGTCTTCAACCATACCTGACATTGCAACACCGCCACTGACAAAAGGAACTGTTGCGGAACTGAACAAGTCATCTTTCATTGTAGTCAATAAGCCTGCAAATGAGACATTGTCCGTTGCATTCAAGACCGGAATTTTTCTGATGTAGTTCGGAGTATCGATATTGGCAATGTTTTTTGCACAAATATCCATACGTTTTCCGTGAACACCGATTGCTTTTTCGCTGATTGTAAATGAACCTAATAATGTCATAATTATGATCCTACGTTAATTACTGTCTTAATTGCGTTTAATGCTGCCGTAATTCTTTTAACGGCTGTTCTGTATGCCATAGAGTTTTTGTGCATTTCAGTCAACTCATGAACTTGGTCAACCTTGCCCTGCTGGTCTTGTATAACTGCCGAAGGTCCTAATTTTTCAGACAATTTAGTTTCCAACGGACTGTTCATACTACCGAGATATTGGGAAAAATCAATATCTTTTCTAATGTAACCGGGAGTATCAATATTTGAAATGTTACCTGCCAAAGCTCTTTGTCTGTGAGCCGCCAAGTCTAATATCAAATTACATTTGTCTATTGAATTGTTTGGTGTAAACATTTCATACCCCTTAATTTATCAGTATAACTAACTTTGAATGTTAATTGATTTTGAATACAAATCATTGATTGTTTTGACCAACTGAAAACTTGCAAGCATTGATGCGTTTAATCTCATAACTTTATTTGAGTCAGAAATCATATCGACATTGGCAACTTCAAGTTTTTGTTGCTCTATCCTATCATGATTTACTACTAAAACGGGTTCACCGCTATCCTCCGTAGGGATGAATTTATTTCCGTCAAGAGCTTTCAAACCTTCGGGATTTTGGAAATTGACAATCGGAATAGTACCGATTTTTTGCGGTTTGTCGCCGTATTTCATTGAAACAACGACGTCTCCGTTTGATTTAATCCACCAATCATCATAGTTAATCGGCAATTTTATACCGTCACCTACGAGATATCCGTCACGTGTAACCAAATAACCGTCTTTATTTTGCATCATCGCACCGTCACGAGTGTATTTTACGTCACCTTCCGGAGATGTTACGGGGAAAAATCCTTGACCGTTGATGCCCATATCGAACTTATTGTCCGTAATCATCAAAACAGCAGGTCTGTAATCTTTTCTCAATACACCGGATAAGTATCCGTCTTCGGACAATACTTGTTCAAAACTTACTGACTTATATGCAGTTGTGTTTTGGTTTGAAATATTATTAGTTATGTAACCCAATTTTTCAAATTGTAAGTTTGCATTAACTATGTTTTTTTGAATTAATCCGTGAAATGTTGTCATTTTTTAACACCTCTACATTTGTGTCAATCTTTGAACTGCCGTCGAAATCAATGAGTATGATTGTTGAAACATCGCTCTGTTTGCATCAAATGTTTTCAAAATCGGGAATGCACTCATAAATTCCGCACTCAATGATACGTTTGAATCTTCCGTATAACCTTGTCTTACCCCCGGATCAAGAACAGCCGCACCGGTTGTACTTACGACTGATAATTGTCCGACATTCAAAACTCTGTTGTTCGGTCTGTCTACAATTTTTACGTTTCCCGCAAGATCAACCTTAATATCATCAGGAGTATCGGGAACACAAGGCAAAACAATCGGTGTACCGTCATTAGCCATGACTCTTTCATTTTCCAAGGTCAAAAGGTTACCGTCTTTATCGTAATGAAATCTTCCGTCTCGAGTGAGTTTTATACCTGCATCGCTCATTACTTGAAAATAACCTTTATTTGAAAGAGCAAGATCAAGAGGATTTTTTGAAATGGAAATTCTTCCCGGTTGATCATCAACAGAAGTTGAAAGTGCGTGTGCACCGACGAATTCTGTAAATGATGAAACAACGGGGTCTTTTCTTTGATAACCTACTTTATCAAAGCCGTTGATGTTTTCCGAGTGAATACCCATAATTTCGGTTTGCAAATACATAGCTCGCAAACTGCTCGTTACTCCTGACTCGATATAATCAACTTTTCCGTTAATTTTCATAAATTACCCCTTGTCAATTTACTTATTAATGATAACTCATTGAAAGTCAAATACAAAGCGAAATCCAGAGAAATCAACCCTTTAGAGGATATTATCGGCAACAATTACTCCCATTATACGAAATGATGTTATAATAATTTTGATGAAAGGTAATTTTTTAAAATATTTTTGTATAATTTTTCTTTGCTTAATTGCTTTTTCGGGACGGGCCGAAGCAATTAAAGTAGGTCTGCAAATTGACACTCATTCCGTAATCACTGGAACTTCCGTAAAAGGAACCGTTACCGATAAATACTCAGGAAAGGTCATTTGCGGCATTGCCCCAATGAAATCTTATAAAATTATCCCTAAAAAAAATGAACTTCAAATTGAAGTTAACGGAAAATATTACGACACAGGCACCGATTCAATCATTATTTCTCCGGTATCTAACGGTTTTGTTTGTGCAAAAAATCGTTGGTATCGCGGTTCTATCATAGTAACAAACAGAAATAAATTATTGACGGTTATCAACAACGTAAAATTGGAAGATTACCTTTTAGGTGTTGTTCCCTGCGAAATGCCGTCGGGATGGAATACGGAAGCTCTTAAGGCACAAGCTATTGCCGCAAGAAGTTATGCGGTCGCAAATGTCGGAAAAAATGCAAGCAGAGGTTTTGACATAAAAGATAATACCGAAGACCAAGCTTATGGCGGTGCTTCAAGTGAAACAACAAAAACAAATCAAATAGTTGCCGAAACTTACGGAATTGTCGTAACTCAA
The DNA here is from genome assembly GCA_902783835.1 of uncultured bacterium. Lineage (GTDB taxonomy): Bacteria > Cyanobacteriota > Vampirovibrionia > Gastranaerophilales > Gastranaerophilaceae > RUG841. The sequence continues at coordinate 92,553 of CACZSN010000044.1, forward strand.
AATAAACAGGTCATTACGGCATATTATTGTGCAAGTGCAGGCGGAAAAACAATAAACTCAGGCGATATTTGGTACAAAGATTTACCTTACCTTCACTCCGTACCCTCCTTCGACGGAAATTTGAAAAAAAACGGGCATGGTATAGGCATGAGCCAAAACGGTGCCAATAACCTTGCAAAACAAGGCTATAACGCTTACCAAATCCTTTCTTATTATTACAATAATATTAAGTTTGGTAAATTGAGCAATAAATGGAATTTATAAAATATCCTTATTTATCAACCGGTTTAAACCCAATAATCGTAATTGTTTTTTTATATTTTTAAACATTTGACAACTCCAAAAACATGTGATAAATAAGAATAAGTACAGAAAAGGAGATTACTTACTATGAACAAATGCGAATTGGTAAAAGAAGTATCAAAGCAAGCGAAAGTTTCTCAAAAAGCAGCAGCAGATGTTGTTGATGCATTGATTGAAACAGTTGAAAAAACGGTTGCTAAAGGAAATAAAGTTACTTTGGTAGGTTTCGGTACATTTGAAGCTCGCAAAAGAGCAGCAAGAACAGGCCGTAACCCTCAAACAGGTGCTGAAATTAAAATTGAAGCAAAAGTTGTTCCTGCATTCACAGCAGGTAAAAAGTTCAAAGAAGAAGTTCAATAGTAACAAATTCTTAACTGAAAAAGCACTTGCATTTCGCAGGTGCTTTTTTATTGAAAAAATTTTAAATAAAATTAAAACAATGATTGTTGCATATCGTCAAGTTGAAGTTTAAGCATTTTTGCGGCATAGGGGGTAAGTTTACGTCCTTTTGATGTTCTTTGGATAAAGCCTTCTTGCAAAAGATAAGGTTCATAAACTTCCTCAATTGTTTTAGAATCTTCACCCAATGAAGCGGCAAGAGTTTCCAAACCGACAGGCCCGCCCTGATATTTTTCGGCAATCACAGTCAACAATGCTCTATCAGTCGTATCGAGCCCGAATTTGTCGATATTAAGATTATCAAGAGCATCGTTTGCAATTTTTTCATTAACAATACCGTCTGCAATAACGATTGCATAATCGGCAACACGTTTAACGAGACGGTTTGCAATACGGGGAGTACCTCTTGAACGTTTTGAAATTGCAACTGCACCGTCATCGGTAATTTTAATATTTAAAATATCGGCAGTTCTTTTGACGACTTGTTTCAATTCCTCGTCAGAATAAAATTCGAGACGATGAACAATGCCAAATCTATCTCTCAAAGGACCGGACAACGAGCCGGCCTTTGTTGTTGCACCAATCAAAGTAAATTTAGGAACCGGAACACGCAAAGTCTTTAACGACTGACCTTTCCCAGTATTCATGTCGAGGTAAAAATCCTCCATTGCAGGATACAAAATTTCCTCTGCAACCTTGTTAAGGCGGTGAATTTCGTCAATAAACAAGACCTCGCCGGCCTTCAAAGACATCAAAATTCCGATAATATCGCGAGGACGTTCCAAAGCAGGAGCGGATGTAATTTTAATATCTGCACCCGTTTCATTTGCGATGACGCATGCCAAAGTTGTTTTTCCAAGTCCCGGAGGGCCGTAAAACAACAAGTGGTCGAGCGGAACTTCACGCTTTTTTGCCGCTTCGATTGAAATTTTGAGCATGTTTTTAAGATTTGTCTGTCCAATGTAACTGTCAAAAGTTTTCGGACGGATATTATTTTCAAAAGTCATGTCAAATTCAGTCACGGAAGGAGAAAGTTTTTCCGTACGTTTATTGAGTTTTGGCTTTTTATTATCATCATCGGAAATTATCATAAAAATATTTTACCATTTATATTGAAAATATGCTAATTGTTGTATAATGAATTTGATTATGGAACAACATAGGATAAAACAATGAAATTCAGAGAAATAAAAACGAAAATTGTTGCAACGTTAGGCCCGTCATCTTCAAATTACAACACAATTTTAAACATGGCAAAATCTGGTGCAACGATTTTCAGACTAAATACTTCGCACGGAACACCTGAAGACCACATTAGAAAAATCGACTTAATTCATGAAGCAGCAAGAGAATTGAACTTATACCTCGGTATTTTGGTTGACTTGCAAGGTCCGAAAATCAGAGTCGGTGCAATTTCTAACCCTATACCGTTAAAAGAAGGTCAAATTTTGAACCTCAAACACAGTTCTGAAACGACTGTCACAAACTTTATTCCCGTAGATTACAAAGGAATTGCAAATGACGTTAAAGCAGGGGACAAAATCCTTTTGGACGACGGTAAAATCGGACTTGAAGTTTTGGAAATCGTCAACGGTGACACAGTTAAGACAAAAGTTCTTTACGGGGAACTTTTAAAGCCGAGAAAGGGCATCAATATCCCGGGAAACCAAGCAAGTTTGCCGAGTGTAACCGAACGGGACAAAGAGTACATTAAATTTGCAGTACAAAATGATGCTGATTTTATTGCACTTTCGTTTGTACGTTCTGCAGAGGATATCAGAGTTGCGAAAAAATATATGCAATCTTTGAACGCAGATATTCCGATTATTGCGAAAATCGAAAAACCGCAAGCTGTTGAAAATTTGAAAGAAATTATGGAAGAATCTTACGGTGTAATGGTTGCAAGAGGAGATTTGGGTATAGAAATGTCACCTGAACAAGTTCCGATTGCTCAAAAGGAAATTATTAAAGAAGCCGCAAGACAAAGAAAGACCTGCATTGTAGCGACACAAATGCTCGAATCAATGATTGAAGAACCAATTCCGACAAGAGCTGAAACGAGTGACGTTGCAAACGCAATCCTTGACGGTGCAGATGCCGTAATGCTTTCTGGCGAAACAGCAGCAGGCAAATACCCTGTCAAAGCAGTTGAGATGATGAGATTGATTTCGAAAAACATTGAAACAAGTGATTTTTGTCCCGCATATCTTGATTTGGGTGTAAATGACAACTACGAAATCACCCCTCAAGCAATTGCAAATGCCGCTTGCAAAATGGCTCACGATTTGCACGCAAGAGCAATTTTCGCATTCACTCACACAGGTTACACCCCAAGATTGCTTTCGAAATTGAAACCGCAAATCCCGATTGTTGCACTTTCTGACCAAAGTAAAACTTGCAGAAAACTTAATCTTTCTTGGAACATTTTCCCATTCTTCTGCGATTGGGATACCGTTTTGGACAAAGAATTGCTCGGAAAACTTGATGAATTAATTTTGAGCAAAACGGAATTTAAAAAAGACGAAAGAATTATCATCATCGGTTCAATTCCGCAATTGATTACGGGAAGAACGAACTTCATAAGAGTTCACAGAATCGGTGCATAGCATTAAAAAAGGGGCTTTTAAAAGCCCCTTATTTACAAATTATAAAATTGTCGGTGTAACACCTGCATTCGCTTTTACAAAGTAGAAAACATTTTGAATTAACGAAGGTGAAAATCCGTAATCACTGTTTGTCGGTAAGATTTTGATGAAGGTTTTATTTGTTCCGATATCCGCAATCGTAACAATAAACTCTCTTTGTGCAACTTCAAAAAGTACCGAACCTGTTTTTGATTGAACTTCTTTAATTTTATAATTCATTTTGTTCAAAGCGGACAAAGTGAGATAAAACAATTGTTCAGAGTTAATGGAAACCGTTTCGGAACATTGATTAATAGAAGTTTTTTGAACGTTGTTATGAACTGCCGATGAAACAGCCGTTGAAGGCTTATAAGCAGTTTGTGATGACGTTTTTGAAACATTTTGCGAAACGGCGGGTTTGTAGGCCTGATTATTTGAAATCGGATTTGTAGCTTTATTAACTTGATTAGATACATTTGCAGCATTATGATTTACAGCCGCAACCTGACTTTGAGCAGGTTTTGAAATCCTTGCGGGTTGGGCGGGTTGCAAAATCACATTGGACGGTAAAGCACTTGCTAACGCACTTCCCGCAAAATGAACGAAGGCTGCTGTAGCTATAATCAATTTTTTCATTACATCTCCATTAAGTTTTGCCCGAAAGCCATATCCACTTTCAATGGAACTGTTAAAGGTTGTCCCTGCTCCATCGCTTTCTTGACTAACTCACTTACCAATTCTCGTTCTGATTTTACCACTTCAAGAACAAGTTCGTCATGCACCTGAATGACTATTTTTGAGTTCAAATTCATCTGTTTGATGTAGATATTTAAGTCTACCATGGCTTTTTTAATCAAATCAGCGGCACTTCCCTGCAAAGGAGCATTAATTGCTGCACGCTCCGCAGCTTCACGTTCCTGAGTTGATGATGCGTATAAAACATTATCAAACCATCTCTTTCTGCCGTAAATCGTTTTGACATAACCATGTTCACGGGCAAAATCAATAGTTTTCAACATGTACTTTTGAATTGCAGGATAAGTTTGGAAATATTTTATTATAAATTCATCCGCTTTAGCCGGTGAAATATCGAGTTGCGATGCAAGTCCGTACTTAGACTGACCGTATACAATTCCGAAATTAACAGCTTTCGCTTTTCGTCTCATTTCTTTTGTAACGGCTTCTTCGGGAACATCAAAAATCTTTGCCGCCGTAAGAGTATGAACATCAACATCATCAATAAATGCTTGCATCAAATGTTCATCTTGTGAACAATGTGCCAACAATCTCAACTCTATTTGAGAATAATCGGCAGATAACATCAAATTATCAGGATTTTCAGGAACAAAAGCCCCTCTGATTTTTGAACCTAATTCACTTCTTACGGGAATATTTTGCAAATTCGGATTACTGCTCGAAAGCCTTCCCGTTGTAGTAATAGTTTGATTAAATGACGTATGAATTCTGTTATCCCTACAAGAAACCAAATTCGGCAACGCATCAATATAAGTCGATTTTAACTTCGACAAATGTCTTTGTTCAAGAATGTATTTCGCAATAGGATAATCAAGTGCCAATTCCTCAAGAACCTTGGCATTAGTGGATTGACTTGCTTTTTTTCGTCCCCGAACCCGAAGTCCCATTTTTTCAAAAAGAATATACTTAACCTGTTTCGGAGAATTTACATTAAAATCCTCTCCGCTTTCTTCCCGTATTTTTGCCTCTACTTTTTCAATTTCCACCTGAGTTTCTTCAGAAAGCTTTTTAAGGTAATTTTTATCAATAGAAACACCGACTTCTTCCATATCGGTCAAAACCATTGTCGTCGGCACTTCCACATCATAAAGCAAATCAAGTTCTTCATCCGCAAGAGTTTTTTGCCAATGTCTTGTCAATTCTAATGTGGCAAAAACATCATCACAAGCATAATCTTTTGCTTTTTCAATTTCCACCGCATCAAAAGACTCATTTTTTCCCGCAACTTCTTCATATTCAGTCATTATGTAGCTCAAATACATAGAAGATTGCATTTTTAAACCATGTTTTCTTGATGAATCATATATATAACTTGCTAACATCGTATCAAAAATCAGTCCGGAAACAGGCATTCCGTGATGTTTTAAAACATGCAAATCAAATTTCGCATTTTGCATCGTTTTGGAAATTTTTTCATCTGCAAAAATCGGAGCAAGTGCTTTAACTGCATACTCAAAATCAACTTGTTCACCGTAAGAATGGAACAAAGGAACGTAATAGCAGTACGTAATATTGTCTTTAGTGTCGTCAAATTTTACCCGACCGTTTTTCGAAATAATTTGGTCATTATATGCAATCGAAAGTCCTACAATATCGTCCTCAAGCGGATTTAAACCGGTCGTTTCGGTATCAACGGAAATTAAAGTTTTTGACTTTAATTTTTCAATCAACTCGTTCAACTTTTCTTCGGTATCGACCAAATTACGTTCAATATTATATGAACCACGCATTTTTTTGACTTCGGTTGCAAATAATCCTAATTGTCCGTTTTCTCCGACAATTTCTTGGGATAAAAGTTGCGGTTGAGACGGGGAGTTTTCATTATTTTCAGAAATATTTTCACACAGTTTAAAATGTGAAAAAATCTTATCTGAATTTTTCATAAAATTGTAGAAAGAATTTTTTCTGAAAAAGTCCATAACTTCCTGTTTATTGTTAATTTCAAGGCAAGTTTCCTTAAAATCAAAATCAACATCAACGTCACGTTTAATTGTTGCAAGTTCTTTGCTCAAGAGGGCATCTGACTTACCGTCAATAAGTTTTTGTTTCAATGCTTTACCTGAAACCTCATCAACGTGTTCATAAATTCCTTCAAGAGTTTGATATTGGGCAAGAAGTTTTGCAGCTGTTTTATCACCGATTCCCCTAATACCGGGAATATTGTCGGAAGTGTCTCCCGCAAGACCTTTAAGATCAACAACCTGTTCAGGATAGACACCCATTCTTTCAAAAACATTTTCACGATTATAAGTAACGATTTCGCCTTTTGAGGGCATAATGACAGTAACATCATTCTCATCATCAACGAGTTGGAAAGAATCTCTGTCTCCCGTCAAAATCATTACCTTGATATTTTGTGTTTTGGCACGTTCCGCAATCGTTCCGATAACATCATCCGCCTCAAAGCCCGCCTTTGTATAAATCGGGATGTTAAAAGCATGAAGACCTTCAATAATATCGTCAAGCTGATCGTGCATATCGGCAGGCATTGACTCACGATTTGCTTTATATTCGGGATACAAATCACAACGGAAAGTAACCCTTGCCACATCAAAAGTTACGGCAATCAAATCAGGATTGACCTTTGTTTCCTGCAACAAATCAAACATACACTTGAAAAAACCGAAAGCTGCCCAAATCGGACGTCCGTCAGCAGTTTTCATTCCTGAACGTTCAAGTGCAAAATAATAACGATAAGCGAGAGCATGCCCGTCAATTAACAACAAACTTTTTTTATTCATAATACGGTCATTCTAACCGAAAAAAGCTGTCATATCAACTAATCGGAAATTAAAGTTTTCAAATATTCACGATAACCGTCAAGCGGCGGTTGTTCTTCTTTTAGCAAGATAAAATTACCCACAACAAGAACATCTATATCCGTGAACATAAAGCAGCGATAAGCATCCTCAGGAGAATTAACAAGGGGTTCGCCACGGACGTTGAAAGAAGTATTTACAACAACCGAACAACCGGTTAACTTTTTAAATTCATTGATAATTGAATAATAACGGGGATTTGTATCTTTATTTACGGTTTGAAGTCTTGCAGAGTAATCGACGTGAGTTACCGCAGGAATTTTTGAACGGACAACGTTCAATTTATCAATACCGAACAGATTTGTATCATCTTCCGATAAAGGAACTCTGACATTTTCCGAAACATCAACGGTCAAAAGCATATAAGGACTCGAAAGACCTTCTTTAATATCAAAAAATTTGCTTGCATCCTCTTCAAGACAAGTAGGAGCAAAAGGACGGAATGATTCACGTTTTTTGACTGCAAGATTTAATTTACGTTGCATTTCAGTATTTCTTGCATCAGCCAAAATACTTCTGTTTCCGAGAGCTCTCGGACCGAATTCCGCACGGCCGTTCATATGACCTATACTTTTACCTTCTGAAATATACTTGGCAATCAATGGAATTAATTCACCGAATTCATCGTCAATTTTGCGATATTTCGCCCCAATTTTATCGAGTGATTGTTGAATTTCTTCTTCCGAAAATTCACTTCCCAAAAGACTTCCTTTTTGAGCATCGGGAAGAATTATTTTTCTTTCCTTATTAAGAACTTCATAATAAGCCCAAAGTGCCGCACCTAAAGCACCTCCGGCATCTCCGGATGCAGGTTGAATCCAAATATTATCGAAAATATTTTCTTTTAAAATCTTACCGTTTGCAACGCAATTCAATGCACAACCGCCAGCAAGACAAAGATTTTTTTCGCCCGAAACTTTTCTGACATTTCTTGCAATTTTTAAAATAATTTCTTCCGTTACAACCTGCAAACTCTTGGCAATATCCATGTGCTTGCTTGTAAGCTCAGATTCAGATTTTCGAGCTTTCATACCGAATAAATCTTCAAATTTTGAATTATACATTCTTGTTCCGGTGCAGTAATCAAAATATTCCTGATTAAGCCAGAAAGAGCCGTCATCTTTGATATCTACAAGATTTTCTCTGATAATATCCGAATATTTATCTTCACCGTAAGGAGCAAGTCCCATAACTTTGTACTCACCTGAATTTACACGGAAACCCAAATATCCCGTAAATGCGGAATACAAAAGTCCGAGCGAATGAGGAAATTCCAAAACCTGTTCAAAGTGAATTTCATTGTTATAACCGACACCCCAAGAAGAAGTAGTCCATTCTCCAACCCCGTCAAGGCATATAAATGCTGCATTTTCAAACGGAGAAGGATAAAATGCACTTGCGGCATGAGCACCGTGGTGCGTCGAAAAATAAATCGGACATTTCAATCTGTTTTCAAAATTTTTGTCAATAATCCTTGGCATATGAAGTTTTGTATTTAACCAAACGGGCATCGCCTTAACAAAAGAGGCAAGACTCTTTTCGGGATATGCAAGTTGAGTTTCCAAAATGCGTTCAAATTTAATCAACGGTTTTTCATAATAAACAACACCGTTCAAATCTTCAGGCAATATTCCGGCATAATCAAGACAAAATTTAACGGCATTTTCAGGAAATGCAGAATCGTGTTTATGTCTTGTAAAACGTTCTTCGTGAGCGGCAGCAACGATTTCTCCGTCTTTTACAAGAGCGGCACCGCTGTCATGAAAATATGAACTTACACCTAAAATATATGTCACAATAACTCCTAATATTGGTTTTCATACGTCGGCTCAGACTCTTTTACATTTTTCCAATAAGAAGAACCTTTAGGTTTTTTCAAAGAAAGTCTGTCCCGACCTTTAATTTTTGCAACAACAGCAGTCGGCAATATTGCACACACCCACGTTATAACAAGAGCGATAACGGATACAACAATTCCTGCCGCCTGTAAAATTTTCTTTAAAAACTTATAAACAGCTTTATCAATATTTTTGCCGAACAACCTTACAACCCAAAGGGTCAACAAAATTGCCCAGCAAACTTCTGCTATCAAAAGTGCCAATGTAACGTGATTTTTGTAATACAAAATCACCGAAGGTATTATCGGGAAAAACAAAAGTAAAAATTTGAAATTCCTTAAATCTTTTTGTGTCGGATTTTCAGCCATAAATCACCCTATATAATTGTGTAAATAAACGGTGAATACGGAGATGTTCCCACAACAATCAATAAAATTAAAAGAACTAAGAATACAATGGCGGGAAAAATCCAATATGCTTTATTTTTCCACATAAATGACCAAATTTCCGCAAAAATATTTTTTCTTTTCATATTGCCCTCTTTTGTATAATCATATCAATTCTAAAGCAATTCTGCAAGCATTGAAATAGCTTCGGAATCTTCAGGGAAAATTTCGGTATATCTGTGAAGATATTTCACGGCATCATCTTTCTTATCAAGTTTCAATGCACATTTAGCCAAATTCATCAAATTTGCCGTATTTGTCGGATACTTTTTATCAATGTCCGCAAATAATCCTATCGCATCGTGATAATTTTCTTCCGAAAAATATATTTGAGCCAACATATTTTCAACTTCGGGATTTTTATCAAGGAACATAGCATCCTCAAGAACCTGTTTTGCCGCATCAAAATTACCCTTCATAAAATATATTTTTCCAAGATTAAGAAGAATATCTATGTCTTGTGAATCTTCTTTAAGGGCACGTTCAAGAACACTTTGTGCTTCATCTGTTTTGCCCCGACGAAGTTTATTGAGGGCAATATTTAATAAAATATTTGCGGGCATGGAAATAGCTTCCAAAACTTTATCATAAAGTTCATCAGCTTTTTCGGAATCGCCGGTCATGTGAAAATAATTTCCGTATTCATAGGTAATATACGGATTTTCCGGATCAAGAGCAACCGCTTTTTCAAACTCTTCTTTTGCATAATCAAAAAGTCTTGAATCAAGATATAATACAGCCAAATCCTTATGTGCCGCCGCAAAATCAGGATTTAACTGAATAACTTTCTTTAAAAGCTGCTCAGCCTTGTCCTTATCGCCCGTATATCCGCACAAAATTGCAAAATCATAATAAATATTTTCATCAACTTTGCCTTTTTTGAGCAAACCCATATAGACATCTTTTGCTGAATCATAATCTCTCAACTTAATTCTTATTTCCGCGATTTTCAATTTAACTTGGAATGCGGTATTTTCGGAAGTATCAAGTTTTCCAAATATTTCAAGAGCTTTTTCGTAATCCTTTATACCTTCATAAGCACATCCCAAATTGAATTTATGGATGACTTTATCGGGTTCTTGCGAGGACAGGATTTCAAAATATTTCACTGCATCTTCGTAATCTTCAGAATCAAGTGCAGTATTTGCCATAGAAGTTAAATAAAACGGAGAAGGTTCAAGTTCGTACGCAGATTTAGCAAATTTGTACGCTTTTTTAAAATCCTTCAAAAATCTTGCGGCAACGGAAATATTATAGTGAGTTACGGGGTTTGTATCATCAACTTCATACGAAGCTTCAAAAGCCTTCAAAGCCTCTTCCATTCTGCCGATTGCAAGATTTGCAGAGCCTAAATTATTAAGCATGAGCGGATGATTAGGATGAACGGACAAAGATTTTTCAAAAAGCTGAATAGCCTTGTCATACTTACCTGCCGCCATATAAACAGTGCCAATCATATAAAAAATTTGATAATCGGAAGAACCGAGTTCAAAAATTGCTTTTTCGTATTCTTCAATTTTGTCAGGCTGATTTGATTGCATATACATAATTACGAGACTTTTATATGCATCTATATAATCAGGTCTGAGTTCAATAACTTTTTTATAAGCATTTTCTGCAACTTCAATATTTCCGAGCTTGTCAGCCATGCTTCCGAGATAGAACCAAGATGTTGCATCCTCCGGAGTCAAATCAACAACCCTCTTAAAATCTAAAAATGCTTTTTCTTTTAAATCCAAATTAACGTTGCAAAGCCCGATATTTTTCCATATTTCAGGATTTTTTTCTTCACTTTTTAACATTTCCGTCAAAACGACCTTTGCCTCGGTAAACTTCTTTTCCTGAATTAAAGCAAGTGCATCTTCCATCGTAAAATTACCGTTTTCAAGTATATTACCGCAATTATTTTCGGCTAAAACTTTTTTTTCTTCCGTATTATTATTTTCCATATTGCCCTCTTGCCCAAAATCATACCACAAAAGAGCGAACTTGAAAAAAAACTGATTTAATGTTGTAATAAATGTGATACAGGAGATTTATTATGAATACGGAAAAAACATTTGTAGCACTCAAACCTGACGCAGTAAAAAGAGGTTTAATCGGTGAATTGATTTCAAGATTTGAAAGAAAAGGATACAAAATCATCGGTTTAAAGATGATTCAACCGACAAACGCACTTATTGAAGAACATTATAAAGAACATATCGGAAAACCTTTCTACGCTGGACTCGTAAGATATTTTCTCTCAGGTCCGATTGTCGCTATGGCGGTGGAAGGTGTCAATGTAATTAAAGGTGTTCGTCAAATCGTAGGTGCTACAAACCCTGATAATGCAGATGTAGGAACTATTAGAGCAGACTATGCTCAAATCATGAGCCAAAATGCCGTTCACGCATCAGATTGCGTTGAAAGCGGTGAAAGAGAAATCAACGTTTGGTTTAAGCCCGAAGAACTCTGCACAAACTGGAAAACCGTATCAGAAATGTTAATAGAAGAACTTTCATAATGGCAAAGAGCGATTTTTTCAAATTTGAATTACTGAAAGAAAGTCAAACGACAAAAGCAAGAGCGGGAATTTTGCACACTCCGCACGGAGATATAAAAACTCCCGTCTTTATGCCTGTCGGTACTAATTCTGCCGTAAAGATGCTAACAAAACATCATCTTGAAGAAACAAACGCTCAAATCATTTTGAATAATTCTTACCATTTATTTTTGCGACCTGGACATAAATTAATCAAAGAAGCCGGTGGATTACACAAATGGCAAAATTGGAATAAACCGATTTTGACGGATTCAGGCGGATTTCAAGTTTTCAGCCTTGCACACCTCAGAAAAATTTCAGAAGACGGTGTAAAATTCCGTGATCCGAAAACAGGCACTTCTTATTACATTAACCCTGAAATTTCAATGGAAATTCAACAAGATTTAGGCCCCGACATCGCTATGGCATTCGATGAATGTTCTCCATATCCTTGTTCTTATGAACAGGCAAAATTTGCCATGGAAAGAACACACCGTTGGCTCGACAGATGCTTTAAGGCTCATACACGAGACGACCAAGCACTTTTCCCAATCGTTCAAGGAGCTTTTTTCGACGATTTAAGAAAAGAAAGTGCAAACGTTATATCATCATTTGATGCGGTAGGATATGCAATCGGCGGTGTAAGCGTCGGAGAACCTGCCGATATTAAAAATTATTATACAAATTTTGTAACAGACTTTTTGCCGACAAACAAGCCAAGATATCTTATGGGAGTAGGAACTCCGGAAGATTTACTTGAAATTGTTGCCCGTGGTATTGATATGGCGGACTGTGTTCTTCCGACAAGAAATGCACGTCACGGCTCTTTCTTTACTAAGTACGGCAAAAAAATCATTAAAAATAAAGAATTTGAAACAGATTACAGACCGTTGGACGAAGAATGTGATTGTTATGCTTGCAAGAACCACTCGAGAGCATACATCAGACATCTTTATCGTGAAGGCGAAGCAAATGCAGCAATCTTACTTTCAATTCACAATATCAGATATCTTGTAAGATTGTCGGAATTAATTCACAACGCAATCTTAGACGGTTCTTTTGACGATTTTTACAAAGAACATTTGAATAATTACCTGAAAAAATAATTATTGTTGTTCAGTGTCAATATAACCTCTTGTTGAATATCTGCTTAATTGGCGAACATAAGATTGTTTGTCCAATTTTTGTGCCAAATCAATCGGAGAATTACCTCTGATATCAACAACATCAACCAAAGCACCCGCACTTAGCAGGATATTTAAAATATAAGAATTATCTTGAGTAACGGCATAGTGAAGAGCTGTTTGACCGTACATATTTTGCATATTGGGGTCGGCTCCTTTTGTCAACAAATAAGACAACATTTGTTCTCTGCCAAGTAAAGAAGCGTATTGAACCATAGACAAACCTTGTTCCGTACGGGTTCTGATACTAACACCTTCATCCAAAAGTTTTTCAAGAATTTCTATATTGTTACCTTCAATCGCACAAAATACCGGAGTTAAACCATTTGAAGCATTTTTTTGAAGGATGTTTGCATTGGCATCCAAAAGAACATTCACCGCATCGATATTACCTGTTTGAGCGGCGGCACAAAGAGGGGAAACTCCTAATTTACCCATAGCATCAACATTTGCACCTGAGCGGATATAGAGCTTAATTTTTCTCATATCTGTTGAACGAATTGTATGGATAAAACCATCCGATGAAAATTTTTCACCTGTCAAGACAAGCTCAGTCTTGAAAAATTCCTGACGTAAAAAATCGAAAGGTCCGAGAGACAAGTCAGGATTATACAAAATAGCAGGTATAGCAGATAAAATAAGAACCAAACAGAGAACTTTTATTGTAGCATGTAAAGTCTTTCGACTTTTTTCCGCTTTTTTTATTTCTTCTTCCGTTAAATCAGTTCTTTTTTTATCTGCTGCCATGAATATATCCTATAAACTTACTACGATACCTGCAATACAAGCAGATACGTAAGATGTGAGTGTACCGCAAATCATAGCCTTTATTGCTAATCTTGCAAGATTTTTTCTTTGAGTCGGAGCAAGTTCGCCGATACCGCCGATTTGGATTGCAACCGTTGAAAGGTTAGCAAAACCGGCAAGAGCAAATGTTGAAATAGCAATACTCTTTGTAAATTCAGGAGCGAAAGTCATAACTCCGTTTACCATATGACCGTTAAATAATTCAGGGAAATGAAGGTATGCAACGCATTCATTTACAATCAATTTTTCACCGATTAACGTACCTACGGCATTAACAGTATCACTTGAAGCACCCATAACCCAAGCAAATACGGAGAATATTTTTCCGATAACCATTTGCAAAGAGAAATGATTCAAATCAATACCGATACCTGACCAATCCATATGGCAAGTGCCTGCGAGGAACAAACCTACTTTTCCGAAAAGAACATTGATAAATGCAATTAAACCGACAAGGGCAATCAAAGAAGCGATAACGTTTAATGAAACTTTCATACCGTCACCCGCACCTTTGGAAACAGCGGCGAGAACGTTTGCATCGGTTCTTCTTCTGCTGATTTTAAAATCATCTTTTGTTTTCGGTTCTTCAACTTCAGGGTAAACGATTTTTGAAATAACAAATGCCCCCGGAGCAGACATTACAGATGCTGCGAGCAAGTATTCAAGCGGAATACCGAAACTTGCACTACCGTACATAGCCAAACAACCTGCTGAAAGACATGCTGTTGAACCTGTCATTGATGATAAAAGTTCAGAACGGGTTAAATTAGGCAAATAAGGTTTAATCATTGATTGAGCCGCAACGTTGCCGACAAAAGGACTTGCACAGTTTGAAAGAGCTTCTGCACCGCTGACGTCCATAAGTTTGTTCATAATTTTTCCCAAGAACAAAATAACTCTTTGCATTATGCCATAGTAGTAAAGAATATTTACCAAACTCATAATAAAAATCATTGTTGCAATCAACATAATTGCGTAAATGAAGCCAAAACCTACGGTATCAGTAAGTTTTTCGCCAAATACAAATGCTGCACCTTCCATGGATGCTGCCAATATTTTGTTAATAACTTGAGCTATAAATCCGAAAATTTGTTGTCCGACTGGGACTTTCAAAATGAATACAGCCAAAAGGACTTGTAATAAAAATCCGACACCTACGGTTTTGTAATTAATTCTTTTTCTGTTATTCGACATCAAAACCGCTATGCCGATAAACACCATAATTCCGATAAGACCAGTAAAATTACTCATATTTCTCCAATCACACAATCTGCTATGGAATAATTTTACAGCAAAATATCAAAAAATACTTTATTTTTAATCCTGATTATTACGAAAAAGACACAATCCGTTAATTTTTTTTCTTAAATAAATATAATTAAATTATGAAAAAGATTTTTGTTATTATATTAGTTTTATTGTTAACCCCAATGGTTGCATTTTCTGACGAAAAAACCCCCGTAAGATTTATATATATTAACGGGGCAAACAACGATACACCGCAAATGAAACAATGGTTTTTTGACGGTATAGGAAAATTGCATACTCAAATGAAAAAACAGTTCGATAACTCTGAATTTGTTTATGAAAAATTCCTTAAAAACGGCGAAAGAGATATTCTCTCTCAACCTGAAATATATTTTTGGGGCGATGAAGCCGCAAAAAATCTTCAAACCGTAAATGCAAAACTTGAACTTACGGGCATGCTCAGTCCGAAACTTGCTCAATCAATCAGAAGTTTCTTCGGACACTGTATGCACGATGCTATTTGGGTTCAAAAATCTCATAATATGCAAAAAATTGTAAAAGATTTGCATAAACAAGTTCTCGATTGCAATAAAAGAGGTGAAAAAGCAGTTCTTTTCGGATACAGTGCCGGAAGTTTTATCACGTACAGATACCTTTTTTATAAAGTCCCTTACTTCACTGTTGAAACAATGAAAAAGAAAATGAACTTGGATGAAAATCAACTCAAGTACATAACTGAACATAAAATCAATCCGACATGCTTAGATGCATTGACACAAGTGAATTTGGCCTATTACACCTCCGAAGAACGACTGATTCCAAACAGAAACTTCGAAGAATTCAAAAAAGCTTATGATTCTTTAAACGGAATTACAAATACCGCATGTATCCCTGATAACACCGTTTTGGGCATCGTAAACTATGCAAGTCCGCTTGTACTTTTCTATTCCGATTTCAATGACCCGACAATCGAAATTACGGAATATAATGAAGATTTATTTTTAAATATGAAAGATAATGATATTTTTTGGCTGACAGTAAACTTTAGCAACGATCCTCTCGGCTATCCGCTTTCGAGGAATTTAACCGACCAAGAAATTGAAGAAATTCACAATATGTCTTTCAAAAAAGACGGTCGAGGATTTTTCCACGACAAATCAGACTTCAGATGCCCGACAATCTGCCTTTCCGCACACACTTCTTACTGGAAATATGCGAAAAAATTTGCAAAAGCGGTAGTCAAAGCTTATGAAGAAGGTTACAGAAATTTTTACCCTGAAGATGATGAAGAAAATCTATAATAATAAAATAAAAGAATACTTAAATAAAAATATTCCCGAGATAACACTAATAGTGTTATCTATTGTTATGAGCGGTATATATTTCTATTCTCATGGAAATATATCCACAGACACAGGTCGTGAAGCAATAATTCCGATGGCATTATTAAACGGACAAGTAATGTATAAAGATATTTTGAATATTTATGCACCGCTTGCTTATTACTTAAATGCGATTTTAACGGCAATATTCGGAATCAGGCTTGAAAGCTTGTACATTGGAGGAATTATAAGCACCTTAATTTCAACAATAATGTTATTTAAAATATCCAAAAAATTTTTTGATATAAATATTTCATTATGGTTAACATGTTTTATTGCTATCACTTGTTTTTATAACTCAAGTCTTTTTAATTACATAATGCCATATGCTTATGCGGTCACTTATGCACTTTGTTTTATATTTTGTTCAACATACTTTTTGATAGAATTTTTAGAAAAAAAAGAAAATAAATATCTGTACCTGTCAGCTTTGTTAAGCGGTTGTGCTTTTGCATGCAAAGTGGAATATATTGGCATACCCTTAATAACACTATTTGTGTCATTGTTTTTAACAAAAAACAAGAGTACTGTTTTTAAGACATTTGCAACTATTTGTGTTATTCCTTTTATTTCTTATTTATTTCCTTTTTTGCAAGGAATGAGCATCAACGAGGGCATTGAAGCATTCAAAATATTTCTAAAAGAAGCAACCGTGCCATCAATGCAAACATTCACAAAAGTTGTCGGTGCGGTCTTTACACCTGCTGATATTATAATTTGGATAAAGGGTTTGATTTTATTTTCGATTTTTATCGGAATAGGTTATCTGTTATTCAAAAAAGCAAAACGAATTGTCAGTTATGTAATAACACTATTTGTGTTATCGATTATTCATTACATATCACGGGGAGAAATTCATTTTTCGGCAATTGCAATTGTATTGGTCGGATACTTAATTTTTAATTTCAAAAAATTAATTAGTAATAAATCATTATTCATTTTAGTACTAATTGCATTATTATCGGCATTAAAAACTTTTTATAACACAGATTTATCAATGTACGGAGTTTTCACTTTACCGTTATTATTAATTGCGGCAATTGCAGTTATTCAAAAAGATTACGCAGAAAAAATTGAAAACAAATTCAAAATAGATTTTAAAGGTTTTATTGCGTTTTTACTTGCGGCAGGAACTTTTTCAAATTTTATCTACGGAATTAATAAAAAGAATTTTTATTCCGCACCGATTGAAACAAGTCGCGGAAGAATAGAAACAACCGAAATTTGGAAAGATGAAGCCGTAAAACTTCTTGATTTTATAAAAAATAATACAAACGAAAATGATAAAATTTTATTTTTGCCTGAAGGAGCGATGTTTAATTTTCTGAGCAATCGCTCAACAGATATGAAAATGTACGTATTAGATATGCCCTTTATAGAGACTTTAGGGGAAGAAAAAATCGAAGAAGGTCTTTCACAATACAAATATATTGCGATAATTGACGGATTTGGCTTGTACGATTTTGGAATGCCGAGATATTATTTCAAACCTAATAAAATCACTGAAAGAATACAAAAAGATTATGGTGTAATATACATCAATAAGACAAAAGAAACGGAAGTTATATTTCTTGAAAGAAAATAGAAAGTGAGGAAATATGAAATTTCACACAAAATATTTATGGGTTCATACAAAAAATATACACGATTATATAAATATTACAAGGGATGTTGAAGAAGCCTTGTACGAAAGTAAAATCAAAGACGGAATGATATTGGTCAGTGCGATGCATATCACTGCGGGAATTTATGTAAACGATGCGGAAAGCGGCTTGATTCAAGATATTGAAAAATGGCTCGAAGATATTGCACCGTATAATATTAATTATAAACATCATCAAACCGGAGAAACAAACGGTGACGCACATTTAAAAAGTTTGGTAATCGGACATGAAATTATTGTTCCGGTGACAGACGGAAGATTAGATTTTGGGACATGGCAACAAATCTATTATGCGGAATTTGACGGACAAAGAGATAAACGTATTTTAATCAAGGTAATGGGCGAATGATGAAAGAAATAAAGCAAATCAAAACCGTTGGAAACAGAGATGTAGAATTGCTAAAAGCAGACTCAAATTCCGGTGATAAAACAGTTTTAATAATCGGAGTTTTTCACGGAGATGAACCGCAAGGGGAATATTTGATAAGAAAATTTATGTCCCAAAGAAAAGAACCTTGCAAAAATCAAATATATATAATTCCATGCTTAAATCCCGACGGAAAAGCCTTAGGAACAAGACAAAACGCAAACGGAATCGACTTAAACAGAAACTTTCCCACAAAAAACAGAAAAATCATAGAAGATGAACACTATTTCGGCGGAACGGAAGGGGGAAGCGAAATAGAAACACAATTCATCATCGATGCTTTGAAAGAATATAAACCAGATTTTATATTAACTATACATGCCCCGTACAGAGTTGTAAATTTTGACGGAAATGCAGAAAAATATGCAAAAGATATTTCCGAAATTACAGGCTATCCCTTAGAAGAAGATATCGGATATGAAACCCCCGGAAGCTTCGGAACTTATGCGGGGAAAGAAAGAAATATTCCGACAATAACACTTGAACTTCCCGAAGATAAGACAAATGAAGAATTGTGGGAAGAAACAAAGGAAATATTTGATTATTGTGCAGATAGAATATAAAAAGAAACAGCGAAGGGAAAAATGACAAAATAATGAGAATTTGTAACATCTTTGTTGCAGGGTTTACTCAAATATAATTTTTGTGTTATTATTTTCCCGAACAAGTAAAGAAGGAAAAAATTAATGATTTCTGTAAATGATTTAAAAACAGGCTTAACTCTTCAATTAGATAACGGACTTTGGTCAGTTATAGAATTTTTACATGTTAAACCGGGAAAAGGTGCAGCATTTGTAAAAACAAAATTAAAAAAGATTGAAACCGGTCAAGTAGTAGAAAGAACATTCAGAGCCGGTGAAAAAGTTGCAAAAGCACAACTTGACAAAAAAGAAATGCAATACCTTTACAAAGAAGGTAATGATTTCGTAATGATGGATTTGGAATCATACGAACAAATGAACATTCCTGCCGTACAAATCGGAGATGGAATTAAATACCTTAAAGAAAACATGAACGTTATGGTATTATTCCACGACGGAAGAATCATTGGTGTAGATATTCCGAACCACGTAGAATTAACAGTTACAGACACTCCTCCGTCAGAAAGAGGAAATACATCACAAGGCGGCACAAAACCTGCAACACTTGAAACAGGTGCAGTTGTACAAGTTCCATTCTTGGTAATGAACGGTGATGTAATCAGAGTTGATACAAGAACAAATGAATATCTTGGCAGAGTATAGGATATAGCTATGAATTTTGAAACAGATTATATAAAGAAACTTGCAAAGATATTGTCGGATAACGATTTGACGGAAATTTCGCTCGGAAGCGGAGAAGAATCAATCGTAATCAAAAGAGACAAAGAATCTTCGCATGTTGTAACGGAAGTAATGCCTATATCACAATGCGTTCAACCGTTACCCCAACAACCGATTCAACCGGTAGCACAACAAGCACCTGTTGCAGTCGAAGAACCAACTCCCGAAACACCGAAAGGAACCCCTATTGTTTCACCAATGGTGGGAACTTTCTATGCAGCTCCTTCATCAGAAGATCCTCCGTTCGTTAACGTAGGTGATACGATTACAAAAGGACAAGTTGTTTGTATCGTAGAAGCTATGAAATTAATGAACAAAATCGAGTCTGATGTAGCAGGCAGAATTGTTAAAATTTGCGTAGAAAACGGAAAACCCGTTGAATACGGTCAAGTATTAATGTATGTAGAATAATTATAATTGTAACGATTTGCACTATTTTGGGATTTTTACCGAAAATAGTGCAAAATGTTATTGAGGAAAAAATATGTTCAAAAAAGTTTTAATTGCAAACAGAGGTGAAGTTGCAGTAAGAGTCATTCGAGCTTGCAGAGAAATAGGCATACCGACAGTTGCGGTATATTCAGATGCCGATGCGGATTCGTTACACGTAAGTTTAGCGACGGAAGCGTATTGTATCGGGCCGGCAGAAAGTGCAAAGAGCTATTTGAACATACCTGCAATTATTTCAACAGCTTTAATTTCAGGAGCGGATGCTATTCACCCCGGCTATGGATTTATGTCAGAAAGAGCTGATTTTGCGGATGTATGTACACAACACGGATTTGCATTTATCGGACCGACGGCGGAATCCATCAGAAGAATGGGCGATAAAGCACAAGCTCGTGAAACAATGAAAAGTAAAGACATTCCGATTACCCCCGGAACGGATATCATTACGGATATTAAAGCAGCAAAGAAAATGTGCCGCAAAATCGGATACCCCGTAATCGTCAAAGCAACAGCCGGCGGTGGCGGAAAAGGTATGAGAATTGTTGAAAAAGAAGAAGATTTGGAAGAAAATATCGTTTTTTGTAAAACGGAAGCACAAAGATTTTTCGGAAACCCTGCGGTTTACATTGAAAAATACCTTGTAAATCCGAGACACATCGAAGTTCAAATCCTTGCCGATAAATTCGGGAATGTTGTTTACCTCGGCGAACGTGATTGTTCAATTCAAAGACGTCACCAAAAATTGATTGAAGAAGCACCGTCTCCCGCAGTAAATGAAAAAGTTCGTGAAAAATTGGGTAAAACTGCCGTAAAAGTTGCAAAAGCAGTAAAATATGAAGGTGTCGGAACAGTAGAATTTTTACTTGATAAAAATAACGATTTCTACTTTATGGAAATGAATACCCGTTTGCAAGTTGAACACGGTATTTCAGAAATGATTACAAACATTGACATTGTAAGAGAACAAATCAGAATTGCAGCAGGATTGCCGCTTTCAATAACCCAAAGAGACATTTCCATAAAAGGTCACGCTATTGAATGCAGAATTAATGCAGAAGACCCTGACAGAAACTTTTTACCGGCAGCAGGCACAATCACAGGATATATTGCCCCCGGCGGATTTGGTGTCAGAGTTGATTCTCACGTATACTCAGGATATAAAATTCCTCCGTATTATGACTCAATGATTAGTAAGCTTATGTGCTGGGCACCTACCCGTGAAGAAGCAAGAAGAAGAATGTATCGAGCATTGAAAGAATATGTAATTACGGGTGTTAAAACCACATTACCGTTCTATCAAGACCTTATCGAAGACGAAGTCTTTACAGAAGGAAAATTCGATACAGGATTTTTGGAAGAATACAATAAACGTAAAGCGGAGAAAAATAATCTCCAATAACTTAAAAGGACAAACGTGAAAAAGATTATCAGTTTTTTGTTAATTTTTTCAATGTTACAACAGTGTTCGTTACAGGCGTATTCTGCTGTTTGGAGAGGACATGCCGAAATTACGGACACAAAACGTCCGGAACAAGAAGAGATATTCACTGGTAAAGTCGAAAAATTAGAGCAAAAAGAAGTCATTAGAATGGTTGTTTCTCAAGTATTACAAGGCGGAACAACTTTTGAAGGTGATGAATTTTTTGCAGAAGTTTCATCAGACGTAGAGGCTGACGGCGGAATACTTTTGCCGGTAGGAACGCTTGCCCACGGAACGGTAAGAAACATTGTTGACCCTAAAAGAGGCGGCAGAGACGGTTGGATAGAAGTTAAATTTGACTCTCTGATAACCCCGGACGGACGAGAAATTCCGATTGATGCAACAATGACAACAAAAAATTCGACACCAAAGTCAATCGCAAAAACAGTCGGAGTCGATTCGGCATATACCGTAACAGGCAGTGTTGTCGGTGGATTTACGGCATTAAATATATTCGGTCTTGAAGGAGCAATAGCAAGCCAAGGATATACAATCTTGGGCGGATTGGCTGCCGGTGCCGCGATGGGACTCGTAATGAGCATTGTCAGAAAAGGGAAAGGTGTCCTCATCTCCAGAGGAGATGAAATAAAAGTAACAATGACCTCCGATGTTGAATTGCCCGTAATCAAAAAAGATGCCTTTAAACATCAGGAAATGCATTATGACGGTTTAGATGTCGATATAGTCGATTTGTGGCTTGTTAAAGACCCTTTCGGCATAAGAAATACATTTGAAATTACGCTCGACATAAAAAATGCTTCCGATCAAAACTTTACGGCTTTCGATGTTGCCGTCATAAATGATATGAACAGAAGATTTTATCCCGCATTATTCTTTAATGATGCCATGCCATTTTCGAAAATGAAATCCGGCTCTCAAGTAAAAGGAAAGTTGTATTTTTCGGTAGATGATCCCAAACGTCCTCACTGGCTCGTTTTCTACGATAGAGCAACACGAAAACCATTGGCCAAAATATCAATAGATAATGCTAAACAAAAACTTGGAATAAACTTCAATAAAAAACGTCCGAAAAAGAAATAAATATACTAAAAAAGCCTTTTGTCTTTCGCTAAAGGCTTTTTAAAATTTGATTTATTCTACTGAAATTTGCCTCGTTTTTTAGCGATGAAACAACTTACACGCTTTATCACAAAAATTACGAAATTTCATAAATAACAAAAAGCCCCCTATATTTGGGGGCTCTTTTGTGTGTGGTGTGTTTGTGTTTGAAAGAGTCTTTTTTAGACATTTTTATATGTCATTTGATAAAATTCATATCTTGTTTTTATTAATATAGAATTTTTTGCGAAAAAAATCAAGTTTTTAAGTGTATTTTTTAAAATTTATATTAAAATTTATTTACAATAGAAATTAAGTACTGTAAAATAGATGAGAGAAAGGTTACAAAGAATGTTCAGATTTTTAACTTCAGGCGAATCGCACGGAATATCATTAAATGTAATAATAGACGGAGTTCCGGCAGGAATAGAAATTGATACGGAATACGTAAACTCATGGCTTGCAAAGCGTCAAGTCGGCTACGGTCGCGGCGGAAGGATGAAAATCGAAACGGACAAAGCCATAATAAAATCAGGTGTAAGACACGGAAAGACAACGGGAGCACCTATTTCAATAGAAATTTTAAATCGGGATTTTGAAAACTGGAAAATTCCGATGTCGACAGAACCGGTTGAATTGACGGATGAAAATTTAGCAAAGATTTCAGAAAAAGAAATTACAAATGTTCGCCCGGGACACGCTGATTTTGCAGGAGCAATAAAATACAACCAACAAGATGTCAGAAATATCCTTGAACGTTCAAGTGCAAGAGAAACGGCTACAAGAGTGGCAGTAGGTGCAATTGCAAAATGTATTTTAAAACAATTTGGAATTGAAGGGTTTTCTCACGTGCTTCAAATCGGTACGGTGAAAACCGATAAAAATATTGAGCCGGATTTAAAAATCATAGAAAAGAACGATTTAAGAGTCACTGATATGAAGGCTTACGAACTAATGAAAGCCGAAATTGACAAAGCGAAAGCAGAAGGTGATACATTAGGCGGAAAAGTTGAAGTAATTTATTCAAATTTGCCTGTCGGCTTAGGTTCACACGTTCAATGGGACAGAAAATTAGACGGTCAAATAGCTCAAGCCGTTATGAGCATCCAAGCAGTAAAAGCGGTTGAAATCGGGATGGGTGTTGATGTCGCAAAAAATTCAGGTAAACACACTCACGACGAAATGTTCTTTGAAAACGGCAAAGTCGTTAGAAAAACAAACAACGCAGGCGGACTCGAAGGAGGAATGACAAACGGTGAAAATCTTATCGTTAAAGCATCAATGAAAGCTATTCCGACAATGAAAACACCGCTTTCATCAATAAATTTAAAAACGAAACAAGCAATCGATGCACACTTTGAACGCTCTGATACCTGTGCGGTATCTGCTTGCGGGATAGTGGCAGATTCAATGATTGCAACTGTGTTGGTCAATGCATTTATGGAAAAATTCGGTCAGGATAACGCTGAACAAATCAAAAGAAATTATGAAACATACAAAGAAATGTTGAGGGAAAGATTTGAATAAAAATATTGTTTTAGTCGGTCTTTCAGGAAGCGGAAAAACCACATTAGGAAACATTTTAAGTGATTTATCCGGATACTCGCTAATCGACACCGATGCAATCATCGTGAAATTGCAAAATCGCTCAATCAATAATATTTTTGCTACAAACGGTGAAGAATATTTCAGACAACTCGAAATGCTTGTATCAAAAGAAGTTTCTCAATACGCAAGCCAAATTATTTCAACGGGAGGCGGAATAGTTTTAAAAGAAGAAAATTTGAAAAATTTGAAACAAAACGGATTGGTTTTTTATTTAAAAACATCCATAAATTCACTAATAAAGCGACTTGAAGGCGATACTACAAGACCGTTGTTGAAAACGGATGATGTTAAGAAAAAACTTGAAAACATGCTTGAAGCGAGAGAAAAATTGTACGAAAAAGCAGATTTTACAATAGAAACGGACAATTTATCTCCCGAAGAGACAGCAAAAGAAATTTTGAGGATTTATCATGAAAGAAGTAACAGTTGATATAAAAGCAACAAAATCAAGCAAATACCCGATTTATATCGGTGAAAATCTTCTTGAAAAAGCAAATGATTTAATAAAAGAAAATTGCAAAGCAACAAAACTTTTAGTTATTACAAATGAAAAAATTGACGGACTTTGGGGAGACAAGCTCAAACTTGAGAATGCCGAAAAATTCATAATCCCGGACGGAGAAAAGTTCAAAAATTTTGAAACGTTGATTTCAATATTGAACAAAGCATCAGAGTTAAGATTGGACAGAAAATGTGCATTTGTAGCTTTTGGCGGCGGTGTAATCGGTGATATGACGGGGTTTGCCGCATCAATTTATCGTAGGGGTGTCGATTTTATCCAAATTCCGACAACATTACTTGCTCAAGTTGATTCTTCCGTAGGCGGAAAAACCGCTGTCAATAACGACTTCGGCAAAAATTTAATAGGAACGTTTTATCAACCGAAATTAGTTATTGCAGACACAAAAACACTTACAACACTTGATGATAGACAAATCAAAACAGGTTTTGCAGAAGTTGTAAAATATGCATTCATCGAAAAAACTTGCGGAGAAAATTTCGGATTTTTTGACTTTCTATCAAAAAATATTGAAGAAATAAAAAAATTAAATCTTAAATTTATTGACGAAACAGTCGAAATATGCTGCAAGTTAAAAGCTTCCGTCGTCCACAAAGATGAAAAAGAAAACGGTTTAAGAGCAATTTTGAATCTTGGTCACACCTACGGGCATGCCCTCGAAAAATGTTCCAATTATTCCGTATTTACCCACGGAGAAGCTGTTGCCGTAGGTTTACAGGTATGTTTTGATTTAAGTCTTGCTCTTAATTTGATTGATGAAAATTACTACGATAAAGCAAGTGATTTAATTAATAAATTTGAGTTTAATCTACCCGAACACGAGTATTATGAACCTGAAAAACTCATTGAAACAATGAAGTTTGACAAAAAAGTTGAAGCGGGAAAAGTACGTTTTGTTCTTCCGACAAACATCGGAGAAGTAAAAATTTTCGATGATATAAATAAGAAAATCTTGAAAGAAATTTTAAAATAAATCAGCAATTTGCAGTATAAATACTTTAAATGTTACAAGTATAATAGATATACCCTGTAAGTAGCGAAGGAGATTTTATGAAAATTTTAATGTCTAACGACGACGGAATGTATGCCGTAGGTATTTCTGTATTGGCAAGAGCATTGAGTAATGCAGGTCACGAAGTTTATATCGTTGCCCCTGATCAAGAAAGAAGTGCCGCCGGTCACTCTTTGACACTACATACACCTTTGCGTGTAACGGAAATTGAACCTCGTTACGGTGCAAAACGTTGTTGGAAAACGAACGGAACCCCCGGTGATTGCGTAAAAATTGCAATCAATGCTATTTTGGAAGACAATGAACTTCCCGACATGGTTATTTCAGGCATAAATCACGGTCCGAACTTAGGTTCTGACATTATGTATTCAGGAACAGTAAGTTGTGCTATGGAAGGAGCGGTTATGGGATATCCGAGCCTTGCCGTTTCTTATTGCGGAAATGATTTTATACCCCACAATTTTGAGTACACTGCTGATTTAATCGTGAAATTTTTACCGAAATTGGCAGAAATTAATTTCCCCAAAAGAACAATTATGAATATCAATGTCCCGGGTTGCAAACCTGAAGACATCAACGGTGTCGTAATTACAACATTGGGTTCAAGAACTTATACAAATGAATATGAAAAACGCATTGACCCTCGCGGAAAAGAATATTACTGGATGGCAGGTGAACTTGTTAAAGACGGAAAAAATGACCGTACAGACATTAACGCTATCCGTTGGAACAAAGTTTCTATTACACCGGTAACATTTGAAATGACACACAGAAGCATCATTCCGGCTTTGGAAAAAGCATTCTGCCCTGACGGTCACTGTGATTGGCTTGAATAAGATTTATTCAAAAATAAAAATCCGCTCCCCCAAAAGAGCGGATTTTTTATTAACTGCTACCGTGTTTTTGGTTCAAACTTCACGACAGGAACATGCGGAGTCAATATCACAGACATATAATAATTTGGATTTTCTTCATTATTAAAAAATTTATCGATGTCCTCATTATGCAGTAAATTATACGAAATAAAGAATGTTGATTTAGGCGATATTTCTGAAAATCTGTCCATAATAATTTCCAAACCGTCATCCAATTCCCTGCGGTAATCATTGTATACCCCGTCAGGAAGCCATACGATATTATTTCTGTCCATGTAATGAGCACTGTAATCCTTACTCAGGAAATATACAAGATTTTGCTTTTTCGCTTCATTTTGCAGAAGTTTAAAAACATCTCTGTACGAAAGAACAAACAAAGGAGATGTATTCGCACTTTGAAAATATATAAACAAAAAAATTATAATATATGTAAATGGTTTAAATTTATCTTTTACTTCAACAAAAGTTGCAAGTAAAAGAATTAAGAGTCCATATATCATCAAAAAATATGATTCAACAAAACAAAGTTTCCAAAAATTAATTAAATAAATTGACATTACAAAAATCGGAATAAAAAATATCAGATAATTTAAAAACTCATTCTGTTTTTGAGAAAAATGCGGAAAATATAATCACGAAATATCAGAGAAATAATACATAAAACCCCGATTAAAACAGCAAAAGCTATTGAACCAAAAAAGAAATTCGTGACAAACGAAAAACTATGCACCATTATCCAACATTCAAAATCGTATTTAAAAAGTCCCCGTTGTATCATAAAACAAAGGTATGGAATAAATGAGCAACCTATTACCAAAAATGTAATTACAAATTCTTTAATCTTTGAAAAATCTTTCTTTCTGCCCAAATAAAAAATTCCGTATATAAAATTCAGAAGCAAAAAGACACATCCGAAAAAATGATTATTAATAATTAATATCCCCAAAACCGCTAATCCTATCAGGTTTTTGAACTTATTTTCTTCAAAGAACTTAAACATAAAATCGACAAAAAATAATGCCAAAACAAAAGAAAGAATATAACTTCTGCATAATTGAGAATATGATATAGCCAAAACAGAAACTGCATAAATAAAAGAAGAAACAATACCGACCTTTTTTGAAATTCTGTCCTTTCCGAGTAAATATATAGCATACGTACCGACTGAACAGATTAAGACAAATACAGTCCGAAAAACAATCTTCTCAATTGAAAAATTGGTTATTATCTGAT
>CACZSN010000045.1 GCA_902783835.1 uncultured bacterium
AAGTTCAGAATGACAATTATCGCTAAAATTTTAGCATTTATCGTTATTTTTTTGAAAAAATCTTTGAGTTTTTCAAACTGACAGGGACGAAGTCCTTTATCAACGAAAGTACCCAAAATATCAAAGCAGACGCAAACTGACAGGGACGAAGTCCCTCTGAATGACTGCAAAGAAGTCTTTCTGAACCCCTTATAACGAAAAATCTGTTCAGCAATTATTTTATGAAAAAATGTGGAAACAAAATCAAATTTCCTCACGGGCATGCTTTGTTTATTGTAAAATATTTTTGTCGAAAGGAATTGAAATGTCATACGTTCCATTGCATTTGCACACGGAATACAGTTTGTTGGACGGTGCTATCAAAATTAAAAAATTGGTATCTTTTTGCAAAGACCAAGGTTGGCCTGCCGTTGCGGTTACTGACCACGGAGTTATGCACGGAGCGATTGAACTTTACAAAACAGCAAATGAAGCGGGAATCAAGCCTATTATCGGGATTGAAGTTTACGTTTATCATGGTGATATTACCGAAAAAAAACCGGGGCAAAACAAACTCTATCACCTTATTTTGCTTGCAAAGAACAATCAAGGTTACAAAAACATCGTTAAAATTGCCTCAAAATCGGCTGTTGACGGATATTATTACAAACCACGTTGCAATCACGAATTAATCGAAAAGCACAGTGAGGGCATAATTTGCCTTTCTGCTTGTATCGCAAGCGAAGTCTCACGGGCGATTTGGGAAGAAAAAGATTACGACAAAGCATTAGAAGTTGCAAAGTATTACCAATCGATTTTCGGCGATGATTATTATCTCGAACTCCAAGACCACGGCTTGCAAGAGGAAGAACTTTCGAACAACGGGCTTTTGAAAATTGCAAAAGAATTAAACATCAAAACCGTCATCACGAACGATAGCCACTATATGAAAAAAGAGGACGCATCGTGGCATGACACCTTGCTTTGTATCCAAACGAACTCAAGCAAGAAAGATGTTGACCGTTTCAAATTTTCGAACGACGAATTTTACGTCAAAACGCCCGAAGAACTTCGTGCGGCATTCAGAAAATTGGACGATGAAACTTTCGAGCAATCTATCAAAAATACCGTCGAAATAGCCGAAAAGTGTAACGTGACAATCGAACTTGGCAAATCGAAATTGCCTCACTTTGACGTACCACCGAATCACACCGTTGAAAGTTATCTTGATTTTAAAGTTCGGGAAGGGATGAAAAAGCGTTACGGCACTGTGACAAAAGCCCTTGAAGAACGTATGAATTACGAACTTAGCGTAATCAATCAAATGGGTTTTCCTGCGTACTTTTTGATTACTTGGGATTTTATCAACTGGGCAAAAGAACACGACATTCCTGTCGGACCCGGGCGTGGTTCAGCGGCGGGTTCAATCGTCGCTTATGCACTTGGAATTACCGATATTGACCCGATTTATCACAAATTGATGTTCGAAAGATTTTTGAACCCTGAACGTATCAGCATGCCTGATATCGACGTCGACTTTTGTATTGAAGGACGGGAAAAAGTTTTCCAATACGTTGTCGGAAAATACGGTGCTGACAAGGTTTGCCAGATTATCACCTTCGGTACTTTGGCTGCAAAAAATGCCCTCAAAGCAGTTGCAAGAGTTTTAAATGTTCCTTTCCAAGTTTCAAACAACATTGCAAAATTAATCCCTAACACCCCTGGAATCACCTTTGTTGACGATGGAAAGCACCCGTATGTTTTCGCAGAAAGTCCAGAGTTTAAAGAATTTTATGACAATAATGTCGAAATCGAAGGCGACAGCCTGATTGAGGGTCAAGTTTTGACCTCAAAACAACTCGTCGATGAGGCGATGAAACTTGAAGGTATCAAGCAAAATACGGGCATGCACGCTGCGGGCGTTGTGATTTCGCAAGTTCCGCTCGACGACCTTGTCCCCTTGCAAAGAGGAAAAGAAGGAAATTTAATCACCCAATACGAAAAACAAACCTCGGAAGATTTGGGCTTATTGAAAATGGACTTTTTGGGTCTTTTGAACTTGACGATTATGCGTAATGCCTTGCGATGGATAAAAAAACGTCATGGCATTGACCTTAATTTGAACAAAATCCCTCTTGATGACCAACCGACATTTGATTTGCTCCAAAAAGCAGATACGGACGGTGTTTTCCAGCTTGAATCCGCAGGTATGAAAAAGCTCGTCAGTGAACTTAAACCGTCAGTTTTCGAAGATTTGGGTGCTTTAGTTGCAATCTTCCGTCCGGGACCGTTGCAAACGGGCATGGACAAACACTTCGTCGCAAGAAAACACGGCAGAGAACCGGTAACATATGAACACCCGCTGTTAGAGCCTATTTTGAAGGATACATACGGAACAATTTTGTATCAAGAGCAGATTATGCAAATCGTACAGGATTTGGGCGGTTTTACCCTTGGGCAAGCTGATTTGATGCGTCGTGCTATGGGTAAGAAAAAAGTCGATATTATTCTTGAAAATAAAACAAAATTTATCGAAGGTTGTTCGAAAAATAACGTAAGCAAGGAAATTGCGGAAAGCATTTTTGACCAGATGGTCGAATTTGCGAAGTATTGCTTCAACCGTGCACACTCAGCGGCTTATGCGTTTGTTTGCTATCAAACTGCATACCTCAAAGCACATTATCCTGTCGAATATTTTTCGGCACTTTTATCAAGCGTTAAAGATAACAAAGAAAAAACGCAGATGTATATCTCAATGGCTCAAAACAGAGGTATTGAGGTACTTCCTCCGGATATTAACAAATCAAATGCCGACTTCACTCCCGACGGAAATCAAATTCGTTTCGGTTTAAACTCATTAAAGGGTGTGGGTTTGCAGATTTGCGAAATGATTGAAGAAGAACGAGAAAATGGCGGCGAATTTAAGTCGCTCTACGACTTTATTACTCGTTTGAATACAAAAGCAATCAATAAAAAATCGCTCGAAAGTTTCGCCAAGACAGGCACATTGTCTTGTCTTGAACCTTGTCGTAAAAAATTGATGAACAATATCGACAATATGATTGCCGTGTGCAACAGAGAAGCAAAAGCAGCTGAAGTCGGTCAAGCAAGCCTGTTTTCAATGTTAGGCGATGATAACCCGATGACCGAAAACTTCCAGCTCTACGGTTCAGACGAAGAATATACGGACAAGGAAATTCAGGAATTCGAAAAAGATATATTGGGATTTTATTTGACCTCAAATCCGCTCGATTGTATAAGAAAGAAAATTCCGTTTGTTGCAAGCCACAATATCAGCGAACTTTCGGAACTTCACGGAGAAAAAGAAGTAACGCTCTGCGGAATGGTTACTTCGATGCGATTAATTCCTACAAAAAAAGACCCGACAAAATTCCTTAAAGCAGGTGTTTTTGAAGACTTGTCAGGAAAAATTGAATATGTTGCGTTTAATAAAACACTCGAAAAATGCGGTTCTTTAATAGCAACAGATAAAAAATTAATTATGACGGGTAAGTATCAGCCGAGAGAAGAATCTTCAGGACAAATCGTAATCGATAACGTTCGTGCAATTGATAATACCAATCTTGTCACATTGAAAGTATCAAAAGATATGTCTTTTGAAGATGTCATGAGCCTAAAACATGTTATTTCCGAATTTAAAGGGGATGACCCGCTGTTCTTCGTTGTAAAAACTCCAAATGATAAAACCCCCATAAAAATTCTGTCCGGCATTCAAGCTTGGGTCAAAGCCAAAAATGACTTTGTTCAAACAATAGAAAAGATGTATAAAGACAATATTTCCGTCGAAATTGAATCTGTCGAAGAATAAAGGGACTTCATCCCTGTCAGTTTGAAAAACTCAAAGATTTTTTCAAAAAAATAACGATAAATGCTAAAATTTTAGCGATAATTGTCATTCTGAACTT
>CACZSN010000046.1 GCA_902783835.1 uncultured bacterium
AGTACAGGCTCCTTTCGGAGCCTTTTTTTCGCTTTCGATATTTTCTCGGTCTGTTTCAAGCAAACTGTTAATAAAAAAAAGACGGATTTTATCCGTATATTTTGTGTAAATCTTTTGAATAGGGCAAAATATCGACGTTTAGGGCAGAAATTGTTTTCAAATCTTCGTCATTTATTTTGGCAAAAACATTTTCGTCAAACTCTTTATCTGAGGCGAAAATAATCGCATTTGTGACATCAAGCACCCTTTTGTTGATGTCAAAAAATGCTTTAAAATATGTCAAATCGGATGTTTTTCCGTTAAATACCGCAAAATTTTTGAAATGTTCTTTATATTTTTTTAACGTAAATCCGAAAAATGTTTTTTCATCCTCGTCAAAATCGGTATTTGCACAGGAATTGAATGCAAAAATGCCGTCTTTTTTGAGTGATTTTTTAATATTATTAAAGAATTCGTCCTCAAAAAATCTCTCGTCGATACCCTCATTACCCGCAACATCAGCGATTATAAGGTCATATTTTGTTTTGTTGTTTCTCAAATAGACAAGGGCATCTTGCAGATGGAAACGGAATTTTTCGCTTTCCGTAAAATCAAAATATTTTTTTGCAATCGGCAAAATATTTTCCTCAATGTCGACAGCGTCAAATCTTTCGAGTTTTTCAAAAATTTTTTCAAACTGTTTAACCAAAATTCCGGTACCAAAACCGATAAGAAGAATTTTTTTAGCATTTTTTTTAAGCAAATACAACAACAAAAAGTAGTTGAGATAAGGGATATTTCCTTTATATACGGGGGAATTTATCCTTCCGGCCTGAAAACTTATGCCGTATCTCAAAAATCTCCCGATAGAATTTTCGCAAACGGCAATTGAGTGAAACGGTGATTCTACCTGAAAAAGCACCTTGTCCTCAGCCATTCTTGCACAAGCAACCGCAACGGATTCCAAGTCGACATTTTGGTTTTTCATAATATTTTCGGGGATTATAACACCGTTTTCACTAAAAGAGTTCGCCATTTTGACCTCATATTGATTATCTCAATTAATTATCGCAAAAAGTTTTTTTGTTGTAAAATCAAAACATACAAGATTTACACGGAGGCACAATGGAAGAAAAAGAAAATTTGGATCACATCCGTCAGGCAAGAATTCAAAAACTCACCGATATTGCTGATAAAGGAATTAACCCTTTTAAATATTCATTCGGTAAAAATATAAAAGCACAAGCACTTCAAGAAAAATATGCAGACCTCGAAGCAGGTGTTGAAACTGACGATTGGTACGCTGTTGCAGGCAGAATTACCGCAATCAGAAACACCGGTATGTTTATGGATTTGCAAGATGATAGCGGAAAAATCCAACTTTTCTGCCACAAAGAAAATATGGGAGTTGACAAATTTAAAGAACTTAAACTCCTCGATATCGGCGATATCATTGGTTGTACTGGTGCAGTAAGAAGAACTCCCCGCGGAGAATTGAGCCTTAAGGTCAACGAAGTTACTCTTTTGACAAAATCATTGAGAGCATTACCGGAAAAATTCCACGGCTTGACTGACCTCGAAACCCGTTACAGACAAAGATATATCGACTTGATTATGAACGAAAATGTCAGAAAAACGTTCAGAATCAGAAGCCAAATTATTACAAAAATCAGAGAATATCTTACAAATCAAGGCTTCTTGGAAGTTGAAACTCCTATGCTCCACACAAAAGCATCAGGTGCAAACGCTAAACCGTTCGTAACTCACCACAATGCTTTGGATATGGATATGGTTTTGAGAATCGCTCCGGAACTTCACCTCAAGAGACTTTTGGTCGGCGGTGTTTCGGAAAAGATTTTTGAACTTAACAGAAACTTCAGAAACGAAGGTATCGACACAAGACATAACCCTGAATTTACTATGATTGAAATGTATCAGGCTTATGTTGATTACAACGAAATGATGGCACTCGTTGAAAATATGGTTTCTTCAGTCGCTATGGACGTTTTGGGCACAATGAAAATCACATATTGCGGCAAAGAAATCGACTTAACTCCTCCTTGGGACAGAAAAACAATGATTGGTGCAATTTCAGAATATACGGGAATGGACTTCTCAAGCGTTGTTAACTACGAAGAAGCAGTCGAAAAAGCAAATGAATTGGGCATCGACGTTGAAGATTGCAACAACTGGGGCAAGGTTTTGGAAAAAATCTTTGAAGAAAGAGTTGAACCGCACTTAATTCAACCGACTCACATCATCGACTACCCGAGAGATATCTCACCGCTTGCAAAAGTTCACAGAGATAACCCGAAATTGACTGAAAGATTTGAAACAAGAATCAACGGTTGGGAACTTTGTAACGCATTCTCGGAATTGACTGACCCGCTTGATCAAAGAAGCAGATTTGAAGCTCAAGCACTTGCAAAAGCGAACGGCGACGAAGAAGCTATGGAAATCGATGAAGACTTCATTACGGCACTTGAATACGGTATGCCCCCCGCAGGCGGTATGGGAATCGGTATTGACAGACTCGTAATGTTGTTGACTGATTCACCTACAATCCGCGACGTTATTGCATTCCCGACCATGAGAAACAAGTAATTCAAGCAGTCATTGAGTTACCGCCGACGGGGTGTTCTGAAACGTAATGTTAACAAATGTTTCAGAGTTTGCAATCAAAAAAATCTTCGGATATAATCAAAATCGTGGATATAAATGAAAGGAACATTGTTCATGAACAAAGAAGAATTAGTACAAGAAGTTGCAAAAAAAGCTAAAGTTACACAAAAAGAAGCAGCTAACGTTATTAACGAACTTATGGATATCGTACAAAAAACAGTTGCAAAAGGAGAAAAGGTTACTTTGGTAGGCTTTGGTACTTTTGAAGCAAGAAAAAGAGCAGCAAGAACCGGTCGTAACCCTCAAACAGGTAAAGCAATCGACATTCCTGCAAAAACTGCTCCGGTATTCTCAGCTGGTAAAAAATTCAAAGAAGTTGTTAACAAATAGTTTTCAAACTTTTGCAGAAAAACCGCTCTCGATGGGGGCGGTTTTTTTTATGCAAAATTAAAAATTCACGGAACTCGACAACTTGAGCGAAAATCCTGTTTAGTTTTTGATTTTTTATATTTTCGAAAAATCGAAACAGTTGAATAAGCGGAAAAGTCGTACCGCAAAACAATAAGAGCTAAAATTTTGCAAAAAAAAGCACCTGTATTTCAAGGTGCTTTTTTCGTTACTATTTTGTAATTATATTCCAAGTTGTATTTTGTACGTGGTCAATTGTATCTTTCGGTGTAACTTTTTTCTTTTGTTGAATATAATTACCCAATTCGTCCTGAATAGACATTGTTTGAGCTTTATCGGAAGGTGAAGTTATCCAAATTGCATCATCTTCGGTCAATTTGGTTGTTTCTTTGAAACCGTGAGAGCC
This sequence comes from uncultured bacterium, assembly GCA_902783835.1. GTDB lineage: Bacteria > Cyanobacteriota > Vampirovibrionia > Gastranaerophilales > Gastranaerophilaceae > RUG841. Next base: position 3,416 of record CACZSN010000046.1, read on the forward strand.
GGCAATTCTAAACGAGTTCATAACGACTCTAATCGGTTTTGTCATTGTTTTCAAATCCTGACCGTTGATTGTTGCACTGACGACTCTTTCTCCTTCTGGTTTTGTAAGGTCAAAAGTATAGTCAATTCCATAGAACGTATCTGTTCCGTGGAGTGATGAATCGGGTTTAAGTTTAGGATTTCCGTTTTCATCAATCATCAATTTATTGGCAGTTGCATTAAGCCAAGCATAAAGTTGTTGGGGAGTCATATCCGCCATGCAAAGCAAGTTGTTTCCAAATCTGTAAAGTAATGCGAGATTAAGGAAAGAAACGGTATCTCCGTCTTGGGGAACAAATTCGATTTTGCCGTCGGCATTTGATTGAAGGCAAGAGCTTGTGATTGAAACTGTTGCACCTTCAACGTCAGGATTTTGCCAAGTTGCCCAAATTTGAACTTTATGGATTAAATTATTTACTTCGGTTTGTTTCAAAACCAAATCTTCATTTGTTTTGTTTTCCGTTTGAGACTTAACTTTGTTCCATCCGCCGGAAAATTTACCGAGAGGTTTTTGTGCCCAAGCAAGGGTTTCCGCATACCAAGGATTTTCCATTTTTTCAAGGGTTTTGTCATTTTTATAATCAGCCAAATTTGCAGGTGTAGTAGTTAAATCATAGCCGATAAACTTATTTTTTCTGTCAAAATCGACCGTAAAGACACTCTTGGTAACACTTGTGCCGCCACCGTTAACGATATAAACTTCTTTTCCGTCTTTATTTTTAATTTTTTCAATATTTTGTTGATGATCATGCCCGTAAATATAGAGGTCAACATCTTTGGAATTTTGTACACCCGAAACGATTTGAGATTCCATAGAGAAACCTTTAACTTGAGTATTTGTGTCGTTAGTTTTGCCGCTATGAGCAGAAACGATAATGATATCGGCAAGTTTTTCGTCTTTAATTTTTTTGACCCACTTGTTGATTTCATTTTCCAAAAGACCGTTGGGATTGTCTAAACTGCGGAATTGTTGATTGGGGTAATTGCATGATCTGTCCCAATTTTCGTTGTTAGCATTACCAAAACCGATAATCGCAACACGAACTTTTTTATGTTTGTCAAAATTAATTGTTTTAATGAGGTAAGGTTGATAATAAGGAGCACCTTTTTTAGCGGCAATACCGCAAACATTTTCACCGTCATTTTTAAGAACTATATTAGCACCGAGCGTTGCAATTCCGGCTTTTTGAGCATAATCAATTTGAGGATTACGTTGAGTGGGAGTGTAATTAAACTCATGATTTCCCATAACCCAAACATCATATTTCATATACTTAACCGCGGTAAGCATCGGGTTTTCTTTTTCTGTTTTTTGCGTCAAAGCATATTGAGAAACAAGCGTGCCTTGAAGCAAATCGCCGTTATCAATCAAAACAATTTTGTCTTTGCCAAATTTTTCGCGTTCTTTTTTAACAACCGTTGCGACTTTGAGCATGGAATTCGGAACGGCTTTTTGAGTTGAAACATCTTTTGCCGTAGCACGACCGTGCATATCGGTAGTCGAAAGAACTTCAAACTGATAAACCTTCGCAATTGCCGAAGAACAAGACATTCCCAACATTGTCGTCACCAAAAGCGATAGTGTCAAAAATTTCTTCATAAATTTTCTCCTAATTACAACCTGTAAACTATTAACTAAAATTCCGTTATCTCTCTGTTTATAGCAAAACAAAAAAACAAAAAAAAGCAATAGTATTTTATCAAAAGATTTAGTTTTGTAATCATTGAATTTTCATCATGAGGGAATAAAATATTTTTGTGGATTTAAGCAGGAAAAAATTATGAAAAAAGCTCCGATTATAGAAATAATATTGGTAATTTTAGGGTCATTATTGTATTTTGCGGCAAATTTGCAACGTGTTGCCGTCCCCGGTGCGGTATTTACATTATTACAAAACGACTTGCAAACAACGGCACAAAGTATCGCATCATTGGGTTCGTATTTTATGTATGTTTATGCTGCAAGCCAGCTTGTCATAGGGATTTTAATTGCAAGATACGGCGGATTTAAAGTTATTACTTTAGGTTCAATTTTATTTTTTGCGGGAAGTTTGCTCTTTCCTGTTGCACAAACCTTACCGTTACTGTATTTCAGCAGAGTTTTAATCGGTGTCGGTTCAGCAAGTTTCTATCTTGCACTGATTGCGGAAACAAAAAAAATTGTTCCGCATAAAAATTTCGGTGTAATTCTTTCAATTGTTTTATTGGTAGGATTTTTGGGCGGAATTGTTGCAAATGCCCCGCTCGTTGTTTGTATCGACAAATTGGGTTGGAGAGAAACTTTTTGGATTACCGGTGTCGCAACGGCAATCATTTCGGTATTATTCATGGTAATAAGCAAATTTGCCGACAAAGAACCCGAAGATAAATCCGTAAAATTTAACCTTTCTTCTTTCAAAAGTGTATTTTCAGACAGAAGAAACAATGTTCTTTATACTTTTTCATTCATAAATTACGGTCTTTATTACGTTATACAAACGGTTATCGGGAAAAAATTTCTTGAAGATTTTTGTTTAATATCAGACTTAAAAGCAGCGACCGTATTGTCGGTAATGGGTGCATTATATGCATTTGCAGGCTCAATAATCGCACTTATGAGCAAAGCTGCGGTTTCAAGAAGAGTCATTTTCTTGAAAATAGCTTCATTTAATACATTATTCAGCTTTGCAATAATTTTGGTTTGTCTTTTTGCGGATTTCAAAGACCCGATTATTCCGAGTTTGCTGTTTTGTTCGCTTTCGTTTTGGGGAAGCCTTTCTCCTTTGCTCGTACCGCTTTTGCACGATATTAACAACTCCAAAATTGCAGGTACTGCAGTCAGCATTTTAACTTGCGGATTTTGCGTAACCGTCGGTCTTTTGGGGAACGTCGTAGGTTTTTGTCTTGATTTGTTTAAAAATCATCAAAATCTCAATATTCCCGCATTCCACGGAAACGGTGCGTATATTGCAATTTTTTCGTTCGGTTTAATGCTTGCAATTGTAGCACTCGTAAATGTTTTCAAAATCGAAGAAAGTCAAAAAACAAAGCGTATTTTGGCACACTTGAGATATCTTGAAAACGTACAACTCGAACGCGAAGGAAGAATTGAGGATTTATCTCACCATTCATATCATATTTAGTGATTAATATTGGAAATAGCGGTCAAAATCAACATCGTCAAAACAACAAAGAAGTTTGTAAACTTCATCGTCTTCGTCCATACGTTGAAAATTATACTCGTCAAACTTCCACAACTTCGGACTGTTTCCTATAACACGAACAATTTCTTTATCGTATAAAATTTTAAGTTTTTGTTTAACAATTTCGGTGGGCATTTTGAGCATTTTGGACAACTCAACGGCAGAAACTCCTTCATCGTGAGAAGTTTTTTCCGGAGTAAGGAACATCAATTCCATTCCGACTTTTTTCAAATCGGAATCGTCTAATGTACTTTGATATTGGTATTCTTCTTCTTCGTAATCCATTTTTATACCCATGTCGACAGGATAATAATAACTTGAATATTATTTTTGTTCCATCATCCGAATATTTGATTGTAAAAAAAGTTATTGTTTTAAAAATTGTTTTTAAAATGTTTAATAAAAAATGACAAAATACTTTAAAAAAGACAAAAAAATGCTTATAATATATTTATATGTTAAAGGATGATACTTGCAATTTTGAGACACCGGCAGATATACTAAAAACCTTAAAATTCACGATTGACAAGGATTTTAGCGAAAAAGTCGAGGCTTTATTTGCAGAATGGGAAAATGTTGTCGGAGAAAAATTAGCGAAGTATTCAAAGCCCAAAACCCTTACAGATGACGGAATTTTGATAGTAACGTGCAAGAATTCCGTAGTGGGAAACGAACTTTTTAATTCAAGGATAAAAATAAACTCTGTTCTGAAGAAAAAGGCACAAGAAAATCAAATAGATTTTTTTAAATATATAAAAATAACATACGGATAAAAGGAAAAAGAATGATAAACAAGAAAAGACAAGGTTTTACATTAGCAGAAGCGTTGGTAACGCTTGTAATTATGAGTTTGGTTCTTGCCGCAACAATACCGATTGTCAGAACGGCATCAAATCAACCCGCGGAAGCACCTTGGAAATACGTTGTAAGAGGAAATCTTATCAATAACAATGCCGTTTATACAGCACCGGAAAATAATGCGTTAACGGTAATGGGCGATAACAGAATACCTTTTGATGACGGTATAAACGAAGGTGATTTGCCGACAATTTTTTCAAGCCAAATCAACCCGAAAATTGCAGTGGTAACGCAAACTGCAAAAGAAGCAAACCCTATCATTTCAAGGCATTTAGTTGATTTCTACGAAAAAAGCGGAACGAATAAACACAAATCCATCGGTAAAATTTCTTTTGACCGCAATTTCAACCTTGCAATCGGAACGAATTCATTGGATACAACCGTAAGAGGAGCATCAGCAAACGTTGCATCTCCAAATGATACAAACGGATGGTATAAATTGGGTGATGATGCAAAAGGGGCAGCAAACACCGCAGTCGGACAATATTCAATGGCAGGTGAACACAGATATATCAGTAAAGATACAGACAACAGTTACAGAACTTTGACAGGGGTGGAAAACTCCTCACTCGGTGCATTTTCATTACAAAGTTTAACAACGGGTAATTATAACGTAGCTATCGGTTCTTATGCTATGCAAATGAGTAAAACGAGTGATGCAAATATTGCAATCGGCTCCAGCAGTATGGGAAATACGGAAGGAACCTGTAACATCGCTATCGGTGTTAACGCACTTTTGGGAAGCAAAATTGTATCAGACGGTAACACTCTCGGAAAGGTTCAAGGAAACGTAGCAATCGGTTATAATGCACTCGTTGCTGCTCACAATGAAACAAGCGGAACGGCAAATACAAACGGAAGTTATAACATAAGTATCGGTGCTAATACGATGACAAAAATTACTTCCGGAAAAGACAATGTTGCGATAGGAAACAACGCAATGAATAATTATGGAGCAGAAAGTTCATCAAACGTTGTAATCGGCAGTGGTAACGGTGGCGGTGCAGCAAGTAACAAATGTACTCATAATACAATTTTAGGATATTCGGCAATGCCCGCAATAACAAGCGGTACGTCAAATGTTGCGATTGGTTTTGCATCGTTATACGCAAATACAACGGGATATAATAATATTGCAATAGGTAATAACTCATTACAAAGCAATACAACAGGTTTTGGAAACATTGCTATCGGTTCTTCAGTAGGAACAAGTGGAAACGGAAATAATAAACTTTATATTGGCGGATTTATGGACGGAAACGCCGTAAGACATACAGGAACAAATGCCTTAATTTACGGTGATATGGAAAATAGAAAATTAACCGTAAACGGTGATTTTACAATCAGCGGAACAGGTTACATCCAAACAAACGACGGAATGTCTAAAATTGTAACTGAAGCCGACTTGAGAAAATTGACTTATATGTATCAGGCAGGAGCTACATTGACGGGTCATGTCGGAGTTCCCGATACAGGTTTGATTATATCGGATGCGAGATTGAAAAATATTTCCGGAGACAATACGGCAGGTTTGAAGGAAATCACACAACTTAAGGTCAAAAATTTCACATACAAAAACGATAAGAAAAAGACTCCGCACGTTGGTGTAATTGCCCAAGACTTGCAAAAAGTATTCCCGCACAGTGTATTCCAAGACGGACTTTCAAAATACTTCAAAATCAGTCGTGAAGAAATTTTCTGGGCTTGCGTAAATGCCATTAAAGAATTAAACGAAAAAATCCAAGATGTTGTGGCAAAAATTGCTGGTCTTGATGAAAAAATAAAAATTTTGGAATCAAAAAACAAGATGTATGAAGAAAAAATCACAAATCTTGAACACAAAAACAAGCTTTACGAAGAACGTTTGCAAGCTATTGAATTTCAAATTGAAAAACAATTGGAAAGCAATTCTCAAACTCAAACGAAACTTGAAGATGTAAAGGCTGAATAATGCGTCTTGACAAGTTTTTGAAGGTATCGAGATTAATAAAAAGAAGAACGGTGGCAAATGATGTTTCGGAGCAGGGACGGATTTCGGTAAACGGATTTCCCGCAAAACCCGCGAAACAGCTCAAAGTTGGCGATAAAATAACAATTGCATACGCAGGAGGAGAAACAACCGTTGAAATACTAATTGTTCCGACGGGAAATGTTTCGGTACAAGAAGCCTCTTCACTTTATAAAGTTATCAGCGATTTTCGCAAATAAACCGATTAATCAAAAATCCTTCGCATAAAAAGCGGGGGATTTTTTGTAATTTGAACAACACACAATTCCGTGATATATTTGAGGGAAAGAGGTATTAATGAAAAAGTTTATAAATTTATTATTAGCATTATTTTTAGTTTTTACGCAAACTTATACGGCGAAATCAGCAGAGGTAAAAAACATGAACAGTTTAATTAACCAAGACAGATTAGTAAATTCTTTTATCAGATATGCAAAAATTGATACAGGCTCCGACCCTGTAATAGCGGAGAAAAAAATTCCGAGCACGGAAAAACAATTTGACCTTGCAAATTTGCTTGCGGAAGAACTGAAAAAATTGGGACTAAAAGATGTTAACGTAAATAAGCATTGTGTTGTAACGGCAAAATTACCTGCAAATATTGACAATGCACCGATTATTGCACTTTTTGCACACGTTGATACGGCACACGATGTTCCGACAGGTGTTGTTAAACCGCAAATTTTTGACTACAAAGGCGGAAATATAACCCTTTTAAACGGAACCGTAATTAACGCGGAAGATTTGAAAGACGAAATCGGACATAAAATTATTACGACAGACGGAACGACACTCTTAGGAGCCGACGACAAATCAGGTGTGGCTGAAATTATGGAAGCAATCACCGTTCTTGTTGAAAATCCTTCAATTAAACACCCTGAAATCAAAGTTGTTTTCACTCCCGATGAAGAAACGGGATTGGGACTTTCAATTTTTGATACGAAAAATTTTGAAGCAGACCTTGCTTATACGGTTGACGGCGGAGCTCCGCACGAATTGGATACGGAAACTTTCAATGCGTTCAATCCTGAAATTACTATCACAGGAAAAGTTGTTCACTGCGGCTATGCTTACGGCAAAATGATTAACTCTCTTGAACTTGCAAACGAATTTGTTTCAAAATTACCCAAAAACGAAACTCCTTCAACGACAAGAGGAAGAGAAGGTTATTATTTCGTAGATGAAATTTCAGGAACGGCAGAAAAAACAACAGTCAAAATGCTCGTCCGTGATTTTGACCTTAAAAAAGCACAAGAAAGAATTGAATTCATAGAAAAAACTTTGAAAAAAATCGAAAAAGATAATAAAGGTTGCAAAATCGAGTTCAACCCGAAACCTGTTTACCAAAACATGAAAGAATATTTTAACCAAATGCCGGAAGTAATTACTTACGCGGAAGAAGGCATAAGACGCAGCGGCTTAACCCCCGTAAGAAATTCCGTCAGAGGCGGTACTGACGGCTCACATTTGACATTAGAAGGTCTTTTGACCCCGAATTTAGGTGCAGGCGGAATTAATTTTCACTCACAAACAGAATTTGTTTCAGCTGAAACAATGACAAAATGTTGTGAAAATATTTTGAATATATTGCAAGTTTGGACGGAAAAAGCTCCCGAAATTATGCCGACTATTGAAAAACGCAGAAAATAAGCAAAAAAATACTTTAAAAAAAATATTTAGTACATATAATACGAAATAATAAATCGTAGTATTTAGGGAAGGACGATATTATATGAACAAATATCTTGAAAAAGTATTAGCAAAAGTTGAGGCTAAAAACCCCAATGAACCGGAATATTTGCAAGCGGTAAAAGAAGTTTTATCAAGCATTGAACCTGTTATCGATGCAAACCCTGATTTCGAAAAATTGGCAATTTTGGAAAGAATTGTCGAACCTGAAAGAATTATCACTTTCAGAGTTCCTTGGGTTGACGATAATGGTCAAGTTCAAGTAAACAGAGGTTTTAGAGTACAATACAGTTCACTCATCGGGCCTTATAAAGGCGGCTTGAGATTTCACCCGAGCGTAAACCAAAGCATTATGAAGTTCTTGGGCTTCGAACAAATTTTCAAAAATGCTTTGAGCGGCTTGCCAATCGGCGGCGGCAAAGGCGGTTCCGATTTTGACCCGAAAGGAAAATCAGATGCTGAAGTTATGCGTTTTTGTCAAAGCTTTATGACGGAACTTTATAGACACATCGGACAAGACGTCGACGTTCCGGCAGGTGATATCGGTGTTGGCGGACGTGAAATCGGATTTTTGTTCGGTCAATACAAAAGAATCAGAAACGGCTATGAAGGCGGTGTTTTGACAGGTAAAGCAGTAGGATACGGCGGTTCTTTGGCAAGAACTCAAGCAACAGGCTATGGTTTGATTTACTATATGAGAGAAATGCTCAAAGCTAACGGCGGTCAAACTTTCGAAGGTAAAACAGTAACAATTTCAGGCTCGGGCAACGTTGCAATTTACGCTTGCGAAAAAGCACAAGAATACGGTGCAAAAGTTGTTGCGATGAGCGATTCAAACGGTTGCATTTACGACAAAAACGGCATTGACTTGGCTGCAATTAAAGAAATCAAAGAAGTAAAACGTGGTAGAGTAAAAGATTACCTCAATTACCACGCAGACGCTAAATATATGGAAACTGCCGATAGAAACGATGCTCCGATTTGGACAATCAAATCTGACATAGCACTTCCATGTGCAACTCAAAATGAATTGAGTCTCACATCAGCGAAAAAATTGGTTGCAAACGGTGTAATCGCAGTCGGCGAAGGTGCAAATATGCCTTCAACGGAAGAAGCAATCGAATACTTGCAAGAAAATAAAGTCCTCTTTGCTCCTGCAAAAGCAGCAAACGCAGGCGGTGTTTCAACTTCGGCAATCGAAATGTCACAAAACTCAATGAGATATTATTATACATTTGAAGAAGTTGATAAACGTCTTGATGCAATTATGACAAACATTTTCAAAGCTTGCGATGAAGCATCAAAACAATACGGAATGGAAGGCAACTACGTTGCAGGTGCAAATATTGCCGCATTTCAAACAATTTCAAAAGCAATGCTTGCACAAGGTGTTGTGTAAAAATTATCGCAAACAATCAAGAAACCGCTCTTTCGAGGGCGGTTTTTTGTTGCAGTTTATAAAAAGCTCAAAACTATTTAACAGAAGTAGGGTCGACTTTAGTCGACCAGAATTAATACTGGATTGCCACAAAAACGAACAAACTATTTGACAGAGGGCATGTTTATTCTACAATAAAATAGTCAGGAAATCGTAGCGGTGGCATGTCGTTGCGGTTTCTACAATCACCGTCAGGGATTGCAAAAGGGGCGTGGAAAGCGACTTGACAAGGACTTGGCAAACCAAGTACCACGATAAGGACGGAAACGTACTTAGTCGGAAAAAAGGAGCAATATCCACAGGTCTTGCACCGGACGTTTCGGAAACGAAATAAACGTGTTAAGCGGCTATATCAATCAAATTGATACCCCCTGCAATTTCCAAAACGGTACAAATAAAAGGAAAAGGAGAAAACTATGCCTAAACTCAAAACTCACCGTTCAGGTGCAAAACGTTACAAAGTTACTGCTTCAGGTAAAATTCTCAGAAGAAAAGCAGGTATTGGTCACCTTCTTCAACACAAAGACGGTTCAAGAAAAAGAAAAATCTTCAAAATGTGTGAAATTTCAGGAACTCACTTTAAGTTAGTTTCAAAAGAACTTCCATACAAGAAGTATTCACGTTAATTGAGAAGAAAGGAACAGTATCATGAGAGTTAAACGCGGAAATGTATTAAGAAAAAGACATAAGAAAATCTTGAAGCTTGCAAAAGGCTTCCAAGGTGCAAGAAGCAGAATTTTCAAAGTTGCAAACGCTGCTGTAATGAAGGCGTTGAAGTATAAATACAGAGACAGACGTAGTCTTAAGAGAAACATGAGAAGACTTTGGATTGTCAGAATCAACGCTGCAACAAGACAATACGGAATGAGCTATTCTAAGTTCATGAACGCATTGAAGAAATCAAACGTTACGGTTAACAGAAAAATGTTAGCTGAAATGGCTGTAAACCAACCGGAAGCATTCTCGGTTATCGTAGAAACAGCAAAAGCTAATGCATAGTTTTTCGGGAATACCCGAAATCAATAAGACCGCTCTTTCGGGCGGTCTTTTATTTTGTATTTTGGTTTAAGATATTTAAAAAGTTCCGTAAAAATGTTATTATTTTAAAAAATCACAGGGCAATTCAGGGTAAAATTATGATTAAATCCGAAAAATTGTTTGATGTCACGGCTTTAGGTGAAGTTTTAATAGATTTCACTTTTCAAGGTTACAATCAAGACGGTCAAAGACTTTTTGCACAAAATGCAGGCGGAGCTCCCGCCAATGTTCTTGTTTCAATCGCAAAACTTGGCGGAAAAACAGCCTTTATAGGCAAAGTCGGAAACGATATGCACGGAAATTTTCTTAAAGAAACTCTTGAAAAACACTCTGTAAACACTGACGGAATGATTATTGACGAAAAATATTTCACTACTCTTGCATTTGTAAGTCTTACAACAAGCGGTGAACGTTCGTTTTCTTTTGCGAGAAAAGCAGGGGCTGACACAAAACTCAAAAAAGAAGAAATAAACTCCGATTTAATCAAAAATTCAAAAATCTTTCATATCGGTTCACTTTCTTTGACAAATGAACCATCAAGAACAGCAACATTTTCCGCCATAAAAATTGCGAAAGATAATAATATTATTTTATCTTATGACCCAAATTACAGAGCAAGTTTATGGAAAAACGAAAAAACCGCCATAAAAAATATGAAAAGTGTTTTGCCGTTCGTGGATATAATGAAAATTTCGGACGAAGAAACCGAACTTTTGACAGGCATAACGGATATTGAAGGAGCTGCCAAAGCCTTATTTGACAAAGGTATCAAGGTTATTGTCGTAACTCTTGGCGACAAAGGAGCTTACGTTTATTGCAAAGAAGGCGGAACATTTGTTCCCCCCTATAAGTGTGACGTTGTCGATACAACGGGAGCGGGCGATTCTTTTTGGGGCGGATTTTTGTATAAAATATCTCAATTTGATAAAAAAATCGACGAACTTTCCCAAAAAGAATTAGCGGATTTTGCAAAATTCGGCAACGCACTTGCAAGTTTATGTGTGAAAAAAAGAGGGGCAATTCCTGCTATGCCAAGCTTTAATGAAGTTAAAAACAGATTAAAAATCAATTAACAATTTTATCTTTTTTGCCGAAAATTTAATCTCCTGTTATGATTCAATTTATGGAAAACAAGAACAAGACCGCAAAATTTTTATCGTACAGCGTTTTAATTTCGGGTGCATTATTAATGCTCATGCCGTTTTTGTTCATGTTAACCCTTTCTTTTTCGGGAGAAGAACAAATTTTTTCTTATCCTCCAAAATTTTTTCCGGAAAGTATTACTTTTGAAAACTACCGAAGTGTATTTTCAACGGTACCTTTAAAACAATATTTTCTAAACAGTTTTTACATAGCAACGGCTACAACAATCGGTCAGGTCTTTATTTCAGCCCTTGCGGGTTATGCATTTGCAAGATTAAATTTTCGATTTAAAGAGCCGTTATTTATCATAATCCTCATAACAATGATGATTCCGCCGCAAGTTAACATTATTCCGTTATTTTTTGTTATGCGTGAACTTAACTGGGTCGATACATATCAAGCGATGATTTTGCCGGGTATGTTCGGTGGTTTCGGTGTTTTTATGATGAGACAGTATTTCAAAATGCTTCCGAAAGAACTTGAAGATGCGGCTAAAATTGACGGCTGCGGAGCTTTCGGAATATTTTTCAGAACGGCACTTCCTCTTGCGGCACCTGCAATTGCCACCCTCGGAATTTTTACGTTTATAACAACATGGAATGCATTCATGTGGCCGTTAATCGTCACAACTTCAGAAACCATGCGGACTTTGCCCGTCGGACTTGCATATCTCAAATCGGGTTACAGAGAAGTCATTATGTGGGGTGAATTGACCGCATATTGCGTAATTTGTTGTGTTCCCGTCATCGCACTTTTTATTGCGGGAAGAAAATATTTTATCAATGACATTATGAGCGGCGGTGTAAAAGAATAAAAAAGACCCCGTTTAATAGTTAAACGAGGTCCTTTCGTGATTATTTTTTGTGAATGATTATTTTGTCGCCATCGGCATCGATGACTGCCGTATCACCTTTTTTGATTTCGCCTGACAAAATGATTTTCGCAAGCGGATTTTCAACAAGTTGCATAATCGTTCTTTTAAGCGGTCTTGCACCATATTGCGGATTAAAGCCGTCACGAGCAATCAATTCTCTTGCTTCATCTGTCATTTCCATCGTAATTTCTTGTTCTTTGAGCAAGTTTTCAAGATACTTGATTTGAATATCCGTAATTCGTTTCAAATCTTGCATTGATAAGGCTTTGAAGAATACCGTTTCATCAATTCTGTTAAGAAATTCGGGCTTAAATCTTGTTTTCATAATAGCCTCAATTTCTTCCTTCAAATTGTTGTATTCTTGTTCGCTAAGCATTGATTTTACAGTGTTTTCAAGAATTACATCGCTGCCGATGTTACTTGTCAAAATGATAAGCGTATTCTTGAAATCAACCGTTTTGCCTTTAGAATCGGTCAATCTGCCGTCATCAAAAATTTGCAACATTATGTTGAAAATTTCAGGGTGAGCCTTTTCGATTTCATCAAAAAGGATTACAGAATATGGTTTACGTCTTACCGCTTCTGTCAATTGACCGCCTTCATCATAGCCGACATATCCCGGAGGAGCTCCGACAAGTCTTGCAACAGTATGTTTTTCGGAATATTCTGACATATCAATTCTGATAAGTGCATCTTCGTCGTTGAACATAAATTCAGCAAGTGCTTTTGCAAGTTCGGTTTTACCAACACCAGTCGGGCCAAGGAAGATGAACGTTCCTATCGGTCTGTTCGGATTTTTCAAACCCGAACGAGCACGTCTGATTGCATCTGAAACAATCGTGACAGCCTCATCTTGACCAACAACACGCTTGTGAAGAAAATCTTCCATGTGAAGAAGTTTTTGGATTTCGCTCTCCATAAGTTTCGAAACGGCAATACCCGTCCATTTGCTTACGATTTGTGCAATATCGTCTTCGTCGATTTCCTCCTTCAAAAGTTGTTTGTCAGAAGCATCTTTGTTCTTTGCATTTTCAAGTTGTTTTTGAAGTCCGATTAACTTGCCGTATTTGAGTTCAGCAGCACGTTGCAAATCTGCTTCACGTTCTGCTTTTTCAATTTCAATCTTAACTTTTTCGATTTCCTCTTTAATCGAAGCCTCGTCCTTGATAGAACTTTTTTCAAGTTCCCATTGATTTTTGATAATTTCGATTTTTGAATTCAATTCTTTTAACAAATTATCAATATGAGCGATTTTTTCGTTATTTTCGTCGGACGGTTCGCTTTGAAGAGCCGTTTTTTCAATTTCGAGTTGCATTTTTTGACGAACCATATTATCAAGTTCTTCCGGCATTGAATCAATTTCAATACGCAACGATGAAGCCGCTTCATCAATCAAGTCGATAGCTTTATCAGGAAGAAATCTGTCCGTAATATATCTGTCAGAAAGTTTTGCAGCCGCAATCAACGCAGAATCCTTGATACGAACTCCGTGGTGAACTTCATAACGTTCCTTCAAACCTCTCAAAATACTGATTGTATCCTCAACCGTCGGTTCATTAACCATTACGGGTTGAAAACGTCTTTCAAGAGCCGGATCTTTTTCAATGTATTTTCTGTATTCGTTGACTGTTGTTGCACCAATACAACGGAGAACTCCTCTTGCAAGCATCGGTTTTAAAAGGTTGCCTGCATCAGTTGAGCCTTCTGCTGCACCTGCACCGACGACTGTGTGGAGTTCATCGATGAACATGATAATTTCACCGTTAGAAGATTCAACTTCCTTTAAAACGGCTTTTAAACGTTCCTCAAATTCTCCACGGAATTTTGCACCCGCAATCAATGCACCTATATCAAGAGATACAAGTTTTGTATGTTTAAGGCTTTCCGGAACATCACCACGGACAATACGTTGTGCTAAACCTTCAACGATAGCCGTTTTACCAACCCCCGGTTCACCAATCAAAACAGGATTGTTCTTTGTTTTTCTGTTCAAAACTTGGATAATCCGACGAACTTCTTCATCTCTGCCGATGACAGGGTCAAGTTTGCCGGCACGAGCTGCTTTTGTCAAATCTGTTGAATATTTTTCAAGCGATTTATAAGCATCTTCAGCGTTTGCACTATCTGATTTTTGATTTCCTCTAACATCTTTCATCGCACTTAAAACCTTATCTTTCGTAACATTAAAACGTCTTAAAAATGCTGCCGTATCGGGATTTTCGGTCATAGCAAGAAGTATATGCTCAATTCCTATAAATGAATCTTTAAGCATATCGGCTTTTTCTTTTGCCAAATCGAGTAAAGCGTGGGTTGAATTTGAAAGGTACAAATTGCCGCCGCTGACAGCAGTTTCCAATTGAGGAATTTTTGCAAGTTCCGCATTCAATTCATTTTTAAAATTTACACCGTCAAGTTTCAAGAATTTTACATAATCCTTTGCAACACCTTCCGTATCTTCAAGTATTGCCCCTAAAATATGCAACGGTTCAAGTTGAGAGTTTCGATTTTTCAACATTAACTGTTGCGAAGAATACAATATTTGTTTTGTATAATCGGTCAATTTGTTAAAGTCAATCATAAAAAACCTCTTTTCCTAATCTTTATATTATTATTTTAATAAGTTTTTTATGAAAATCCGCAAAATTTATTTTTTATTAATTATTTGTTCGGCAAAATTAACTTCAAACTTGTTCTGTCACAGCGTTTTTGGCACATTATTCTTCCCCCGTGGGCAGAAATAATTTTTTCAGCCACAAATAATCCGTTGTCATGAGCCAATTTCGTATACATTTTTTCATCCGTCCGATTAAACATATCCTCTTCAATTTTAAACGGGGCAAGAATTTCAAACCTCAAATTACTTTGTGAAATTTCCGCTTTAAAAATTATTTTTGAATATTCAAAGCATCTTTCGTTTATCTGAAAAAGTATATTTTCTATTGCTTTTTTCAGCAATTTCTCATCCGCAAATATTTTTTGTTCCCTTATAATGTTTGTTTCAATTTTAATATTTTTTGCGGAAAAGAAGCTTTCACTCTCTTCCAAAAGGTTTTCGACGAACTGTTTCAGAGGAATTTCTTTTTTTTTAAGATTCAACTCCTTTTCCTCAAAATCGACCTCTTCGAGACAATTTTTCAAAATTCTGTAAGATGTTTCGTTTGAGTGCAAAATTTCCGAAATTAATTCTTTATTATTTTCTGATTTCACCACCAATTTTAATGCTAAAGTTTGTGATATCAACGGTGTAGAAAGTTCGTGTCTCAAAAAATTTGTTAATTTTGCAAACCTTTGTTTATACTTTTCTTCTTCGGTTATGTCTTTAAAAACAAATACAAATCTTTCGTATTTCATATCTTCCGCATTAATTTTAGAAATACGTATTTCATAAATTAATTTATTCCCGTCAATAATAATAGTTCGTTTAAATTTTTCGCTTAAACTGATATTTTTTAACTTAAATTTCTTTAATATATTTTCACCGCTGTAAATATAGTCGAAATTTGATTTTAACACTTTGAATTTATTGTCTGTAATTGCGATTTTGTCGCTTGATGAATCGAACAGACAATCTATTAATGACTTTAAACAAGATTTTTTTACATTTGTACTTGAGATAAATGGTAGTAATTTGTTCTTTGCCATGTGGCCACCTCACTTTGTCTACTAATCTTACGGTTTTGAATAATTTTTGTATATTGCACAATTAGGCAGTATTGATTTATGTCCCGAAATTCTTTTTTAAAACCCAAAAACGCTTGCAGCACAATAATTTTGACAGAAAATCAAATCATTAAAGCAAAATAATTCGACACATGTTTTCGACATGGAGTACTACTTTTTGTCAAAAAATATCACAATTTTTTCTCAATTAAACATAAAATCTACGTTATTTATACGAGTGACTTGTTTCAATATTCACAAAGGTGACAAATCGTTGTTTTTCGGCTATAATCGGTTAGAGGTAAGGCTTATGAGCAAAAAAACAAAAATAATTTTAGGTTTCATATTCGTTTTAATTTTTGCATTTTTTGTGTGGTTTTTATCCGATGATATTTTTTCGGGTGATGACACAATGAGCATTGTTTCGCTATTATACGGCGGCGGAAAATTCAACATTGACGGTATTTTTACCGCATTATTGGCTCAAACGGTCGGAGTTTGGATACCTAAAATTTTGCACATAAATCCTCACCAATTTTCAATGACGGCAGGGGCATGGATTAGAGCGTTTGACGTTGTTTTATTCTGTTCTGTTATGCCGTTGTTTGCGTTCAACGGCAGAGAAAAAGGAAAATCTTTAATTTTCTTTACTTTATTTTCGTTGTTTTATCTTTGCTATGCCTCATCAAATATGAATTTTGATTGGGTAAATCCTCACGGATTGCCGAACTATGAAACATATGGTTCATTTGTTCTTTTGACGGAATATGCCGCTCATTTCGGTCAATTTTTGAGTTTAATTTTAGGACTCGGAATGATTTATTTTATCACGGCTCATTTTACACAAAATAAACTTCCCGATGAAAAATACCTCAAACCGCTTACAATTATTGCATTTTTGACATCAATGTCATCTATGTTCGTAAATCTTACAGTCGGATTTTTACTTTTGGGTATTTGTATTTATCTTTTAATTTTGAACAGAAATACCGATAAAAAAGATATTAAAGAAAAAGGGAAAACCGTATATATTCCGACAATCGCATATGCTGTAGGGGCGGTAGTTTTCGGATTTTATCCGTCTTATTTCAACTATTTTTCAACAGATATTAACTTTTTGCCGTTTTTAAAATCTTTATTCAAATTCTTTATAATTTCAAATATCTTCGAAGTCGCATTAATATTGATTTTATCGGCAATTTTATATTTTCTTGCTTTGCATAAATCAACTTATATCAAAAGAACGATTTTTTCGGTATACACGACTCTTTTCGGAGCATTTATTTATTTTATGTTATTTACGGAAACCGAAACGGCTATTGATATTTTGCTTGCAGACTCATTGATTTTGCTCAGAATATTAATGATGTCGTTTGTATTTTTGCTTTTTGGAGCTTGTCTTCGCGAGCATACTTCCGAACCGAAAGAATTAAAAATTCTCTCAATCTTATTCACGGTTGTATTAACAGCATTTTTAGCCGTTCAGACACCGTTTGTGGTTTCATCAATGTCGATTTGGAAAACGGCATCAAACGAAACAAAAGTTACGACTTATTGTTTTGAAAAAATGTATCGTTTTTATTCTTTGCAAAACAAAACGGCTCTTTTGCCTGACGATTCTTTAATGAAAATTTTTAAAATTCAACCGTACATTGACGATGCTGATGTTGATATAAACGAGCAGATTACGGACAGAACTTTCTTCAAAAATACTTCTTTTATGACTTATTATAAAAATTTCTATAAAAACGGAAATATTGTGCCGTATAAATTTATTGATGCCAAAAAGGCCGTAAAGATTTTTTATGAAGAAGGCGGAATGATTGACAGCAAGGAAGTTTCACACATAAATTTCCAAAATTTATACAATGATAAATTTATTCTTAATCGTGCAATAGAAAAATCAAAATATGAAAATTAATATACAAAAAGCATTGTTCATAGGGACATACAGCATTGTTCATGCCATTGTGGACTTCAGTTGTGCCGCGATGTTGTTTTCTTTTTTCGGAAAAGTTGACCTTGTTTTCCTTTTAAAATTGGTCGTAATATACAATTCTCTCGCATTCGGTTTACAATTCATTTTCGGGTTTATGGCAGACAAAATCAAGAGATACGACGGTTTTGCGATATACGGATGTTTATTTTTAATTTTAGGAATTTTCTTATACAAAAACCCTATGGCAACCGTAATCACAATGGGAACGGGAAATGCTCTTTTCCATGTCGGCGGAGGGGTTATTTCACTTGAAGCAGGAAACGGTCGGGCAAAACTTCCGGGGGTTTTTGTTTCATTAGGTGCCGTCGGTTTATTTTTGGGAACTCTCTTAAGTTCCGTTAAAGGATTAAATACCGTTTGGTTAAGCTTTTTACCTTTAATCGGAATTGCTCTGATGATGTTTATTTCACCCAAAAAAGAAGTTCAAAAAGTATACGGAAACGAAGCAAATGTACCCACTTATTTGTTAATTATACTTTTAATTCTTATTTCAATTTGTATTCGTTCATTTGTCGGATTAGGATATGATTTTGTCGCAAAAAATTCTATGCCTTTATTGTTTACATTTGTTTTTGCTATTGCACTCGGCAAAGCAACAGGCGGATTTTTGGCAGATAAATTCGGCATGTATAATACGGCAGTTATCGGGTTATTGCTCTCCATTCCGCTTTTAAAATACGGTTTTATCCCTCAACTTGCAATTTTGGGAATGTTCTTTTTTAATCTTACAATGCCGATTACGGTTACGGCACTTGCAAATATGATGCCTAAATACAAAGGGTTCGCGTTCGGATTAACGACACTCGCGCTTTTAATCGGTTATTTGCCAGTAATGTGCGAATACAAAGTATCCCAAAGCATGTTATTCTTTGAGATACTTTTTGCATCTGTTCTTGTAACGGCGATTTCGCTTAAATTGTACGAAAAATTATTTCACCGTCCGTAATTATTCCCCTCTCAATTTCATATAATCTTTGAGGGCAGCCTTCCAGGTTCTGCACATATTGTCATTGTACATAACACTGTATGCGGGACGTTTTGCATCTCTCGGAAACTCATCCGTTGTGCAGGGTTTAAGATTTACATCCAATCCCGCAAGTTCAAATATTTCCTTCGCAAATCCGTACCAAGAAGTCTTTCCCGAACCGCAAAGATGATAAATTCCGTACGGAGCTTCTTCCGTAAGCAACGTTACAATTCCGTTTGAAAGTTCTTGAGTCCAAGTAGGACAGCCGACTTGGTCATCCACAACTTTAAGTTCAGGGCGATTTGCAAGTGACAACATTGTTTCTACAAAATTCTTTCCGTGTAAACCATATAACCAACTTGTTCTTGTTATGTAATATTTTTTGCAATATTTTTCAACGGCTTCTTCCCCTAAACACTTCGTCAATCCGTACGCATTAATCGGATTGCGTTTGTCATAAGGAAGATATGCATCTTTTTTCGTTCCGTCAAAAACATAATCAGTTGAAATATAAACAATAGGAATATCAAGTTCAGCACAAGTTTTCGCAAGATTTTCCGTACCGGTAACGTTGATTTTCATCGCCAATTCTTTGCCGTCAGTTTCACATTTGTCTACATTTGTATATGCCGCACAGTGAACAACCGCATCAGGTTTGCTTTCTTTTAAAACTTTTTGAACTAAATCAAAATCGGTAATGTCCAAATTGTCAACATCTGTCTCAATTGTTTCAAAACCTGCATCTTCAAGTGTCGGACAAATATCATGTCCGAGCATTCCCTTTGCTCCTGTAACTAATATTTTCTTCATTTGTAACCCCTTGTCTTGATTGAATTATATCAAATTAAAAAAATTTTTCAAAATTTTATTATGAAATACCGCCTGACAGTAAATATTTTCTCCTTAAAATTCAAAAAAAAGAGGACTTTCTTATTAAAAATCCTCTTTCTTTCGATAAATACAAAATGATTATTATATTTCAGCAACTGAAATTGCTGTCACACCGACGTTTCTGGCGGAATCCATAACTTTAACCATAGCACCGTTTGTAGTTTCGTCACTCGTTTGAATAACTACTCCGTCAGTATTGGTTTTTGCAAGTTCCTTGATTGTTAATTCAAGTTTATCCGCAGGAACTTCTTCATCGTTAATGTAGAATTTGTCCTCATCATCAATCATAACATTGACGGTCTTTTTATCTTGCTCTTGTTCCTTTTGTTGTTCAACATTTTCGGGAACAATAAGAGATAAGCCTTGTTGATCTAACAACGGTGCAATAACCATCATTATGATTAAAAGAACAAGGAAAATATCCGTTAACGGTGTAATGTTAATTTCATTAAATACTTTTCTCTTTGCCATTATTCCTCCCAATCCGTATTAGAAAAATCGGATTTTGAAGATTTTTGAACAGCGGGTCTTTCAGCGTAAGGTCTGTCGCCACCGACCGATTGTTGGTCAGAAACATTTGTTACGTTGATTTGCACGGTTTCTTCCGAAACAGGCATATCCGCCATATTGTCACTATTTTGTGGTGCTTGTTGTTCCAATTCTTTTTGTTCTTTTCTGCTTAAAGGTTCACCGGCAACCGTTAATTTTTCATAATCAGCATCTTTTGCCGCACGCATTACTTGCATAATGTCACGGCTTTTTGCTGCCGTATCAGCCTTTACAAGAACTTCAGCCTTGTTAAGTGAAGGTTTCAAGTCAACAAGTGCTTGCGTTAACTCTTCAAGTGCAATAGGTTGACCGTTCAAATACATATCTCCGTCTTTGGTAATCGAAACAGTTGCGGCTTTTTCTTCAACCGTCAAACCGCTGTTGATTTCAGGAACGTTGATATTTGCATTGTCTGATTGGAATGTCGGAGCAACAACCATCATGATGATTAAAAGAACAAGGAAAATATCTGTCAACGGAGTGATGTTAATCTCCGAGAACACAGCCCTTTTCTTTGAATTTGTTGTTTTAATTGCCATTGGTCTTGTCCGTTAAATTAGAGTGCTACGTTTTGTTGAAAACCTGCATTTGCTTCTTCTTCAGAATCTGCAAATGAAAGGAATAACAACTTGATAAGTTGGAAATCGTCGTCATATCTTGCAACTTTTGATTGGAAATAGTTGTAAAGAATAACCGCAACGATAGCAACGCCCAAACCGAATGCAGTAGCAATCAATGCAGAACCGATACCATATGCAACTGCTGCTGATTGGTTACCTGCTTGTGCCAAATCTTGGAATGTATACAAAATTCTGACAACTGTACCGAACAAACCTAAGAACGGGCAAACACCGCCGATTGTTGCAAGGATTGTTAAGTGATGTTCAAGTTTTCTTGATGCAAGTGCTGCAGCAATATCGAATGAACGAGAGAATCCTTTCTTTTGTTCTGAGAAAATTCTTACCGCTTCTTCTACAACTTCACCGGTAACACCGCCCATTTGTTGGCTGATGTCATTTGCTCCGTCCAAATTGTTCTTTGCAAGTTCTTTTTGAAGACGCGGAATGTATGCAACTACGTCTCTTTTATTTTTGTTAAAGAATACGAAACGGTTAATAGCAACCGCTAATGTCAAAATTGAACAAATCAAAATCGGTAAAAGTACCGGCCAGTCCATTTGAATTGAATGTAATAAAAGTTCCATTTTTTATTTCCTCTTTCTGTATTTATCGATTATCTTCTTTTTGCTCCAAATACGTTGTAATCAAACGTAAATTGGATATCTACCGAGCTTTCTCTGTATTCAGCCGGCAAAGGTCTGAACGGTGCAGTCAATTTTACTGCATTTAATGCCGCTCTGTCCGCCGATTGTAAACCTGAAGACTTGGAAACGCTTACGCCCAAAAGTCTTCCGTCACGAGCAATTGTGAATAACAATACAACTCGTCTGCTTTCTTCACCTTTCGGAGGATCCCAGTTGCGTTTAATTCTTTGTTGTAAATCACGCATATAAGGTCCGAAATCAGGTTCTCTGATTGCATCAATACCGGGTCGTCCGTTCGGATTTCCGGGTCCTGGGTTGCCGTAATTTCCGCGTCCTGAACCGTTTCCGACTCCTGAACCCACTCCGACTCCGGAACCGCCAGCTCTTGAGCCTGAACCTGTTCCGCCGACTCTGCTGCCTGTTCCCGTAGTCGGTGCAAAACTTAATCCTGAACCGCTACCTGAACCTTTTCCGCCGACTTTCTTGCCGCCGTTACCTGTTCCTGATGGTCTTGCTATCGGACCTGTTTCCGCAGGTGTTCCAATATTAGGAATATTTGTTTTCGGTACGGGAATTACAAAATCACTCTTCGGTTTATTTGTAACTCGCGGTGCAACCGGCTTAACTCCCGGACGAGGTGCCGGAGTCGGTGCTTGTACTCTTGCGGGAGCTGAATCTGTTTTGGATTTATTTCCGAACAATGATTTTTTCGGTTTTTGAACGTTCTTTTTAGGTGCAGCAGGTGCAGGAGTTTGTGTTGCCTTCGGTTTTTGTTGTTTTACCGCAGGACTGCCTCCGCCTTGTTTCGGCATGGAAACCTTACGTTTCGGATCATGCTTTCCGCCCGCTCTTGAGTTTTTATCCGCACGAAATCTTGTATTTTTGTTAATCGGTGTTTGTTCTTTGTCGACCAAAACAAACTCGATGTCTTTCGGTTTTGCTTCCGGTTTATTAAACACGACAAATGATATGCCGAGTAAACCTGCAATAAAAATAAATAACCATACCAAAAGAACCGCAAGGGGGTGAATTGCGGTTGATACCATAATTGATTTTCCTAATGATTCTTTTGGATCTGCTTTAAACACGGCAGGAATTTTGTATTTACTTGTTTCCTGCTCTTCTGATTCTACGTATTTTCCTAAGATTGACATAATTACTCTATAAGTTATCTACACAATTTACTTAAGTTTAACAGAAACTGTCGAACTTGCAAAATTGCTTAACTTACTTAACATTTAATTAGCCGAGTTGACTGTAACAGGTTGGTCAATAGTAATTTCAATGTTTGAATTTGCGGGAATTTCAACATCTATACCTTTTGACCACAAAGATTTTGCAACACCGATACCGCCGCCGATTGCAGTACCCAAAGCAGCACCTTTACCGACCGAACCGCCTGAAATTGCACCGCCGACAAGACCTGCCAATGCACCTGCACCTGCTCCTAATGCTGTATCTTTAACATATGTTTTTGCGGTATCTTTTGCGGTTCCTGCGACCAAAATACCTGTTCCGTCCGTCGTTTTAATCATCGCGGAGATAGGAATTACATTTCCGTAAGGAGTTACAATTTGTGTAAATCTTACTTGCAATTGTCCGTTAATGCCTGCGTGGTTACCTTTTTTAGCAAGGGTTACGTTTCCTTGAAGCGTACTTCCGGCAGGAGCTACCAATGTATTGTTGTAATAAAAATTATTTGCCAAAATTGCTGTTACTGCTTGTCCCAATGAAGCTGTTTCCGAACTTAAAGTTGCAGTTGTTGTAATATTAATGCTTGTACCTGCAGGAACTACCACGATACTTCCTTTTAAAGGTTGATTAGCTGTCGGGGTATAAGGAACTTGTTGATATTGTTGGTATTGTTGTGATACTACCGGTGTTGCGGGAGTTGCCGAAAAATTGCTTGCCGCAAGTGCAGGAACTACCGTCATTGAAAGTGCAATAGCCAATGCTGTAACTTTATTCGTCTTCATATCCTAATCTCCTCTTTTTTTTACTCACAATATTATAAAGAATTTTTAATTTATTTTCAAATCTTTTTGAATTATTACGAAATATTCATCTCCGGTTTTAAGATGAGTATGTTTTCCAAAGCCGTAAATATTCAACGGTTGGAGTTGCAATATCGGATCCCATCCTTCATTATAGTGGGCAACTGTCTTGTAATATGCCGGTTTCGTCTGTTTTCCGCCGATATAATCGTTACCGTCACCTGCAATATGCCCGTCAATATAATAAGTTCTCGAGTACGAAAGTTCTCCGTCCGGTGTTACGATTTTGTTAAGTTTTATTTTAATTGCGGCATCCATACCCTGAACAGGTTCACGTATATCTTCCACTACACCGTAGATGTGGGAGTTTTTGGGAAAAACAAGAAATTCATCAATGAACATATCCGTTACATTGATAAATTCACATTCATCACCTATATCGTTTGCAAAAGTATTTATCCCGCGTAAATTTACTACCCGCAATAATGTTCCGGCCTTAATGATTATGGGCTTTTCTGGAATTGTTTCATCGGGATAATACCTGTCGAACGTCACCGCTCCGACTTGCAAACCTAAAAATATTAATAATATCGAAAGAAAATATTTCATATATTTTATAATAATAAATTTTTAAAAAAAATACATAATATGACTATATTAAATTTTCAAATTTTTTGTATAATAATTTTAGGAAGAAAAAATGAATTTATACGTAGTTTCAGACAAACAAGGTTCAGGCAAAACCTTAATAACAGCGGGAATTTCCGCAACAATGCAATCCCTCGGATATTCGGTCGGATACTATAAACCCGTACAAACGGGGGCATATGTCCAAAACGGATTTGTGACATCTCAAGATATTACGTTTATCAAAAAAATCGACCCAAATCTTAATACGGTTGTTTCTTATGTTTTCAAATCGGATGCTTTTCCGTATTTAGCGGCACAAGCTGAAAAACAATCCGTTCAACCTGAAATTTTAGTCAAAGATTTTTTAACGTTAAGAAAAACTTCCGAAATAGTTATGGTTGAGTCTTGCGGCGGACTTTTGACCCCATATTCCGAAAATATGCGTTCGATTGATTTTGCACAAGCTTTACAAACCGATATTTTGATTGTGGCAGAACAATCCACCGAAGGTTTTGAAAAAGTTTTGATGATGGTTGAAGCGGCAAGACATGCCGGACTTAACGTTCGAGGTATCATTATAAATAAATTTATTAAAACGGATGATTTAAATCTTAAAAATCTTCCCGCCCTTCTTGAAGCATATTCAGGAATTCCTGTGGTCGGCATTGTCGGTTGTTTGCCGAAAATTACACCGTCGGGCTTAATTGACACAGTTTTACATTCGATTGATTTGGAAACAATTTTCGGGGTAAAAATTCCGAAACTTTCAAGATAAAATTAATCATTTAAGTATTCATCAAAAGATTTTTTAACAACTTTATACCCGCAACCGTCGGGCATTTTCGCATAAAAAGATAATTTCTTTTTCGGATATTTTCGGCAAAGTCTCGGACGTTTGTCATAAACCGTACAAAGTCCGTCATCGCCAATATATTTACACGCAAAAACAAAATTTCCGTTTTCATCTTTTTCTTTTATATAAAATCTTTTATATGAAGGAAAAATTTTTTTCATAAATTCAAATTCTTTTTCGGAATACATATAGGCAGAATACACATTACGACAACATTTTCC
Organism: uncultured bacterium; assembly: GCA_902783835.1. Lineage (GTDB taxonomy): Bacteria > Cyanobacteriota > Vampirovibrionia > Gastranaerophilales > Gastranaerophilaceae > RUG841. Next base: position 28,712 of record CACZSN010000046.1, read on the forward strand.
GCACTTTTTGCACTCCCCGACAATTTTGTAATCCTGTCTTTCGGGGACAAAATATGATAAAAATTCCCAATATAACGATTTTATAAAATCTGTAATCATTTTTGTTTTATATAGTATTATGATAGAATAACAGTGAATTAGATATTAAAATATTATCATACAAGGAAAAGAAATGGCAAAGAAAAAAGGAAGTAAAAAAGGCAAACAAAAAAAAGATAATCCTTTATTTTAATTTATAAAGGCTTCGTTTGTCACTATTGTTGCAATAAGTTTGGCTTTTGTTATTATGCTGAAATTATTCTTGATGACTCAACCGCCTATTCCTAATTTGGAAAATTTTAAACCTAATCAGGTTACTCAAATTTATTCAAATGACGGCGAACTCATCAAAACATTTACGGCATACAAGTTTGAACCGACTCACATTAAAGATGTCCCGAAAAATTTGGTCAATGCCTTAATTGCAACCGAAGATAAAAATTTCTACAAACACCAAGGTTATGACCTTTTCGGTATTGTTCGTTCAACTTTTGCAAACATTTCCGCAAGAAGAACCGTTCAGGGTGCAAGTACAATTACTCAACAATTATCAAGAATTTTGTTCTTATCAAACGAAAGAAGTTTTAACAGAAAAATTAAAGAAATCATTATCGCATCAAGAATTGAAAAATCTTTGACAAAAGACCAAATTCTTGAAATGTATTTGAACAACGTATATTTAGGCTCAGGGGCATACGGTGCGGCAGGTGCGGCTGCAACTTACTTTAACAAGCCGCTCAAAGACTTAACCCTTGCGGAATGTGCCTTGATTGCAGGTTTACCGCAAGCTCCTTCGGTCTACTCGCCTTTCAATAACAAAGATCTTGCTCTCAAACGTCGTGCCAAGGTTTTGGACAGAATGTATAAAATGAAATACATTACAAAAGATGAAATGAAAAAGGCTAAAGATGAACCCTTGAAACTCAGTCAGGCTGTCGGTGCAAGAACATTGAACAGAGCTCCTTACTTTGTTGATTATGTTATGCAGGAACTTGAAGAATTAGGTTTTGATGAACAAGATATTTCTCAAGGCGGATACAAAATCACGACGACTTTGAATTACAAAGTTCAAAAAGCCGCTGAAGACGCGGTAAACAGAAATCTTGCCTCTTGGGGATTGTCAGGAAGCAAAAACCAAGCAGCAGTCTTTTCATTCTCTCCCGTTGACGGAAAAATTCTTGCATATGTCGGCGGCAAAAATTACGCTCAAAGCCAATACGACAGAGTAACTCAAGCAGTTCGTCCGCCGGGATCATCTTTCAAACCGTTCGTTTACGCAACGGCTGTTTATAAAGGTTGGTCTCCTAACGATATTATTGACGATACACCGTTTTCTATCGGTTCTTGGTCACCTCGAAATTACGGCAACAAATACAGAGGAAAAATTCCGCTTTATAAAGCTTTGGCATTATCTTCAAACGTAGCTGCCGTAAGACTTATCGATGATGTCGGAATTAAACCCGTAATCATAATGGCTCGTGAATTGGGCATTACAACACCTTTGGCAAATGATTCAACTATTGCATTGGGTTCAAACGGTGTAAAATTATATGATATGACAATTGCATTCGGTGTTTTTGCAAACGGCGGATTTAAGGTTAAACCGTTCTCTGTTTTGAAAGTTGAAACCGCAAGAGGCAAAACGATTTATTCAGCCGACAAAGTTTCAAAAACAAAAGTATTACACTTTGAAACTGCAGGTGCAGTAAATGCAATGCTTGAACAGGTTATCTCTGCCGGTACGGGTGTTGCCGCAAAAATCGGTGTGGCTCAAGCAGGTAAAACAGGTACAACGGATGATTGCAAAGATGCATGGTTCGTAGGTTATACCCCCGATATCTCAACAGGTGTTTGGGTCGGAAATGATGATAACTCCAAACTCCCCGGAATTACGGGAGGTACGCTCCCCGCAATTATTTGGAGAGATACAATGAAAGTTATTGCAGACTCCGAAAAAGATGCAAAATTTGCATATCCTAAATTTGAACTTAAAGCTTCAACACGCGTTCCGCAAGCCGAAATAACGGAAAAAGTCGAAGATAATAACCAAAACCCCGACAAATCCGCTCAGGAAGAAATCGAAAAACGCTTGCAACAACAAGAACAAGCTATGAAAGAACAAATGAATAAACCTCAAGCTCCGGTTCGCAAACCAAATTATGAAACACCTCTTGAACCGGTAAGATTAACTCCTGCGGAACCGAGCAGAAATTTCAACGAAAATTTAAATAACCAAAAAGCTCAAACAAGCGGCGGCGGTTCACAAGGCAGATTTTTATAATTAAAAAAATATATTAAAGCAACCTTAAACGGTTGCTTTTTTTTGCCAAGTTTTTAAATTCAATTCACAAACCGTAACGCAAAGAACAATTGCAAAAACAATCAATCCCGCCTATTGGACTTTTACGTTATTACGGTTTTAAAGTAATAATTTTACTTTTAAGTTTTCATATTTAGATATAATTTTGTTTCCTCAACGATGACATTAGACAAAGCGACCAAGGCAATCAAGTTCGGAACCGCCATTAAGCCGTTTACAATATCCGCTAAAATCCAAATTACATCTAATTTCAAGAATACTCCGAGAGCAATCATCATAATGAAAATAACTCTGTACGGAGTAATTCCTTTAACTCCGAATAAATACACGCAAGCTCTTTCGCCGTAATAATTCCAACCCAAAATTGTTGTAAAGGCAAAAAGGACAAGCGACAAAGTTAACAAAATGCTTCCGAAATTGCCAAAACCTTGGACAAATGCGGCGGAAGTCATCGCAGCACCGCTGTATTCTCCGGACCAAACCCCCGTCAATACTAAAACGAGACCTGTCATTGAGCAAACGATAATTGTATCGATAAATGTTCCCGTCATCGAAATCAAGCCTTGTTCCGACGGATAGTGAGTTTTCGCGGCGGCGGCAGCAATCGGAGCAGAACCGAGACCTGCTTCGTTAGAGAAAATACCTCTTGCGACACCGCTTTGCATAGCCATCATAATTGTTGACCCTGCAAATCCGCCCACAGCAGCACTTCCCGTAAATGCATCCTTAACAATCAATCTGATTGCATCCGGTACGGATGTAATATTCATACAAATTATCACAAATGATATACCGATATAAAAAATTGCCATAAAAGGTATCAATTTTGAAGTAACTTTTGCAATATTTTTTAATCCGCCAAAAATAATTGAACCGACAATGATTGTCAAAATTATATTTGTCACCAATTTCGGCACACCAAATGAAATATTTACACTATCGATAATCGCATTAACTTGCGGAAAAGTACCGATTCCGAAAAAAGCAACAAGCATAGTTGCAAAAGCAAAAAAGATTGCAAGCGGTTTATATTTTTCGCCCATACCTTTGCGAATATAATACATCGGGCCGCCGGAAATGTTGCGATTTTTATCAACGGAACGATATTTTATGGCAAGCAAACCTTCTGCATATTTTGTCGCCATTCCGAAAAATGCAGCAACCCACATCCAAAATAATGCCCCGGGACCGCCCATTTTGACCGCTGTTGCAACACCTACGATATTTCCCGTTCCGACCGTTGCGGCAAGTGCCACGCAAAGCGATTTGAAACTTGAAACTTCACCCTTACCCTTATTTTCAGCTTTGAAAATCAATTTTAATGCAAGCGGTAATTTGAAAACTTGCAAAAAACCCAATCGGATTGTCAAATAAATCCCCGTACCGATTAAAAGAATTATCAGCGGAGCTCCCCAAAGGAATGTATCTATTTTATTTAAGATTGATAAACATACTTCCATACGGTTTTTATCATATCATAAACAAAAACCTTACAAAAAAATATAAGAATTACCGTTTTAGCAAATCGATTTTTTCATTCTTTCGGCTTTTTGACCTGAAAGAATATTTTTTAATTTCATAATTGCCTGTGCGTGAAGCTGACAAACTCTTGATTCCGAAACTTCAATAGTTTCGCCGATTTCCTTCAAGGTCATGTTCTTTTGGTAGTACAAGACCATTATCATTCTTTCACGTTCCGGCAAGCTCTTCAGCGCCATTTGCAATTCTTTTTTAGTATCTTTTTCTTCAAGTCTGTCAAGCGGGTTTACGGAATTTGTATCTTCAATCGTATCAATAATTTCGATACTTTCGTCAGAAGAACCTTTTTTGTCGTAAAGCGAACCTACTGTTGTTGTTTCCGCCAAAATAGCATCAACTTTTTCTTTTTCAATACCCAAAACCTCACCAATTTCGGAAGAAGTAGCAGGTCTGCCGAGTTCCTGACGTAATTTTTCGGCAGCCTCTTTAACGTCTTTTATCTTCTTTCTGGTGCTTCTCGGCATCCAATCTTGAGAACGGATTTTATCAATAATCGTGCCGCGAATACGCATAATCGCATACGTTTCAAATCTTGCACCTTTGTCGGGTGAAAATTTTTCAATAGCATCAATCAAACCTTCAACACCGTAACCCGTAATATCGTCTGCGGAAAATGATGGCGGTAAATTACCCTTAATACGACCGATAACGAATTTTGTGAGGTACAAATATTGGATAATCAACTGATCACGAAGTTTTTTGTTTCCTCGGTCATCAAAAAATGCATACCAAAGCTTTTCGAGTTCTTCCGTCGAAAGCCTTTTTACTTTATTATATGCATCTGTACCAAATCCGTCTGTCATTTGATTTAAAGGGGAAACCCTTCCTTCCCTGTCGTCTGAATTCCGTTTTACGTTATAATTCTACGGCAGAATAATTTTTTTTTTATCCTATATTAATAGGACTTTTTTAAGATATGTTACATGAAAAATATAAAGTTTTCAACTGCCTTGTTATATCTGCTTTTGTTTTGCAAAATTTACTTTAAGCAAAAATACAAGCGGAATTACCAAAAAGGTTACAAGTGCCGCAAATTGGAACAAATCAGCGAAAGCAGAGAGTTTTGCCTGTACCAAAAGTTGTTTGTACAACATCGCATTTGCTTTTCTTGCTGCGGAAATTGAAGGAAGATTATGCATAAAAAATCCCTTCAAAACACTGAAATGCTTTACAAATACCGGATTATAGACACTCATATTTTTAAGCAAATATGTTTGGTGAACTTGGGACAAACTTATCGCAAAACTTGAGGCAAGTGACGTAAACATAGACCCCGTAACGCATTTCGACAAACTGTGAATGCCGGCAGCATCAGGAATTTTATCCTTTGGCAACGTACCGAGTGCAAGAGCCGAAATCGGTACAAGTGCAAATACCGAGCCGATTCCGAACAAAACGTTCGACAAAATAATCGCCGTCGGAGAAGATTGCAAGTTCAAATTTGCACACATCGCAATCGATGTTCCGATAAACACAAAGCCTGACGCAATCAAAAGCCTTAAATCGTACATCTGGCAAAGTTTTCCGATAAAGAATAATGCCACGCACGCAACGACACGGCTTGCCAATGCCAAACCTGTTAACGATGCCGTATAATGCATTAAATCTTGATAATATTGCGGTAACAAAATAATCGTTACGCAAACCATTACGTTGACCAAAACTCCCATAAGGATTGCAGGGATTAAAATCAATTCAATAATTGCCATGATTGGCTTATATCAAGCTCTCGGCGGAGTTGATTACGTTCAAAATCTGTAATACGCTTAACAATAGGGAAAAGTTTCATTTTTTATGTTAAAATCGTTATCAAAAGGATTTTAAAATGTTTTCAATAAAAAAATATATGGAAAAAAAGTTTTCCAAACTTCCTCCCGAACATTTTTGCAGATGGCGAGCAGTCACTTATTGGTTGGTTTTAAGGGTATTTTTAGGAAGTTACGTTCGATTTTTGTATAAAATCGAAGTTATCGGAAAAGAAAAATTAAAAACGGATAAGCCGTATATTGTTGCGGCGAATCATTTGTCCAATTGGGACCCGTTTATTATCGCAATGGCAAGCGGACAGTTTTTAGCATTTATGGCAAAAACAGAATTATTTGAAACGTTTTTCAGCAGATGGCTTATGGACTGGTGCGGAGCATTTTCGGTTAACCGTTCAAAATTGGAAGTTTCAACTATCAAAACCGCAATTAACGTAAATAAAACTTTTTGGAAATTGGCAATTTTTCCGCAAGGCACTCGTGATGCAAGCGGAAGAATAAACAAAGTTTCAAGAGGTTTTGTGGCACTTGCAAAAGCTACAAAGGCAGATATCATGCCTGTTTCAATATCTTACACTAACCCGAAATCCACAGGATTTCATAAAGAAAAAATCACTATCAAAGTTGGTGACCCGATACCATACGGCGAAGTTGACGAAACTATAAACAAATGGTGCGAGGCAATCTCGGCTATGTCAGGGCTTGAATACAAACCCGCATAACAAAAGGACGAACACTATGGCTAATGAAAAAGATACAAACGAAAAAGAAGTAAATTACGCAAGAATAGATGCATCACGTTTAAACTGGAAAACGTACTTGTGGCAGTTAACATCGACGTTCTTGATTGTTTTGCCGATTACAAGATTATTTTACAAAATCACTGTCAAAGGTCGTAATAACGTTCCCAAAAGACGTATTATTGTTGCACCTAACCACATTTCTTATTTTGACCCCCACCTTTCGTTCACGGCAGTACCCCGTCCGATGACATTTATGGCAAAGAAGGAATTGTTTGAAACAAAAATGAGGGATGCAATTATCTCATTGGGTGCATTTTCAGTTAACCGTGAAAAACTCGAAATTGCAACAATTCGCTCTGTAAAAGACATTTTCAAAACGAAAAATTGGCATTTGTGCATATTCCCTCAAGGAGGAATTCGCAAAGACAGAAAAATTCACGACATCAAAGGCGGATTTGTTGCGATTGCCAAAATGGCTAAAAGTGACATTCTTCCCGTCGGAATTACGGGTACGGAAGAGATAAAATGGGATATTTTCCACCGCGGTCACATCAAAGTCAATATCGGAACTCCGATTTCATGGAAATTGAGTGAGCAAGAAATCATTGACCAATGGTGCGATCAGGTGTCCAAGCTCACAGGTTACGAAAACGCAAATCACACAGAAGAAAAAGAAGAACAACCCGCTTAATCAAAACATTATATAAAAAACCGCCTGATTTTAAGTAATCAAGCGGTTTTTAAAATTCTTATCTTTGGAATTAATCACCCAAAATATAATTCAAAATAGTTCTTACACCGACACCGGTTGCACCTTTCGGATTTTCAAGAACTGCATTATCGATAACCGAAGTACCTGCAATATCAATGTGAGCCCAAGGTGTTTCGCTATCAACGAAGTTTTGGAGGAATAAAGCTGCAACGGTTGTTCCGCCCCCTCTTCCGCCTGAATTTTTCATATCGGCAACATCACTTTTGAGTGTATCAAAATATTCAGGATACATTGGCATTTCCCAAAGTCTTTCACCGCCGTCGTTTCCGCATTTGATTAATTTTTTAACGAGTTCATCATTGTTGCCCAAAATACCGGAAGCGACACTTCCCAACGCAACCATACAAGCACCGGTAAGTGTTGCTATATCAATAATTACGTCAGGATTGAGCTGTTGAGCGTAACAAAGTGCATCCGCAAGAGTCAATCTGCCTTCTGCATCGGTGTTGTCAATTTCGATTGTTTTACCGTTCATAGCAGTAACAATATCGCCTTGTTTGTATGATGAACCGCTCGGCATGTTTTCGCAAGCGGCAATCAATGCGTGAACTTCAACGTTCGGTTTGAATTTTTTGATGTTTCTCATAATAGAAAGAACGGCTGCCGCACCTGACATATCGTCCTTCATTGTGAGCATTGAACTTGCCGGTTTCAAGTTCAAGCCGCCAGCATCAAACGTAATGCCCTTGCCGATAATGACAATTTTCTTTTTCGCCTTTTTAGGCATATATTCCATGTGAATAAATCTTGGCGAATGTGCACTACCTTGTGCAACTGCTGCAAAAGCACCCATTTGCATATTTTCGATATCGATTCTTTCGTAAATCTTGACTTCGTCCAAATCCAAATTTTCTGCTATGTCTGCAAGGTATGCAGGAGTAATGTTTTGAGCAGGTTCGTTAATCAATTCTCTTGCGTAATTAATCGTATCACCGATAAGCAAGCCTTTTTCAAATCCGATAACTGCCTTGTCGTAATTTTTCTTGTCAAATTCAGCAATAGTGAAGTTTTCGACGGTCGGTTTTACGTCTGATTTGTACTTATCAAACGAAAATCCGCCAATCATTATGCCTTCAACGATTGTTTTTGCACAAGCAGCAGGGTCGAAGCCTGCACAGCCTGCACCGTGGAGCATTGAAACAACGTTTTTAACATTTTCCATTGTTTTGACTTTTTGAATAACTTTCGATGCCAAAACACGAAGTCTGTTGAGTGTAAATTCATCTCTTTTTCCTAAACCGACAATTAACACTTTTGTCAAAATTTTGTGATTGGGGACGGGAAGAACGTACATTTTACCAAATTCACCCGTAAAATGTTCTTTTTTGATTACAAAATCAGAAATTGCATTTGACAATTCCTTGTCAACCGCACCTGTTGCTCCGCCCGGAAGTGTTGTTCCCTCGAATAAATTTACAATCAATAAATCCGATTTTATCTCAGTTACCGAGATTTGTTTGATTTTGAAGTTCATTATTGCTCCTTTTAACTGTTGTATTTTGTCATTAATCGCTCAACCCATTCAAAAATAAATGAAATTTCATAAGGTTTGGGCAAATATAAGTCCGCACCGGAATTCAAAATTGAATCTTTATCATGAATTACCGATGTCATTATTATATTTGAATTTTTAAATCTTGCATCTTTTTTAAATTTCCGACATATTTCAAAATCCGCAACTTCGTTTGCTCCGCCCGCATCCAAAATAATTACAGACGGAATAAAATCATCTGTCGCTTCCTCGAATTTGTTAATCGCCTTAACCTCAAATCCACGCATCTTTGCTCCTGTTTCAAGCAAAAATGAAAGTGCATAATCAGGTTCCAATATCAACAATTTTGCATTATAATCCTTTAATTCAACTGAATTTTCCGCAACAAGTTTCGGGCGGTCGTAAATATACGACGACGTTTTGTTTGCCTCGGCAATATTTTTTACCGAAATTAAAGAGTGCAAAGCCTGTTTAAGTCCTCGGATTTTGCGATATTCATTTGAAATTATTCCGATACTTATCGAAACAAGATTGATTTTTCGATTTGGAGTATCATCCCCATAAAGTGTTATGAAGCCTTTTTCCGCATCTTCCGTTGAATAGAATTTTTTTGCGGCGGAATTAAATCCGTTGACCAAACCTTTTGCAATCGTTTCCGCCTTCAAAGGGGTCGTTATTACCAAAAATTCACCGTCTGCCGTTATTCCGACAAAGTCATCACCGAGTGCTTTTTTTGCAATAGCTCCGAAGGTTTGTTTCATTTTTTCGGCAGCAAGTTCACCGTAAATCTCTTTATATTGTTCAAAATTATTTATCCCGATTAACATAGCTGCCCAAATTTTGTCGGAATTAATAACCCGTTTCAAATACTTAAAAGAAATTCTTTGATTGGCAAGCCCTGTCACACTGTCTGTTTCCGTTTCATAATGACGTCTTAAATGAGCTTGAATTCTCGCTAAAAATTCACTTGAAGCAATCGGTTCACTCATAAAATCGTCCGCTCCGAAATTCAATGCATCAACTCGGTCTTGCATATGGCTTGATTTTGATAAAACAACAATTACGGGACGGATTGAATTACAATGTTCTCTAATCTTTGCTATTGCTTCTTTTTCGCTTATCCCATCGGAAATTATAACCAAATCAGGCTCTATTTCGGACAACATCATTTCGGCTACCGTCAAATCCGATGCAAGGTATACGCTTATATTGGCATTTTCAAGCGTACGCTTGTTTTTCAATGCCTGCTCTTTTCGGTTATCAATTATCAAAACAGCTTCTTGCATCATTTCATCTTTGCCTTAACATCGTCACCGATTTGTGCAATCGGGAATTTCACCTCAAACACTGTCTTTTTACCGTTTGCATATGTACAAATCGAACCGTTCATTCTTTCAACAAGAGTTTTTGTCAAAAATAAACCGAGACCTGAACCTTGCGTTTTTTGGGTCAAAGGAGTCAAAAGTCTCGTAAATTTTTCAAAAATTCTGTCTTTATCTTTTTCCTCAATAAGAACACCCTCATCCGAAACTCTTATAATTACGGAATTATCATCCTGAAGAATTTCGACATCAATATCCGTATTATCATTTGAATATTTGTGAGCATTTTCGATAATATTCAAAATTATTTGTTGAAATTTATCAGTATCGACCAAAATTTCACTTAAATTTTTTGCAACTTTGAAATTAAATCGATTTTTTGAACTTTGAGAAGCGATGAGTTTGACGGAATTTTCAACAAACGGAGTAATATTAACCTTTTTCAAGACCAACTTTTCAACATCGTTCTTTGAAACGGCAAGCAAATTTTCGGTCAATTTAATCAACCGATTTGCCTGTTCTTTAATGATTAAAAGGAATTTTTGCTTTTGTTCTTCGGTAAGTCTGTCTCCGGAAGTCAAAAGCGTATCTGCAAAACCTCTTATACTCGTCAACGGAGTTCTGAGTTCATGACTGACTGTCGAAATGAAATCCGCCTGAACGGCTTGCAAACTTTTTTGTTCCTTTTCGTTCATAATTGCCTGATTTTATGTATTTTCGTTGTTGTCTTGTTTATTTTCCGTATCGTTAACGACAGGGACAATCGGTGCTCCCGTAACGCGTTCTAAGTTTGCAGCAGCGATATTATAGTTCATCAAATTTGAGTAATATTCAAGCTGAGCTTTACGATAAGTGTTTTCCGCATCTTTAAGTTCAACCGCATCACCAAGTCCGACTTTATATCTTCCGCTTGCAAGGTCATATTGTTCCTTCGCTTGCATCATCGCAAGTTGCGAAACAGGAATTGAATCTTTTGCGTTTTGCAAATCGATATACGCTTGTTTTACCTCAAGATATACTGATTGTCTTGTATTTTCCAAATCAGCGGTATCTTTTTTCGCGGTAGCTTTCGCTTCATCAACCTGTTTCTTCAACAATAATCCGTTGAAATTGCTATATGAAAGGTTTCCGCCAAATTGATATCCCGTATCTTTTCCCGGGTTCTTTCCGCCGTATTGGAATGAAGCAAATGCGTTCAAATCAGGTAAGAATGCTCTTTTTGATGCTCTTACCAAAAGTTGTGAACCTTCCGCTTTTTTCTTTGCCGCCAAATATTCCGGACGAGTTTCAAACGCAGTATTCAACATATCATTCAAAACTACGTCATAAGTTCTCGTTTCAAGATTTTCATCTATTGCATAATTCGAAAATTCAGGTTGACCGATTGCATTATTAACGTTCGCATAAGCAAGTTTTACTGAATTTTTTGATTTGATAAGGTCAAGTTTCGCCTTACCGAGATTGTATTCAGCCGTCAAAACGTCGATTTTTGCCTTCGTTCCTATTCTGTAAAATGCATTTGCCTGTTCAAGGTGAACTTGGAAATCGTGTACGGAATCTGTCATAACTTTTTCTTGTTGCATAGCGTAAAGCAAGTTATAGTAAGACTTTTTGACGTTATAAATTACATCGTTTATGCTTTTTTGAACATTATCTTCCGATGCTTCATAAGTCTTTTTTGCAATATCAGCTTCAGCCTTTGTCTTTCCGAAATCAAATAATTTTATATTAGCTGAAACCGTCGGCAAATAGAACATATTATACGTTTGTGACGGAGGAGTAAACGATGTTACGAGCATATCATTTCTTGAATACTCAGCACCCACACCTATTCTCGGGAAATATGCAGACCAAGCTTGTGCAATTTTTGTCTTGTAAATTTCAGCGGAACTTTTTGCCGAAACGATTGACGGGTGGCTTGCAAGTGCGATTTTAACGCAATCATCAACCGTTACAATCTGACCGATTTCTTCTTTTGCAACTTCACTTTGGTATTCATCTTTTTTTAATGAAGCGTTAATCTTGTCAGCAATAGATTTAGCTGAATCGATTTGTGTCGAGTTTGCCGAATTTTGGTTCAAATGTTCACTCATTCCGTCAACACTTGGCAAAGTTTCCGTTTTTACATCGGATTTTGCATCAGATTGGTCAACTTGCTCCTGAATTGCAACCTTTTCAATGCTTTCGGGAACTTTATTGTTTTTCGCGTTTACCGGTAACATTACCGCCATTGTTAATATTAATGTTGTTATTATTTTCTTGTTCATATCTTCCTCAAAGGATTTTATTTTTGTTCACCATCAATATTTTGATGTTTTTTCTTTCTTTTTTCCATAATTTTATTTACGTAATTTTGTACAATTACATAAAATGCAGGAGTCAATACAGTACCTAAAGTACCGGCAGCAATCATACCGCCAAATACTGTTGAACCTACTGAAATACGGCTGTTTGCACCTGCACCTGTCGCTACTACCATCGGCAATACACCAAGTACGAACGCAACTACCGTCATCATAATTGCTCTGAATCTCAAGTGTGCCGCCTTAAGTGCCGCATCTTCCACGCTCAAACCGTGTTCTTCGTGTTCAACTTTCGCAAATTCAACAATCAAGATTGCCTGTTTCGTCGCCAAACCAATCAACATAATCAATCCTACCTGTGAATACAAGTCCAAAGATTGGTTAATCATCAACTGGAATGTCAACGCACCGATTGCCGCAACCGGAGCAATCAAGATTACTGATACAGGAATTGTCCAACTTTCGTACAATGCTACCAAGAACAAATATACGAATAACAATGCAAGTGCAATTACGACACCCGTTTGTCCCGAAGATTCACGTTCTTGTGCAGATGTACCGGACCATTCATACGTGATATCTCTCGGAAGTACGCTTTCGACAAGGTTTTCAACTGCCTTCATCGCTTCACCGGTACTTCTTCCTTTTGCAGGTTGTCCGCTGAATTGAACCGATTTATATTGGTTGTATCTTGTAATCGCCGCAGGGCCTACCGCCGGAACAAGTTTGACCATTGATGTAACAGGTACCATGTTTCCTGCTTTATTCTTAACATAAATGTTCGTTAAGTCTTCCGCTGTACGTCTGTACTTTTGTTCAGCCTGAAGTTGAACTCTGTATACACGACCCAATTTGTTGAAGTCGTTTACGTAATATGTTCCCAATGTACCTGCCAATGTTGAGTACAATTCCTGCAAATCAACATTTTGTGCAAGAACTTTATCATTATCGATTTGAACAACATACTGCGGTACACTTGATTGGAATGTCGTATAAATATAATCAACATCCTTATCTTGTAATGCCGCTTGTTGCAACATTCCTGAATATTTATCCAAATCAGTATAAGAATATTCACCTTTTGAAAGCATTTGGAATTCCAAACCACCCAACATACTCATACCGCTAATTGCCGGAGGGGAGAAGAATATCGCTTTACCTTCGTTTACAACGCCGTTAATTCTTGCGTTAATTTGTTTTTTAATGCCGTCTGCAGACAAATCTGTCGGTTTACCTTGGATTTTTCTCATAACCCATTGAACAGGGTTTACTTGACGTTCGTCCCAATCGTACAAGTCAGCGATGACAAACGCAAGGTTCGAAGGACCATTTCCTCCAAATGTCATTGTATATTTAATACCTTCAATATCTTTAATACGCTGGTTGATGTTCAAACATACTGCCTTTGTTCTTGCGATTGATGCACCCGGAGGCAATGTTACCTGACCGATAAGAACCGCTTGGTCTTCATCAGGAATAAAGCCCGTCGGAATATACATAAATTCTCCGACTAATACCGCAATAATCGCAAAATATGTTATCAATGTAAGTTTTTGATTATGGACAAATTTTCTTACAAATGACATATAAATTTCTGTCAATTTTTCAAAATATACGTTGAAAGAATTGAACATTACCGCAATTAATTTTGTGAAATGGTTTGACGGAACCTTGTTCGGGTCGTGTGCCTTCAATACGATTGAACACATAGCCGGTGACAAAGTCAATGCACAAACCGCTGACAATGCAATTGATACAGAAATAAATACCGCAAATTGCTTATACATCATACCCGACAATCCGGGGATGAACGCAACAGGTACAAATACCGCCATCAATACCATCGCCATCGCAACCAATGCACCGCCAACTTCTTCCATCGTCAATTGTGTTGCGGTGACAGGGTCTTTGCCTTCTTCAATGTGCCGCCTTACGTTTTCAATTACAACAATAGCATCATCGACTACCGTCGCAACCGCCAAAATCATCGCAAACAACGTCAGCAGGTTAATTGACATACCCAGCGGTGGCAGGGCAACAAATGTCCCTAACAACGATACAGGAATCGTTACGCAAGGAATCAACGTCGAACGCCAATCGCCCAAGAATATGAAAATAATCAAAATAACGATGATTGACGTGATAATTACGGTGAATTCTACTTCCTTAATTGATTCACGAACAAATTTCGTACCGTCGTTGATAACTTCAATCTTCAAGCCTGTCGGTAATGTTTTTTCAATTTCGACAATTTTCTTTTCCATCAAGTCCATGATGCTGATTTCGTTTGCACCGGGGAGTCTGACAACCTGAATAATTGCCGCAGGGTCACCGTTTACAATACCAAATCCGTCGTAAGTTTGTGAACCCATTTCTATTCTTGCAATATCTTTTAATTTAGTTTGCGAACCGTCTGAATTTGCCTTAATAATAATATCTTCATATTGTTTCGGATCTTCCAAACGTCCTTGTGTTCTCAAAGTCAATTTCAACTCTTGCGGATTGTCTCCCGGTTCTTGACCCAAGAAACCTGCCGCAACAAGTGTGTTTTGGTCATTAATCGCCTTAACGATTTCCGACATACCGACTTTCAACTTTGCAGCTTTTTGAGCATCAAGCCATACACGGATTGAATAATCTCCGGCACCGTAAACAGCTACGTCACCGACACCTTCAACACGCTTGAATTCATCCACCAAGAAGATTTTCGCATAGTTCGTCAAGTCAAGTTGTGACCAAGAACCGTCCTCTGAACGCAAGTTAAATGTACCTGTACCGGGACCGCTAACCTTGTTAACAGCCGTAATACCAAGTCTTTTTACTTCTTCCGGCAACTTCGGAGTTACCTGTTGCAAACGGTTTTGTACGTTTACAAGGTTAATATCTTTGTTTGTACCAACCTTGAAGTAAATCGTTAAGTTATAAGTTTGGTCGTATGATGTTGATGTCATATAAAGCATGTTTTCAACACCGTTAACCTGTGATTCAATCAATGATGCAACCGAAGATTCAACATCACTTGCACTTGCACCCGTATAATTTGCCGTAACCGAAACTTGCGGCGGCGTTACATCAGGATACTTTTCAAGTTGTAATGTCAACATCGCAATCAAACCGACAATCGAGATAAATATCGCTATAACCATCGCAAATCTCGGTCGTTTAATAAAAAAGTACAGGTCTTTTTTCTGATTATTTTCGTTGCTCATCGATTATTCCTTATCAGTTTTTTTGTTTCTTTGGTTTGGTTTAAGCGTCATATTTGAATGATCTGCTTCTTCTCTTGCATCAATTTTTTCTTGCTTTTCTTGTTCGGTAAGTTCAATTACTTGAACTTTTGAGCCTTGTCTGATACTTTGAAGGTTGCTTGAAATAATCACATCGCCTGCTTTTAAACCGCTTTTAATTATCCAATTTTTATCAATCGTTCCGTTAACTTCGATATCTTGTTGTTTTGCACAACCGTTTTCGTCAATAACCCAAACATATTTTCCGTTTACGGATTCCAAAACGGCTTCTTGAGGAACCGTTGTTACTGTTGTTTTATTTTTTGCCGTAACAACTACTCTTACAAAGTCATTAGGAATCAATTGGTGTTTTTTGTTTGTAAAAGTTGCTCTCATTGTCAACGTTCCCAAATCTTTATCAATTTGGTTATCCATAAAATCAAGTTTGCCAGATTCGTCATAAATGGATTCATCAGCAAGTTTCAAAGATACATCCACATTATTGAAAATGTTGCTGTCCTTGCCGTTTTTATATTTATCCAAATCTTCAGGTTTTGCGGTAAACGTTGCATAAACAGGATCAATCGTAACAAGTGTCGCAAGTTCGCCGACTTGTGCATTAACGTAGTTTCCTTCCGTAATTGAAAGTTCACCGATTTTTCCGTCAAACGGAGCATAAATTTTTGTATAACTTAAATCAAGTCTTTTCTTTGCCAAATCAGCTCTCGCCGCATCAACCGAAGCTTTGTCCGATGAATACTTTGAAAAAGCTTGGTCATAATATGAACGGCTCACATAATCACCTTTTACAAGTTCTTTCGCTCTGTTCAACTCAACAAGTGAATTGTCATAACTTGCTTGAACTCTTCTCAATGCGGCTTCCGCATTTCTTACGGCAATAATATATTCATCAGGCTCGATTTGGAACAAAAGTTGTCCCTTTCTTACATAATCACCGTCTTGGTAATATTTCTTTTGAAGCCATCCGCTTACACGAGAAACAATTTTGACTTCTTTCGGTGCTTGAATACGACCGACAAAATCCATTGATTCATTAATGGTTTCTTCACTAATCGTAACCGTTTCGACCTTTGTCGGCATACTCATCATTTTTGCCATTATTTGACCGCCGACAACCGCCGATATCTTGTGAAACAATATCGGTACTATAATTACCAAAACTGCTATAATTATATATAATTTAATCTTTTTTGATTGATTCTCGTTTTTTTCCATGGATTTATCCTTTTTTTAAATAAATATGTTGTTTTGACAACAAAAATTATAACATAAACAACTTTAAATATAGCAAAATTATAACACGAAGGTAATCTTTAGTAACAAAAAAGCCTATCCCAATCAGGACAGGCTTTTGAGGTGTTTACAAGAATTCACAATTTTGCACCTTTCGGAACAACTGTTACTCCGCCGTTTGAAACGACAAAGCCTCTTGCAAGATCTTCATCACGGTTGAAACCGATTCTTGTATAAGGCGGAACATCAACGTTTTTGTCGATAATCGCCTTTTTAATTTCTGCGTGACGTCCGATATTTACGTTTTCCATCAAGATACTGCCCGTTACGTTTGCAAATGAGTTAATTCTGACTTGCGGTGAAAGTACACATCTTGAAATGCTTCCGCCGGAAATGATACAGCCTTCTGAAACCATTGAGTTTGTTGCCATACCGATTCTGTCTCCTTCTTCCCAAATGAATTTTGCGGGCGGGAAGTTGTAGTTGAATGTTCTGAGCGGCCATTCTTTTGAATACAAATTCAATTCAGGTGTGTAATCAAGCAAGTCCATATTTGCTTGCCAGTAACTGTCGATGCTTCCTACATCTTTCCAGTAACCTTTTTCTGTCGGCGACATTCCGTCAAATTCATTTGTTGTAAAGTCGTAGATGAAAATTCTTTCTCCGTCTTTCAACATTTTCGGAATGATATTTTTACCGAAGTCGTGGTTTGAATCTTCGAGTTCAGCATCAATTTTCAATTCATTAACAAGTTTGTCTTTGTTGAAAATATAGTTGCCCATTGAAGCCAAACACCAATCAGGTCTGCCGGGGATTGCTTTCGGTTTTTCTTTCGGTTTTTCAACGAAACCTGTGCATCTCCAGTCATCATCAACTTCGATAATACCGAATTCACTTGCTTCTTCAATCGGAATAGGAATTGCGGCAATCGTTAACGCTGCATCTTTTTCCTTATGATAGTCAAGCATAAGTCTTACATCCATTTTGTAGATGTGGTCTCCGCCGAATACACAAACGTAGTCAGGATCTTCATCATAAATGTGAGTAAGGTTTTGATAAACCGCATCAGCCGTACCTTGATACCAATGTCCGTCAGTTCTCATTTGTGCCGGAACAAGGTCTATGTACTGCCCGATAATCGGTGACAAAGGCCACCCTCTTGTGATGTGAAGGTTCAATGAATCTGATTTGTACTGCGTAAGGATTTTGATTTTGTGAAATCCCGAGTTTACAAAGTTGTTAATTACAAAGTCGATAATTCTGTATCGACCGCCGAACGGAACCGCCGGTTTCGCTCTGTCTCTCGTTAACGGATAAAGTCTTCTTCCCTCTCCGCCTGCGAGAATCATTGTTAAGCATTTGTCTGTCAGCATTTTTTCGTACCTTTCGTTTTCTGCTTATTGTGATACTGTGTTATTCTTCTTCTAAACTTAATACCGCCATGAAAGCTTCTTGCGGAACTTCTACCCGTCCGACCGCTTTCATACGCTTTTTACCTCTTTTTTGTTTTTCAAGCAATTTTCTCTTTCTGGTAATGTCACCTCCGTAACATTTATCCAAAACGCTTTTTCTCATTGCTTTGATGTTTGTTCTTGCGATTATTCTTCCGCCAACTGCCGCTTGAATTGCAACTTCAAACATTTGTTTCGGAATTATCTCCTTCAATTTTGTCGTAAGTTTTTGACCCACATAGAATGCGTTATCTTTGTGAACGATTGCACTCAAAGCGTCCACCACTTCTCCCGCAAGCATTATGTCAAGTTTTACCAAGTCACCTTTTCTGTAATCACAGAACTCGTAATCCAAACTTGCATAACCTTTTGAACGTGATTTCAGTTGATCATAAAAATCGGTGATGACTTCGCTCAACGGAATATCATATTCTAAGTTCACTCTTATTTTATCAAGATATTGCATATTTTTAAAGATGCCACGCTTACTTTGTGACAATTCCATAAGAGAACCGACATATTCATTGGGAGTAATAATATTTACTTTAACGTAAGGTTCTTCAATATAGTCTCTATACTGTGCATCGGGCAAATTTGCGGGGTTATCGATATCAATAACTTCGCCGTTTGTTTTATGAACTTTATAAACTACGCTCGGAGCGGTAGTTACAAGTGATATGCCGTATTCACGTTCAAGTCTTTCCTGAGCAATTTCCATATGGAGCATTCCCAAAAATCCGCATCGAAATCCAAATCCCAATGCTGAAGAAGTTTCGGGTTCAAATGTAATACTTGAATCGTTTAATTTTAATTTTTCCAAAGCTTCTTTCAAGTCCGCATACTGGTCATTTTCGACGGGATACATGCCCGAAAATACCATCGGTAAAGCTTCTTTATAACCTTCAAGCGGTTCGGTTGCGGGATTATCAACGTGAGTAACCGTATCGCCTACAAATCGTGTAATTTCTTTAATTGATGCGGCAAGATAGCCTACATCGCCCGTCTTAAGTTCTTTAACGGGAACTCGTTTGGGGTTAAGATAGCCGAGTTCGACTATTTCAAACTCCTTATTTGTTGCCATAAATCGGACTTTATCGCCGTTTTTAATCGAACCGTCAACCACTTTGAAGTAGCAAACCGTGCCCAAATATTGGTCATAAGCACTGTCGAAAATCAACGCTCGCAAAGGTTTATCCGAAGTATCCTCCGGAGCGGGAACATATTTTACGATTGCTTCCAAAACATCTTCAACACCCGTACCGTCTTTTGCACTGACAGGAATTGCCATATCGCCGTCTATACCGAGGATTTCTTCGATTTCGGCACGAACACCTTCCACATCCGCAGACGGAAGATCGATTTTGTTGATGACAGGAATTATTTCGAGGTCTTGTTCCAATGCAAGATAAACGTTTGCAAGTGTTTGAGCCTCAACACCCTGTGTCGCATCAACGATTAACAAAGCACCTTCGCACGCTGCAAGAGAACGTGAAACTTCATATGAAAAATCCACGTGCCCCGGAGTGTCAATGAGGTTGAGAACGTAGTCCCTGCCGTCATTTGCGGTATAATTCATTCTTGCGGCATTAAGTTTAATTGTAATACCGCGTTCACGCTCAATATCCATCGTATCCAAAAGTTGGTCTTGCATATCACGTTTGGCGATAGTGCCTGTTTTTTCCAGCAATCTGTCCGCCAAGGTTGATTTGCCGTGGTCGATGTGAGCAATTATGCAAAAATTTCGTACATTCTCAATTTGTTTCATATCACAAAGTATAGTTGAAACCTAAAATTATTAAAATCGTCCGAATTGACTAATAAATCAGGGAAGAAAATTCTTTTTCCGGATGTTTTGTTCCGCCGCCGCAGATGTACTCAACAACCTTAAGGAAAAATTCTTTTGCTGCCTGTTGATGGCTCAAAGTAAATATATCATTCGACAAAAAGCGAACTCTCATTTCACAAGCGTCACTTTTACTTGCGGGAATATACAATGATGCAACTTCATCCTCTAACAGTTTGTCAACATAGTTTTCGGGATTGCTTTTAATAATTTTGCTGCAATCACCTTTTATCGCAATAATACGATAGCAGAGCATTCTTTTTCCGCCCCGTTGAGCTATGTAAAGGGGTTTTGTGTTTGTTGCAAGCGTAAATCCGATTTTTTGCCACAATACGGACAACACAATGGATTGCGTTGATGAATCTCTTTCGCATCTGATGTTTTCGACCGAAACACCTCGTGCTGAAAAAGTTTGTTTGAAATAGTCGGAAACCGACTTCATGTTTTGATAAATTTCTTCAAGAATGACATCAGCATTTGCACCGGCATTTCTGTAGTCGGTGTATTGCGAAAACATATGAGAAGCGACGTCGTTAATTCTCTCTAACGCCACCGATGACTGTCTTGAACTGTTTAAACCTGTAAAACCGTTTTCCAAACTTGATTTCCTGTTTTTTCTGACTCTCTTTCGGTATTGTAATATCTTTTGGGGATATTTAGAATACGCAAAGTGTCGTATTTCTGATTATATTTGACTTTCCGATTTGAAATACGGATTGAAAAAAGGATTTTTCTTTTTTCGTTTAATTTGATATAATCAAGTTATATTTTAAACTCAAAACAAATATTATGCAAGTAAAAACAATTATATTAAGGAATTTTATACCTCAATGACAAAAGTTGTTATAGTCGGATACGACGAAATGTTTGCTCAACTGATAAAAGGGTGTATATCCGCCGGTTACAAGCCGGTCGGAGTTTTCCGATATGACAGAGTAAAATATAAACCCTGGTTTTTAAAAATCAAAGATTGTATTTTGCCGAGTAAAGACAAGTCGTTTCTTGACGGCTACAAACTATACGAAATTAAGGCTACAAGCGTAAACAGCGAAGCTTTTCGCAAAGAGTTAATCAGACTGAACGTTGATATTGTTTTTGTCGGTTCTTGGGGAGAAAAGTTCAAAAAAGAGACTTTCTGTATCCCTAAAATCGGCACAATCAACTGTCATCCTTCACTTTTGCCGAAATATCGCGGTCCAAACTCTTATGCTCAAGTTATTTTAAACGGAGAAACAAAAACCGGAGTAACATTCCATTTGATGGATGAAAATTACGATACCGGAGCGATTTTGCAGCAAACTGAAGTTGAAATATTGCCGGAAGATACAGGCGGAAGCTTAAGAGCAAGGTGCTGTCAAATTGCGGGACAAGAAGTCGGAAAACTATTGTTGCAGATGGAAAGTGAAATGATTTTGCCCGTAAACCAACGCGAAGATTTGGCAACTTATCAACCACAATTTACGGAAAAAGATGTTCTTTTAAATTTTGAACATACCGCAGAAGCAATTGACAGAAGGATTAGGGCATTTTTGCCATGGTCAAAATGCTATATCGCTCACAAAAACAGATTTTTTACTTTTGACAAACACGAAATATTCGGAGAAACTTGCGAACGACAAGGAAAATTGGTTGAAAAAGGAAACGATTATTTTTGTGTTGTGGCAGGTGATAAAAAAATTATTAAATTTTCAGGAATAAAATTATACGGAAGCACACGTTTGTTTACAAAACTTTATGCCTCAATGTCCTTAAAAATCGGCGATATTATGGAATAGTTTAAATTTTTGCCCTAAATCTCTCTAAAATGTTATAATCTCAAAGAAAAAACGGAGAGGTAAAATGCCTGATTTAAACGCAATATATGAAGTTATCACTTTTTCAATCGGTGACACAAAAGCCGGTTCAAAAATGGGGAAACTTTTAGCAAAAAATACAGAGGACGGAACCACTCTTAACTGCATTATGTGGGAAGAAACCCTTAAGCGGCATGAGGACTGGATGTTCCGTTCGGGAAATAAAATCAAACTCATTCACGCAACTTACAACGAAAAATATAATAATTGTTTAGTTAATGATATTGACGTTGTTGAAGAAGCAAAATTCGGTCTTGATGAAAACGAACAAACAAAGATGTTTAACGAAATTTGTGAACGTGTGACGAAATTTGAGGACGAAAAACTTAAAAAATTCATAGCAAATATGCTTGCCGAACACGCGGAAGAATTCAAGACAATGCCTGCGGCAAAACTCATGCATCACAACTATTTAGGCGGTTTGCTCGAACATTCTCACGAGTGTATGACGATTGCGGATAAAGTTGTTGATATGTTTCCAAAAAAATTAAACAGAGACGAAGTTGTTGCAGCAAGTATAATACACGATTTCGGCAAAATTTTTGAATACACGATTAATAAAGAATCGGGCATAATTGACTATGCGGAAGATTTTTACACAACTTGGATTTCGCACTCACAGTGGGGCTTTACGAACTGTATGGTCAACGGATTTCCAAGAATTGCGAAAATGATTGCCGCACACCACGGAAGAACAGATTGGGGTTCAATGATTGATTTGAACGAAAAAAATCTTGAATCATACGTATATGTACTTCATCACATCGACGATTTGTCCGCAAAATTCGGCAAAACGTCTGTTTCAGAGTTATAATTCACGGAGAAAAGATATGAAAAAATTATTTCAAATTTTATGTACAATAGCCGTAATGAGCGGATTATCGGTAACAGCTGCCCCCTTGAAAGCGGATGTCAGCAGCGAACATATTCCAGCAGGTACGGTAATTGCAGTAAAAACAATTGACGGACTTGATACAGCTAAATCTCAAGTATATGACAGTTTTAACGTAACAACCGTTGCGGACATTGTTGCAGGAGACAAAATGATTTTGCCGAAAGGAACTATCATCAGAGGTTCTGTCAAAAGCATTACCCCTAAAAAAATGCTTTCTAAAGATGCTGCCGTTTACGTAAAATTTGACCACCTCGTAAGTCCGATGGGAGCACAAATTCCTGTATCTTTAGCCATTCATTCAACAGATATTTTGACTGCTGACGGCGGCTTGGGTCACGGCGGAAACTACAAAACGGCAAGTAAACAAAACGTTCAAAACGCAAAAAAAATTATTGTTAATATGACTCAATGGGGCATTAATACAGGCGATCAAGCTTGGAACGGCTGGCCGAAATATATTCTTACACCGTTCAGTTCGCTTTTGTCAGTACCGACTTCGGGGTTATATATTATTGGCGACCAAGTTGTTGACGTATTCAAAAAAGGTAGCGAAATGACCTTAAATCAAGGCGAAACAATTAACTTGATGTTCTTACAAGGAGTGGACGTTCCTACACACTAATGATTAAATTTTTAGTCAATATTTCAAAAATTTTAGAAATTTTATCAGGCAACTATCTTCCCGAAAACACAATCGGGAAGTTGTTGCGTGAAAAAGGGAAAACCGTTGCGGTGACAGAATCTTGTACAGGCGGACTCGTAAGTTCTTTGCTGACGGACGTTTCCGGCAGTTCGGAATACATTACGGCAAATTTTGTGACATATTCAAATGAAGCCAAAATGCAATACCTTGGTGTTTCTGCCGAAACACTTGAAAAGCACGGAGCGGTCAGTCCCGAAACCGCAAAAGAAATGGTTGAAGGTTTGTTGAAGAATACAGACTGTGATTTTGCAACTGCAACAACCGGAATTGCGGGTCCTACGGGCGGAACGGACGAAAAACCCGTCGGTTTGATGTATCTCGGTCTCGGAAGCAGAGTTGATGTAAAAATCGTCAAAATTCAACAACCAAAAGAACTTTACAGACGAATTATGAAAATTGCCTTTGCAAAACAGGCATTAAACGAATTTTTATATTTCATAAGATAAGGAAAAAATCATGAGAACAATAACTTTAATTAACGGCGACGGAATCGGGCCAGAAATTAGTGATGCAGTAATGAAAATCATCTCAGCAGCAGGACTTGAGATTGATTGGGATATTCAAACCGCAGGAGCTGATGTGGCGGAAAAAGAGGGTACACCTTTGCCGCAAAGAGTTATTGACTCAATTAAAAAGAATAAAATCGCCCTGAAAGCACCCGTTACAACCCCTATCGGCAAAGGTTTCAGAAGCGTAAATGTTCAACTTCGAAAAAGTCTTGATTTATATGCAAACTTGAGACCCTGCAAGAATTTCGAAGGTATCAAAACGCCGTTTGACAATGTCAATTTGGTTGTCGTTCGTGAAAATACAGAAGATTTGTACGCAGGCATTGAACGAATGGTGGACAACGATACGGCGGAAAGTATCAAAATCATTACGAGAAAGGCATCTGAGAGAATTGCGGAATTTGCTTTTAAATATGCCGTTGATAACGAAAGAAAGACTGTTCATGCGGTTTCTAAAGCAAATATTATGAAATTTTCGGACGGATTATTTTTGGAATGTTGCAGAAAAATTGCAGAAAAGTATACGAACATTGAATACAAGGAAATTTTGGTAGATAACCTCTGTATGCAATTAGTTCAACACCCTGAAAAATTTGATGTTTTGGTTTTGCCAAATTTGTATGGCGATATTGTTTCAGACTTAACGGCCGGTTTGACGGGCGGTTTGGGACTTGCAAGGGGTGCAAACATCGGGCTTGAATGTGCTGTTTTTGAACCCGTTCACGGCTCTGCACCTGATATTAAGGGGCAAAATAAGGCAAACCCGTCGGCATTGTTGCTTTCTGCGGTTGAAATGCTGAAATATATCGGCGAACGAGACAGGGCGGAAAAGATTGAAAACGCTTTGCTAAAAACGCTCAAAGAGGGTAAAGTTCTGACGGCAGACTTAGGCGGAAGTGCCACTACAACTGAATTTACAAACGAAGTCATAAAAAATTTATAAAATTTAAACGTACGAAAAAGGCGATGTTAAACTACATCGCCTTTTTAAACTAAGCCTTTTTTTCGGTTAAAACCCAAACGTTAACCGAATTATGGTTTCAATCTATCCATAAGTCTCGGGAACGGAATTGTTTCTCTAACGTGTGAAAGTCCGCAGAGCCAAGCAACCGTTCTTTCGATACCCAAGCCGAAGCCTGCGTGAGGAACAGAACCGTATTTTCTCAAATCCAAATACCAATCAAATGTTTCGGGGTTCAAGTTTTGTTCCTTAATTTTAGCCATCAATTTGTCAATGTCTTCTTCACGTTGACCACCACCGATGATTTCGCCGTAACCTTCGGGTGCAATCATATCAACGCAAGCAGCCTTGCCGTTTTCAGCCTGTTTGAAGTAGAAAGCCTTAACACTCATCGGATAGTGGTGAATCATAACAGGTTTGTCAAATTCTTCCGAGATAAGTGTTTCTTCGTCACCGCCAAAATCTTCGCCGTTCGGAGTGTCGTTGCCTTTTTTGTGAAGAATTTCGATTGCTTCGTCGTAAGAAATTCTCGGAAACGGACGTTTGATATTTTCCAATTTTGAAATATCACGTTCCAAAGTTTCGAGTTCGGGACGGCAGTGTTCAACGACTTGTTGAACGATGTATTCAACAAATTCTTCAGCCAAATCCATATCTTCAAAAATATCCATAAACGCAACTTCCGGCTCAACCATCCAAAATTCCGTCAAGTGACGACGGGTTTTTGATTTTTCAGCACGGAATGTAGGACCGAAACAATATGCCTTTCCAACTGCAGCACAAGCGGCTTCCATATAAAGTTGACCGCTTTGTGAAAGATATGCTTTTTGGTCAAAATAATCTGTTTCAAACAAAGTTGTCGAACCTTCGCAAGCGTTCGGTGTGAAAATCGGAGCGTCAACAAGGGTAAAACCGTGATTATCAAAGAAGTCACGAATTGACTTGATAATTCTGTGTCTGACTCTCAAAATAGCCTTTTGTTTCAATGAACGAAGCCACAAATGTCTGTGTTCCATAAGGAAGTGAGGGCCGTGTTCTTTCGGAGTAATCGGGTAATCTTCAGAACCGCAAATAAGCTTAACGTCTGTTGCGTCAATTTCAAAACCGATTTTCGCACGGTCTGTCTTTTTAACCGTACCGGTAACTTCAACTGACGATTCTTGCGTAATTTTATCAGCAAGTGCAAAAACTTCTTCCGAAACATTACCTTTAAAAACTACTGCTTGAATTTCTCCGGTACCATCTCTGAGTTGGAGAAAGTGCAATTTTCCGCTCGAACGTTTGTTGTAAAGCCACGCTTGAAGCGTAATTTCTTGATTTTCATAATTTTTTATGTCTGCAATAAAAATTTTCTTCATAACAATCCTAACTTTTATGTAACACTTTTGGCACAATTATAACGCAAAAAGAAAAAACGGTAAAAAGATAAAAGTAATATAAAAGAATGAATTGTAACAAGAGATAAATAATTATTTTGTATTTTTTTTATGTTTATGCGAAGATTTTATTGGCGATTTATCGCTAAAATTATAAATATTTACAGTTAAATAAAGGAATACAAAAATGCCAAGACAATGCCCTTTAGAAAAAATCAGAAACTTCGGTATTGCTGCTCACATCGATGCAGGTAAGACAACAACTACCGAACGTATCTTGTTTTACACAGGTAAGACTCACAAAATCGGCGAAGTTCACGATGGTGCTGCAGTAACCGACTTTATGGACCAAGAAAGAGAACGTGGTATCACAATCCAATCAGCAGCAGTAACTGCTCAATGGAAAGGACACCAAGTTAACATCATCGACACCCCGGGTCACGTTGACTTCACAGTTGAAGTAGAACGTTCACTCCGTGTATTGGACGGTGTAGTTGCTGTATTCTGTGCAGTAGGTGGTGTTCAATCACAATCAGAAACAGTTTGGAGACAAGCAAACCGTTACGAAGTACC
>CACZSN010000047.1 GCA_902783835.1 uncultured bacterium
AAAATGTATTTAAAAATATTTAAAAACAGCGAACAACACCGTACAACAACCAATCCTCTCTCTTGGGGAAAATCTGCTACGATGTTTGATGTCGTTATTCCTTAAAATATTTTTTATCTTTTAATTCATCAGGCATAAATTGTTGTTTATAATCGGGGTTATCGTGGGTATAAACATAGCCTTTGCCGAAACCGTATTTTGAAGCATCTTTATAGTGAGCATCTCTCAAGTGCATTGGTGGTGCATAATTTTTGCCTGCCATAATATCAGATATTGCTTCATCAATTGCACAAATTGCACGGTTTGATTTAGGTGCTGTTGCTACGTATTCAACTGCTTGAGCAAGAGGAATTCTTGCTTCCGGCATACCTAAAAGTTCTGCTGCTCTATGGGCATTTATTGCCACCGTAAGTGCATTGGGGTCTGCATTTCCGACGTCTTCCGCTGCACAGACAATCAGTCTGCGTGCAATAAATCTTGGATCTTCTCCTGCCGTAATCATTTTTGCAAGCCAATAAATCGCCGCATTTTTGTCCGAGCCTCTTAAACTTTTTTGAAATGCCGAAGCCATATCATAGTGGTCATTTTGGGAATATTTTATTAATGTCGTTTGTGCAAGTTCTTCTAATCGTTTTGCGGTTAAAATTCTTACACCGTCTTTAATATCGGAAGCGAAAAACAAATCTTCGACTAAATTCAATGCTGCACGTGCATCTCCGCGTGCAAAATTAATAATCATTTCGATAATATCGCGTTGAACTTTTGCGTCGGAATAATTTTCTTTCAGGTAATGAAAACCTTTAGCGATAATACTTTCGATATTTTCATCATCAAGAGCTGACAATCTCATTACTCTGACTCTCGACAAAAGCGCGGGAATTACTTGGAATGACGGATTTTCCGTAGTTGAACCCATCAAATAAAATGTGCCGTTTTCAACATGTGGCAAAAGTGCATCTTGTTGCGTTTTTGAATATCTGTGAATTTCGTCTAAGAACAAGATTGTTTTTTTCCCGCAGAGTAAATTTTCATTAGCTTTTGTTACGACATCTTTTATATCTTTTACACCCGATGTTACGGCTGAAAGTTCGATGAAATCAGCATTTACTTTATCGGCTAAGAGTCTTGCTAATGTTGTTTTTCCGCAACCCGGAGGACCCCAGAACAAAACAGAAAAAAGACGTCCTGAATTTAATAATCCGAAAAGTGCGGAATTTTCCGACATTACATTTGTTTGCCCCAAGTATTCATCAAGCGTTTTGGGTCGCAAAATTTCCGCAAGCGGGATTTGTTTATTACTTTCTTTTAAATTATCAAATAAATCCATTCGCAAAATTCCCTGATATAATAATATTATAATATAAAAAACACATGATTAAGTGCAGGCAATATGAAAAAAATAGTTTTGGCAATAATAATAATTTTGGCGGTAATTTGTTTCTTCGGATTTAAAACGAAGGAAGTTAAAGAAAATGAACTTGTCTTTTGGACACTGCAATTGGGGACTTTTGACAAGTATATAAACGGCATTATCAGTGAATTTGAAAAGGATAATCCAAATATAAAAATTAAATGGGTTGATGTTCCATACTCAGAAGGTGAAAAACGAACTCTTGCAGCATTATTGACTGATAATCCCCCTGATTTGATTAATTTGACACCTGATTTTTCAGCTATGGCCGCACAAAAAAATGCACTTTATGAAATTCCCAAAGACGTTATGGTTGCATATCCTGAACCTATGTACCCGTCACTTTCTTATAACGGAAAGTTTTTCGCAATTCCGTTCTATTTAACATCGGCAATTACGTTTGTAAACAACGATTTGGTTAAAAAATCAGGAATTAATGTTTTGCCGAAATCTTATGATGATATTTTTTCTCTTGCCGAAAAAGTTAAAGTTTCTACGGGAAATTTTGTCGAAATGCCTACCGTTAATGAAAATGATACGTTTTTGAAAATTTTAAATAAATACGGTATTTCTCCGGACAAAGGTTTTCAATCTGAAAAATCTAAGAAAATTTTTGAAGAATACAAATATCTTTACCAAAACAACTTAATTCCGAAAGAAAGCCTGACTCAAAGCCATAGAGAGGCTCTCGAAAAATATATGTCGGGACAAATTGTATTCTTACAAGCAGGTGCAAATTTTTTGAATATTGTTAAAGAAAATGCTCCGACTGTTTATGAAAATACTTCCCTCGCTCCGCAAATAGTCGGTTCTACCGGAAAATACGATTTTTCCCTTATGAATTTGATTATTCCTTCAAAAGCAAAAAATAAAGATATGGCTTTGAAATTTGCATTATTTTTAACAAATAAACAAAATCAACTTGAATTTGCTAAATTGACATCTGTTTTGCCGGTAAACAAAGAAGCTCTTTCTGATGAATATTTCAAAAAATCATCGACAAAAGAAGAACTTGCAAGAAAAATCAGTGCGGAACAAATCCAAAATATCGGCGAAGGTCTGAAAAATACACGAAATAAAAAGAATATTATTTTGCTGACTAATACCGCCCTTGCGGAAATAATGTCAGGAAAAGCTGATGTCGATTTCGCATTAAAAGAATTTGATAAAAAAATTAATGACTTTAAAGAATAAATTTTATTTTTGATGTAAAATTAAAGCATGAAATTTTTCAAACTGTCGATATTGGATAAGTATGTATTAAGGCAAATTTCCGAAATTTTTATTTTCGGTATCTTGGTGTTTACCTCTATTATTTTTGCCTCGGATACTTTTACGACTTTGATTAAGCAGATTTCTAATTACGGAATGCCCGTAAAAGTAGCATTCATGCTTATTTTGCTTAATTTGCCGGCTATCGTCGTTCTTTCAATCCCGATTAGTGTCCTTTTCGCAACGGTTATGACCGTTAACAGAATGTGTCTCGCTTCGGAATTGACTGTTCTTAGAGCTTGCGGTGTCAGCATAGGAAGAATTGCAAGACCGATTTTCGTTTTTGCAACTGTTGCAACATTGGTTACTTTCTTTATTAATGAAACTATCGTTCCCGTAACGACGCAACAATCGAAATATCTTGCTATGTGGGCAATTACACAAAGACACGTTCCTAACGGTAAAAAGAATTTTACTCTCAAAGAATTGCAAAACGGTATCCAGTTAAAAAGAATGTTCTATGTCGAAAATTGTGAAGACGGAGAATTTAAAAATGTTTCTATCCTCGATGTTTCAACTCCGAGAACTATCCAAATCGTTCAAGCGAAAAAAGGTACTGCAGTTGAAAAAGGATGGCTCTTCAAAGATGCTTCCGCTTATACAATTTCTACAAAAGGTAAAAGCTTGAGTACTTCTTGGTTTGAAGAAACAACCGTCGATTTCGGTTCGGAAATGAAAAAATCCTTACTCTCCGGTGACCAAGGCAGTACGCACAATTTCTTTGAACTTGCTAAAATGGTTATGAACGATAACTTAAAATCTATCAACGGTCAACCGCTATCAGAAAAAGACAGAACCGAAAGTATAATCAGCCTTTGGGATAAAACAGCATTTCCCTTGACCAGTGTTGTTCTCGTGCTTTTGGGGGTACCCCTCGCAATTACTCCGCCTCGGGTACGATATAACAGAGGTTTTTTGTTTAGCATCTTGATTATTTTCTTCTTCTACCTGATTAGAGCATTTTCAATTTCTTTCGGACAATCAGGTGTCTTGTTGCCAATTCTCGCGGCTTGGCTACCAAATTTAATAATCGGTTTCATCGGCTTGATTATTTATTACAAAAAAGCTTATACAATTTAAAAATTCAATCAAAAAGACGAAATTTATATTCGTCTTTTTGTTTTTATGACATGAACTTTATAAAAATCTCTGATAATCCC